>SSFX01000079.1:0-49818 GCA_008015635.1 Nitrosomonas oligotropha
AGTGCGTTTGTGTATATTCATCGACAGTATTCTCCTGAATACTGTAAACAACGCTAGGAATTCTTACAAATGATGGTAAAGAAAATTGCTTTTTTGCTGGTTAAAAGGAATATCATGACGGCGACGGGAAAAATCCCTTACATCCACGCTATGGAGAGAGTTTGATATGAAGTTCAGAATACTATGTGCTTTGTTGATTATATTTTCTTTGACGGCCTGCGCCACCTCACCGATGGGTAGAACTCAGCTGGTTTTTATGCCTGACAATGAGGTAGATGCGATGGGGCTGCAAGCTTTCTCGGATTTGAAGCAGGGAAAGAAAATCAGTCAAGACACAAAAGAAAACCAGTTTGTAACCTGCGTTACCGATGCGATCACACGTGAAGTAGGTGGTAATTGGGAAGTGGTCGTATTTGAAGATGCCACGCTGAATGCCTTCGCCTTGCCGGGCAACAAGATCGGTGTGCACACCGGTTTGGTTGAGCTTGTGGATAATCAGGATCAACTGGCCTCGGTAATCGGTCATGAGATTGGCCATGTGCAGGCGCGGCACAGTAATGAGCGGATGTCGCAAAAGCTGGGCGCGCAAATGGGAATTTCACTGATTGCCGCAGTCGCTGCGCCAACGACGCCCATGGGACAAACGGCAGTGAGTCTACTTGGGGTTGGCGCACAATATGGGGTGATCATGCCGTTTAGCCGCTTGCACGAAAGTGAGGCGGATATGATAGGCGTTGAGTTAATGGCAAAAGCAGGATTTAATCCTGCCGAAAGCGTCACGTTATGGCAGAAAATGGCGCAAGCCAGTCAGGGAGCGCAACCGGCAGAGTTCCTATCAACCCATCCCTCACACGAAACACGTATCGACGATTTACGTGCGCATTTGCCCAAGGCTACGGCATTGATGCAACAAGCGCGTGCTGCGGGGAAGAATCCGAAATGCGTGAAATAACGCTCTAAGGAAACGCTGATTAATTGACTGCATGACTGCACGAGCGAGTCGCATCGTTGCGTGGCACTCGCTTCCTCAACTATCTTGTAGATATGTTTCGTTTGCCCAATTAATCAGTGTTTCCCTAAACCTTGGGTTCCGGTTCGCTTGCCGGAAAATCCAGCTCTACCTTTGCACCATCCGGATCATGGCAAAACAACTGCCAGATATCCAATCCTTTTAAGCGGTGCAAATCATACGGAATACCATGCCGCTTTAAGGTATCAACCGTGGCCTGCAGATTAACTGCAGTGAAAGCCATGTGATCGATCACACCGGCTGCATTCGCTGGCATGGGCTTACCCGCCATAATATGCAGAATCGCCTGATTTCCGGTGTAAAGCCATGCGCCCGGAAAAGTAAATGGCGGACGGTAGCCTTCTTTCAATCCTAAGATACTGATATAGAAAACCTTACTTTTTTCCAGATCACTGCTCAGAACAGTGAAATGATTCATTCCTTCAATCGTCATTTTGCTGGACTCATCAATAAAATTTATAACATGATTTTATGCATTGCTTTATTTGTAATGAGAGATTTTTATTTCATCCAATTTTGTTGCTGAGAAATAAAAATTCTTTTGTTCCTACAAATTTTATTTTGCATTCTCTAAAAGTTTGTAGGATTTTTTACTTTTTATCTCAAAATTGATTTATCAAATGGTTAGGTAAAATTTTAAAAAATAATTAAAGAAAATTTTTCTTTGTGCCGTAAGAAAATGACTACATGATGATTTGCTTTAAAGCGACTATATATAAAGCAAATGAATCGGTAAAGGTCATTTTCAAAACGAGAATTCAGCAATTATCAATTGATTCAGGATTGGATAACAAACCGTAGGAGCTTAAGTTATGTATCAGGAACAGGCAACAGATAAAGTCACTGAATTACCTGGTTCAGCTATAAATCATATGGCGAATGAGTTTCTGACTTTTCGTCTGGGAAGCGAAGAATATGGGATGGAAATTCTCAAAGTGCAGGAGATCCGAGGTTATGACGCCATTACGCAAATAGCGAATTCGCCTGACTTTATCAAAGGTGTAGTCAATTTGCGCGGAATTATTGTACCGATTGTCGATATGCGGATTAAATTCCGGCTGGGTAACGCGACGCATGATCAATTTACCGTGGTGATTATTCTGAATGTAGCTGGGCGTGTCATGGGAATGGTGGTCGATGCTGTATCCGATGTGCTTACTTTGCAAGCCGAGCAAATGCGGCCAGCGCCGGGATTGGGTTCCGTCATTGATACCGAATATATCATGGGGCTTGGTACCGTCGACGAACGAATGCTGATATTGATCGATATCGAAAAACTGATGGGTAGCAGCGATATGGGTTTGATCGAGCAGAGCATAAATTAATGGAAACAATTTTGCAGGTAAAAAATTTTAAAGGAGGTTCTGATGTTTAATAACATGACGATAAAATCCCGGTTAGCATTTGTCATCGGTATGCTGTCGATATTACTGGTAGGTATCGGTGCTTTAGGTTTGTATGGTATCAATCAATCCAATGCCGGATTAAAGTCAGTTTATGAAGACCGCACTGTAACAGCTGTGCAACTGGGAAAAATTCTGGATGTCTGGTATCAGGTGCGTAAGAATGCGATAGATGCCACCGAATCGAAGAATGTCGAGATCTCAAAGAAGCTGGCTGAAGAAGCCAATCGCCTTGTTAAGCAGAATGAGGGCGTTTGGGCGCAATATCTGGCCACAGTGTTAACGCCTGAAGAAGAAATGCTGACCAAAACGAAGGGTGAGCAGCATGTTCAGTACGTTAATTCAATGAATCAAACCTTCCGGCTTGCGATAGCGGGAGATTTCGAGGCCGCAGCGAAGAATCTTGCCGCGGATACAACGCAAAAATTTAACGTGCTTAGAGATACGGTATTTACCTTGCTTGATCTACAAGGTGCTGTTGCTGCTAAAGAATATCAAACTGCGCAAGGTCATTACGAAACTATCTTCATGGCATCGGTTGCAGCGATGATATTGGGCGTTTCATTGGCAATGATTATCGGTTTTCTGATAATACGCGCAATAGTAGGTCCTTTGAATGAAGCCATTGCAGTGGCCAATGCAGTGGCATCGGGTGATTTGACCAGCCGCATTGAAACCAATTCGACTAATGAAACCGGGCGTTTGCTGCAAGCTTTAAGAATGATGAACGATAATCTGATCGACTTGGTTGGAAAAGTACGTTCGGGAACCGACCAAATTTCAACGGCATCGGGTGAGATTGCTTCCGGCAACTCGGATTTGAGTCAGCGCACGGAAGAACAAGCATCGAGCCTGGAAGAAACGGCATCGTCGATGGAAGAACTGACGTCAACCGTAAAACAAAATGCGGACAATGCGCGTCAAGCTAATCAACTGGCGGCGGGAGCATCCGAAGTTGCGATGAAAGGCGGCGCGGTAGTTGGACAAGTTGTGCAAACCATGAGCTCGATTAACGAAAGCTCCAAGAAAATTGTAGATATTATCAGTGTAATTGATGGCATCGCCTTTCAAACCAATATTCTGGCATTGAATGCAGCGGTGGAAGCAGCGCGTGCGGGTGAACAAGGACGTGGATTTGCCGTAGTGGCGACAGAAGTACGCACACTGGCACAACGCTCAGCGGCGGCGGCTAAAGAAATTAAGGAGCTGATCAGCGACTCCGTCAGTAAAGTGGAAGATGGCACGCGGCTGGTCGATGAAGCTGGCGCGACCATGGATGAAATTGTGGGCGCGGTTAAACGTGTAACAGATATTATGAGTGAGATCTCGGCTGCATCGCAAGAACAAAGCTCGGGTATTGAGCAGGTTAACCAAGCGGTTACACAGATGGACGAAGTAACGCAACAAAATGCGGCATTGGTGGAAGAAGCCGCTGCGGCAGCGGAATCCATGCAGGAACAAGCACAAGCGCTAACACAGGCGGTCAGTACCTTCAAGTTATCCGGCGGTCATGCTGCACCGGCAACGGTTAAGAGAAGCAATCGCCCAGCTGCGGTTGCCAAACTGCCGAATCGCGGTCCTGCGACGAAGAAAGTTGCAGTAAGATCGGAAGCATCCACTGCGGTAATGCCGGCACAGCCTCGTAAAGTTGCTGCTGGCGGTGGCGAAGACTGGGAAGAGTTTTAAAAAACCTCTTGAATTAATATAAACCCCCCATCCGGTAACCGGGTGGGGGATGTTGTTTTCTTAAATACTATCAATCAGTGCCATAAATCTCTATGGCATATCCAATAGAATTTCTAATTCCTACTTATATTTCCATAGATTTCCAGGATTAATTCTTTAATAAACAATTTCTTATTGTTGATATAGTTAATTTATTCTGCTGTTTTGCTTTATTCTTAAATAGGATATTTCCTACATATTGTATTCATCATTTCCTATTTTATTATAGGAATGAGCCGACAGAATTTATTTCTCTGGATTCCGTAGATATTGGCTTCATTCCTACAGACTATTTCATTGGGAAAAAGTGAATTATCTCAATCATAAATCAAATCAAACTTCAAAACCTTATTGCAGTAATTAGCTCGGATTTTATAAGGTAAACGAGAGGAATAAAGTATGTCACAAGAGCAAGCAGTAGTTGCGGCAACTGGATCAATTGCAGACCAGATGATTAATGAGTTTCTGACGTTCCGTCTGGGAAGTGAAGAATATGGAATAGAAATCCTCAAAGTGCAGGAGATCCGGGGTTATGACGCCATTACGCAAATAGCGAATTCACCTGACTTTATCAAAGGTGTAGTCAATTTGCGCGGAATTATCGTACCGATTGTCGATATGCGGATTAAATTTCGGCTGAGTGATGCGGCATATGATCAATTTACCGTGGTGATTATTCTGAATGTAGCCGGGCGTGTTATGGGAATGGTGGTCGATGGTGTATCGGACGTAATTAATCTGGAAACCAAGCAAATGCGGCCAGCACCGGGATTGGGTTCCGTCATCGATATCGAATATATCATGGGGCTTGGGACTGTTGCTGAGCGCATGTTGATATTGATCGATATCGAGAAATTGATGGGTAGCAGCGATATGGGTCTGATTGAACAAAGTATTAATTAGTGAGAAAACTGTTTTATTAATTAGGAAGACTTAAGGGAGGTTGTGATGTTTGCAAATACGTCGATTAAATTCCGTTTGATGTTTGTGATAAGTATATTGTCGATGCTGATGATTGGTATCGGTGCGTTGGGGTTGTATGGTTTTAACCATTCCAACGATGGATTAAAAACAGTTTATGAAGACCGCACTGTGCCATCTGTTCAGCTAGGAACGATTCTCGATACTTGGTACCGGGTTCGCTTGAATGCCATGGATTCGGTGATGAAAAAAGATGTTAATAATGCCAAAAACAAACTCGGAGAAACTTTGCAATTAGTCAAAGAAAATGAAGGAATTTGGGCGAAGTATTTAGCCACCAGGTTGACAGAAGAAGAAATGGCGTTGACCAAGATAAAAGGTGAGCGGCATAAGGCCTATGTGGAAGCATTGACGCAAACCCTGCAACTTTCATCAGTCGGCGATTTCGAAGCTGCTGCTAGCAACTTGGTCAGCAATGCAGGTCCAAAGTTTGCTGCACTTCGTGAGGTTGTATTTGAACTGCTTGCTTTGCAGGGAACTGATGCCGCCAAGGAATATGCTGTCGCACAAAGCAGTTTCGAAAGCATTTTCATGATCTCAGTGGCAGCGATGGCACTGGGTGTCACACTTGCGATTATTTTAGGTTTCTTGTTATTGCGCTCAATTGTTGCCCCGCTGGATGAAGCGATTGAGATTGCGAATAGAGTCGCATCCGGCGATCTCACGTCGAACATTGTAGTCACCTCAACCAAGTCATCGACAGGTCGTCTGATGCAAGCACTGAAACAAATGAATGACAGTCTGATCGATTTGGTCGGTAAAGTACGTTCGGGAACCGATCAAATCACAACGGCATCCGGTGAGATTGCTTCCGGCAACTCGGATTTGAGTCAGCGCACGGAAGAACAAGCATCGAGCCTGGAAGAAACGGCATCGTCGATGGAAGAACTGACGTCAACCGTAAAACAAAATGCGGACAGTGCGCGTCAAGCTAATCAACTGGCGGCCGGTGCATCCGAAGTTGCGATGAAAGGCGGCGCGGTTGTCGGTCAAGTAGTTCACACCATGAAATCGATCAATGAAAGCTCACACAAGATTGTTGATATCATCAGTGTGATCGATGGTATCGCCTTTCAAACCAATATTCTGGCATTGAATGCAGCGGTGGAAGCAGCGCGTGCCGGTGAACAAGGGCGTGGATTTGCCGTAGTGGCGACAGAAGTACGCACACTGGCGCAACGCTCAGCGGCGGCGGCTAAAGAAATTAAGGAACTGATCAGCGACTCCGTCAGTAAAGTGGAAGATGGCACGCGGCTGGTCGATGAAGCTGGCGCGACCATGGATGAAATTGTGGGCGCGGTTAAACGTGTAACAGATATTATGAGTGAGATCTCGGCTGCATCGCAAGAACAAAGCTCGGGTATTGAGCAGGTTAACCAAGCGGTTACACAGATGGACGAAGTAACGCAACAAAATGCGGCATTGGTGGAAGAAGCCGCCGCTGCAGCGGAATCCATGCAGGAACAAGCACAAGCGCTAACACAGGCAGTCAGTACCTTCAAGTTATCCGGCGGTCATGCTGCACCGGCAACGGTTAAGAGAAGCAATCGCCCAGCTGCGGTTGCCAAACTGCCGAATCGTGGTCCTGTGACGAAGAAAGCCGCAGCAAGATCGGAAGCATCCACTGCGGTAATACCGGCACAGCCTCGTAAAGTTGCTGCTGGCGGCGGTGAAGACTGGGAAGAGTTCTAAAAAACTTTCTGAATTAATAAAAAAACCCCCATCTGGTTTCTAGATGGGGGTTTTTTTATGTAACTCAACAAATTGGATTAAAACATCCAAATATCACAATAAATGGTTTAAGTTTATATTTTTATTAGGTTTATCTGTTTTTATCAAAAGGGTTAATAAATATATGTCAGATAATTCTGATATATATTTGACATGATTTCTGAAATTAAAATAAGAATCATCGGGCAAAATATATTTATTCAAAGTCCGTAACGGTGAACTGCGTTCCATGAAATAAAAATGTATGAAAAAAGACAGGTTTATGAAGGGATATTCAAGAGGAATAAACATAAACAATTATGGTTGATTGATCAAGTTTTCGATAAGAGGAGCATGAACATGCCACAGGAACAAACGGTTGATGTAATGACTGAATCACCTAACTCGGTAGTCAGGCATATGACCAATGAATTTTTAACCTTCCGTCTGGGTGTCGAAGAATATGGAATTGAGATCCTAAAAGTACAGGAAATCAGAGGGTATGATTCTGTTACGCAAATAGCGAATGCTCCCGGTTTTGTTAAAGGCGTTGTTAATTTGCGCGGGATTATTGTTCCGATTATCGATATGAGGATCAAATTCAAGCTGGACGATGTGGATTACAACCAATTTACTGTGGTTATTATTTTAAATGTAGCCGGCCGTGTCATGGGAATTGTGGTGGATGGTGTATCGGATGTGATCGAACTTGAAGCGGGTCAGATTCGGCCTGCTCCTGAATTTGGGTCTGTTATTGATACCGAATACATCACGGGGCTGGGGACAGTTGCTGAACGAATGCTGATATTGATTGATATCGAAAAACTGATGAGTAGCAGCGATATGGGTTTGCTTGAACGAAGTATAGGTTGATAAGTGAAGTAATTTTTAATAAAAGACTTTAAGGAGACTCTAGTGTTTAATAATATGACAATAAAATCGCGATTAGTATTGGTAATAGGTTTTCTGTCGATATTGCTGGTTGGTATCGGTAGTTTGGGCATATATGGATTGAATCAAACGAATGATTCATTCAGAGGGGTTTATGAAGACCGTGCCGTTCCTTTGGGAGAACTAGGTTTAATTATAGATCGCATGCAACGCACGCGCTTAAATGCGGTATTGTCTGCCTACACACGTAAACCTGAGGTGGTAAAGGAACGACAGGTAATGACTAATCAGCGGGATGCTGAGATTGCTACAGCTTGGCAGAAATACATGGCGACTAATTTGACGCCGATAGAAAAAACATTGACAGAGAGCTTTAATCACGAGTGGAAAGCCTATGCAGATGCGCGTGACCGTACCATGGTTTTGGCCGCAGCTGGGGATTATGATGCGGCGATTGTAAATGCTACCGATGCAACACCTAAATTTGATGCGGCACATGCAACGATGTTCAAATTGATTGAGCTGCAGCGGGATGAAGGTGCAAAAGAATTTGCCGCATCTCAAGATAACTACGAAAATATTTTTATCACCAGTGTGGTTGTGATTGCATTAGGGATAGTGTTGGCAGTAATAATCGGTTTTCTGTTGATACGTGCGATTATCGGACCTTTGAATGAAGCTGTCGCTGTGGCAAATGCAGTCGCCGCCGGTGATCTGACCAGCCGTATTGATGTTAACTCAACCAACGAAACCGGACGCTTGCTGCAAGCACTGAAAACGATGAATGACAATTTAGCGGATCTGGTGGGTAAAGTGCGTATGGGAACCGACCAAATCTCAACGGCATCCGGTGAAATTGCTTCCGGTAATTCGGACTTAAGCCAGCGAACCGAGGAACAAGCATCCAGTCTGGAAGAAACCGCGTCTTCGATGGAAGAGTTAACTTCCACAGTGAGACAAAATGCAGATAATGCGCGTCAGGCCAATCAACTGGCGGCGGGTGCTTCCGAAGTCGCAGTGAAAGGAGGAGCGGTAGTCGGACAGGTTGTGCAAACGATGAGCTCGATCAATGAAAGCTCTAAAAAAATCGTTGACATCATTAGTGTCATCGATGGCATAGCGTTCCAAACGAATATTTTGGCATTGAATGCAGCGGTGGAAGCAGCACGTGCAGGTGAGCAAGGCCGTGGATTTGCTGTTGTGGCTACGGAAGTGCGCACGCTGGCGCAGCGCTCGGCAGCAGCAGCGAAAGAGATTAAAGAACTGATCAGCGATTCGGTAGCCAAAGTGGAAGATGGTTCGCGTCTCGTTGATGAAGCGGGCGCAACTATGGATGAAATCGTCAGTGCCGTGAAACGTGTGACGGATATCATGGCTGAAATCTCCGCTGCATCCCAGGAACAAAGCTCAGGTATTGAGCAGGTTAATCAGGCTGTCACGCAGATGGACGAAGTGACGCAGCAGAATGCAGCATTGGTGGAAGAGGCCGCCGCCGCCGCCGAGTCCATGCAAGACCAAGCGCACTCCCTGACACAAGCGGTCAGCACCTTCAAGTTATCGCACGGCAGCAGCAGTAGCAGTAGCGCAGCCATGCCGGTTAAAAGAAGCAATCGAACGGCGCCGGTTGCCAAACTGCCTAATCGCGGGTCTGCTACCAGAAAAATTGCAGCCAATCCCAACTCGGGCTCGACTGCACTAGAATCTCAACCGCGCAAGGTTGCCGCAGGCGGTGGTGGTGACTGGGAAGAGTTCTAAGCGTTTGTTCAAGAGCACTGCCGTGCGAAGCGGTGCTCTTGTTTGTTATCTGTAGTAATTCAGAAAGATCAACTCCTTCCAAAAATAATATCTCCTTGCGCTGCGCTGATTGGTTAGCCAGTCAGCGCATTCTGCTCCACACTCACCTACCGCACATGCAGAATATTCCGCCGGTTCAACCACGATTAGTATATTCATTCAGTAGTCATTTATATCATTGAATAAATAAGATAATATTGTAATGTCTTGGTTTTTTCCAGTCCGCCATTGTCATGCTCAAAATGCTTTTTTGTTAGATTACTCATTTTGGAATCTGAAAAATTCAATGGCCGCGTATTTAACAGCGCGCTGCAGCATAAAATACTTTGTAGATAGGGGGAAATATGCTATTTATTACGAAATATAGAACTACGCTGCTCCAGTAGAATGTGCAGATGAGAAATTACGCCGCGGAAATTTTTGAGTCATCGATATATGATCAGCAAAATAAATAATAAAAAAGCAGCTATCAATGGATATTTGTCATTATTTCAGCAAGCGGGAGCAGCGTTGATCCGGAACGTGAAAAAAACTTCATGCCGGTCATTTAAGCTTCTTTCCATGGGCAGACTTTCAGAAGGAGTGAATCGTATGACGATACCGGAGCGTATAGGAGTGAAAGTTTTTTTTGTTTTCGCGGTGTTATTGACTCTGGTGAGTCCGGCGCAAGCGAATCCGCGCTCCGCGGCTATTGTAATCGATGCCAGTAGCGGCGCTGTGCTGCATGAGTCTAATGCGGATGCCAGCCGCTATCCGGCTTCGTTGACTAAAATGATGACGCTTTATATGTTGTTTGAAGCGATCGAGCAACACAAAATGACGCTGGATTTCCGCATGCCGGTATCTGCGCATGCGGCATCGATGCCGTCAACGAATATCGGTTTGCGCGCCGGGGATAGTATCAGTGTGCGGGAAGCGATTCCGGCGTTGATTGTGCGTTCTGCAAATGATGTGGCGGCTGTGGTGGCCGAGGCTCTGGGTACCAGTGAAACGAATTTTGGCCGCATGATGACAGAGAAGGCGCGTAAGCTGGGTATGCACTCCACCACCTTTCGCAATGCTTCAGGTCTGCCCAATCCTGAACAAAAGACAACGGCACGGGATATGGCCACTCTTTCCGCAAGGCTGATCAAGGATTTTCCCAAGTATTATCATTATTTCTCCACGCAGTCGTTCAACCACAAAGGGATCACTTATAAAAGTCACAACCGTATGGTGCGTAATACACCGGGTGTGGATGGTTTAAAAACCGGGTTTATCCGGGCTTCCGGTTTTAATGTGGCTACTTCTGCCAAGCGCGGCAATCGTCGTGTGGTTGCTGTTGTGATGGGAGGAAACACTGCGGTAGCGCGCGATCAACACATGGCGCAATTGCTGGACCGTAGTTTTAATCAGGGCGCGGTTCATTTAGCCAGTAATACCACGGATAGCCGAGCCGTACCAGCAGCATCGCCTAGCGAACGGAAAGAGAAAGCCAGAACCCAAGCTCCACTGCCCAAGTCGACTTTCATTGCTCAGAAAACAGCCGAGCCTGCGGCACAACAACTGGCCGTTAAACCATCAGCCAGTCCGCAATCGCAGCCGCAGAAGGCGGCTATGCTGCCGAACGATGGCTGGGCGGTGCAGATCGGTTCTTACCAGGAATCGAACCGGGCGCGTGCACAAGCTCAGGTTGCTGCTCGCTTGATACCGGGCGAAGTGGTAATCACCGAAGTGGAAGTCAGTAATCGCAAATTGTACCGGGCGCGTCTGGTAGGTTTGCAGGAAAACCAAGCGCGTACGGCCTGTCAGAGTCTGGTCCGGCAGGGCATGGGATGTCTTGTGGTGCGATCGTAAGTTTCCTATAAAACAACTTTTTCCATCGTACTGGCTGGACAACACCGGAAGCTGCATATCATAGGCCGCCGGTAAAATTTGTGCTAAGCTACTCCTGTCATTACTATTTGATTTTAGGTATTAAATACCCCGAAAGTAGGACAAATAACCTAGATCAAACAGTACAGACTTCCCTTATTTAAGGGGCTCTTCAAGCTTATGATCATTTACCCAATAAGAATAATTACCTTTGATCGACAGGAGAATAAAATGAAAAAGAAATTGGTAACGTCATTGTCAGTAATAGGAAGTCTCGCATTGTTGTGCGCGGGCAATGCGTCTGCGGTTAGTTTCAGTACTTTTGTAGGCGGCACAGGTGGTTCGCCCATCGGATTTGCTTATGCGGGCAATAAATTCGTAGGCTCGAATTATTTTAACAATCAACTCTATCAAACGGATCTCAGCGGCGGCAATCTTCTGCCTTTCGGAGCGCCGTTGCCTATCAGCAGTGGCAGCATTGGTGAGATATATGTTTCCAGTTCCTTGGGGCTGGGCGGGTTCGGGTCGAGTGGAGCGCGTGATATATTTGCGGGATCAGAAGCGGCGGGCGATGTTTACCGTTTCTCTAACGACGGATCAGCGCAATCGCTGTTTGCTACCGGATTGAACGGGGATGTTCGCGGGATTGCTTTTGATCCTTACGGCAACTATGGTTTCAATATGGTGGTGACAACACAGACAGGTAACGTCTATCGAGTCGATAGCTCGGGTTCCGCCACTTTATTAGCCAATGTCGGTGCGGATGCTGAAGGTTTGGATTTTACACCTCAGGCATTTGGCGATATTCCAGCGCATACATTGGTCGTTGTCTCGGAAGGTACCGGGCGATTGACAGCTATTTCACCCGATGGCACAGAAAAAGACTTGGGGCTCCACTTTGGTACACCTGAAATGCTGAGCTTTGTGCCCTTAAACTTAGGTGACAGCGGCAATCCGCTGGAGGGTTTTTATGCTGCGGATTATCCCGTTAATGTGATTAAAGCCGATGCAAGCGAATTTTCAGCTTACAAAGGTGATGCAGTGATTACCGATGAAGGCAATCACAACATGTACCATATATTTTGGGATAGTGCGGCCGGGGCATTTAGTACCAGTGTTATCGGTACCTTCCCAAATCAGCCTGAAGACGGAATTTTTCTAACAGCAGCAATCCTGACTCCGGTACCGGAACCTGAATCCTATGCGATGTTATTGGCAGGGCTAGGCTTATTAGGATTCATGGCACGCCGCCGTAAGATTTCTTAAAGAGAATTTTGTTCTGGAAATTAGAGGAGCTTAGGTTCCTCTAATTTTTACTGCGGCAGGGGGCGCCAAGGCGCAATGTCGCGTTCTGTGATTAACCGGTGTTTACTGATACTGGTGTCATCAAAATCAATTTGTTCAAGCGCGTTGATCTGATAAGTTCCTGAAGCGACCTGGATCTTAATGTGTCCGTCCGCGACTGCAATATGGCTGCTGCCATCCTTATGCATCTTGATGCTGAAGCGAGTGCCGAAATCCTTGATGATGGCATTGCCAACTTTGACTTCAAGTTGATTGATAGTATCCTTTTTGATATCGAAATAAACATTTCCCTTAAATAGTTCGACTTGTAGCGGCTGACTTTCTTTTACCGCGACGGAGCTGCGCGTATCGAGCGCCATGTCGATACCGGGTGCTATCGCAGTGGCCAGGGTATCTTCGGATTTTGTTTCATAAAAACGGATGCTATGCGGTTTGCCAAAATACCACGTCATCAAGCCCAGCAGTATGCAGATACTCATGATTGCACTGTGCACAAGAAAACGCCGCCAACTGAAAACAAAAGTGAATGGTTGTATAACCGGGGGTTCAGGTTCCTGCATTTTGTTTTAGCGAAGAAAAAATGAAAGAAGAAATTATATACTGATGACAGTAATTTTTTCAGCTTGGAGCTAGATTGACTTTCAATCAAGGATTTGCCATGAATATAGATAGGGCTCGACTACGCGCATTGCCGTCGAGCGTATACAACGCGAGCTGGGGGAAAAGCGGTTGTTACGAAGGAGGGTTCTCCGGCAGATAAAAGGAATTATCTGCTCACTGACCGCGCAGTGCGCGCCGCAGCCGTTGATTAGCCGGTTTGACGCGATCAAAAGCCAAACCGCTGCTGCCTTCGCCACGGCCGGTTTGTTTTTTCACGCCGAGCCAGCAAAAGACCTGACCGTTGTTCCAGCGCGTGCGCTGATACGCTTGC
Organism: Nitrosomonas oligotropha; assembly: GCA_008015635.1. Taxonomy (GTDB): domain Bacteria; phylum Pseudomonadota; class Gammaproteobacteria; order Burkholderiales; family Nitrosomonadaceae; genus Nitrosomonas; species Nitrosomonas oligotropha_B. Next base: position 13,625 of record SSFX01000079.1, read on the forward strand.
GTGACTTGAATCCCGGCCCGAGGTACTTCCTCTTCGTGCAGAAAATAAGGTTGCGGCGTTTGCTGATCGAGTCCTTGGCGCAATAGTACCGTACGCGGTTTGATTTTTTCCGGCGGATTAGGATCGCCCAGGATGATGCGCGGCATTGACGCGCGCTGCAATTGGATTTCCCGGTTGTTGTTGTCGAGATGCACGGGAATCATCGGAATCCAATTTTCCGGTACGCCTTGCATCAGTTGATAACGGATGGCCGCGCTTGCTTCCGGAATGTCCGGTACAACCAATCCACCCTCGATTTCGCCATCCAGGATACTTTCCAGGCGGCTGAAGAGCTCTCGTCCTGCTTCATTGCCCGGCTTGCTGCGGCCGGTTGCCAATGGGATATTTTTTTCGATCCCCCACACCATGTTGGCAACTTCATCGCGCACGAACCACAATTCTTCGAGCGGTTTTCCTTCCTGAATCTTAGGCACGGTTGGCAATAGCAACAGCGAGGTATCGGCGCGCACGTCATCGCTGCCTTTGACCGACAGGTTGTACATCGCCCAGCGTTGCCAGTTTTCATCGCTGCCCGATCCCGATGCGGTGACCCAGATTCTTTCACCGAATACGTTAGTGACTGCAAGACCTTGCACATCGGCGATACTGCCGACCGGCAACTGGAAAGGAATCAGAAACCAATCGTTGGCATACACCAAGCCAAATTCCATCAGCAGCAATTTGTTGATGTCGGTGGTATCGGGTTTGATGTCGCCAAAATTGGTTTTACCTTCTTCAAACGCCCACCAGCGCGTGTTTGGCATGCCCTCGAACTGAATCGCGGTTGGGAAGAACGATAGCGTGGTGGTTCCTTCCATCGTACTGCTATTACCGCCGTCCAAGCTTTCCCGGGCCGGATCGACATCCAAGTTGTACCAATCCAACCGGCCTTGGTAATACTCCTCGGCGGTCATGATTTTTTCCGCACCATGTTGCGGTGTAGATACAGCAAACTGATACTCCAGCTGTTGCGGCAGCCAGGCATCGTTTTGACTTTGATCCGGCTGATAGAACAACTGCTCGTACCATTGCATAAATTTGCTGGCCAAGCCGTCGATGGTCGTTTTGTCGCCGTCGTTGGCCAAGGTAATGCCGTCGTAAGCGTGATGTTGATTGTCTGTTTTTAAATAAAAATACAGATTGGCGCCATCCATGGCGCGGCCTGCCATGGCCGAGAGACTTTGCCACACTGCCGGATGCGCAGTCAGGAAAGCATCGCTACGGCTGGCGGGATCCGGTTCGATGATTTGGTAACTGGGATGTTGCAAGTATTGCGGCTTTAACGCGGATAAACCGGCCGTTTGCAAATACTTTAACCACTGCCGGCCCATCAACAGACGGATATCCAGCGACAGAATATGCTGTTGCCCGTTGTAAGGCAACGGCCGTTGTTCGACGATCGCCTCCAGCGGCGCCGACCGGTCGAAATCCTGAACAGCGGCATCGCCCGGTTGATATTTGGTCAGCTCGGTAGTGGACATATGTACCTTGGCGAAGATCGGCGATCCGGCATCGTCGCCTTTGAATTCTCCGGTTTGCCATTGTTTGCACAGCATCCACAGCGGATCGCGGATTTCAGCGCGTAATGCGCGGATAAAGTTTTTGGTGCGCGGCCGTCCTTCCAGGCGGTTCCATAGCACCACCGTAGGTAGCAAGACTTTGCGATCAATGACTTCCTGGATATTTTTTATCGCAATAAAATCGTTCATGATTAACTCTCTGCGTTGGATTTGAATTGCACCGCATTATTAAAGGCTAGATCGAGCGCCATCATGATCGGATAGCGGGTCACCGAAGACACCACGGCGGGCAGGAAGCGCGCGTACTCGGTTTCGTTCCAATGCGCCGGTTCAACGGCGCGTTTGCTGGCCATATCCAAGGTTTCGTGCAGGGTATCGACTAAATCCTGCCACTGCCAGTGACCGGTGAAGTTGGCCGGTAGCGCCAGCAACAACGATTGCGGCGCTTCGCAATTGGGGCGGTCGTAATGAAACGCCAAGCCGGTGGTTTCCTGCGTGGTGGGAATGACTTCGGTCCACTCGTCGAGCAATAACCCGCAAATTGCAGCGTTCTGTGCAAAAGCATCGACGTAATGCGCGGTGTACAGCAATTTATCGCTGTCGATCACAAACGGCTCGCCTGTGCCGGACTGGGTATCGGGGTATTGCAATGCCAGCCAGTGATCGCCGGTGCGATAAGGAAACTGCAACGGTGTCAGATTTAAACTGACATTGTTCAATGCTTCGCCAAACTGCGTTACGCTTTCCCAGCGCTGTAATTTTTCCCGCACCCGTGCAACACCGTATAACCAGTTATCTTCGGGAAAATCCACACTCAGGTCATTTTTCTGATAATTCAGCAATTGCGCGCGATCGTCGTAGCTTTGCTGCCATTCGCCGCCATGCTTGGCGCTCAGACTAAACTCGGGCAGAATGACGAAATCGTCATGCGTCAACTGCCGGATCGCTTGTGTCAGTTCGTCGATGCGCTGCTCGACAGTGGCTGAAGCGTCACCGGTGATCAGGCTGTTTGCCGCCGCCAGGCGTTTGTCGATATCCGCCGCCAAGCCTGTCACTTTGGCTTGCAATGTTTGTGCAAAGCTAACAAGGGCCGCTTTGTTGTCGGCAATATCCAATATCTGTGTGTCGTGCAATGCGATATCGCTTTCCTTGGCTTGCAGCGATGCATACAACGCGCCAACCTGGCTGGCACTTGCCAGCAGACTTTCAAGATTGTTCAGGCTGCTCTGAAAATTAGTTTTATGCGTGGTGTTCAGCGTGGTGAGCAGATCATTGGGATCGTTCGATGCCGGAATCGGGATCGACTCCGTTACGATCAATAACGCCGCTTGCATCAAGTACTGCATTTTGTCTTCGACCGGTGTCGCTGGATCGAGCGTGGCGAAATCGGCGATGCGCTGCTCGAATTCCAGCAGCACCGCCTGCCAGCGCGTGACGATGCCTTGTAGTTTTTCCAGCAACGCCAGGAATTGGGTGCGCCGCCAATCGTACACAAAACCGGTTGCCGCACCGCTCAAACCGAATCGATTGACCGCCAGCGCAAGCGGCAGATAACCGCTGATCATTTCATCGAGATGAGTGAGTGCATTACTTTCCGCGACAGCCGGGTCGGAATCGTTCAACCAGGTATCGATTTGTGCTTTCAACGCATTCAGGGCCGTTTGTTGCGGCAGCAGCAAATCGCGCACCGCAGTGACTTTTTCCGCACGGATCGCTGCGACGCTATCTTCTTGCTGCGATGCTTCGTTCGGCAGTTTGACGTCGGTGGTTTTCAGCGGGCGCGATTGGGTGATCAATGCTTTGAGGTCGTTTAGCATCGGCATGACTTCAAAGAACGAATATTTTCCGGCTTGTTTGCCGCGGTATTGGATTTTGATATCGCTATCGACCCGCACGCCGGGAATGGCATAAGCCTGGGTCAGGATACGGTCGTCGAGCGCGGTCATTTGCTGCTGGTCGCTGGATAGCATGTACATCAGGTCGATCGCCAACAAGCCCAAATCTTGCGCACTGATCGTTTGTTGCTCCTGTTGCCCGTTGCCTTGATTGTAATAGCCGATGGTGCAGAAAATATCGCTCATGGGCGGCAGCAGCTGCGTCAACCATTGATTGATGGCCGGTTCGCCTTTGGCGCGTGGCGTGCTGTTGGCGGGATCGGCGGGGTTCAATCCGGCGCGCAAGTGCAAGCCGACTCGATGCGTCAGCGTGACACCGCTGCGTGGTGTTTGCACTACTTCCGGTACCGGCGGGAAATGTCCCTTGCTGAAGGCATCCAGTGTCCCGGCGGCGCGCTCGTAATTGCCGCGCACCACTTGATAGACGCCTTCCGCCATCGCCAGATCGGCAACCGCGTCGTTGATATTCATGATGTGTTGAACTTCGCGGTTAATGGCATCCAGTTTGTTCTGCTCGGTAATCGTGGGGAGTTGCGCGATACCGAACGGATAATTCCGTTTCGCACCGGTTTGTGCTTGCACATGCTCGATCAGCGCCAGCCCGTCGACGACGTTGCGCGCTTCCACGGCACTGATCGGTGTGTTGCTAGGCGTTGCAGTGGTCGATAACCGGTCGCCCGCGAGCGGAAATTGCTTGCGCAGATCGAAAATGATGCTATCGAGAAATAAATCGCCGGCGTCGTGCAAACCGCGCTCCAGGTAATAACCCAGCAGCGCCGAGAGGCTCTGGCCGTTGCGCATACCGTCGATGACGTTCATCGCCAGCCGCACGCGCTCGGAAGTGAGATTGATCGCCAGACTATCGGGATTGCTGGGTGTGGCATTGGCCAGATAACCGTTGCGCAATACGGCAGCGGTGACGGCATGATTTAAAGACGGGGCGTGGATATAACCAAAATTCTTGTCGTCCGCGGTCAACGGGGCTTGACCGGGTTTGTTGAAAATTTTATTGAGTTCCTCGGTCAGTTTGACTGGCGTCATGTTTTTGCTTTCTGGCCGGACATCCTCCAGCCAGCCGTAGGCGCCCAAGTAGCAACCATGCGAGTTGGCAGCGTTACCATGATCCAGTGTCGTGCCGGGCTCCGGCTGCGTTTGCCCGGCGATTTGCTGCATGATGTCCAGTTGCACATTCAGCAGCCCTAACCACCAGGCATCAAGACGGTAACTGCAGCAATCGATGTGCTCGGCGAAAATCCGCTCCAGCCGTGCCGTCGGTGTGTGCTGCAAACGTTCCAACGCGTTGATTTGGGTATTCAGGTAAGGGTTGCGTAGCGTCAGGATTTGCGGAATGAAGTCGGCGATTTGCAAATTCGGCTGACTGGTGATCGCCGGTTCCGCTTTGTACAGATATTGCCAAGGGCTGCCTTTGTCGTCTTCGATTTCCTGGATATGCATGAACTTCGGCTCACGTTTTGCCAACGAGAATTGCTGTTGATTCAGCACATTCGCTTCCAGGTGCAGACGCAGACTGGTATCGAGGTACGATAAATCGAGTGCATGATGCAGCATCAAATAGAGCAAGGCAACCGGCGGTTTATCGTCGATAAATCCTTGTTGCAGGCGCAAGGTGTTGTGCGAATCGCGCGCTGCTGCAGTCAGCCACTGCAGGTAATTCGTGCCGTCGGGGCGATAAGCGCGCACCGGGTTGAATTCGGACAGCGTTTGATCGTCGATCAGCGGGCCTTTCAGCAGGTTGGCAGCGAGCGTGAAAAATTTGTTCAGAATGTCGGGAATTTTGTTGTTGTCCTGCGCTGAATAGCCCAATTGCGCCAGCAGTGCAAGGCCGCTTTGAGTATAAAACAGCGAGGCAATCGTGGCGTAAATCGCGCCATTGATACCAGAAGTTTTATAGCGGTTGTAGAGCTGCTCGGCACTTTCCGCGTAGCGTTGATAAAATTCGACCGATGCGGGATGCAGGCCGACGATGTCGAGCAAAGCTTGTTGCGGATCGGTTTGCGGCTTGCCGACGTACGATACCTGCGGCAGCAGTGAAGTCCAACGTGCATCGGCCTTCTTGATAAGGCTGTAGAGCCGGGTTATGAACAGGAATGAGCCGGAGATATGCGGCTCCAACCGGTCGTCGTTGAACAATTTTCGATTAATCCACGCCATGCGTGAGAACGGTGCGACTGGTAGGATGCCGTACGGTTGCTTGCCGATGCGGATCGCAGGCAGCGTGCCGCGGCCCAGCACATAACGGTTGAAATAGTTGCGCGTGCTGGTGATGGTGCCGTCGCTGAACACCGGCTCCATCATCTGTTCCATGAAATAACCGAGTGTTGCTGGCCACAGCGCTTCGTTCATCGCCCGGGCTTCCATCTGATCGTTAGCGTAATACTGCGGCGATAACTTCAGGATCGCCGGATCGATACCCAAGCTCTGCGCCAGCCAGCGGCCGTCTTTGCGGGTGCGCCAATCGGCAGGGTCGTCGTCGCCCACGTATTGATTGAAATAGTGATCGTAACTGGCATCGGCGTCGCTGAACCAGGTATAGCCGCTTTCCTGATCTTCGACGTTGTTGGTCGGCGCGCCTTGCATCAGGAAACTGAATCCTTTGCGGCTGCGCTGATGATGCTGAATCAACTGCTGCAATTGCTCACGGCTTTTATCGACATCGGCGCTGAGCCGCACACCGAGCACGAACAACCGGTCGAAACCGCGCCGCGCCTGGATATCGTTCAGATTAATCTTGAAGCCCATGCCTTTGGCGACCGCTTCGTCAAAATCAGTGACCCATTTCATTTCGTCCGGTACGATCAGTTCGTCGTCTTCGAGACGTAATTGCTGATCCTGCGGTGCATTCGGATTGGGACCTACGATCAGTTCCGAAGGCACCGGACGGCCGATGTGCAGCAGTGTTTGTTCCTTACCGTTGAAACCCATCACCACGAACCGTTCCGGCAACAGCGCCACGCGCGCCGGATTGGTCCAAGCCTGTAGCTGCGTATCGACTCCATCGACGACGGGTAATTCCAGGAATTCGACACGCGCATTGGTGATAATTTGCGATGGTGCGGGTTTGACGTTCAGATTCTGCGGCTGGTACGACGCAATGATTTCTTGCGCACGTGCTTCGCCGAGATCGTTTTTGAGTTTGGCATACGCTGTATCCAACGCCGTGGTATCGTTATTGGCGCTGAATACCGCTTTCCAGTATTGTTGTACGAACGGTTTCTCCGCGGCGAGCAGCGGCTGTTCCGAAACGATTACCAAAATATAATCACCATCCGCTTTGACCGGTTCTTCAGTCAGATTCAGCGGCTTGAATAATTGGATCAGCCAATATGCCCGGCCAGCGCCGTGGCTTTTGACCAGCGCCTGCCACGCCGCGCGTTTTTCGCTGTCGGCGCCGCCCGCTTTCCAGATATTAATCCAATACACGCGGGTGTTGCTGATTTCAACTTCGGACGGAATTTCTTCAAAAGTATCGACGCTGATGTCATCCGGGTAGATGCGCACCCATAGTTGATCGGTACTGACAGCGCGCCCGCCGGGGCCGGTGACTTTTTTGAAGCGCGTCTCGATGCGCATCGGAAACAGCAGAATCGGATGGATATCGTTCAACTGACCAATATTTTTGGCTGGATCGGAAAAAGTCTCGAACAGCGATTCCCGGTCGATCAATACTTGCCGGTTCCGCTCAAGTTCGGCTTGCAGCTTGGCGGTATCAGCCCGCAACGCTTCTTGCTCGCGCAGCAAAGTCTGCAATTGTTCCTTGGCTGCACCGTCGGAGCGGCGGCGCAATGCTGCGATCAAGCGCTCGTTTTTTTGCAGCTTCTCGTTGGCGGCAGACCAATTCAACCGGCTTTGCCGGTGCTGACGCCGTGCTTGATCGATCTGCTCTTGCGTGTCTTTAAATTGAGTCATAAGCCATTTCTGTCGGTTGAGATTTTGTACTTATGTAACCATGCTTAATCGCGCGGCAGCATTTCGGCAGCATGCACACCGACGAGCACCGGTGCCTGGAATAGAATGTAAGCCAGTTCCGCCGAATTGATATTATTGGTCCAGCTCAGCAAATGATCCTCTTTCCATTGCTCCGCTTTTTCCTGCGCGGTGCCGCCCGGCTGTGTGTTTGGCAGGCTGCGTGCGGGTGCGGCGGCGATGTCGATAAATTCGCCGTCACTGATGCCGGGCGCGACATCGGTCCAGGCGAGATCGTTCCAAACCTGGATCGGGCCTTCGCGATCGATATCCAAGCCGAAGCGCGGTTCGCCCGGACGTTCCTTGATTACGAAGAACCAGCCTGGCTCGTTGTCAACTTCAGGATTGCCGCGCGCTTCCTCTTCGGTTAAATCGAAACCGAAAAAGTAAATGTCCGGCTTGACTTGGGCTTCGTACAGCGGTGTTTTGATCGGTACGCTGTCGTCGAATACCCGTTCGGTTTTTTTGTTCGGCGCCGGATTGGTCTCGCTGATCGGTTGCCATTTGGCTTTTTGCGCATAAATCACCGCATTGGGGTATTTTTTCAGCAATTCGCCGCGAATCACCAGTACCAACTCCTCTTCGTTCTCCAGACCTTGTTCGCGGTGATCGTGCTCGCCCAGTTTGGAGAATCGTGACCAGCGGTGGATCGGCGGAATGTCCTTCAATTCCTCGCGGCGTTGTTTGCTATCCTCGGTCGGACTCAAGAAACCGCTGACATCCCAGAACTGACGGAAGTAGGAACCGCGCTGATCAGTTGGATATTCGCGCCACAACAACTCGCGCGCGAATTCATGATTGAGGCCGACCATGTACGACTCGATGAATGGCTGGTTGGTTTTCAATAACGTGATGGTGTTTTGTGCGATGAAATTCAGGTTTGGCACAAACAACTCGGTGGATTTATCGACCAGCGGTTTGTACATGGGGACATCGAATTCCGGGTACGCCATCGCCTCAACAAATTTCTCGCCGATCAATTCGAGGATATGCGCCGGTAGCAGGATGTTGCCCAGTGTCCATTTTGGAATCGTCACCGCCGGATTCAGTTTAACCAGCGTATCCGTTGCCAACTGAGCCATATCGACCGGTACGGTTACCGGAATGACACCGGCTCGCAGGCCATTTTGCAGCACTGTGTAAGAGTCTTTCAGTGCAGTTTTGAAGCGGCTCGATTGAATGCTGTCGGTTCCGCCGGCGCTAGCGGGTTGCGGCGGATTGGCCGGATCCAGCGTTAAAGGGTTCAGTTCCGGCGTCAGCACAAAGTTACTGCTGGGCGGCATCGCGTCGACCGCAGCCGGTGTTTGCGCGGTTTCGGATACCGAATCGGCCTGATTCATTTGTGTAATTAAACGCTGCGCGGTACGGTAGGCCCACAATAATCCCGCGCTCACTGCCGCCGCCACAGCCCAGATTCCGGTGCTGACACCGGTGATTGCCAACACGACGATCAGCAGCAGAATCAATACCAGCAAAAGGTAAGGGATGAAAGGATAGCGTTTCAGCAAATCCAGCAACCAGGATGGCACATTCTTCGGCTGCGCATCTTGCGAAAGATTATCCAGCGACGGCAACGTAGCGGGAATCACGTGCGGCGGCGCAGCGGTAACGATGCCATCGTTGACGCGCGTGATTAAATTGTTCGGGTGAATACTTTCATCGAAAGCGGATAGCTTTTGCAAGCGGCCATTCGGGCGCAGCATGCGCCGTAGCGGTGCGGAGGTCAGCGCGGATGTGACCGGACTTTGTTTGATTCGATGAGAAACCGTGATGCCTTGGCTAATGACGCGTTTTTGCACCGGTGCTGTCATAAACAGAATTTTATCGTGGCTGATTTGTTGCAGCGGCAGCACTTGTTTCTGATACCAGCTATTGGCGGTGATTTTAGCCAGTTGCGCCAGACGGATTTGGCGGTTGGCTTCGAGCACGTCGCCGACCTGATCCCACGCCGCGTCCATGTACTCTTCCTGATTGGCGATGATGACATCAGTGCCGAAACCGGCGGCGCTGCGCCAGCGTGGATCGAGGTTGAGTTCGTGCAACCAATTTTGATTGTTGGGTGCATCGCTGCCATCGGCTTCTTTTAATACGCGGTTTCTGAGCGCATGCCAGCGGCCGTAAATCGGTGGAGTGATCAACGGATCGGGATCGGCCTGAATTTCCGTGGGCAGATTAGTGTTCTGGTGAGCCGTATCGGCGGCGAGCCGGGCGTAGTCATCGGCGAGATTCAGAAATGCCGCCAGCTCCTGCTGGAACACATGCGGATACGGCTGATCCCAATTTTCCCACTTGGCGATTTCCTGCTCAGCTTCGCTGCTGAGCGGTGCAAGCAGGGCGCCGCCGAGTTTCAGTACGCCTTCGAGATCGGGATTCTGAATGCCGCTGATATTGGAACCGGGATTCTGTACATCCATATCGCGGCGGCCGACGCGGCTGTCCGCCGGTTTCGGTTCGAGCAAACGCACCAGATACTCAAAATCGCCTTGCGATCCGGTGCGGAAAAACCAGCGGTAATAAAATGGAAACTGCGCCGGTGCGGGGCGGCCTTCGCCCCATGCCGAGAACGTTGCGTGCGGCGCGTCGTCGGGATTCATTCCCAGTCCGGCCAAACGGCCGGTTTCAAAGGTCGGAATCAGAAACGCGTGGTAGCGTTCGTTCGGCGTCAATTTACGCGGGCAGACGATGCGCGAATAGGCTTCGTCGGCATTTTGCGCCAGCACAGTTTGCAATTGCGACAGCGCAGTGTTGATGTCCGGCGCTTGCGGCGCATCCTGGTTGCCGGCGATATTTTTGTTGACGTGCACATGCGCCCACGCCCACAGCTCCTCGGCTTTGGGGAATACCGTTGTGAGCGGATTGGTTTTGATATCGATGAAGGGCAGCGGCTTGCCGGAAATATTGCCGCCTTCGGCAAACTCGGCTTCGGTGAGTACGATCAACGTGACCCAAGGCCGCAGCCGCGATCCCGCCGGTGCGGCGGGGGTGTAACGCCAGGGAAAATCTTCGTCGTAAAACTCGATGTGGCACAGATAATTCGGTTCGAAGTTGGTGATCCAATTGAGCGGTTCGGTTTTGATAATCGCTCTCGATTCAATACCGACGATATCGCCGGGACCGTACAGGGCAACGTTCTTATTGACCGGAGCGGCTACATCGCCGCCTTCGCCGCCGCTGCCTTTGATATTCAGACTGACGGCGACACTGGCGCGTGTTTTGACCGAAGCATCCAGATCCGCTGATTGGATATTATTGGCGACGCCCTGCCGCAGCCACGGTAGAAAAGTATACGTGCCGATCGCCATTATGCTGCCTCCTGCAGAAGTGTTGCTTCCGTGCTTGGGATGACGTGCAGATTGTCTTGCAGCGTGGGCGATTGATTGACTTGCTTACGCAGGAAGTCTTGCGCTTGCGCGTGCGTGGCGAAATAAGCGTCTTTGCTATGCGGACTGTTATTCATCGTTGAAGCCACCACGTAACCGGTTTCTTTCACGACGATTTTCTGCTCGACCGGTGCTTTTTGTGCTTTGTAACTTGCCGAAAGTGCTGATTTCGACGCGGCGTTTCGGCCTAAAAAGTGATTGAAGAATTCGGCGCCGATAGCGACAAAACGGATCAGCAATGAAACAAAATTGTTGTCGATGATACTTTGCTCGTAACGCACCACACGCTTAACCGCAGCGGACGATTTTAGTTGTTGATTGCTCACCGACAGTTCGATACCGGCGTTTTGTTTTTCGTAGGAGGGCGCGCTCAATTTATTGGCATCGCTCAAGTTTTTATACTGCGCGGTGGCGAACGATTCCTTGGTATCCGCTACCTTGGCCAAGCCGGTGCCGATCACTTCGACGGTCAGCCGTTTGGCGTCTTTCGGTTTCTGATTGCCGACTTTATCGAGATCGAGATCAAGCGGGATGGCGCGCTGATTGACGCGCAACACGCCGACCGGATGCAAAATCAAATCGCTCGTGCTTTCGATGACGCGTAGTGATACCAACAATTGACTGGATGCCGGTAATTCGGCCGTCCAATTATCCAGTTTGTCGAATTCCGCCGTGATCAGCGGCATGATGTCGATGGACGGAAGCGTGGTGTTTTCGTCCTCGCCCCAGGTGTGGCTGAAGGGTACGTCGATATCCCAGAATAGCAGCGAGATGGAGCCTTCGCCTTCGATGTGCCACGGTGAGGTGCCTTCCAGCTCGCCGCGCATGTGCACGCCGAACAAGCCGACGCCGAACACTTTGACGTCGAACGATGCGGAAATGGTGATGATGAAATAAAACGGCGAAAACTGGAACAGCGCGTCGAAGCCGACATGGCCGGAAATATTGAACGCACTGAGACCGAAATAAACTTCCGCCTTGGCGCCGAATTGCACGGTGTTGGAGGTGACGGCGAAATAACCTTCCACGCGGATGCGTGCGAAGGATTCATTCAGGATATTGATCGCAATCCGGTTGGGATTGGGAAAAGGCAGTGGAGGCGGCTTGAAGGAGGGATGAAAGCCGCCCACACTGATGACAAAATTGGCATCGTTACCCCAAGCGATCAGTAACCCCATATCGCCGTCGATGGTCAGAAAAATCACCCGCGAATCGTACAGACTGGCATAAAACCACAATCGCTGTTTGTCGACTTCCAGCGCGCCGATGAAACTGACCTGAATGATGATCAACGCTGCATCCTCATCGGGCAGCGCGACCTTCAGCACGCCGAGAATGGCGATATTGCCCGGCGGTATTTCGACGATGATACCGAGCGATGCGCTGACCAATGTCGGTGTTCCCCAACCCAGCTTAGCCATCGGGCCGATCAGAAACACATCCTGCGCGGGCGGGAAGAATTGACGCAAGTCGCTGATGATGCGCGGCGCATTCTCGATGATATTGTCCGGGAACATGATGCTGTTGATCGATCCGGTGCGCACCCCGGCGGCGATCACTTCCAGTTCCATGGTGCGGTTCAGGCCGAGCAGCCCGCCGACGGCGTTTAAAGTGAATCCGAAACCCAACTGGAACGGCGTACCGAATTCGGCGCTGAGAATGATCAACAACGAGAAACCTTCGGAGCCGTCGGGCATGCGCGTGGTGATCAGGCCGATTGCTTTGACCGTGACGATGCCGCTGAACATCAACTCCAACGCACCGGCGTATTCTTCCTTGTCAAAATCAAAGTAGAGATAGCCGCCGCCTTTGACGATGCCGACATCGAGCGAGAGGCCGACCCCGTTCGGCGGCTTGAAGCCCAGACTAATATCGACCGGCCCGGCATTGCCGCTGCGGTTATCGACCAAGGCGAAGTCTATGGCCAAGCCGATGTTTTCCACGACAGCAGCAAGTGGGCCCAGCGCGGCTTTGATATCCGTTGAAATGGCGGTGGGGAATTTGTTGTTTTCGATACCGACGGAAAAGGTTAACGCGCTGACTTCCACAGGGCCGAGATTCAAGTGCAGCGGCAATTGGATTTCCAGTGCGCTGCTGCCGGTAAAAAACAGACCGTCCTTGCTGTTGTAACCGAACGCCATGCCGAAATCGGAATTGAGCTGGACACCGCTCAAAATGTCGGTGATAAAACCGTCGCCATCGGCAAACGAGATCGATAGTTTGCCAGCGCCGATTTCACCGCCGACGGTAAAATCAGCGGCCGACTGTCCGCCGTTGCCTTGAATCCGTCCACCGAAGTTGACGCCGAATTTACCGACTTCCAATCGGCTGCCGTCCGGATCGCCGATCAACAGATAAGGCGTTGCCGCTTGCGTGCGGTCGGCGCTAACGCTGAGGTTCAACGAACCGGAAACCGTATCTGCTGCGGAGGTATGAAAAGTGAATTTTGCAGGTGGCTGGATGACTAACTCAGCGCCGAACGGCAGCGTGGCTTGCAAATCCAGGATGACTTTTAAATCGTCGGCAGCAAATTCGATTTTGCCGGGGCTGAGATTCTGCCGGATCGATAGGCTCAAGCCATTGGGATTGAGATCGGTACGCGGCCGCAGTTGAAAAATGACCGCTTCGAGAATCGGTGTGGGTGCGGTGTCGTCATAGAAAACCGGCGCTTTGAGATGCAGCAGCAAACGTTCGAGCCGCTGCAACAAATTCGCCGCGTCGAGGCTGTTGCTGCCCCAGTTGTAATGTGACTGCAAGGCGGTCACCGGCGATTCCAGCCACTTGCCTAGTTCATTGAAATGAAAAGTGGAGATGGTGAATTCCGGGTTGCTCGGGTCGGTGGAGCCGACATTGTTACGCTGCCGTTCAAGTATGCCCAGCAACTCGAGAAATTCGTTGACGCCGTTGGCGGCATCCAGCGTGCGGACGAGCAAGTAGTTGAACAACCGTTCGGCAAAATGACTGGATACGCTGGCCGGAATACCGCCGATTCCCTGCAAGGCGGTCTGCAACTGGTCGATTTTCTGGATCGCGGTGATGACTTGGCTAATTAGTTCTACGCTGATGGTGACAATGTGCTCGACATTTTCCGCTTCGATGGCTTCCGCCAAATCCCCGGCTTTTTGCAACACGGTTTTGCTGCTGGCGACCAGCGCTTGCATCGGCGAAGCCAGCGACGATACCTGTCCGCTGTTGAGCGTAATGCCGAGTTCGGCGAACGTTTGCACCGCGCGCGTGCTATTCAGCTCGCGCTCCAACGGCTCCAATACGTTGGAGATTTGCAGCAAGACGCGCTGCAGGGTATCCACTTCATTTGACATCGGTGGTTTCCTCCATGCGTACAGGATGATCGCTGAATTTGCTGGAGCCGGATGCGTCTTCAAACTGCTTAACGAACTCGTGCAGATTGTCAAAACTGTTGATGAACCCCATCACTTCGTCAATGTAATGCCTGATCACTTGCTGTAAAGACTCGCTGCCATGCTGCGTCAACACCTCGGCCATGCGCCGGATCATCTGGTCACGCGTGATGCCTTCCACTTCAAACGGAATGACATGCGCCGGGTCGCGTGCATTGTTGACGAAGTGCGCCAGAAACGTGGGGCCTTTGCTGCGATGCCAAGCCACGGTAACGGGCCGCCGGTGATTGACGAGCGCGACGACTTCCTGGCGGTGATCGAGAATCCGCTGGTAAATCTCAGCGCCTTTGCGCGTGTTCAGAAAACGCTCGCGTACTTCGGTGGTGTGGTTGATGCCGGTGAATATACCTTCGACATCGTTTAATGTTTGCCCGGCGGGGCCGACCGGCGGATTGGCAGTGGTGATAGGGGTGATACTGAGGTATGCCATGACCGGGTGTATATGGCAAGCGAGCGTTCGTGCCGGATTGGCGCTATCTCCAGCGTACAACAGACCGACTACTTTGTTTTGTGAATTAACGATTGCAGAGCCTGAGTCGCCTTCGTCGGAGAATTTCATTTCTCCATTGCAATTGGGTTGCGTGGCTTCGATATAAAGCGCACGGCCTCCGCTAGGGTCTATCGCGGCCGTATCGATGACCTTGCCCGTTGTTTTGCTGGTTCTTCGTCCGACTTTATAAACCACATAATCGCTATCGCCTAAATCGCTTTGTGCAACGCGGGCGACATCATCCAGTTTACTGTTGCCGCCGATATTCAATCCGCGGATTTCGTTTTTATACGATACGCCGCAGTTGGTGTTGCACCAGCTGGAAATACAGATATCCAATTTGGCAATGGCACAATCAATAAAATAGTCTTGCGCTGTTTCACTAGGGTAAGTGTAAGAATAAGGCCCCTGCTGACCGATGTTATGGATTTTTCCGATTGGATTGCGCCGTTCTTGCGCGGCGTCGATATTGATAGTTCCTGCATTATCGATAAAGCGCGGTTGATAAATCGTATCGTCATTGACTGCGCCATTACTTGCGAGGACGTGATTGTTCGATAGCAACACGACGTTTTGCGGTCCGCTGACACCGTTCAACGTGGCAAAACAACCCAATGTTCCGGAGCCGATTTGATTCGAAGCATTGGTTTTGAAATTGCTGATCGATATGCCACCGATCAACGGTGAATGCTGATCCAAGTCTTCGCAATGTAAGGGTTTGGGTTGAATGACCAATACCACATCGGTAGGAATTCCCTTATATTCCTTCGGAATGATTTCAGCCGGATTTAAGTCTTCCGGTTTGTGTTTTTCTTTGACGTATACGCGAAACGAAATCTGGTCGGTAGTTTTGCCGCCGACTTCTTTCAAGCCATAGCCGACGCCTATCACGCCCGGAATCTTTTTCAGTTCGGCTTCGGCTTCCGCGTGTAATGCGGCCAGTTCTTTTTGATCCATTACGTTACCTCCATCCAGTCGGCCAGCAGTGTGCGAATACAATGCGTTTTCTCTGCGGCATAGCGTTAGTCCTTATTGATAGGCCGGGGCGCGCAAAAATCGAAGTACCAAGGCGTAATCTGCAAACAACTGAGCACCGGATGAATGTGGCACGCATAAGATATATAGGGATTGTGCATGTGATGGCCCCAGAGCAATCCTACCGCACGCTGGTATTGGTCGACGAGTAATGCACCGGAATCGCCTTTACGTGAGAACGGTTGTCTAACGTCGTGGCGATCGGGTAGCGCTTCGATGATCAACGTGTTGCGGCACAGTTCGCCATGGATAGTCTCAACTGTGGCTGCGCTGTCAATGATTTTTCCCCACGTTGAATCAGGGCGGCCTAACAAGCGTACTTTCAGTTCTCGCCCTCTCAGCGTATCCAGCGGATGCACTCGGGCGATCTTTGCGAAGTGCCGGATTCTTCCTTGAATCCGCTGCGGGTTTTTGCTTTGCTTCAGCAGCAGGCTGGCTGTTGCGCAATCGATGTAATAGGGTTTTTCCGGCTCTCCCGGATAAGCAAAGGAGAAATGCCCGCACAATCCTTCGCCATCGATTTTGGCAATGGCATTTAAGCGCGGCGCGTCGAAAATGACATGGTCATCGTGTTCTTCGTAATCGGGCTGAAAAATAATTTCGTCGCGTTCCGCATCGTTGGCAAACAGAACATGCCGGTTGGATACCAGTACCAGCGATTCCGCATCCGGAGCGTTACGTTTGACTGCCAGGAAACCCAGCGTGCCCAGGCCGACGTTGATGTGGTGGAATTGATAAATGCCTTTTAAATTGCTGATGGCAGCGCCGACACGCGGCAATGCTGCATCAAGGTGATGCTCAACCAAAGCGCCCGAGTGGCCGGTCAATTTGAACGAGGCATTTGCAGTCATAGTAACCACCTATTAATAAAGCCATCAACTGATGAGATACACTCAGTGATGCGCTTAATTATTCAACTTACGCTTATCATCAAAGATGATTTGAGACGATCAGATGCGGTGATGCTGGTACGGAAATCCCCCTTACGGGTGGATTTTGTTACTACGTTTCTAATTTGACTGAACTTACTAATCCTTGCTAATCAGCAACCGATTTGCCGACTGGATACTTGTTCCGGTGTAGGGTTTTTCTAGGTGGGTATGCGTGCTATTAATTTTTATTGATGAAACATTAACCCTTTGTTCGTATTTCATTTTTCTGTTGAAATAGAAAAATAATAACCCCGCTTCAATCCAGAATATACTGAAAACCCGGAAAGCTGTCAAACGAAGCAACTTGTCTCCGGTTCTGTGCGCTAAACTGATCGATGACGTGTAACGACTATCAATTGCGGGAGGAAAAATGCTGAATTCTTCAATTCTGGATATCGCTTTGGGCATGGTGTTTCTGTTTGTTCTGGTCAGTTTGTTGTGTTCCGCAGTCAATGAAATGATTGCGCAATTCATCCGGATGCGCGCGAAAAATCTTGAAGCGGGTTTGAACAATTTGCTGCAATCCGGCGAAGGTAATAAATTGGTTACCGATCTCTATCAGCATCCGTTGATTAACGGACTTTCGAAAGCGGGAAAAAGACCTTCCTATATCCCGCCTAAGAACTTTGTCCTGGCGTTGATGGATGTCATGACCGGCAATACAGGCAAGCTTCCGGCAGATAATCAATCGTTAATAGCAACGATCGAGAGCCAAAGGTTTTTTGCACAAACCGAAGCAGGGAAGTCGATCATTCTGCTTTTGCATGAAGCAGGCGACGATGCAGATAAAGCGCGCAGGAATGTGGAAAGCTGGTACAACGATGCGATGGATCGAGTGGGGGGCTGGTACAAACAAAAAACTCAAATCATCATTTTCGGCATTGCATTGATTGTATGTGCAGCCTTGAATATCGATGCCATCAAAATTTCCCAGACGCTGTGGACCGATATCGCACTTAGGCAGGCTTTGGTTGAAGCAGCTTCATCTGCAAAAATCGAAAATTTGGTGTCGCAGGTATCTATGGATCAAAACCAGGCGCCAGCGGTTGGAGATGCAAATGCAAATGCAAATGCAAATGCAAAACAACCTGATAGCAAGGCGCTAAATGCTGAAATCGAAGGCACAAAGCAAGCTCCAACAGATAATGGCCAATCCGTTAAGAGTGCAGGAATGCTTCTTGAGCAAATCAAAGCGCTGAACCTGCCTATTGGCTGGGCAATACAGAAAAGTGCGAAAGAACAGGAGGAATGTAAAAAATTTAGAGAAACAGAAACTGTGAAAGGTAAGGATGATAAAAACGTTAAAGAAGAAGATGAGAAAAAAGGAAAAGTTTGTGATACTAAATGGGTTTGGGTTTCCGAAAATTTCGATGGTTCGGATTGGTTCAAAAAAATTATCGGGATTCTAATCACAACTTTCGCCGCTTCTCTTGGTGCACCGTTCTGGTTTCAGCTGTTGAATAAGATTGTCGATTTGCGGGCGGCGGGTAAGCAGCCAGCGAAGTCCGTTTCGGATAAATAGTAGTTGGATTGCTTGGTGTTGCGGCTATCGCTGGTGTAAACAATAAAACAACCGGGAAGAAGGTATCTTGAGCAAAAATTTAGCTTGCCAGGATCCGTGAAATATTTTGCGTGACTTTGTCCGGATGGAAAGGTTTGATAATGTATCCTCTGGCTCCGGTGTTCGCTGCACGATTAAACGTTTCGCGGCTCGCTGCTGCGGTAATCATTACGGCTTTGGTTAATGGGTTTTGATCGCGTATGATTTTTAATGCTTCCAGACCGTCCATTACAGGCATTTCAAAATCCAAGCAGACGATATCGGGGGTATGCGCGGAAACCAGCTCGATAGCTTGTTTACCGTCATAAGCTTCGCCGACGACGCGGACACCCATATGACCTAAAATCGCCATTAATAAGCGCCGCAGTGTTTGGCTATCATCAGCGACCACGGCGGTTGCATGGTAAGCTTTGTCTGCAAAGGGGTTGTGCTTCCTGGCGGCGATCATTAATAGCCGTTGCGCGTGTGCCACTTTTTGCAGCACATCCAAGATTTGTTCTTGAGAGAACGGTTTGTATATAAAACCTGCGGTGCCCGCTTCTGCGGCGGCGTGTTCGAGTTCTTGATTATTACTGCCTGTAATCATGATGACTGCCACATGCGGATATTTCGCATGGATCTGGCCAAGCAGCGAAAGACCATCGGTGTCGGGTAAATTGTAATCAAGACAGATAATATGAGGTTTAAGCTTGGTAACCGCGGTGATTAATTTGCTGCCGCTCGCAAGTTCACCAACAACGTCGAATTCGTCATTATGGAGCAATGCCCGCAGGACGCTCCGGATGGAAATGGAGTCATCGACAATGAGTATGCGCAGCTTATTTTGCGGTAGCAGCATGATTTTCGCTCTCCGGTAGGTTTCTTAAAAATGCTCTTTCTTACTGTTTCTTGACCTTGTAGAAATTCACAGGATTATTCAGTGCGGTAGTTTTAAAGATTGCTAAATAAGTAATCTTTTATTGAATATTTACGGCTAGAAATTTTTTGTGTTTTTTTACGATTGGGTTAAGTGCGAATAAATTTCGGCAAAAAATGGCATTTATTCTGTAAGCAGTTTCTTTTTTAATTGTAGGAATATTCTTATATTTCTAATTTTTGCTTTTTAACCAAATTTCCCGCAAATTCCGTGCTTGGGAAAATGCTTGTCCTAATCCTTCACCATCATGCTTTTTCAGCATTTCCCGTAGGCTGTTCAACTCATTCTGGTACGCCTTAATCTGCTCAAGCAACGCTTCGCGATTGGCCAAACAAATGTCGCGCCACATTTCCGGGGAGCTGCTGGCGATGCGGGTGAAGTCGCGGAAACCGCTGCCAGCGAAGCGCAGTAAGCTTTCCGGATCATCGGTGCTGTGGTTGAGGTGATTCATCAGAGTAAACGCCAGAATATGCGGCAGGTGGCTGGTGGCGGCGAGTACGCGGTCGTGTTCGTCCGGGGGCATCAGCGAGACTTGGGCATGGCAGGCTTGCCATAATTGTTGCACGCGTTCGACGGCTGCCGTACTGGTTTCCGGCAATGGCGTCAGGATCACATGTTTGCGGGTATACAAATCCGCTTGCGCTGCTTGCACGCCGCTGTGCTCGGCACCGGCGATCGGGTGGCCGGGAACGAAGTGGTGCCGGTTCTGCATGGAAAGATGGTGGCGGGCTGCGGCGATGACATCTTGTTTGGTGCTGCCCGCGTCGGTGACGAGGGTGTTGGCGTGCAGATGCGGCGCGATTTTCTCCAGGGTGCTGGCGGTCTGCCCGACTGGCATGGCCAGAAACACCAGGTCGGCGCCGTTCAACGCGGAGGCGATGTCAGTGGCAATTTCATCGATTACGCCTAATTCGATGGCGCGCTGCATATTGGCCTGGCTGCGCCCGACGCCGGTAATGTGCTTGACCAAACCCGCTTTGCGTAGCGCCAGCGCAAATGACCCGCCGATCAAGCCGACGCCGACAATGACCAGTTTATTCAGTGCCGTGATAGTTGCCATGACTATTGTTGTTTGATGGTAATTAATTCAGTTCGCTTAAGGCTTGCTCCAGCGATTCCAGGAATCGTTTGTTTTGCGATTCGAGTCCGACGGTTACGCGGAGGTGGTTCGGCATTTCGTAGATTCCCAACGGACGCACAATGACGCCTTGTTGCAACAAGCTTTGATACACTTTCGGAGTGTTGGCGGCATCGCCTTTGACACGGAAACTGATGAAGTTGCCGTAGGACGGAATGTATTCCACGCCCATTTTGCGGAAGCCGTCGGTCAGTTGCAGCATACCGGCGCGGTTCAGCGCATACGATTTCTGCACAAACTCGGCATCTTGCAGCGCGGCCAGTGCGCCGGCCAGGCCGATGCTGCTGACATTGAACGGTTGACGCACGCGGTTCATCAGGTTGGCCACGTCAGGATGCGTCAAGCCGAATCCGACACGCACGCCTGCAAGACCGTAAACTTTGGAAAAAGTACGCGTGATCAGTAGATTGGAGAATTGCTTCAGCCATTTGATACTGTCCGGTTTGTTGGCTTCGGGCAGGTATTCGTAATACGCTTCGTCCATGACGACCAGCACATCGCGCGATACCCGTTCCATGAAACGGAACAATTCGTCTTCGCCCGATAAGGTGCCGGTCGGGTTGTTGGGACTGGCGATAAAGACGATGCGTGTTTCCGGTGTGATGGCGTCCAGCATCGCGGGCAAATCGTGCCCGTAATCGCGGGCGGGAACCGCAATGCCGTTGGCGCCGATCATTTGCACTACCAGCGGATACACCGCAAAGGCATGCTGTGAATACACCGCGGCCGCGCCGGGTTTGAGAAATACGCGTGCGGCCAGATCCAGTACGTCGTTAGAGCCGTTGCCCAGAATAATCTGCGCCGGATCAACGCCATAGCGTTTCGATAGGGCGGCTTTCAATTCGTAACCGCTGCCGTCCGGGTACAGCGCGATGTCATGCAGTGTATTGATCATCGCGTCGAGCGCAAGCGGGCTGGTTCCGAGCGGATTTTCATTGGACGCCAGTTTGATGATGTAGGACTCATCCAGTCCGATTTCGCGCGCCAGTTCGGAAATCGGTTTGCCGGGCTGGTAAGGTTGGATCGAGCGGATATATTCCGGAGCAAAATCGCAAAGATTCATAAGATTAAATGTGTTAATGAATAAAAAAGAATAGGGAAAATGGTGTGAATTGAATAATGCGGCTATTCAGGGTGGTGAGCCGTCAGGCGGCCGGATATGATCCCAGGATTTTCAGGAAAGCGGCTTTGTCACGCAACTCTGTCATTGCCGCGGCGACATTATCGTTTTGCTGGTGTCCTTCAAGATCAACAAAGAAAACATACTGCCACAGACCGGTGCGCGATGGGCGCGATTCCAGGCGGCTCATGCTGACACCATGCTGCGCCAGCGGTTCGAGCAAGGTATAGATCGCGCCGGAACGGTTATTGGTCGTCATGACCAGTGATGTCTTGTCTTTTCCCGAAGGCGCTACGGTTTGTTTGCCGATCACCAGAAAACGCGTGGTATTTTTAGGATCATCCTCGATGTTTTCCGCGCAAATGGAAAGCCCGAACAATTCGGCGGCTCTGTGGCTGGCGATCGCCGCAGCCTGTTTGTCGGCAGCGGCTTGACGGGCTGCATCGGCATTGCTGGCGGCGTTGATCAGCGCGGAATCGGGCAGATGCGGCAAGTTGGTTTTTAACCAATGGTGGCACTGTGCCAGCGATTGCGGGTGCGAGTAAATTTTGCTGATGTGCGCCAGATTGGTTTGCTGCGCCATCAGAAACTGATGCACCGGTAACTGAATTTCACCGCAGATGGTGAGCGGCGTTTGCAGCAGTAAATCCATCGTTCTGCCGATCGCGCCTTCGGAAGAGTTTTCCACCGGCACCACGCCATAATTCGCTGCATCCGATTCCACCATGCGGAACACGTCATCGATCGAATCACACGCCACTCCGGTGATGGCGCTGCCGAAACGTTTCAGCGCCGCTTCTTCGGAGAAGGTGCCGTTAGGACCGAGATACGCCACATTCATGGGTTTTTCCAGCGCGCGGCATAGCGACATGATTTCGGTGAATAATTGTTTAATGTGCTCGTTGCTGACCGGCCCGGGATTCTGTTCCTGCATGCGTGCTAATATTTGCGCTTCGCGTTCGGGGCGATAGACAATGCCGCTTTTCTTGATTTTGCCGACCTGCTGCGCCAATCCGGCGCGCTTGCTGACCAATTGCAGCAATTCGTTGTCGATGGCGTCGATTTGATCGCGGAGTTGTTTGAGTTCTTCGGACATGGTTAGTTAATCATTGAACATTGGGCGATTCGGTAGTGCTTCGCGTTTATCCGGGAAGACGCAGATAACGCGCCATCAGCACGCCGCTGATCGATGCTATCTCATGCAAAACATGCGGCGGGACCGGGCTGTCGGTGTCAACCAGCGTATAAGCCATGCCGCCGCGCGATTTATTGATCATGGTATGAATATTTAGTCCGGCCTGCGCCATGCTGGTCGAAATCTGCCCCAGAATATTCGGCACGTTGGCATTGGCGACCGCGACGCGGTAAGGCACTTCGCGTTCCATCTGCGTATCCGGAAAGTTGACGGTGTTGGTGATATTGCCGTTTTCCAGGTAATCGATCAATTGATCCACCACCATCACGGCGCAATTGTCTTCCGCTTCGGTAGTCGATGCGCCGAGGTGCGGCAAGGTAATCACATTTTTTTGGTGTTGCAGTTTCTCGCTGGGGAAATCACTGACGTAAGTTTTGATTTTGTTGGCAGCGATGGCTTGCAGGATCGCATCTTCATCGACGATCGCACCACGCGAGAAATTCAGCACAATTGCATGATGCTTCATCAATTGTATGCTGGCACTATTGATCAAATGCCGCGTCGAATCGAGCAGCGGCACGTGCACGCTGATGAATTCGCTGTGGCGCAGTAAATCTTCCAGGCTGTTGGCTTTCTTGACTTCCGCCGACAAGCTCCAGGCCGATTCGACGGTGATTTTCGGGTCGAAACCGATGACTTTCATACCCAGTCTGATAGCCGAATTGGCAACCAGGCGGCCGATTTCGCCCAAGCCGATCACGCCCAGCGTGCGTCCCGGCAACTCGATACCGGAAAAACGTTTCTTGCCGTCCTCGGCTTGCTTGTTGAGCGCCGCATCGTCACCCTGCAGGCTGTCGGCGAATTGCAATGCCGGTACCAGGTTACGCGCTGCCAGAAACAAGCTGGCCAGCACCAATTCCTTGACGGCATTGGCATTAGCGCCGGGGGTATTGAAAACCGGCACACCGCGCGCATTCATCGCGTCGACCGGGATATTGTTGGTACCCGCGCCGGCGCGTCCGATCGCTTTTACGCTTTCCGGGATGACGCTATTCAGCATGTTATGCGAGCGCACCAAGATGGCATCCGGTTGCTCGATATCATGACCGGTCTGATAACGCTCCGCAGGAAAACGGTTGAGTCCGTGTGAAGAAATCGAATTGAGTGTCAGAATTTTAAAGAGTTGTTGTTCAGGCATGGCGGCTGGCAAACTCCTTCATGAAAGCGGCAAGCGTCGCGACACCTTCGACCGGCATGGCATTGTAAATCGATGCCCGCATGCCGCCGACCGAGCGATGCCCCTTCAGCTGCAATAGACCGTTGTGTTGCGCTTGTTTGAGAAATTCACCGTCCAGCGCGGAATCTTTCAGCGTGAACGGCACATTCATACGTGACCGGTCAGCTATTGCCACCGGGCAATGATAAAAATCAGTGCTGTCGAGCAAGTCATACAGCAATTTGGCTTTGGCGATGTTGATTTTTTCCATCGCCGCCAGCCCGCCCTGTTTTTTCAACCAGGCGAACACCAGGCCGGTAATGTACATGGCGTAAGTGGGCGGGGTGTTGTACATTGAATCGTTCTTGGCGTGAATCTGATAATCGTACAGCGTCGGTGTGCCGGGCAGCGGCTGGCCTAATAAATCTTCGCGCACGATGACCAATGTCAGTCCGGCGGGACCGAGATTTTTTTGCGCACCGGCATAAATCAATCCGTAGCGCGTTACGTCCAGTGGGCGTGACAAGATATCGGATGACATATCGACGACCAATGGGACATCCGTATCCGGTATCCAGTGAAACTCGACGCCACCGATGGTTTCGTTGCTGGTGTAATGCACATACGCGGCATCGGGATTTAGACGCCATTGTTCCAGTGGCGGGATGTGCGTGAAATGGGCATTTTCCGACGAAGCAGCGACGTTGACCGTGCAATAGCGGCTGGCTTCTTCGATGGCTTTCGCCGACCACTGACCGGTATTGATATAGTCCGCGGTTGTTTTGCCGCGCAGCAGGTTCATCGGTACCATGGAGAATTGGCTGGAAGCGCCACCTTGCAGAAACAGCACTTTATAGTTGCGTGGAATATTCGCCAGTTCGCGCAGATCGTTCTCGGTTTTTTCCGCAATCGACATGAATTCCTTGCCGCGATGACTCATTTCCATCACCGACATGCCGCTGCCGTGCCAATCGAGCATTTCATCGCGCGCCTGTTGCAATACTTCCTTGGGGAGGACTGCGGGTCCTGCGCTGAAATTGTAGATCTGATCCATGGCGTTTTTTCCGGTTAGTGGGTTATTGGTTATTCACCATCTCCATCGCTGTCTTCGCTTTCGACCACTCGTTCCAAACCTGCCAGTTTCTCGCCCGGATCCAGATTGATCAAGGTGACACCTTGCGTGGCACGGCTCATTTCGCGTACTTCGTTGACGCGCGTACGGATCATGACGCCGCCGGAGGTGATCAGCATGATTTCATCGTCCGGTTTTACCAGTTTTGCCGTGACCACCTTACCGTTGCGCGCGCTGGTAATGATCGCGATCATGCCTTGCGTGCCGCGGTTGTGGCGGGTGTATTCGCTGATTGGCGTGCGTTTGCCGAAACCGTTTTCCGTTGCTGTTAACACCGCAAGTTCTTCATTCTCGGCCACCAGCATGGAAATGACTTTGTGTCCGGAACCCAGTTTCATGCCGCGCACACCGCGCGCGGTGCGGCCCATCGGACGCACGTCGTTTTCGCTGAAGCGCATGGCTTTGCCATTATCCGAGAACAACATGACATCATGTTTACCTTCGGTCAGTTCAACACCGATCAGAAAATCGCCTTCGTCCAGTCCGATGGCGATGATGCCATTGTTGCGCGGACGGGAAAATTCCGATAACGGCGTTTTCTTGACGGTGCCAAACGATGTTGCCATAAAAACAAAGCGGTTTTCATCAAAGGTTTTAACCGGCAGAATGGCGTTGATTTTTTCACCTTCTTCCAGCTGCAACCAGTTGATGATCGGCTTGCCACGCGATTGACGTCCGCCTTGCGGCACTTCATAGACTTTGATCCAATACACGCGTCCAAGACTTGAGAAGCATAAAATATAGTCATGCGTATTGGCGATGAACAGTTTGTCGATGAAATCATCTTCCTTGGTGCTCGTCGCCAGCTTGCCGCGTCCGCCGCGTTTTTGCGCGCGATAGTCGTCGAGTAGCTGGGATTTGATATAACCGCTGTGCGATAGGGTAACTACCATGTCAGCCGGTGTGATCAAATCTTCGACGCTGAGGTCCTGTGTATCGATGACGATTTCACTGCGGCGTTTGTCGCCGAATTGCTGTTTGATTGCATCCAGTTCTTCGGTGATGATGCTGGTGATGCGCTCCGGATTGGCCAGAATATCCAGAAAATCGATGATTTTATCGATGACTTCCTTGTATTCATCGACGATCTTTTCCTGTTCCAGACCGGTTAAGCGCTGTAAACGCAGTTCCAGAATCGCTTGCGCTTGCGCATCGGAAAGCCGGTAACCCTGCGCTTGCAAACCGAACATATTGTCCAATCCTTCCGGACGCAGCGCATTGGCGTCGGCCATGGCGCGCGTCAGCATTTCCTCGACCAATTTGGAATGCCAGGTTCTCGCCATCAAGCCTTCCTTGGCGTCAGCGGGCGTCGGTGCTGCTTTAATCAACGCGATGATTTCATCGACATTGGATAATGCCACTGCCAAGCCTTCCAGTAAGTGACCACGTTCGCGCGCTTTTTTCAGTTCAAATACCGTGCGGCGTGTGACGACTTCACGGCGATGACGTAGGAACGCATCGAGGATCTGCTTCAAATTCAACAAGCGCGGTTGGCCATCCAGCAAGGCCACCATGTTCATGCCGAACGTATCCTGCATTTGTGTTTCTTTGTACAGATTGTTCAGAATAACTTCGGGCACTTCACCGCGCTTCAGTTCGATGACGACGCGCATGCCGGATTTGTCGGATTCGTCGCGCAAGTCGGAAATGCCTTCGATTTTCTTGTCGCGTACCAGCTCGCCGATACGTATCAATAAATTGGCTTTGTTAACCTGGTAAGGCAATTCATCGATGATGATGCATTGGCGGCTGCCTTTTTCCAGATCTTCAAAATGTGTGCGCGCACGCATCACCACGCGGCCACGGCCGGTGCGATAGCCGTCGCGTACCCCGGTGACACCATAAATGATGCCGGCGGTAGGAAAATCCGGCGCCGGAATAATATCGATCAGTTCATCGATGGTGATATCCTGGTTTTTGAGCAAGGCAAGGCAGGCTTCCACAACTTCATTCAGATTATGCGGCGGGATGTTGGTCGCCATGCCGACGGCGATACCCGAGGAGCCGTTGATCAGCAAATTAGGTATCTTGGCTGGCAGAATCAGCGGTTCTTTTTCGGAATCGTCGTAGTTGGGACCGAAATCCACCGTTTCCTTGTCGAGATCGACCAATAGTTCATGCGCAATGCGTGACATGCGGATTTCGGTGTAACGCATCGCCGCGGCATTGTCGCCATCGACCGAGCCGAAGTTGCCTTGTCCGTCGACCAGCATATAACGCAAGGAGAAATCCTGCGCCATGCGGACGATGGTGTCATAGACGGCGGTGTCGCCATGCGGATGGTATTTACCGATAACGTCACCGACGATACGTGCGGACTTTTTGTAAGGCCTGTTCCAGTCGTTGGACAGCTCATGCATGGCGAATAATACGCGCCGGTGCACCGGTTTCAAGCCATCACGAACATCTGGCAGCGCGCGCCCCACGATGACGCTCATCGCGTAATCAAGATAGGAACGCCGCATTTCTTCTTCAAGACTGATGGGCAGAGTTTCCTTGGCAAACTGATTCATATCTTATGATTTTGTGAGAAACAACGGGTTATGATGCAGAAATGTATCTTAGTTGAAACTGGCTATAAGAAATTTGTTAATCGAGCCATTCTAACATGCTGCTATCGTTTCTCGACTAACTTTGCTATGCACCCGGCATAAAAATTGCCATAAATCAGCAGATCTGCAAAGAAAAAAGCTTGAAAAAGCAGACTAAATAGGTAACCATAACAACTTTTTCAAATTTTCCTTACCGTACCGGGTGGAGCGCTGAATTGAATTTTTCGTTTAAAATACAAATGCGAGTGTGATGCAGTGTCTAACTTGATGAATACATACTCACGGTTGCCTGTTACCTTTGTTAAAGGCGAAGGGGTCTGGTTATGGGACGATCGTGGTGAACGGTATCTGGATGCATTGGCCGGTGTGGCGGTGTGCGGGCTGGGTCATTGCCATCCGAGATTAACCCGGGCGATCTGTGAACAAGCCGGGACGTTGATCCATACTTCTAATCTTTTTCACATTGAAAAGCAGGAACGTCTGGCTGAACGTCTAACGGAATTATCCGGAATGGATAATGCGTTTTTCTGCAATTCCGGTGCGGAAGCGAACGAAGCCGCCATCAAACTGGCCAGGCTGTATGGACATAACAAAGGGATATCGCTGCCCACGATCGTAGTCATGGAACGGTCATTTCATGGCCGTACCATGGCAACGCTGACAGCCAGTGGAAACCGCAAGGTGCAAGCCGGTTTTGAACCGCTGTTATCCGGTTTTGTGCGCGCTCCTTATAATAATTTGGAAGCGATAGCGCAAGTGGCCGCCAATAATAAAGATGTTGTGGCGGTACTGGTGGAACCGTTTCAGGGTGAGGGCGGGGTGAATATTCCCGAAGCGCATTATTTGCAAGGATTACGCAATCTGTGCACCCAGAATGGCTGGCTGCTGATGCTCGATGAGGTGCAATCGGGAATCGGGCGCAGTGGTAAATGGTTTGCGTTTCAGCACAGCGATATCATGCCGGATGTTGTTACGCTGGCTAAAGGATTGGGTGGGGGCGTGGCGATTGGCGCTTGTTTAGCCAAAGGCACCGCTGCCGAAGTGTTCAAACCGGGTAATCATGCCTCCACCTTTGGTGGTAATCCGTTGGCCTGCGCGGCGGCGATTGAAACGCTCAAAGTAATTGACGATGAAGGTCTGCTGGAGCATGCGACAAAATTAGGTGATTTCATGCGCGACCGGTTGCGGAATCAACTGGCCGATGTTCCGGGTGTTGTGCAGGTTAGAGGTCAGGGTTTAATCGTCGGTGTCGAACTTTCCGTGCCTTGCGTTGAATTGGTGAGGAAAGCGCTGGAGAAGAAATTATTAATCAATGTAACATCGGATAAAGTGATTCGCTTGCTGCCAGCATTTGTGATGCAGCAACATGAAGCTGAGCAAGTAATTGATATTACTTGTCTGTTGATAAAGGAGTTTTTGAATAACTAAGCAGATTGCAGAGCAATGCATTACTGATTGGTTGTTTATCGCGTTATGCAATTAAAGCATTTTTTGCAATTCAAAGATTTTAGTCGCGATGAATATGAGTATTTATTTGCGCGCGCGCGCTGGATAAAGCAGGAATTCAAACAATACCGGCAATACTGGCCGTTGGCCGATCGCACATTGGCGATGATCTTTGACAAGAATTCAACCCGTACACGCTTGTCATTTGAAGCTGGTATGCATCAATTAGGCGGTGCGGCCATTTATCTGTCAACGCGGGATACGCAATTGGGGCGAGGGGAGCCGGTGGAAGACGCGGCGCGGGTGATTTCCCGCATGGTCGATCTGATTATGATCCGAACCTATCAGCATGACCTTGTCAGGCGTTTTGCGGAGTATTCCAGAGTACCGGTAATCAATGGTTTAACCGATGAATATCATCCGTGCCAGATCATGAGCGATATTTTTACGTACACGGAATACAGAGGCAGTATAGAAGGCAAGACGGTGGCATGGATCGGTGATTCCAATAATATGTGCAGTACCTGGTTGCAGGCAGCCGAGATTTTTAACTTTAAAGTGCATGTTTCCACGCCGCCCGGTTACGATATTGATCCTGAGCGGATAGGACTCAACGGCACTGCGCATTTTGAGAAATTTGCCAGTCCCCACAAGGCGGTGGAGGGGGTGGATCTGGTCACGACGGATGTGTGGACTAGTATGGGATTTGAATCGGAAACTGAACAAAGAAAGAATGATTTTGCCGAGTTTTGCGTGGACGAGGAGATGATGGCATTGGCAAAACCGGATGCATTATTTATGCATTGTCTGCCAGCTCACCGGGGTGAGGAGGTTAGCGCGGAAGTGCTGGATGGACCGCAATCCGTGGTATGGGACGAAGCGGAAAACCGGTTGCATACTCAAAAGGCACTGATGGAGTATTTGTTGCTGGGTAAAATAGATACTGCAAAATAAATTTGCAATTGGGATTCATGAGTTGCGCATTAACGGATAACAGCGCTAGATAAACGAACGTACTGAGAATAATGAAAAAGATTAATAAAGTGGTTTTGGCATTTTCCGGGGGACTGGATACATCCGTCATTTTGAAATGGTTGCAAGATACCTATCAGTGTGAAGTCGTAACTTTTACAGCGGATATCGGTCAGGGAGAGGAAGTGGAGCCGGCGCGTGCAAAGGCAAAGCAGTTGGGTGTTAAGGAAATTTATATCGATGACTTGCGTGAGGAATTTGTCCGTGATTTTGTATTTCCCATGTTCCGTGCCAATACAATTTACGAAGGGGAGTATTTGCTGGGTACCAGCATTGCGCGTCCGTTGATTGCCAAAAGACAGATTGAGATCGCGAAAGAAACCGGTGCTGATGCCGTGTCGCATGGCGCCACCGGCAAAGGTAACGATCAAGTGCGTTTTGAGCTGGGTTATTATGCATTACAACCGGATATTCATGTGATTGCACCGTGGCGCGAATGGGATTTAACCTCCCGTGAGACGCTATTACAGTATGCCGAGCAACATGGCATTCCGGTCGAAATGAAGAAAAAGGTGGGATCGCCTTACAGTATGGATGCCAATTTGTTGCATATCTCTTACGAAGGCAGAATTCTGGAAGATCCTGCCGCGGAGCCGGAGGAGTCCATGTGGCGCTGGAGCGTTTCGCCGGAAAAAGCACCGGATGAGGCGGAATATCTGGATATCGAGTTTAAACGGGGTGATGTGGTGGCACTTAACGGTGCTGCATTATCGCCAGCGAGCGTATTGGAAAAGCTTAATCAATTAGGCGGGAAACATGGCATAGGCCGGTTGGATTTGGTGGAGAATCGCTATGTAGGCATGAAATCGCGCGGGTGTTATGAAACCCCAGGCGGGACCATTTTGTTGCGAGCGCATCGAGCTATAGAGTCGATTACACTCGACCGGGAAGTGGCGCATCTGAAGGATGATTTAATGCCACGTTATGCGGCTCTGATATACAACGGTTATTGGTGGAGCCCTGAACGCAAAATGTTGCAAACCATGATCGATGCAAGCCAAGAAAAAGTAAATGGCTGGGTGAGGCTAAAGTTGTATAAAGGAAATGTTATTGTGGTCGGCCGAGACTCGCAAACCGACTCCTTGTTTGACCCCACTATCGCAACGTTTGAAGAAGATGCGGGTGCTTATAATCAAGGGGATGCGGCAGGGTTTATCAAACTGAATGCCTTAAGAATGCGCATTGCGGCTAACGCAGGAAAGAAACATAAGAGATAATTTCTTCAAACCCTAATGTCAGGAATATTACTGGTTTACTTGGAACAATGAATTCATAGAAAGTGGGTATAGCGTAATTGTTTCTGCGCGGAGAAAGATAATGCCATCATTTGATATCGTTTCGGAAGTTGATAAGCAGGAAGTCAGAAATGCTGTCGACCAGGTAAACAAAGAGGTCAGCACCCGGTTTGATTTTAAAGGTTCCGATGCCAGAGTGGAACAGACAGATTATCAGCTGACAGTATTCGCAGACGACGAATTTAAACTGGAACAAATATTGGATATTCTCAGAACCCGGCTAACCAAGCGGAACGTGGATGTGCGTTGTTTGGAGAAAGACCAAGTTGAAAAAATTAGCGGGAATAAAGTTAAGCAGGTAGTAACGGTTAAAACAGGACTAGAAACTGAGCTGGCAAAGAAAATTATTAAGCACATCAAGGATGGCAAGCTCAAAGTGCAAGCTAGCATTCAAGGCGATGTCGTGCGAGTAACCGGCGCTAAAAAAGATATGCTGCAAGAAGCAATTCAGATGGTAAAAAAAACGATTGATAATTTTCCATTGCAATTTCAAAATTTTAGGGATTAATTGATACTGGAAAATTTAATTTTGCAGTTTGGGAAACAAGGTAAGGATTCTAAGCTGAAAGTAAGTAGCAGAGATATGTTACAAAGGCAGGAAGCGTATTACTTGGATGATCTATCTTCGTCTTGACATATATGAATAAACCCAATAGAATCCGCTCTCTTTTTTGCCGTATCTTCGGATTAGTTGGAGATCGTCAATAATAATTACCAATATATCCGTTATTGGGAAATTAAAGCAAACAGATGAAGGACGGCTTAAAGCCATTCCAGTTTTTTAGGACACAGAAATGCCGACAATCAGTCAGTTAGTTAGAAAGCCACGTGCTGCAAAGCAAGTTAAAAGTACTGTTCCTGCGCTCGAAAACAGCCCGCAGAAAAGGGGTGTATGTACAAGGGTATATACCACAACACCCAAGAAGCCAAATTCAGCTTTACGGAAAGTAGCTAGGGTAAGGCTAACTAATGGATTTGAGGTGACAAGTTATATTGGCGGTGAAGGGCATAATCTCCAAGAGCACTCGGTGGTGTTAATCCGTGGTGGTCGTGTTAAAGATTTGCCGGGTGTTCGTTATCACACGGTCAGGGGTAGTCTGGATACAGCAGGTGTTAAAGATCGCAAACAGAGTCGTTCAAAATATGGTTCTAAAAAGCCAAAGACTGCTTAAAATTAATTTAGACACCTTCCAAATTTCTAGAAAAAATAAAATTGCGTAATGTAGAGGTTTCATAATGCCAAGACGTAGAGAAGTTCCAAAGCGAGAAATATTGCCTGATCCAAAATACCACAATGTCGAATTGGCGAAATTTGTCAATGTTCTCATGACGCGTGGTAAAAAGTCTGTTGCTGAAAGAATTATCTATGGCGCGCTAGAACATATAGGCAAAAAAACAGGGAATGATCCGCTAGAAATTTTTACCCAGGCGTTGACTAACGTTCGTCCGGTAGTAGAGGTTAAGAGTCGTCGAGTGGGTGGCGCAAATTACCAAGTGCCAGTTGAGGTGCGTTCGGTGCGGCGGAATGCGTTGGCGATGCGTTGGCTCCGTGATGCGGCTAGAAAGAGAAGTGAAAAGTCAATGGATGCAAGGCTGGCGGGTGAATTGACCGAAGCAGCAGAGGGGCGTGGCGGTGCGGTAAAGAAACGAGAAGAAGTGCACAGAATGGCGGAATCCAATAAAGCATTCTCACATTTTAGATTTTAATAAATTGTGTCTCTGGTATTAAACATAATCGTAAGTTGAATTAATCGTAAGGCATTAAACCGTGGCAAGAAAAACTCCAATAGAGCGTTATAGAAACATAGGTATTATGGCTCATATCGACGCGGGTAAGACAACGACGACCGAGCGTGTCCTTTTTTATACTGGTGTGTCGCATAAGCTGGGTGAGGTTCATGATGGCGCAGCTACGATGGACTGGATGGAGCAAGAGCAAGAAAGAGGTATTACGATTACGTCAGCAGCCACAACCTGTTTTTGGAAAGGAATGGCGGGTAACTGTCCTGAGCATCGAGTTAATATAA
Organism: Nitrosomonas oligotropha; assembly: GCA_008015635.1. Lineage (GTDB taxonomy): Bacteria > Pseudomonadota > Gammaproteobacteria > Burkholderiales > Nitrosomonadaceae > Nitrosomonas > Nitrosomonas oligotropha_B. Next base: position 46,889 of record SSFX01000079.1, read on the forward strand.
TCGATACACCTGGTCACGTGGATTTTACGATTGAAGTGGAACGGTCATTGCGTGTGCTGGATGGTGCGTGTACTGTTTTTTGTGCGGTGGGTGGGGTGCAGCCGCAAACAGAAACAGTTTGGAGGCAGGCGAATAAATATAAGGTGCCGCGTCTTGCATTTGTAAACAAAATGGATCGGTCTGGTGCAAATTTCATGCGCGTGTATGAGCAGATTAAAGCGCGATTAAAAGCCATGCCGGTGCCCATACAATTACCCATCGGAGCTGAAGATAAATTTGAGGGCATTGTCGACTTGGTAAAGATGAAAGCTATTTACTGGGACGATGACAGTCGCGGAATGAAATTTGAAGAGCGTGATATACCGGCAAATTTAAAGGCTGATGCTCAGGTATGGCGTGAAAAAATGCTAGAATCGGCAGCCGAGGCAAATGAAGACTTAATGAATAAGTATCTTGAGAATGGAGACTTGGAGATCTCGGATATAAAAATTGGGTTACGTGCACGGACTATCAATAATGAAATAGTTCCGATGATGTGTGGGACCGCCTTTAAAAATAAAGGTGTGCAAGCTATGCTGGATGCAGTCATAGATTATATGCCGTCACCTACCGATGTCTTGGCGATACAGGGCGAGAACGAAAGTGGTGAAGCAGATAAGCGCAGGGCTGATGATGATGAGCCATTCTCAGCGCTTGCTTTCAAAATTGCCACCGATCCGTACGTTGGGCAGTTAATTTTCTTTAGAGTTTATTCCGGTGTTGTTGTGTCTGGAGATACTGTCTATAACCCGGTTAAGGGTAAAAAAGAAAGAATAGGTAGGATATTGCAGATGCACGCAAATCAGCGTGAAGAGATAAAAGAAGTAAGAGCGGGCGATATAGCGGCTGCTGTGGGTTTGAAAGATGTGGTAACGGGAGATACCCTTTGTGATCCACAAAAAGTAATTACATTGGAAAGAATGGATTTTCCTGAGCCTGTAATTCATGTTGCTGTTGAGCCGAAAACAAAAATGGATCAGGAAAAAATGGGTATTGCGCTCAATCGATTGGCGCAAGAAGATCCCTCCTTCAGAGTGCGTACCGATGAAGAATCCGGTCAAACCATCATTTCAGGAATGGGCGAGTTGCATCTAGAAATTATTGTTGATCGAATGAAAAGGGAATTTGGTGTAGAGGCTAATGTTGGTGCTCCTCAAGTTGCATATCGTGAGGCGATAAAAAAATCTGTTGAGATTGAAGGGAAATTTGTTAAGCAATCAGGCGGGCGTGGTCAGTATGGTCACGTATGGCTAAGAATGGAACCGAATGAGGCAGGTAAGGGTTTCGAATTTGTAGATGAGATCAAAGGCGGTTCCGTGCCACGCGAATATATACCGGCGGTCGAAAAAGGTTTGCTGGAAACGTTACCAAGTGGAGTATTGGCAGGATATCCCGTAGTGGATGTTAAGGTTACTCTTTTTGATGGTTCGTATCACGATGTAGATTCAAATGAAAATGCATTCAAGATGGCTGCATCTATAGCATTTAAAGATGGAATGCGCAAAGCCAATCCAGTGTTGTTGGAGCCAATGATGGCAGTTGAAGTTGAATCACCAGAAGATTTTATGGGAAATGTGGTTGGAGATTTGTCGTCTAGGCGCGGCATGATACAAGGAATGGAAGACGTGCCCGGGTTTAAGGTGATTCGGGCCGAGGTACCATTAGCGGAAATGTTTGGTTATTCAACAGCCTTAAGATCGGCCACACAAGGTAGGGCAACTTACTCAATGGAATTTAAACATTATTCAGAAGCTCCGAAAAATGTAGCTGATGCGATAATCAATAAAAAGTAATCGAATTGTATAGAGTGTAAAGGAATAGAACATGGCAAAGAGTAAATTTGAGCGATCGAAGCCACACGTAAATGTTGGTACGATAGGACACGTGGATCATGGTAAGACGACGCTAACGGCGGCGATTACGACGATATTGACGAAGAAATTTGGCGGGGAAGCGAAGAGCTACGATCAGATTGACTCAGCGCCGGAAGAGCGTGCGCGTGGAATTACCATTAATACGGCACACGTGGAATACGAGACAGAGAATCGTCATTACGCGCATGTGGACTGTCCTGGGCACGCGGATTATGTGAAGAACATGATCACGGGTGCGGCACAAATGGATGGAGCCATATTGGTAGTGTCGGCTGCTGATGGCCCAATGCCGCAAACGCGTGAACATATACTGCTGGCGCGCCAAGTTGGCGTTCCTTACATCATAGTCTATATGAATAAAGCGGATATGGTAGATGATGCTGAGCTCATAGAGCTGGTTGAAATGGAAATACGCGAATTATTGTCCAAATATGACTTCCCCGGTGACGACACACCAATCATAGTTGGTTCGGCGCTGAAAGCACTAGAAGGTGATCAAAGCGATATCGGCGAACCTTCCATATTGAAATTGGCGGCGGCGTTGGATAGTTATATACCACAACCGGAACGTGCAATCGACGGTGCATTTATTATGCCAGTGGAAGACGTTTTCTCGATTTCTGGCCGTGGAACGGTTGTAACGGGACGGGTTGAAAGAGGTATCATCAAGGTAGGTGAAGAGATTGAGATCGTAGGCCTTAAACCCACGCTGAAGACAGTATGCACGGGCGTTGAAATGTTCCGTAAACTATTGGATCAAGGTCAGGCCGGTGATAATGTAGGGATACTGCTACGTGGCACGAAACGTGAAGAAGTAGAACGCGGACAAGTGCTGGCAAAACCGGGTAGCATATCGCCACATACCAAATTCACAGCGGAAATATATGTGTTAAGTAAGGAAGAAGGTGGAAGGCATACCCCATTTTTCCCTGGTTACCGTCCACAATTTTATTTCAGAACGACGGATGTCACGGGAGCGATTGAATTACCTGCGGGCACGGAAATGGTGATGCCTGG
>SSFX01000057.1:0-16774 GCA_008015635.1 Nitrosomonas oligotropha
GGTTTAACAGGATCTAATTCGCTTTTCCAATCAAAAACGTGTCCCAAACACAAGTCCTTGCGCGTAAGTGGCGCCCGAGAAATTTTTCCGAATTGACTGGACAGGAGCATGTGGTCAGAGCATTGACCAATGCGCTTGAGCAAAACCGTTTACACCATGCGTATTTACTGACCGGCACGCGCGGTGTCGGCAAAACCACCATCGCCCGCATTCTGGCGAAGTCGCTCAACTGTGAAACCGGTGTCACCGCAACGCCTTGCGGTGCCTGTGCAGCATGTCTGCAAATCGATGCGGGAAGTTTTATCGATTTGATCGAATTGGATGCGGCGTCCAACACGCAAGTCGATAACATGCGCGAACTGCTGGAAAATGCGCTGTATGCCCCCACCGGTGCGCGTTACAAAATTTATATCATCGACGAAGTGCACATGCTGTCGAAATCGGCGTTCAATGCCATGCTGAAAACATTGGAAGAGCCGCCCGCGCATGTCAAATTCGTGCTGGCGACCACCGATCCGCAAAAAATCCCGATTACCGTGTTATCCCGTTGTTTGCAATTTAACCTGAAACAAATTCCGCAAACGCAGATTGCCGCACACCTCAAGCATATCTTGACGCAGGAAAACATTCCTTGCGACACCCCCTCGCTGCAGTTGGTCGCGCGCGCCGCGCAAGGCAGCATGCGCGATGCGCTCAGTTTGTTGGATCAGGCCATCGCGTTTGGCGAGGGCAAAATCGAGGAAGCCGGTGTGCGGGATATGCTCGGCATCATCGATCAAGGCTACTTGTTCGATCTGCTCGAAGCTTTAGCGCGGCGAGATGGCGCGAAGCTCTTGTCGCTGGCCGATGAAATGGAAGCGCAGTGCCTTTCCTTCGATTCCGCCTTGCAGGATCTGGCCGCGTTATTGCATCGCATCGCACTGGCGCAAACCGTGCCGCAGGCGATCAGCGAGGATACTCCGGAGTACGCACGTATTTTCACACTGGCAAAAACTTTGCCGCCCGATGACGTGCAATTGTTTTACCAGATTGCATTACACGGGCGTAGCGATCTGAGTCTGGCACCCGATGAATATGCCGGTTTTACCATGACACTCTTACGCATGCTGACCTTCATGCCGGATAATTTGACAGCGAACCGGCAACTGCCGCAAGCCACGATAGTGAACCACACGCCGTCCAATAAAGCCGGAAACAAAGCGCAAGCGACATCCGAACAAATCATCCAGCCAGAAAACACCACCGCATCCGCACTGGATTGGCCGCAACTGAGCCAGCAACTGAAGCTGACCGGCATGGCAAAAATGCTGGCGCAGCACAGCGAGGCCAAAGCCATCACCAGGGAAAAAATTGAATTATGCGTGCCCGATGCGCATAAGCATCTACTAGAAAAGAAATATCAGGATAAAATCCAAACAGCGCTGAATACCTATTTCGACCAACCAGTCACACTGCATTTTTCCGTAGGCAGCATCACCGGACTCACGCCGGTGGCGTTGCAACAACGCGAAGAAGAAGAAAAACAGGCCAAGGCCATTGCAGCGATTGAGACGGATCCAGCCGTGCAAGAATTGATTGAACAGTTTGACGCAAAACTGATCGTTCCTTCCATTAAACCCATTGAAAAATAAAGGAGACAAAAGAAATGAGAGGCAATATCGGAAACATGATGAAGCAAGCGCAAATGATGCAGGAAAACATGCGGCAAATGCAGGAAAATCTGGCCAGCATTGAAGTCGAAGGCCAATCCGGCGCCGGCATGGTAAAAGTCACGATGACCTGTCGTCATGATGTCAAACGCGTCAGCATCGACGATAGCTTGATCGGCGACGACAAAGAAATGCTCGAAGACTTGGTCGCCGCGGCTTTCAACGATGCCGTCCGCAAAGTCGAAACGACCACGCAGGAGAAAATGGCAGCGCTGACCAGCGGAATGGGATTACCGCCGGGAATAAAATTTCCCTTCTGAGGTAAATTTTTTACTATATAGGGCAACTATTTGCCTTATATAGATCAATTGGTTTACTCATTTATTCAGTAAAATCAGTTTGAAAGCGTGGCATCGTGACCATGCTATCTGAATAAACTAGAGGAATACCGATGGATGGCAAACAACTGGAGTTGATACAAACAGTTGTCGCGATGTTCAAAGCAGCGCCGGGTGCGCGTTATTTAAGTGAATTCACCGCTTTCATTAATAGCGCGCCCGGTTCCGTTAAGGATCTGGCCGGGGTGCTTGCGCAGACTGAAATATTTAAACAGTCGCTCTATTCAGACACACTCTCCAATCATGAGTTTGCCAGCCAATTCGTAGAAAATACCGTTCATTCGCTGGTCAACGCGGGAAATAAGGCATGGGCCGTTTCCACGATAGAAGACAAGTTGAATACGGGTGAAAACCGCGGGGAAGTCATCCATTGGGCGGCAACCGCGTTAGCATCGGTTGATACAGCCGATACGCATTGGGGCGCCGCCGCCGCGCAGTTCAACAATCAAGTTGAAATCGCTGCTTTTTACTCCATCGACCAATCCGGGCAAGCAACCAGCTTAGCTGTTCTGCAACAAGTACTTGCCAATGTCACTTCAGATAGCGCCAGTGTTACGTCTGCTAAAGCGCTGTTGACAGCGGGCAGCAGCGGAAAAGTCATCGATGGATACATCAAAGGGGCGCTCGTATTGGCGGATTTGAACGCGGATGGCATGCGCAATCCCGGAGAATCCAGCGCGATAACGGACGCAACAGGCAATTTCTCATTACCGGGTGCGGCCGGATTCGGTCATTTAATCGCATCCGGAGGAACCGATATTTCCACCGGCAAGCCGTTCACAGGCGTGATGACAGCGCCGCTTGGCTCAACCGTTATCAATCCGCTGACCACGCTGATCGATAAAATAGCGCGCAATGGCGTCAGTGCAGCAGAAGCTACCATAAAAATACAGTCATCCTTGGGCTTGAATAACGATATCGACTTGCTTCACTTCGACCCGATTCAAGAAACACTGCGCGCCGGCGCCAGTGCAACTGCAACCGGCAGCGCCTTAGCGGCTCATATCGCGGCAACGCAAACCGGATTGCTCACCAGTCAAATAGCGGCTTTATTCAATGGCGCGGGTGTGGTCGCCGATGAAGCCGCCGCTATTGACCTCGCATACGAAACATTGGCGGCATTGCTTGCGGATAAAACAAGCACGGTGGATTTATCGGCCAGCAGCGTCATTGCGCAAGTCATTGAAGATGCCACGTTAAGCGCCAGCGCCGATCATGTAGAACTGCTCAAAATAGGCGCCTTGCTGGCCGATGCATCGCAAACGATAGCTAATTTAAACCACGCCATCGCCAGTGCAGCCACCAGCAGCACGGATAGATCAACCGCACTCGCCAATATCGCAGCCGTGCAGATTGTCGCTAACAATATCGAAACGGCAATGGAATCAGGTGCGGCGGCCGGTAGTGTGCGGGATACGGTAACCAGCACAACGGGATCGGCTCTAACCAGCGCAATCGCAACCGCCGGTACCACGGTGGGCGACGTAAACGGCGATGGATCTCCCGAGCCGCTGCCGTTGCCACCGCCGCCTCCGGCAACCGGTGGAGGTGGCGGCGGTTCGCCGTCCCCATCCACCGTTTTTTCCTATCTGGCGACCAATGCTACTGCATTTACCGGCACTGCGGCGCACGATGTGTTGTCCATTTCAACAGCCGCCACGTGGACTCCGTTAGTGATGACGTCAGTCATATTGGATGGCGGCACTGGCACTAATACGCTGAACGTGCAGGATGGCTCCAGTATCGCCGCCGCCATTGTGATTAACTTTCCCAATCTGACCTTCGATACGACGGGCGTGACAGGAACACATGACGTCACGATGTCCGCTGCGCAGAATCAACTCTTCACCGGCACGATCACGGCGCCGGGCACCGGTGCGAACGGTGAAAAAGTCACCGTCACGGGCGATGGCGCTATTACAACACTGGTGAGTGTGGAAAATTATGTTATCGCGGACGATTCCACCAATGCGCGCACGATCACCGTCACCAGCGCCGATACCAGCGTCACGGCGAATTCGTCATCCGATGCGATCACTTTCAGCCTGGGTACGTTAACCTATACCGGAACCATCACCGGCGAAAATACCGTTGACGATATTCTCAGCTTGAGCACCGGTGCCGATATCAGTGGCGGCACCATCACCAACGTCGAAGCGCTGACCTTGGCATCGGGCGCAGCGGTCACGCTCACCGCGTCACAAAACCAAAGCTTCACCGGCACCGTCACGGCGGCAGGCAGCGGCGCAGGCGGCGAAAAAATCACCATTGCAGGTAATGGTGCAGTGACCGCTTTATCGAATATAGAAACTTATGAATTAGGCGACGACACGACCAATGCGCGCACCGTGACCACCGGTTCCGCCGCACTGAACCTGATTGCGAATAATGCCAGCGATACCGTGACCGTCAATGCTGCGGCTCTCGCGCAAAATACCGCACTGACATTGGCAGCGGCCAGCGCCTCGGCATTGGTGGTGAATAACTTGGTAGGCGATATCGCCGCCGCAAACTTGAGCGGAACGCTAACGGTAACGACAGCCAATGCCGCCGATAACGGCATCAGCATCGCCACCGGATCAGCCGCCGCATCCGTGAATGTAGCCGCCGGTGCGGCATCCGATACTGTGAGCATCGATGCCGCTGCCTTACCCAACAATACCGCACTGACGGTCACCTCGGGCGGCGGCGCGGCAGGTGCCGTCAATATTACGAATTTAATCGGTAATTTGACTGTTTCAAACCCAACCAGCGGCACGATTGGTGTTGCCGTAGCCGACAATACGGTTGACGACGGCATTGCCATCACAGCGGGTGCATCCAATCTCGCGGTCACCGGCGTAGCGGACGGCGATACCGTAACGGTTACGGGATTTACCGGATCGACGTTAACCGGCGCAATCGCGGGCACAACCGGCAAGCTCAACATCACCGCAGGCACCGGAACCAGCAGTCTCACGACCGGCGCGGGCGACGATACATTTACGTTTGTCGCGGGTACCGGTCTCACCAGTGCGGATACGGTGGATGGCGGCACCGGCACGGACATTGTCGCGTTGACAAGCAACACAGCCGTTGCGGCAACCAATTTTAACAATGTCAAAAATATCGAAACCATTACTATCGCCAACACGAGTACAACAGTTGCGATTACCACGCAGGACACACTGGTTGCCGCAGGCGCCACATTGATGCTCTCGAATGCCGCCAATTCCGGCATATTGACATTTATTGGCAGCGCGGAAACCAACGGCAGTTTCAATATCACCGGCGGTACCGGTGTCGACAGTATTACCGGCGGCGCCGGTAACGACACATTCACTTTTATCGCGGGTACCGGATTGACCACGGATACCGCCAACGGCGGCACAGGAACCGATACCGTCACGCTGACCGGCACCACGGCGGTTACCGCGGCTCAGTTCAATAATGTCAGTAATATCGAAACCATTACGCTGCCCGACATGGTGAATACCGTCGTTACCATTACCACGGTCAATGCGCTGGTCGCGGCGGGCGCGACGTTAACGTTATCGAATGCAGCCAATGCCGGCGTGCTGACGTTCAACGGCGCGGGGGAAACTGACGGCATGTTCAATATCACCGGCGGCACCGGTAACGATACGATTACCGGCGGATCGGGAAACGACACCATTGCGGGCAGTGCCGGTAACGACAGCATCATCGCCGGTTTGGGCAATGACACTCTGACCGGAGATTCCAATAACGATACTTTCACGCTTGCTGCGGTTTCCGGTTTAACCAGCGGCGATACGATAGACGGCGGCAGCGGAACGGATACGGTCGCGTTGACCGGCAACACCGCTTTCACCGCATCGACCGACTTCGATCACGTCAGCAACATCGAAACCATTACACTCGCCAACACCAACACGGTTGTCACGATCACGGCTAAGGATGCTTTGGTGGCCGCGGGTGCTACATTAACGTTATCCACCTCAACTACCGGCGGATTCACTTTTAACGGCGCAGCGGAAACCGATGGCGCATTCAATATCACCAGCAGCGGCGCCTGCAATGACACCATTACCGGCGGCAGTGACGCCGACAGCATCACGTGCGGCACCGGCACGGATAGCATCGCCGGTGGCGGTAACGACGATACCATCACGTTTGCCGCCGGTACCGGCCTCACCACTGCGGACACCGTGGACGGCGGCAGCGGCGTGGATACCGTTGCGCTGACCGGCACCACGGCGGTCGCCGCAACTAACTTTGACAATGTCAGCAATATTGAAGTAATCACCGTTGCCAATACCACCACGTCAGTTTCAATCACCTCCAAGGATGCGCTGGTTGCCGCTGGAGCCACGCTAACGCTGCAAGCAACGACGCTGACTACCGGCGTATTGACGTTTGACGGCAGCGCGGAAACGGATGGCACGTTCAATATTACCGGCGGGGGCGCAGCCGATACCATCAAGGGAGGATCGGGCAATGACACGATTGACGGCGGAGCCGGAAGCAACAATATCACCGCGGGCTTGGGACAGGATACGTTGATCTGCGGATCCGGCAATGATATTTTTTCGTTTGCCGCCTTCAGCGGTTTAACCAGCGCGGATAGTGTTGACGGCGGATCGGGCACCGATACTATCGCACTGACAGGCAATACCGCATTGACTGCCGCAAATGACTTTGACGCCGTCAAAAATATCGAAACCATCACATTGAGCAACACCAATACCGATGTTTCCATCACCACCAAAGATACCTTGGTCGCCGCGAGCGCCGCATTAACGCTATCGAATGCCGCTAACTCCGGTGTGCTGACATTCATTGGCAGCGCGGAAACCGACGGCACCTTCACGATCACCGGCGGCACCGGCAACGACAGCATCACGGGCGGCGCGGGGAGCGACACCCTATCCGGCGGCACGGGTAACGACACACTCATCGGTGGCGCGGGTAACGACAGTTTGACCGGCGGCGCGGGCACTGACAGCATCACCGGTGGCAGCGGCGCGGATACCATCACGCTGGGCAGCAGCGCTAATGACAATACGCGGCAAACCGTCATCTACAGCGCAACCTCGGATGGCGCTGCCTCCGGCGCAAGCAGCGGAGCGGACACCATCACGCAATTCGACGCCAACGCCAACGATGCCACCGACGACCTGATTCAAATCAGCGGAACATTAAAAACACTGCTCGACGATGATAGCGATGGTGTATTGGATTACGCCACGAGCGATGGCACCGATTTGGGAAACCAGGCCATCGTTGGCGGTACCGATCAGGAAGCAACCGTGTTGTCCGATAGCGAAATTGAAATTGCGCTATCCGCTTTCACGACGCCCGGGTTGGCGAGTCTTGTAACCGAGCTGGGAGAAGAAATCGATTTTTCCGGCATCGCTACGGGCGAAGAACACTTGTTCATCATGAATTTCTCAACGACCCAGACCGCGCTGGTACTGTATACCGCCGGATCGGGCGGTGACGATACGATTGTTGCGGCGGATCTGCAGGTGCTCGGTATCGTGACGCATAACGACGGCACCGGTCTGGCAGCCGATAATTTGATCTTCTGACAAGCGAGAGCTACCACCCGCAAGCGATAATCTGTTTCCGTGACATCATGTCCGGTGCCATTATCGATAGATAAATTCATGGCCGGACAGCGAATGGTTTAAAATTCCGCATCTCACGGCACATCAAGCCGTCATTTTCCAGTCAGAAATTCCCAAGGTTAAATAGTCATGAAAGTAAACAGGCCGATCAGACCGGCAACGAAAAAAGCACCCGCCGCTCAGCGCGATGCGGCAAAAACCGCACCCGCCGCACCCCCTGCGCCGCCATCGGCCACTTTCAAGCTGCAAAAGCTGCTGGCGCACAAGGGATTGGGTTCGCGGCGCGAAATGGAAACACTGATCGCCAGCGGTGAAGTCAGCGTCAACGGTAAAACCGCCACACTCGGCGACCGCGCTGGGCCGGGTGACGTGATTCGCATCGGGCGGCGCGTGATTCGCGTGCACGAAGAGGAATTACCCAAAGTGCTGCTGTATCACAAACCGGAAGGCGAAATCGTCAGCCGTCACGACCCGGAAGGCCGTCCTTCGGTTTTCGACAAATTGCCGCATCTGCGTTCGTCCAAATGGATCGCCATCGGGCGGCTGGACTTCAACACCAGCGGACTGCTGATTTTCACCAACGACGGTACATTGGCCAACCGCTTGATGCACCCGCGCTTTGAAATGGAACGCGAATACGCCGTGCGCATACTCGGCGAACTGAGCGAAGAACAAATGAAGCAACTCACCACGGGCGTTCAACTCGAAGACGGCCAAGCGGCGTTTACCTATCTCGCCGATCAAGGTGGCGAAGGCGCCAATCACTGGTACCGCATCATCCTGAAAGAAGGCAAAAACCGCGAAGTGCGGCGCATGTTCGAAGCCATCGGCATCACCGTCAGCCGCCTGATGCGCGTCCGCTTCGGCCCGCTCAACCTGCCGCCGCGCATCAAACGCGGACAGTGGCTGGAATTAGATGAGAAGGAAACACGGCGGTTGTTGAGTTTGATTGGATAATCACCTCTTCTTGCTCGCTGCACTGCCAAGAAAGCAGATATGGCACAATGCAATAATAGTTGAAGGATTGTCAAACTGCGGGAAACGATAGCATGGACACGAAAAAATTAATCGATGAAGCAGTAGCCTTATCAGTCGAAGAAAGAGCGCTGGTAGTCGATTCCTTATTACGCAGTCTCAATCAACCGGAATCCGGAATGGATGATAAATGGATTTTGGTGGCACGCAAACGCTTGACTGAAATGCGATCCGGTTCTGTAGAAGCCATTCCGGGGGGCAAAGTGTTTGAAAAAATCTGAAAAAGATTTGAAAAATGACCTACTGGTTTCACCTGAAAACAGAAAGAGAATTCAATCGAGCAAATACGGTTTACTTTGTTAAGCAACGCTTGCACCTCTTTTCTTTTGATAAAACGGCTCAAGTTCCATAGGCTGCCACGTTGGGTATTGAAAACCATCTGTTTTGCTCATTATAATCCTTATGCTCTCATAAGCTTCCTCTGTTTCAAGGTGTTCATCTACTAACGTATGCAGAGAAAATGGGGGTTGTGGGTAAGTACCCAGCATATCGCCATACATTCTTTCAGCGATTTCTCCGTCATGTTTTGGGCTTATGATTAACGACTCTCCAGCTGCTTTTGCCAAATGAAAATTAATGAAGTGTGCTCCACCCTTGGCCAACTGATAACCACATGTTTCATTCGGCAAATGTGTATAAGCATTCCAATTAGCGGGCATTGAGCAAGCTACAAAACACAGATTTGGTTTTAATGGATAAAATAAGCAAGTTTCAGCTCGTTCAATAAAACCCGATTGGAATACTGGATTATCACTTCTTAAGAAAAAATCATTCTCATGAGCTAACAATAAGCACCAATCTCTATTTGCTACAAAATTTAAATCTCCACATTCTCTGCAACCGACTCGATCATGCATCGGTTTCTCAGTAATACCAAAAATCTTTTTAACCTCAGTTTCATACTTAATAAAAGTTGGAGTTCTTACGAGTTGAGATAATAAAAATTGTGCCCAAATCACACGTTCACCTGGTGCTACTTCATTGTATGTGCAAATTTTTTCATATATCTGCCCGGCGTCATTTTCTAAATCACGATCTAAAGCACATTCAACTTGCCAAGTGTAGAGTCCTCTCTTTCTTCCCCACTGTTTCCTGCCTTTTTGGATTTTCTTGACTTTCTGTCTATGGGGGCAATAAAAGTAAGACAAAAAGTTGTTTTCGTCAGACCACGCTTTATTTGCAAATTTTGGAGAATAATGAGACAAGGGCGATCTAGCCAAAATCAGTATCCATAAATATTAATCCCTTAACTAAAACATATCGAACAGTATCTGTTAACCATGTGGCAACTGCTCCCGCTGCAACAAAAACACAAATTCATCCCCGCCGCTGGTTTCCAGCCAGGTAAACGGTAAATTCGGATAGGCTTGTTCCAATTCGGCACGGTTATGGCCGATTTCAACGATCAGAATGCCGTCGCTGGTTAGATGCCGCGCCGCTTGTTGCAGGATTTGCCGGGTTGCGTCCAGGCCGTCTTTACCGCTGGCCAGCGCGTTTTCCGGTTCATGGCGGTATTCCTGCGGTAAGCGCTCCATCGATTCGGCGTTGACGTACGGCGGGTTGCTGATGATCAGGTCGTAGCGTTTTCCCTGCAACGCCGAGAACAGATCGGACTCGATCAGGCCGATGCGGTCTTGCAGGCCGTAGTCCTGCACGTTCTCGTGCGCCACGGCGAGCGCTTGCGGGGAGATGTCGGCGGCGTCGATGTGCGCGTTCTCAAAAGCATGCGCCATCAGGATGGCCAGACATCCGGAGCCGGTGCAGAGATCCAGCGCCGCTGTGATGTGATCGGGCTCGGCGATCCACGGCGCGAGTTGCGTTTGCAGCAATTCGGCGATGAACGAGCGCGGGATGATGACGCGTTCGTCGACATAAAAGCTGAAATCGCCGAGCCAGGCTTCGTGCGTCAGATAAGCCGCGGGAATGCGGTCTTTGACGCGACGCTCGATGATGTCCAGCACCTGTTTGCATTCGCTATCCGTCACGCGCGCATCCAGAAACGGTTCCAGCTGATCCAGTGGCAAATAGAGGGTTTTCAGAATAAGATACGCCGCTTCGTCGTAAGCCGTGGCGGAACCGTGGCCAAAATGCAGGCCAGCTTTGTTAAACTGGCTGACGGCGAAACGTAAAAGATCACGGATGGTATGAAGTTGCGCTTGTGCTTGAGCGATCATAGATAGTGGTTAAAAGTAAAAATGATGGTGATGTAACCGGGAAAACAGCATATTCGATCAAAACGGGATGCAATGTAGCATAAAAACTGTGAAGAGAAAGGATCATACAATGCCGGTCATCGCGCACGAAACCGAGGCTGATTTAAAAACCGGAACCGATACTTATTTCATGCAAACCGCATTGGAGCTTGCGCAGCAGGCGCAGGATTGCGGCGAGGTGCCGGTCGGCGCAGTGGTGGTGCGCGATGGCGTCATCATCGGGCGCGGCTATAACCGCCCGATTTCCGCCGCCGACCCCACCGCGCATGCTGAAATCATGGCGATGCGCGCAGCCGGAGTGCATCTGGGCAATTACCGTTTGCTGGATTGCACCTTGTACGTGACATTGGAGCCATGCGTAATGTGCATCGGCGCGATTTTTCACGCGCGCATTCAACGTCTCGTGTATGCGGCGACTGATCCGAAAACCGGCGCGTGCGGCAGTGTCATCGATCTTCCGGCGGAAACGCGACTGAATCATCATTTGCAGGTGGAAGCCGGCATGATGGCAGCGGAAGCCAGCACGTTATTGAAACAGTTTTTTGCGCAAAGACGCAAAGCAAGCGAGCGGAACAACCATGAAAATTAATATTACGATTGCAACCCAGCAACTGGATTTACTGGATGAACACGGACAAATCGTGCGGCAATACCGTATTTCCTCGGCCAAAAACGGCACCGGTCAGGAAAATGGCAGTTTTTGCACACCGCTCGGGAAACACATCATCCGCGCCAAGATCGGCGCCGGTCAGCCGGTCAACACGGTCTTTATCAAGCGCCGTCCCACTGGGGAAATCTATTCGCCAGAGTTTGCCGCGCAATTCCCCAGAAGGGATTGGATTCTGACGCGTATTTTATGGCTATGCGGTTGTGAGCCCGGTTTTAACCGTTTTGGTACGGTCGATACCATGCGCCGCTATATTTACATTCACGGCACGCCGGATAGCGTGGAAATGGGCAAACCCGGATCGATCGGATGTATTCGCATGCGTAACAGCGAGTTATTGGAGTTGTTTGACAGGGTCAGCGCGGGAACGGAGGGAACCGAAGTGAATATTCACCGGTAACAACCTGAGACGGGGCGCCGCACTTTTGCAACCTGCTAGCGTTAAGCGCAGCGCAATAGATCGAGTATTTACACCAGCCCCGTCTTTGTTATTCTTATTTTTGCAGATGCCTATACCAACAGCGAGCTCTTGTTTCTGGCCCGTGAAGCAGAACCGTCATCGATTAAAATCTTGAGCGCAGGAAACTCTTTTTGATGCAACTCCTGCAAGGTATAGATTTCCTGTAACACTTCCAATGGAAATCCTTGTCTGTTCTGGTCTTTTTCAACAACCAGTAATTTCTGGATGAGCTGATAAAATTCTTTGTATCCCCAATGCAATTCGATCATATCCGCAATTCTTCTGTAGTTCGTGTCCAGCAGCGATTCTTTATCGCCTAAATAAGCTTTAAACCCCTTAATTGAATTTTTTAATGGCATGTCAGTACTCCTTACACTTTTCCAATATAAATTAATTCATTGATAGCTGAAAAAATTGACTCATCCCAGCTTAATATTGTGGGATTACGGATTCTTCTGTAAAAAACACAGAAATCTCACGTCTCAATTTTTTATATATAACGGCAAACCGTAGGAATTATCTGAGTCAATTTTTAAAACATTTTTTTATACTGAATAACCTGAGAGCAGAATCGAGCTCAATTGAAATAACGCGCACTTCACAAAACAGATATTTTCATAAAAGTTAACCAGTTCCTCCCATCCCCTGCTCATAGGCGTTTGATGCATTGATCAAATCAAACCTTATAAGCGCTGGTGTTCCATAAAGTATTTTCAATCTTTAAATCTCCTAACGAGGTGACCTGCTTAAAATAATTTTTCTTCTGTGCGTTTATTCTGGTAGAACAGCAAAAGGTTCAACGTTGCTAAAGATTTTTTGCTGCATGGGTTGAGGTATGCTTATGAACACACAATAATATGCAACTAATTCCATAATAATCAATTATTTGAACTGGACATGAATTAATTTATCGCAAAGATTACTACGCCATGATGTTAAAATTTCCTACTGGAAATCCATTTTGAATTTTAATTTATCCACTTAACTCCCGTTCTCATTACCCGGCACTAAATCACTTCAAAACAATCGATGGTTTAATCATTCGCGTCCATAATCCATGAAAATAAAAAACCATCGACTGCTAGGATTGCTGTTCATTCTGGGCTACCCGAGCAGCGCTTATGCTCAGCTAAGCGCCAGCGTAACCGGCACGACCGATTATATTTGGCGCGGTTACTCCAAAAGCGATGGAAAACCGGCCGCGCAGCTCAATATAGACTACGGCTTTAAATCGGGGCTTTATCTCGGCACTTTTGCGTCGACGGTCAATTTCGCCGATCAGGGATTCGCCGCGCGTTCCGATGCGGAATTCAAACCCTATGCCGGTTGGGCCTATCAGCTATCGGATGATTGGCGCTTTAATGCGGAATGGACCCGTTATATCTTCACGGGCAAAATATTCGGCCAGAATGTTGATTACAATGAATTTTACTTGCATACGCATTTCCGCGATTTGCTATCCGCCAACTTTAGTTTTTCCGAAAACGGCTACCAGCAAAACCATATGTCATTCAATTATGAAATCACCGGACGCTACCCGATCACCAGCTCCATCGAAATGTCAGGCACGTTCGGCTACAGCCAGCAGAAGAAAGTGCTGCACTATGATTACCTGTATTGGACTTCCGGCGTGACTTGGTATTTTTCTCCGAATATCGGTGTCGATGTCCGCTACTATTCCGGATTGGATTTAGGCGCTGAAAAAGAACATATTGCAGGCTGGCAATTCCGGCCGCATGTGGTTGATAACCGTGTTTTATTCTCTATCACCGTCGGGTTTTGATTTTTATTTCTGCCACAATGAACTTTTAATCCGCCACACGGAATAAACAGGGCAAATTTACCGAGACTTAATCAATAGTCATAGCGATTATGAAACACCATGAGTGAATTGCCCGAGTCTAAAATAAGAAAATCTTTTAACTCGAACGAACAGCAAGTTAAGGAACGGAATCTGATCGCCGAAGCTGCGGGCGGCAATGGAAAAGCTTTTGAACAGCTGTATCAACGTTATTTTGACCGCTTGTACCAGTTCATTTTCCATATTACCCGGCGGCATGATTACATTGAAGAAATTATTAATGACGTGATGTATGTGGTATGGGAAAAAGCATCGACCTACGATCAAACATGCCGTCCGTCCACTTGGATTCTCGGCATTGCGTATTTCAAAGCGTTAAAAAGTATCGAACAAAGCTTGATCAGAGAAGACCGCTCCGTTGAATTCAACGATGAACTGGATTACTTTCCCAATCCCGCAGCGCAGTGGGTTTCGCAGCTGGAGATTAGTAACTGGCTGGAAGCGGGCTTTGATAATTTATCCCCGGAACAGCGCGCTGTGGTAGAGATGACCTATTATCAAGGGCTGCATTACAATGAAATTGCAGAAATCATGCAATGCCCTGAGAATACAGTAAAAACCAGAATGTTTCATGCACGAAAAATTTTAGCGAAATTACTTCCAGAGCTTAAAGGCAGGAGTTAAACGATGTCCTCTACAATGATCAATGTCACGGGTAAAAACGAGCATCAGAAAGTATGGAATCTCCTCCCCTGGTATGTTAATCACTCCCTGGACGCTGTTGAGAAAGATCGAGTGAGAAATCACGTAAGAACGTGCATAGCCTGTAGAATTGAGCTGCAACAGCAGCAGCAACTATTTGAGGAAATGCAACAAACGGATCTTCTGCGGCAGGTTTCGCAAGCTGCTTTCGCACAACTGAGAAAGCGCATTGAGCGGCAATCTGTCATCCGCCCTTTTACTCAGCATAACCAGCCCAGCGAAGCATCCAAACTTCCTTCTGGCCAATCCCTCGGCTTTGTAAAACATACCGCCTTGGCAGCGAGCTTATTATTGCTGGCCATGCCGTTCATGTTGCATTTACCGGCAGAGCAAACTGCTG
Source organism: Nitrosomonas oligotropha (assembly GCA_008015635.1). GTDB lineage: Bacteria > Pseudomonadota > Gammaproteobacteria > Burkholderiales > Nitrosomonadaceae > Nitrosomonas > Nitrosomonas oligotropha_B. The sequence continues at coordinate 14,917 of SSFX01000057.1, forward strand.
TGACAGCGGAATACAGAACACTCGCCAGCGCACCGGAAAATGCACCGGCACACAATCGGGTACGCATCGTCTTTGCAGATCAACCGGATCCCAAACAAATCGGAGCCATCTTGCACAGCGTATCGGGCCGTATCGTTCAAGGTCCTTCGGAAAATGGCATTTATGAAATTCAAATCGGTAACCGGCATACACGTCCGCAAGAGATCGACGATGCCATCGCCTATTTACGTAACAATACCCAGGTCATTTTTGCCGAACTGGTTCAAGGATTGCAACCAGCCGGTCAGGATATACGCTAATGCAAACTAAGCGCGTGCGCATCCATGTATTTTTCTTTTCGTTGCTCATGGCAATGCTGGTTGTTTTACCTGCCAGTGCCGAACAGGAATTTTTTGTTGATCCTCAGCTTTTCGATAGCACTCAAGCCGACCGGATTATCTTAGTCACCTACACCGACAAGCACATCGACCGCATCCCGGTTGGCGTGGCAAACCAATCCTATCGCCGCCGAGGCGAATACAGCAGTTCAACCTGGGGAAAAAGAGTCGCCTCCAGTATCGAAGCGGATTACAAACTGACAATCCTTTCGCAGTGGCCAATCCGGGAAATCGGTGAGCACTGTGTCGTCTATCTGATTGACGAAGACCAATCCGTGGACGCAATCATCAAGGCCTTGAGCGAGGACGACCGTGTTGATAATGTTCAAACGATGAGCACTTTTAAGGTCATGGCGAATAGCTACAGCGATCCTTATTACCGCCTGCAATTCAATATCCAGTCGATGAATCTGGCCGAAATACACAATCATGCAACCGGTAAAAATGTAACCATCGCCATTATCGATACCGGAATCGATGCGACACATCCCGATTTGCAAGGCCAAATTCAGCAGACTAAAGATTTTGTCACCCGGAAATCTCCGGAATCGCTCAACGATCTGCATGGCACCGCCATAGCGGGTGTCATTGCGGCCAAACCGAACAATGGACAAGGCATCGTCGGTATCGCGCCGGATAGCCACGTGATCGGATTGAAAGCCTGCTGGGAAATCAAAACCGGCAGTTTCGAGGCGGCCTGCAATAGCTTTACCTTGGCGCTCGCGCTCAATACCGCCATACAAATGAAAGTCGATGTGCTCAATCTCAGCTTAACCGGACCACATGATCCGCTGTTGGCCAGATTAATCGAAAAAGCCGTGCAAAAAGGCATGATCATCATCGCTTCGCAAGCGGATAGAAACGATAGCAAATCCGGGTTCCCAGCACAGCAACCGGGCGTTATCGCGGTTCGCAGCACGCATAACACCATCATGCCATCGTCCCATGACAGTGATGCCCTCACCATCTCCGCGCCAGGGCAAGAAATACTGACGACGTTACCCAAGGGAACATACGATTTTGTGTCCGGTAACTCCCTCGCAACAGCCCACGTTTCCGGCCTTACCGCCTTGCTGCTGCAAATCAACCGCAATCTGACGCATCAGGAGATCTCCAGATTGCTGGAAAAAGCCAACGAACCCACTTTCTATCAGTTATTCAACAAAAACAAACTGTTCAGTACCATCAGCGTAAAAACCTCAAGAACCCATCAACAGCAAACGGGCAGTTAATTTCATCATCTGAAATAACGCTTCCGCACGATATCGTCGGAGCATTTCATTCCGCACCAGGTTTTCACAACCCCACTTCACCCGGTAAAATCAACTACAGCAGACTGAACGTATTTGCGCGCCTCGCAACGCAGCCGAATTTCGTTTTGCGCGGTGTCGTGTTAATCTCTGCGCTGCATTTTTCAAACGATTCCGTTTGGACTTGCTGCTTTTGCAATCTGATTTGAATTGATGGGTTATGAACAAGGA
>SSFX01000020.1:0-14938 GCA_008015635.1 Nitrosomonas oligotropha
CGCTTCAAATTGTTCCGACAGATTGCGTTTAAACAGCGGCCAAGCAGCAGCGCCGGGAATGATTTCGTGCAAGTTGCTCATCATTTGGCAGCCATTACACACGCCCAGCGCAAACGTGTCGCCGCGCTGGAAAAATGCTTCGAATTCATCGCGCGCGCGCGGATTGAACAGAATCGACTTGGCCCAGCCTTCTCCGGCGCCCAGCACGTCACCATAGGAAAATCCGCCACACGCAACGAACCCTTTGAAGTCTCTCAAGGAAACACGCCCTGCGATAATGTCGCTCATGTGCACATCCATCGCGGCAAAACCGGCACGGTCAAACGCCGCCGCCATTTCCATATGCCCGTTGACGCCTTGCTCGCGCAGGATCGCCATGCGCGGACGCACACCGGCCTGAATGAACGGCGCGGCAATATCGTCACTGGCATCGTATCGCAGCGCGACCTGAAGACCAGGATCGGTGGTATCGAGAATGCGGTCGAACTCCTGTTGCGCACAGACTGGATTGTCGCGCAGTTTTTGCATTTGATAGGTGGTTTCCGACCAGGCCCGTTGCATATCCACCCGTTTTTCCGCCAGCGCCGCTTTGTTATTGCGCATCAAGCGGATTTCGTCCGACCGGTTCAATTGACCGATGACAAAACTGGCATCGCGCAATCCCGCATCGGCCAGCACTTGCATGACTTCCTGACGTTGTGCAGCGGCAATTTGTATCACCGCCCCCAGCTCCTCATTGAACAGCACCGCAAGCATGCGTTCCAGGAAGCGCCCTCCCAGTTGCTCCGGGCGCAATTCCGATCCGTCGAGATCGCTGTACTGCGGATCAAAGCACAATTGATCCAGGTTCACCGTTATGCCCGTATGCCCGGCAAACGCCATTTCGCACAGCATCACAAACAGACCACCGTCGGAGCGGTCGTGATACGCGAGTAATTTATCCGTTACGTTGAGCTGTTGAATCGCGTTGAAGAAATGACGCAATTGTTGCGCACCGGCTTCACCGTCGATATCCGGCGCATGATTGCCGACTTGTTTGTACACTTGCGCCAGCGCCGAACCGCCCAGGCGATTCTGTCCTCGCCCTAAGTCGATCAAAATCAATTCGCTGTCGCCGCGATCGGTGCGCAATTGCGGCGTCAAAGTTTTGCGCACATCCGTCACCGTGGCAAAAGACGAGATGATCAGCGACAGCGGCGCAGTCACTTCCTTGCGCACGCCTGCTTCGTCCCAAGCGGTTTTCATCGACATCGAATCTTTCCCGACCGGGATACTGATGCCCAATTGCGGGCACAATTCCATGCCGACGGTGTGCACCGCGTCGTACAGTCCGGCGTCTTCACCCGGATGACCGGCGGCCGCCATCCAGTTGGCCGATAATTTGATGTGTGCAATGCCGTCGATCGCCGCCGCGGCGATATTAGTGATTGACTCACCCACCGCCATACGCGCAGCGGCTTTCGGATCGATCAACGCCAGCGGCGTGCGTTCACCAATGGCAAATGCTTCGCCCAAAACGGTTTGATACCCCATGCTGGTCACCGCGACATCAGCCACCGGAATCTGCCACGGCCCAACCATTTGATCGCGTGCCGACAAACCGCCGACGCTGCGATCGCCGATGGTAATCAGAAAGCTCTTATCAGCGACCGCAGGCAAGCACAAAACCCGGTACGCGGCTTCAGTTAGTGTCACACCCGACCAATCGAGCGCGGGGAGAATTCGTTCACCATGCGCCACATCGCGTGTCATTTTCGGCGGTTTGCCAAGTAAAACCGGCAACGGCATATCGACCGGCGGTGTAGGCGATTGCGGATCGGCGACTACCAGCTGTTCATCGCCGGTCGCTTCACCCACCACGGCGAACGGACAGCGTTCACGCTCGCAGATGCTTTCAAACAACGCCAGCGACTCCGGTTTGATCGCCAGCACATAGCGTTCCTGCGCTTCGTTGCTCCAAATTTGCATCGGCGACATGCTGGTTTCTTCGGACGGCACCGCGCGCAAATTGAAACGCCCGCCGCGACCGGAGTCGTGCACCAATTCCGGAAAGGCATTGGACAAACCGCCCGCGCCAACGTCATGAATGAACAGAATCGGGTTTTCGCCGCCGTTGCGTTGCAATTGCCAGCAGCGGTCGATCACTTCCTGCGCGCGCCGTTGCATTTCCGGATTACCGCGCTGCACCGAATCGAAATCCAGTGCTTCGGTGTTGGCACCGGTATCCATGCTGGACGCCGCGCCGCCGCCTAAGCCGATCAGCATGCCGGGACCGCCCAATTGAATCAGCAGCGCGCCCGGTGGAAATTTCTCCTTGCGCACATGACAATCGGAAATCTGTCCGACACCACCCGCCAGCATGACCGGCTTGTGGTAGCCGCGCATTTCCCCGCCCACACGCTCTTCAAACGTACGGAAATAGCCCGCCAGATTGGGACGGCCGAATTCATTATTGAACGCCGCGCCGCCGATCGGCCCTTCCAGCATGATTTGCAACGCCGAAGCAATGCGTCCGGGCTTTCCGTAGCTTGACTGATGTCCGCTTTGATCGATTTCCCACGGTTGAGTGAAATCCGGAATGTTCAGATTCGATACCGAGAAACCGCATAACCCGGCTTTCGGTTTCGCCCCGCGCCCGGTCGCACCTTCGTCGCGGATTTCCCCGCCGACACCGGTCGCCGCGCCGGGAAACGGTGAAATCGCTGTCGGATGATTGTGCGTTTCCACCTTCATCAACACATGTGTTTTTTCCTGCGCGTAACCATAAACCTGCCCATCGCCCGGATAAAACCTATTAATTTCCGCACCTTCGATGACGCTGGCGTTGTCGGCGTACGCCACCAGCGTGCCTTGCGGGTGGGTTTGATGGGTGTTGCGGATCATCGCAAACAGTGATTTATCCTGTGGTTTGCCGTCGATAACCCAATCGGCATTGAAGATTTTGTGACGGCAATGCTCGGAATTCGCCTGCGCGAACATCATCAGTTCGACATCGGTCGGATTGCGCGCCATTTGCTGGAAGTTATGCGCCAGATATTCGATTTCATCCACCGACAACGCCAACCCCATGCTTTGATTGGCTTGCCGCAATGCATCGATGCCGCCACCGAGCACATCGACGGTGTTGAGCGGATTCGGCGCAAAATGCTGGAATAATTTGGCTGCATCGTCGAATGAATAAAATACCGTTTCGGTCATGCGATCATGCAGTAACGCTTTGAGCCGCGCCTTATCTTGCGCCGCTAGCACTTGATCGGTTTGAGTGTAATACGCAATGCCGCGTTCGATACGCTCGACCGCCGCTAATCCGCAGTGCCGCGCAATATCGGTGGCTTTGGTCGACCACGGCGAAATCGTCCCAGGACGCGGCAACACCAAAAAGAATTCACCGGGATGCCGCACATTTTCTTGCGTTTGATCGTGGTTGAGCAATTTGCGCAAGGCGTTCAGCTCAGCGTCTTGCAGGTTCCGGGTAAGCGAACAAAAATGCCAGTATTCGGTATTCAGTGCGGATACCGGCAGATTCAGCGTATTAATTTGCTTGCGTAATTTTTCCAGACGAAACGGGGAAAGCGCACGTCCACCACAAAATTGGAGCATCAGAGGAAATAAGGCGGTTATTTAAAGATTGCAATTTTACACGAGAAGATGTACTTATCGCTGATCATCCCATACGCATGCAAATTATGGACACAGCCGATCCGGTTTTTTCAACTGCTGAAATCCGCGACATTGAACAACAAGCGGCAAGACTGCCCAAACCGCCCCGCTTGATGGAAAAAGCAGGCTTGGCGGCGGCGCAAGTGATCCGCGACCAATTATTGAAAGGCCCAGGTCATCAAATCTTGGTGCTGGCCGGCCCGGGCAACAACGGCGGCGATGCCTTCGTCGTAGCGCGTTATTTGCAGGAATGGGGCAATGCCGTCACCGTAGTATTTGGCGGCGACGGCAACCGGGTTCCGCCGGATGCCAAACAAGCGCTGCAAGCCTGGTTCAATATTGGCGGCGACATTCGTGCGGAAATACCGGATGGCGACCGAAGCTGGGATGCCGTAGTCGACGGTTTATTCGGCATCGGCTTGGATCAATCGCAACATCGCCCGATTGAAGGAAAATACCGCGAATGGATTGAAACCGTGAATCAAATGGCGACACCCATCATCGCGCTGGATATTCCGTCCGGATTGGGTAGCGACGACGGTTGTATTTATGGCATCGCCATTCGGGCCACGCTGACGATCACCTTTATTGGTTTAAAACCGGGGCTATTCACCCATTCCGGTCCGGAATGCTGCGGCACGATCGTGTTGCGCGACTTGGATATTCAGCTACCCGCACCGCCTGAACCGCACACTTGGCTGCTGAATCATAAACTTGCACAATCGATACTACCGCCTGCGCGTCGCGCGAATAGCCATAAAGGCACGTTCGGTAACGTTGCCATCCTCGGCGGATCGACCGGCATGACCGGCGCGGCGCTACTGGCAGGCCGCGCTGCTTTGCATCTGGGTGCGGGACGCGTTTATCTCGGTTTGCTGGCAGACAATGTGCCGCCGGTCGATTTTTCCCAGCCGGAGCTGATGCTGCGTGCGCCATCGGAGTTGTTCACGCTGGCACCGCTCAATTGTTTGATCGTTGGCCCCGGTTTGGGACAATCGGCGGAAGCATTATCGTGGCTGGGCATGGCTTTGGATAGCAGCTGCGCATTAGTGCTCGACGCCGACGCGCTCAACTTGATCGCGCAACATCCCGACCTGGCGAAAAATCTCAGCCAACGCAAAGCTTCCACCATCCTGACACCCCATCCCGCCGAAGCAGCACGTTTGCTGAACACTGGCACCGCCGCCGTGCAACAAAACCGTATGAACGCGGCGTTGCAAATCGCGCAACATTTCAATTGTTACGTCGTCCTCAAAGGCGCGGGCAGCATCTGTTGCCTTCCCGGCGGCAAACGCTACCTCAACACCAGCGGCAACCCCGCGCTCAGCACCGCCGGAACCGGCGATGTATTAGCCGGAATGATGGGCGCGTTGATCGCCCAAGGCTTGGATCCGGATCAAGCGCTGCTGCTGGCGGTTTATCTGCACGGCGCCGCAGCGGATCGCTGGGTACAGCAACATCACGGCATGGTGGGAATGGTAGCGTCGGAAGTGATTGCTGAAGCGCGGTTGTTGCTGAATGAGGGTGTTTACCGGAACGGTATTAATGGAGTAAAACCATTGTTGTGAAATCTATGGTGGTTCAAGTATGCTCGGGCTTCCGCCGCACTCCTGATCGCATAACGTTGCGATATTGCGCTGAATCCAAGCCCAGCAAATTGCGGGAAGATGTACCACATCCAATGTGATCGCTTGCGGGCACTGGAGATTTCGGTCAAAGCAATCTCAAAATCCTGTGTTTGCGCTTGGATGAAACGATCAAGTTCATACGGATCGGACTTATCAGCCATTACATGTTCTCCTTTGCCGGGAATTATTGATCTAACGAAAGGCATTTCCGCCTGAGCAACTCGATTTATAATTTCGCTTATATTCCGATTCCAATTGTTACTGTAAAGGGCACCGAATGTTAGTTACATCAAAATTTATTAGACTGGTCTGCGCACTGACGCTGTTAGCATGGTTAACTTTATCGCAGAGTACATTAGCCAGCGATTTACCGGCAAGTCCGCCATGTTGCCAGCAGTCTGCTAACGCAGCACTTGCTTTAATTGAATTACCCCAAGAAGCCATCCAAAAACTAAAAATCGATGCCGGGTTCGGTTGGGGGATTTTCAGCGGCACGATCTACAACGGCAACGACCATTACCATATTACGCAACTCGTGGTCAGCATGACACCGGTGCATGACCATCATCATATGCACATGCATGCGAACATGTCGCATGATCCGAAAGTGCATGACATCGATCTTGATCTGCCACCGCTATCCAAAGGCGCGCTATCGATGGCTTTGCCCGATGATGTCGTCGGCGCTCATGACTTTAAGTGGGAAATTCTAAAAGTGACGGGTTACCCGGTAAACAAATGACTGATAATATGCAGCAATCGTTGAAAAATATCCGCAATATTCTGCTCTATACGGCAGTAATTTCGCTGATTTCATTAGCGTATTTTATTTACGCTTACTCGGTGCATCCCATCCCGGAAGAGCGCGAAACGTTCCTCACCGAAATTGGTGAAGGGTTTGGCAAAGCTGGGCTGGCGCTATTGGTATTTATTTATTTCCGCACCTTGTTAAAACTGGCACTGGGTCAAGGAAAATTAGCGCAGCGCCTGCTCCCGGACTATATCGCTCCAATTGAATCATCGCAGTTGAACCGTTTATTGATCTGGCTGAACCGCACGCATATTTATTTCGGTATCGCGGCGGTTGCCGTGATTTTGCTGCACATCGGAATGATGGGATTTTCGCGTTATAGCCATATTCTTTTCTTCCCGGCTTTATTGGCGCTGGTACTCTGGCAGGGCTTTTTCGGATTGTTTTTGACCTTGCGCTATTCGCCGGTCGAACTCAAGAAATTCTCCTATTTGGTGCATGCACAATTCGTCACCGGCATCGCGATCGGTGTTTTCGCTTTTTTCGGTCACGTGCTGATCGATGATTGATTTCATCTTTCCGTCATCGGTTTGCAATCTTTCCGGTTGCATTCCGATGACCTCAAACTAATTCCCAGCCGGTAATCATCGCTATCATCCCATGGCATAGCGGAAAAAACGATCGCTATCTTCTTTATCGATACACAGTGTATGATCATGCGCTGATATTCCGAGAATCATTGGTTTGGGCATTCCAATCCATTTCTATTAGAAAAAACCTATGGATAGCGCATCTCACATTAAGATACTGATCCTTGATGACGACACCTTTATGCTCAAGCTTCTGTCGCGGATGCTGGTCAAGCTGGGTTATACCGCTATCGCAACGTGTGACAATGGTTCGGATGCACTCAAGAAAATCGATCATGTGGATACGTGCCCGGATTTGATTCTGCTCGACCTGAATATGCCGGATATGGACGGCATTGAGTTTGTCCGCTATCTGGTGGATCGCCAATATCACGGCAAGCTGGTTTTAGTCAGCGGCGAAGATGAACGGATGTTAAAGACCGCTGAGAGGCTGGTCCATGCGCACAAGATACCGATGCTCGGTTATGTGCATAAACCCGTCGATCCCGATAAATTAGCGGAAATTCTGCGGGGATGGACAGTTGATGCATTTAATCCACTGTCACCCAGCCGTAAAATTTATAGCGCGGACGATATTAAATCGGCCATTGCCCATCAAGAGCTGGTGAATTATTACCAGCCCAAAGTATCGGTTGAAAACGGTGACGTGATTGGCGTGGAAACGCTGGTGCGCTGGCATCACCCGCAAGATGGCGTGATCATGCCGGACCGGTTTATTCACATTGCGGAAGACAACAATCTGATCGACGATCTGACGCGTTTGGTGCTGACACAAGCAATCGTTCAAGCGGGAAAATGGCATCAAAGCGGACTCACATTGCGTGTGTCCATCAATGTCACCATGGATAATCTCGCTTCTTTGAATTTCCAAGACATGGTGGTCAATCTCGTCAACGAAAATAATCTGCCGCCGCAAAAAATCGTCATCGAAATCACCGAAAGCCAAGTCATGGGCCCGGACGCGCGCATTCCGCTGGAAATTCTCACCCGCTTGCGGCTCAAACGGTTTCATTTGTCCATTGACGATTTCGGCACCGGCCATTCCTCTCTGGCGCAACTGCGCGATATCCCATTCAATGAACTGAAGATCGACCAAGGATTCGTGCATCGCGCCTGGAGCGACGATACCCTGCGAGCCATTTACGACGCCAGCTTGGCAATGGGCAAACAGCTCGGTATGGACATCGTCGCCGAAGGTGTTGAAGATCGCGATGATTGGGCGCTTTTACGCCAAACGGGATGCGATATGGCGCAAGGTAATTTTATCTCCGAGCCGCTGCTTGCCGATGACTTGCCACGCTGGATGGATGAATGGCAAAACAGGGTGCGCACCGGATTATTGGATAATCCCCCGGCATCCTAGACAAGCTGTATCAGGCATTTTTCCCGTCTTGCGTGCACAACATATCGAGATATGATTTGACCGCAATCAGCTGCACGTCAAACTGCGGCAACAGCACAGCCAATTCCGCCGCATCGTTCTTTTTCCCCGCTTGCTCCATCGCTGCGCATAATTCACCCAGCGCCAGCGCACCTACCGATCGCGCGGATGATTTTAGTTTATGTGCCAATAAACCGGCCGTAGCAAACTGACCTGCTTGATATGCAGCGTGCAATCCGGTTGCGATTTTTTCTGCGCTGGCGCGAAAATCCAGCAGCATTTCTTGGATCATCGCCGGATCGTCACCGACTAATTTTTCCAGCACCTGCACGTCGACCGGCACTGTGGCTATCTCCATTTCGCATACGGTCACGTTTGCGGGAATAACGGACTGCGCTGCTGCTGCCGGTTTGTCACCCGGCAGATACTGTTCCAAGATCCGGCGTAGATCCTCAAGCTGGACCGGTTTGCTCAGATAGTCATCCATACCGGCATTCAGGCAATGTTCCCTTTCGCCTTTCAACGCATTAGCAGTCAGCGCGACAATTGGCATGTGCTTCCGGGTGGAATCCTGGGAACGAATTTCCTGCGTCAATTCAAAGCCGTCCATTTCGGGCATATGCAAATCGGTCAGCAGCAGTGCGTAGTTGCAGTTCTGCAATCGTTTCAGCGCTTCACGCCCATCGTTGGCAATATCCGCAGCGTAGCCGAGCAAGTTGAGCTGCTGGCGAATGACTTTCTGGTTGATGTCGTTATCCTCCGCCACCAAGATGAGTTTGCCCTGCCGCAATGCCTCATCACGCGACACCGGCTCAGGTCCGGATTTCAGTAAATTGACAACCGGTGCGGTTTCCGTGTTCATTTCCACTTTACCGGCAGCGATCGCCATTGCACGCAGCAGCGATTGACGGTACATGACATCGCCGTCCAGCGTAATGATATCGATATCTTCGATACGCGCTTGCCGGCGGCGGCCACGCTTGATCACGACAAAACGCGGTTCGATGGAAGATTGCGCTGCTTCCGGCCCAGTTTTCGTGGCGCCTTTTATTTTTTTCGCACGAGCGTTAAACGCGGCACGCAATTCCTTGATGAGCGGCACATGCTGCCCGGCATCGATGACAACGAGCCACAAGCCCGGCGCAAGCTCCTGAATAAACTGATCGATCCGGTCAAGATCGGTTACTTGCTCAACCTGTGCACCGGCGCTTTTTAAGTAAACGGCCAGATCATTGCTCAGGCCATCGTTGTCACCCAGTATCAAGCAATTCATGCCCTCCAGATCTTCGATCTTATGATCGGCAACAGCAGCCGCCGGCAGCGGTTTAAAGGGCATTTGTATGATAAAGGTAGAGCCTTGTTGCGGCTCGCTTTGCACAGTTATTTCCGCGTCCATCAGCTCCGCAAGATGATGGGAAATCGCCAAGCCAAGACCGGTCCCGCCAAAGCGCCGTGTGGTGGAAGGATCGCCTTGGGAAAAAGATTTGAAAAGCTTTTCCTGCGTTTCCTTATCCATGCCGATGCCGTTATCGGTTACCTGGAAGGTCACCACCACCTGATCCGGATTGGATTCCGTCAATAATACCCTCACCGATACTTTGCCTTGTTTTTCCTGTTTACTGGAAAACTTGATCGCGTTATTAATGATATTCACCAATACTTGCCGCAAGCGCAACGGATCGCCCAATACATTTTCCGGGATCGCAGGATCGATGAATAGCGTCAGCTCCACTTTCTTACTCAGCGCCAGATGCGCCAGCATGCCGCATGCATTTTCGATGATACTGGCTAGCGGCATCGGAATTTTTTCGATTTCCAGCTTACCCGCTTCGATTTTGGAAAAATCTAGAATGTCTTCAATAATGGCCAGCAAGGCATAAGCGGAATCGCGGATCAGGTTGGCCATTTCCATTTGATAACCGCTCAAACTGGTCTGTCTGAGCACGTCGATCATACCGATCACGCCGTTCATCGGTGTGCGGATTTCATGGCTCATGGCGGCCAGAAACGCCGATTTCGCTTTACTGGCTTGCTCCGCTTCAATCCGGGCTTGCCTGAGTTCATTCATGATGTGCACATGTTCACGGATATCGCGCATGACACCGGTAAAATGCCGCTTCCCCGCGACAAAATATTCACTGACCGCAAGATACAATTCAATCCGTTCCCCGTCCTTGCGCACGCCCTCTACTTCCCGGCCTAAACCGATCCCATGTGAACCGGATAAATAAGCGCGGCCGACATACTCCTGACCATGTCCAGTACGGCAATAGTTTTCCATATAGCCGATATGCTTGCTGCGATCCGGCTCAGGCACGATGATGGATATATTCTGGCCGATCATTTCCTCGTGACTGTAGCCGAACAATTTTTCCATTACCGGATTGGCGGAAAGAATCGTGCCTATCTCATTGGTGGTAACCACGCAATCCACCATGTGCTCGACCACCGAACGCATTTCTTCCTCTTTGATCGCCAAAGCCACATTAGCGCGTTGCAAATCGCCGGTCCGCGCTGCAACGCGGTGTTCCAATTCCAGATTGAGCTGCACCAGGTTTCCTTCTGCTTTGTTGCGCTCCTGATCACTGGCATTCAGCTGTTCCACCATTAAATTAAAGGTTTTTGCCAATTGCCGCATTTCATCCCAGCCTTCAATCGCAACGCGTTGATGCAAGTTGCCGGTGGAAATTTCCTGCGCGCTCTGATTCAAATGTTTCAAAGGATTGACAACACGGCGGTGAAACAGTACCGCCCCCAATAAGGCAGCCAGCAATGTCAGAATCAGAATAACCAAGCCGATAAAATGCACTTTGGAAACAGAAGCAAAGGCTTCCTCGACATCAATCTGTACCACGATACCCCATTTCATGCGCGGCAAGTAACGCCATGCCGCAACCACTTCCTTACCGCGGTAATCAACCGTTAACGCACCGCCTGTTTGGTCATTCAGGGCATTTTGCATGGCTTCGGACGAAGGTGGCGTATTGAGTGGGATCTTGCGCTTCAATGCGGCATCAGGGTCATACTTCAAGGGCGCCATGACCAGCGCAGTCTGATCATCTTCAAGACGCGCCACGACCGTTTCGCCGCTATCGCCCAGTCCAACATTGTTCGATAACACCGTGAACACGCGTTGACTATAGATCTGCAACGCCAATACACCCTTAGTTTCACCATCCAGAATGATCGGTGTGGCGACAAATGCAGCAATCGCACCTCGGGATGGTTCGTAGCGCTCAAAATCCGAAATACTGCTTTTTAAGTTATCCAATGCATAGCGGGTAACCTTACCTAACCCGGTATCGCGATAAGGGCCGGTGAATAAGTTAGTGGCAAAATCGATCTCGTGCGTTTGCGAATATATGATCGTGCCTTCGGTAGAAATCAAAAACAGATCGTAATATTTCGCATCTTCGACAAAACGTTTGAAATTTTCACGATAATTGGCATCCAATTGCCGGTATTCATCCGAATTCACGCCGTTTTCCTTAAAAATCCGGGAAAACCCAATAATGGCTTCATGCGTCGTACTGGCGTCACGTATTAAACTGGCATCGAGTAAACGTTCTTGCAGGTAACTGTCGATTTGTTCAAATTTTTTATCGGCGATCGCGGATACATTCCGGATAGCCGATTTTTTTATTTCCTTCTCAAAAGTATGCAGCAGGCTATTGCCGATCACCAATATGGGCAGCAAAGAAACCAATGTGAACCAGACAGCAAAACGCTGTGTCAGCGACGTGAATTTCATCAGTTCCTCCTTGCATGAGCTACAAACTGTTTTTTTAGCCTACTTTCCTGTATTTAATCAGAAAATCGAACAGGATGAAACAAAGACAGTTTTGGGTTGATTAAGTGCTATCGATAGCGGCTTATATTATCCCGGCTAATCTTATTGCGCCCGGATGCCGTAATCCCATCCAGAATTATTTCCTACCACAGCCGATACTGAATTTGATTCATGAATCTCATCCAAACTGTAAGAAACACCGGCTAAGGTAAGTAAAGGAATAAAAAAGTGTTGTTAAAAATAATTTTATGAGAACATGATATGGGAAGGTTAGGTTCTGTCAAACGCATTGATTTTTGTCCACTGGAAACTCTAAGAATCTCAAGTTAATGAACCATCAATTCATGGAAGTTACATTTACTCGTATCGCTCAGTCCATTACGCCTATCGCAATCTGCTTCTCACGAATCACCCGGCTGCAGGCGCTCACGGCTGCAGGGATGGTATTGCTGTTGTGCAGCCACACCGCATGGGCTACTGCATTTGGCAAGTTGATACAGCCTTTCGGCAGCTATGGCTTTACCGCGGACGATAATATATTGCGTTTGCGCACTGGTATGGATCCCGTGCCGCTGCTTGGCACGAGTAATCTTTTTGATATCTCCCATCGTTTTACCGGCGGCGTGATGTTTGAGAAAGAAGTCGGGCGGCAACGCTTGAATGCGAATTTAAACTGGACGCATACCCGTTTTGAGAAATTCGATCAGATGAATAATAACCTGAAGAATTTCAGTGGCAGCTGGCGTTGGTTTCTTGGCAACCGCCTGGAAGGTAATATGGGTGCAAGTTATGTGCAGTCACTGGCGCCGTTTTTGTTTCAGCCGGGTGTTAAAAATGTGAGAACCGAACAAACCGAATTTTTTAACGCCAGCTGGAGTCTCCATCCACGCTGGCGCTTGAATGGCGCTTATACCCGCTACGATCTCAATTCAAACAGTCCCAATTTGCGTTTTCTTAACCGTATTGAAGATCGCTTTGAAGGCGGAATCGATTTTGTGACATCAGGCAGAAATACCATCGGCGTGCTGTTTCGCGGCACCATCGGTGATTTTCCGATTCGTGTTCTGGCAGCCGATGGTTCATTAACGGACAATAGTTATCATCAGAAAGAGGCGTTGGCAAAGATCAACTGGGCAGTATCCGCCAAATCGAATCTTTATGGCACGGGCGGATGGGTAGAGCGGACCAATGCAAGTTTCCCCGCGCGTAACTTTAACGGATTTAATGCCCGCCTAATCTATAGCTGGCAACTCACCGACCGGGTTGGATTATCGGTGAGCGGATGGCGCGAGACTGCTGCGATGCAAATGCTTACCGCCAGCTTCAGCCTTAACACCGGGGGCAGTTTTATACCGTATTGGGATATCACACAAAAAGTGAAACTCCAAGGAGATTTTTCCTACCAGGATCTGAAGTTTGATAACTTTTCAATCTTTACCGATTCCTTCGCACCGATCGGCACACACAATACGCTTCGCAATGCCACGGTAAAACTCATATACGCCCCTTATCCCGGTTTGCAGCTGATGGCTTCGGTCTATCACAATGATTTACAAACCAATAACAGGTTGGGCGGATTTAACGCCAATGGCGCCAATATCAATCTGCAATACACGTACGGAAAACGATGACAGTTAACGATTTACCGATAGTAGCCTTTTTCAAGCACCTGCTCGATCCTTTTATCATCTGGAGCATGCTGATACTGACCGCCTGGTTGTACGATGAAGATTTCACCAGTTACTACCTGGTGCTAGTCATCATTACCTTCTTCGTTTCCACCTACATTTACGAGCGCATTCTCATCTATCGCAATTGGCGTAAAGGGCGTTTGTTCGCCTATATGCGCGATACGGTGGTGGGTTGGCTGATGATTGTCACTATCCTGGTGTTTTTGGGATATGCCACCAAATTTCACAACCAATTTTCTCCGCAAGTGCTGCTGACCTGGTTCATCGTCACGCCGCTGATGCTGATTGCAAGCCACATTACGGTGCGAAGCATTGTCACCAATTTATACAACAAGGGTAAGCTGCGTTCGGCGATCGTGATCGGAGCGAACGAAAACAGTTTGGCGTTCATCCGTCACATTGCCGAGCTGCCCTTTTTGCTGATCAGTTATCAAGGTTTCTTCGATGAGCGCAGCAGTTCGCGCATTGCTGGCAATTTCGGTTCTCAATCGGATGAACCGGCCGATCTTGCGGCAGCGACGGCTGTCAGCAGACCGGACGATTTCGGTTCGCGTTTGGGGGGACTGGATGATGTTGTGCCTTATATCCAGAAGCATAATACCGAGATGGTTTTCATCAGTCTGCCGATGTCGTCTCAGCCGCGCATTCAGAAATTGATGGATGAGTTGCCGGATACCACGTCGTCGATCTATTTTCTGCCCGATATTTATATCTTCGATTTGATGCAGGCGCGTTTCGAGTACATCGGCGATACGCCGGTCGTGGCCATGAACGAGTCGCCTTTCATCGGTGTCGACGGTGTGGTGAAAAGTATCAGCGACTTTATATTGGCTGTGCTGATCATTATTTTGCTATCGCCCGTGATGGCGTGTATTGCCTTGGCGGTAAAAGTCACGTCGCCCGGCCCGGTGATCTTCAAGCAGCGCCGCTATGGTTTGAATGGAGAGGAAATCATCGTGTATAAGTTCCGTTCGATGACGGTGACCGAGGATGGCGCCACGATTCAACAAGCGAAACAGAATGATCAGCGCTTGACCAAAATCGGCGGCTTCCTGCGCCGCACGTCGTTGGATGAATTACCGCAATTCTTCAATGTGCTGGAAGGCAAAATGAGCATCGTCGGCCCGCGTCCGCACGCGGTGGCGCATAACGAACTCTACCGCAAGCTGATCAAGGGCTATATGCTGCGCCATATGGCCAAACCCGGTATCACCGGCTGGGCCCAGGTCAACGGCTGGCGCGGTGAAACCGATGTGCTGGAAAAAATGAAAGCCCGCATCGAGCACGATCTCTACTACCTCAAAAATTGGTCCATCTGGCTCGACCTCTGGATCATCTTCAAAACCGTCTGGATCGTGCTCCGAAAAGATAATGCTTACTAGCTTCA
>SSFX01000032.1:0-10051 GCA_008015635.1 Nitrosomonas oligotropha
ATAGCGGAGGTTTCTTTACAGATAGCTCAGCAGCTCCGCGGGGTGGTCGATCAGGTGCCGTGCACCCCAGGTTTCGGGCGGTTGATCGTTGCCCAGATAGCCATAGCGGGCGACGATGGGTTGCATGCCAGCTGCCAGGCTGGCTTGAACATCGCGGATGTCGTCCCCGAGATAAATGCAATGCGCGGGGGAAATGTTTATTTTATTGCTGGCGGTCAAGAGCGGTTCGGGGTGTGGCTTGGTATTCGCCAGTTCATCGCCGCAGACGATGCAGGCGACGCGTTGTGCCAGACCCAGTATTTCAATCAGCGGATGCGCAAAACGCGCCGGTTTGTTGGTGACGATACCCCAGGGCAAATTGCGTTGCTCCAGTTGATCGAGCAACGCATCAACACCGGGAAAAAGACAGGTATCGTGACATAGGCGTTGTGTGTAGAAATCCAGAAACTCGTCACGCATCGATTCATAACCTGCGTCGCCCGGTTTGATGTTGAAGCCGAGTCCCAGGAGCCCGCGCGAACCGGCGGAGGCCTGCGTACGGATTTTTTCGATGGGCAGCTCGGGCAGTCCGCGCAGGGTGAGTTGCCGGTTCAAGGCGTGACCGAGATCCGGTGCAGTATCGGCCAGTGTGCCATCAAAGTCGAAGAGAACGGCTTTAATCATGGATTCTGTTCAAATGCTGGAGGTAATAGTGAAACAACGCAATCTATTTAAGTGCGGTACGCCATGATGTAGTTCACATCAGTATCATCTTCCAGTGCATAGACTTTGGTGATTGGGTTGTATGTCATGCCGATCAGTTGCTCATCCGTCAAACCGGCATTGCGCGCCATACGTGCGAGTTCCGAGGGTTTGATGAATTTTGAGTATTCGTGCGTGCCGCGTGGCAATAGCTTCAAGACATATTCCGCGCCGATGATGGCAAACAAATAGGCTTTCGGATTGCGGTTGATAGTCGAGAAGAAAACCCAGCCACCGGGTTTGGTTAATTGCATGCAGGAACGGATAACGCTCATGGGATCAGGTACGTGTTCGAGCATTTCCATGCAGGTCACCACGTCAAAGTGTTGCGGCTGCTCTTTTGCCAGCGATTCCACGGTGATCTTACGGTAGTCGACGTGATGTCCACTTTCCAGCAAATGCAGTTTGGCGACTTTGAGCGCTTTGTCGCTGAGATCGATACCGGTCACATGCGCGCCCATTGATGCCATGCCTTCGGACAAAATGCCACCGCCGCAACCAACATCCAACACGGCTTTTCCGGTTAAGCCTTCAACCAGATCATTGATGTAGTTAAGGCGTAGCGGATTGATTTCATGTAGCGGCTTGAATTCGCTGTTGGGGTCCCACCAGCGGTGCGCGAGTTGGCTGAATTTTTCCAGTTCCAGCGGGTCAGCATTGATGCCGTCATTTTCCATATGCATTCCTTTATGCCTAATTTTTTGATGTGGCTGCGATACGCTCTTGCCAGTATGCGGTGCGGTATTGCAATTCAACCGGGTTGAGCGTCATCAGTTCTTTTTCGTGGAGCAGCATTCTACCATTTACCCACACATGACTCACTTGTTCACGGCTTACCGTATAGACTAAATGGGAAGCTGGGTCGTAGCAAGGCGCGAGATTGAGGCCGGTGAAGTCGACTGCGGTAATATCAGCCGCTTTTCCACGGGTTAATGAGCCGGTTATTTCTCCCAATCCCAAGGCATTTGCGCCATTCAAGGTTGCCATTTTCAATGCTTGATGCGCGGGCAAAGCATCGGCCCGTCCGCTGGTCGCTTTTGCCAGCAGCGCCGCCAGACGCATTTCCTCGAACATATCGAGACGTTTATTACTGGCCGCGCCATCGGTGCCGAGACCGACATTGATGCCTTGATTCAATAAAGGCGCAACCGGCGCTAGTCCGCTGGCAAGCTTCATGTTGGACGAAGGGCAATGCGCGATGCTGCAACCGTATTGATGCACCAGTTTTATTTCATGATCCGTCAAATGCGTCATGTGCACCGCAATTAAATTCGGACTGAGCAGACCCAATTGCTGCAAGCGTTCAATCGGCCGCATGCCGGTGGATTCCAGACTGATGCGGATTTCATCCTGGGTTTCGTGCAAATGCGTGTGTATTGGGGTATCGAGCTGTTCCGCGTAAGTCAGGATGTTGCGGAAGGTTTTGTCGCTGACGGTATAGGGTGCGTGCGGCGCAAAACAGAAGGACAGCAGCGGATGCTGATATTGATCGCGTAAATCCAAGCCTTTAGCCAAGTAATCATCGGCGTCACTGGCATAGGCGGTGGGAAAGTCGATCACGACCATGCCGATGGCAGCGCGCATGCCGGAGCCAATGGCGGCTTCCGCGCAGGATTTCGGAAAAAAGTACATGTCGTTGAAACAGGTAACGCCGCCTTTGATCATTTCGGCGCACGCGAGCTGTGTGCCATCCAAAACAAATTGGGCATTAACGTGCTGATTTTCTGTCGGCCAGATGCGCTGATTGAGCCATGCCATCAAAGGTATGTCATCTGCAAATCCACGCATCAGCGTCATGGCGGCATGGGTGTGCAGATTAATCAATCCCGGGATCAGCGCATGATCGTCTAGGGTGATTGTTTGCTTGGCTTGATAACGCAGACTAGCTTCAGATGCCGGCAGAATATCCTGGATAATTCCTTTATCGATGGCGATGGCATGTTGATTCAGTACGACTTCAGCGGGCTCGATGGGAATAATCCATTTCGCTTCAATCAGAGTATCGATTTGCTGCAAACCATTCATGCGTTTCGAGTATGTAGAAAGAAAAAAGCCCTGCTCTTAAGGGCAGGGCTTCATGCGTAAAAATAGTGAACCGGTTTTCGCTTATCGGGTACCGGCTACTTCGATTTCAACGCGGCGATCAGGTGCCAAGCATTCGATCAACGCTTTGGTTTTTTTGTCGCCTACGCAACTATTACCTGTCACAGGATTAGCTTCGCCTTTGCCATCAACAAAAACACGGCTTGGTTCTATACCTCTTGAAACCAGATGAGCTTTGACCGATTCAGCACGGCGTATCGAGAGGTTTTTGTTGTATTCATCGGAACCGATGCGATCAGCATAACCTACAGCGATAATAAGATCGTACTTAACATCTTTTATGCCGGTTACAAATTCATTCAAAGACTGAATACCATTCGGTTTCAGTTTCGCGCTATCGAAATCAAATAATGCATCGGCAGAGAATGTAATTTTTTCCGGTGCTGTTTTAGCAGCTGCTGCGGCTGCAGGAGCTGCAGCTACGGGAACTGCGCCTTCGGATTTTTTAGCCAGGTCCGGATCACATTCTGGAATCGCCATTGCGGGTGTCCAGTAACCGGTTTGCCAGCACAGGCCGGTTGTATTCCTTGCCACTACACCACGATCGTCAACACCGTAAGCTTCCGGTTTTTTTACAGCTTTATCCTTATCAATAACTGTTTCTTGTGCCAAAACAGCACCAGAAAACATTACTGGTATAAGAATCATTCCCATGAGAGTATTTTTAGCTGATATTTTCTTCATGCTGTTGTCCTTTTTAATGAAAACTACGGGTTTTAATATTGGTATGCAAAAACTATCCTGCACTTGAAAACTTTCTAGCATTCTACTACTTCAGGCTTTTGATTGCGCAATTATCAGTTTGTTTGTTTGTTTTATCAAATCAACATGTTGTAAAATTACAACAAATTACCCTCACGAATCAAGTTGTAATGAAATTAATAACTTAGCCAGGTTGAGCGATCAGTAACCAGTCATTTTCTGATAAAAAATTAACGATATAACGAATCACAGATCACCCTCGCACATGCAGCGCCGGTATTGGCATCACGTTAAAGCCGGTGAATTATTGATCTATCACACGTATACTGTCCAGCCGCCAAGATGGTGAAATTTCACATCGGCATGCTATGCGGCGAAGATTTTCATGAACCCTTTCAATCAATTCTAAAAACATTGCCGTATGCTCGATGAAACAACAGCCCTAACTTTGTCAGCGCAAAATCTAACGCGCCACTATGGTGAAGTTGTTGCAGTTCATCAATTCGACCTGCAATTGCGGCGTGGCGAGGTACTGGGATTGCTTGGACCCAATGGCGCGGGTAAATCGACAACGCTGCGTATGTTGACGGGTAATCTTGCGCCCAGTAGCGGCAGTGTTGAAATTTGCGGTATCGATTTACTGGATAAACCGCAGGAAGCCAAAGCACATGTGGGTTTCTTACCGGAGATTCCCCCGCTTTATTTCGATATGACGGTAAATGAATATTTGCTGTTGGCTGCCCGGCTGCATCGCGTCCCGCAGGAAGCGCTCAAGGCGGCGTTGGAAAATGTGAAGCAACGCTGTGGTTTGGAACAGCACAGCAACAATTTGATCGGCACATTATCGAAGGGTTATCAGCAACGCGTGGGTATCGCGCAGGCGATCATTCACAACCCCGATGTCATCATTCTGGATGAACCGACAGTGGGTCTTGATCCCAATCAGATGCGTGAAATCCGCCAATTGATCCGCGAATTGGGAACAACCAGCAGTGTTATTTTATCGACCCATATTTTGCCGGAAGTTGAAAATGTATGTGACCGGGTACAAATCATGCACCAAGGCAGCATTGTATTCGACCAGCCGATGATCGATTTGCGCCAGCAGAATACCAGTCTGGAAGCGGTATTCACACAACTCACACAGTAACTGCACGAACCGGAATTTGAAGATGATTATCACCATTATCCGTAAAGAACTGCATATGCTGTTCATTTCTCCGCTGGCCTGGCTACTGCTGGCTTTGGTTCAGCTCGTGCTGGCGTGGGTTTTTCTGGTGCGGCTGGATGCATTTCTGGAAATTCAATCGCAATTACTGCAAATTGCCAATCCTCCGGGAGTTACCGAGATTATCGTGACCCCGGTCTTTGCGGTGGCCGCGATCGTTTTATTGATGACTACGCCATTACTATCAATGCGCCTCATAGCCGAAGAACGCCGTAACCGCACGCTGACACTCTTGATTTCCGCACCGGTTTCGATGACGGATATCGTGCTGGGTAAGTTTCTTGGCTTAATGGTATTTTTTTCCGCGATCATCAGTCTGATTGTTGCCTTATGTGTTTCATTGCGCACCGGCGGCATGATGGACTTCGGATTGTTGCTCAGTAACACAATTGGATTGCTGCTGACTGTTTCCAGTTTTTCTGCGCTTGGATTGTATATTTCAAGCCTGACTGCACAACCGGCGATTGCCGCGGCAGGCACTCTGGGCGTGTTACTGGGATTATGGCTGATCGATCTGGCGGCAAGCGCAACACAAAGCTGGCTGCACTATTTTTCTTTGCTGAAACATTTCGGCCATTTTAATCAAGGTCTGATCGACACCTTGAGTACCGCCTATTTCATTTTGTTTACCGTTACCTTTCTGGTGTTGACGATTCGCCGTCTGGATGGAGAGCGGCTGCATGGCTGAGCTGGATAAAAAATTGCACCGGCAATACCGGATACACCATGGCCTATTTGTCATTTTGCTGCTGCTATTGGTTTTCTTACTTGGATATTTGGCCCAGCAGACCCGGCAACAATGGGATATCAGTCAGAACGGGCGTAACAGCCTGAGTGAAGCCAGCGTGGAGATTCTGCAAAAATTGCATGGACCGGTCGAGATCACCGCGTATGCCACTGAGCAAGATGCCCAACTGGGCGACATCCGCCGCATCATTACTGATTTTATCGCAATGTATCAGCGCACTAAGCCGGATCTGTCATTGCTGTTCATCGATCCGGTGGAACAGCCATTGTTAGCACAGGAAGCCAATGTGCACGTCAATGGTGAAATGATCATTCGATTCAATCAGCGGGTTGAACACTTGCTTACCATCAACGAACAAGCATTTTCCAATGCATTGATGCGGCTGGCGCGTACGGAAGATAAGCTGATTGTGGCGCTAAGCGGTCATGGTGAGCGCAGGCTAGAGGGTAACGCCAATTACGATCTCGGAGAATTCGGCAAGCACTTGCGCACCAACGGTTTTAACAGCCAGCCACTCAATCTCGCCATGGAACGGGATATTCCGGCCACGGCGAGCATGCTGCTCATTGCGTCACCGCAAACCGACTTGTTGCCAGGGGAAGTGCAAAAACTGCTGGATTATATCGACCGTGGCGGCAATTTACTCTGGCTGGTTGATCAGGAATCGTTGCGCGGATTATTGCCGCTGACAGAAAAATTGCGCTTGTCGCTGACTCCCGGTGTCGTCGCCGATCCCCAGGCGGTGGAACTCAAAGCGCCGATTACCTTTGCTTTGGGTGCAATTTACGGGCCGCATGTCATTACCAATGATTTTAATTACATCACCGTATTTCCCTTCGCGCGTCAGATCGAGATGGATGATAACGAGGATTGGAGCGGTGTTGCACTGGTTGAAGCGGCGCCGCAAGGTTGGGTGGAAACCGGCGATCCGAATGGAGAAATTCAGTTTGATCAGGATGCAGATATACCGGGACCGGTCAGTATTGCCGTGGCGTTGACGCGCACTATCCAAGACCGCGAGCAACGCATTGCCGTGGTCGGCAGCGGGCATTTTCTTGCCAATACTTATCTGGGCAACGGCAGTAATCTGGACTTCGGCATTAATTTGATTAACTGGTTGACCGGTGATGAAGAGTTGATTGTGATTCAACCGCGCGCAACGCTGGATAGCAGCCTGGTCTTGAGTGAATTTGAACTGACACTGATCGCGGTGGTTTTCTTAGTGGTATTGCCCCTGCTGTTCCTGACATGCGGGGGTGTAATTTGGTGGCGCCGCCGGAGAAAAATATGACTATGACGCATCATGCACGGCTGAATCTCATTATGGTTGCCACGATTGGCAGCTTGCTGTTGTTTCTTTACTTTAAACCGCAATCCCAGGGCAACCCGGAATATTCAATCGCCAGCAATTCTGCCGAAACCGTGCAGAGTGTGCGTATCGTCAGACCGCAACAGGAAATCACGCTCAAACGGCTGAACGATCATTGGTATCTGACAACGCCCCTGCACGCCCGGGCTAACGATGAAAAGATCCGAAGAATTCTGGAAATTCTCCAAGCTAAAAGTCAGCAACGCTCTCCGTTGACTGATTTAGGGCGGTTTGGCCTGGAGCGCCCGAATGTGCTGTTAACCATTGACGATTCACAGTTTGGCTTTGGTGGATTTGCACCCACCACTAACCAGCAGTATGTAGCGGCTGGTGATCATGTGCATCTGATTGCACCCCGTTATGCGCTGGCATTGCCGGGTAGCATAAACGATTTGGTTGATCCCAAGCTGCTGGCATCTAGCGAGATTCCGGTCAAGTTTGAATTGCCGCATTTTGCAGCGGAATTTCACCATCCCGATTGGCGTGTAACATTGCAGCGATCGGATCATGCCGTCACCGAAGCTGCATTGAAAGATTGGATTCAATTGTGGCAGACGGCCAGCGCCGCGGAGCTGATATTGGTGTCGCAGCTGGGGTCTGATTTTGTTGAAACCGGTATGTTGAAAATCGGCTTGCAGGATGGCCGGCAGATCGATCTGAAAATATTGCACAATGCCGTTTCGATTGTTTTAGTGCGGACCGATGAGGAAATCGGTTACCAGTTTCCGCTTGATACCGGCCGGCACTTACTCGATCCAGCCACCCTAGCGCAGGCTGAGGCTGAGGCTGAGAGCTGATGCCGGAATTACCGGAAGTCGAAACAACGCGGCGCGGCATTGCACCCCATATCGTGGGACAAACGATTGCCCAGGTCATTGTCCGCAATCCCCGGCTACGCTGGCCGGTACCGGATGAGTTACCGTCATTATTAACAGGCCTGACGATTCAAACCGTAACCCGGCGCGCCAAATATCTGTTGCTGGATTGTGGTATGGGAACATTGATCATGCATTTGGGAATGTCGGGAAGCTTACGTATCCTGCCACCCACGCAAAACACAGAGCTTTCGCCGGGAAAGCATGATCACCTTGACTTGATTCTGCGTGATCGCACGGTCTTAAGGTTGCGGGATCCGCGCCGTTTTGGTGCCGTGTTATGGCAAACCGGGAATGTTCTACACCATCCGCTTTTACAGAACCTCGGCCCGGAACCCTTAACGGCCGATTTCGATGCCGCGCACTTATTTGCGAAAACCAGAGGCAGTCGTGTCAGCATCAAGCAAACGCTGATGAATCATCACGTGGTGGTTGGTGTCGGCAATATTTATGCGAACGAAGCCTTGTTTCTAGCCGGAATCAATCCCAAAATTGCCGCTGGCAGAATTGGCATAACCCGGTATGAGCGTTTGGTGCAGGCGGTTAAACACACTTTGCAGCAGGCCATCGAAGCGGGTGGCAGCAGTTTGCGCGATTTTGTGAACAGCGACGGCACTCCCGGTTACTTCCAGCAGCACTATTGGGTTTATGGGCGTGAAGGCCAGCGCTGTAAAAAATGTGAGGGTATGATTCAATACATCAGACAAGGTCAACGCGCCAGTTTCTATTGTCCGGCTTGCCAGCACTGATCTCAGTTCAATCAACGTAGCGAGAAAATGACTATGAATATTTCGTTCATCGGCGGCGGTAATATGGCTTCCGCCTTAATCAGCGGATTGTTGCAGCAAGGGTATACAGCCCAACAACTCAACGTGGTGGAAATTAATGCCGGCAGCCGCGAAAAATTGCAGCAAGCATTCGGCATCACAGCGGTGGCCAATCTGGCTGAAGGTATCGCCGCCAGCGATGTGATCTTGCTGTCGGTAAAACCGCAGCAATTGTTTGAATTGACGCAGAAACTCGCACCGTTATTGAAAAATCAATTGACGATATCGATTGCCGCCGGAATTCGCGCCACCGACATCATGCGTTGGTTGGGCGGGTATCAGCGGGTCGTGCGTGCCATGCCCAATACGCCTTCGCTGGTACGTTCCGGTGTCACCGGTTTATATGCAGCTCCCAGTGTCGATGCGCGGGACAGAACGAGCGCTGAGTCGATCCTCGCGGCGGTAGGTTCGACCCTTTGGGTGGATGACGAAGAGATGCTGCATGCCGTAACAGCGATCTCCGGTAGCGGCCCCGCTTATGTCTTCTACTTTATTGAAGCAATGCAACAAGCGGCCATAGAACTGGGTCTATCAGCGGCTCAAGCCAGACAACTCAGCTTGCAGACTTTCGCTGGCGCCAGCAAACTGGCCATTTCGAGCGATGAAGATGCAGCCGTATTGCGCGCCCGGGTAACTTCCAAAGGCGGCACCACCGAGCAAGCGATACAAACTATGGAAAAAAATGATATTAAGTGTAAGATCGTCACTGCCATTCATGCTGCGAATAAACGTTCACGCGAATTAAGTGACGAGTTCGGCAAAATATAATGTTCGCGATAACTTATTAGCGATTTCTTAATTATCGATTATAGTTTTTCTGGAAAATTGTTATGTCCAATCAAATCCTGATTTTTCTTGTTGATACTATTCTAGGGTTGTTATCCTTGGCGTTGTTATTGCGTTTTTATTTTCAATTACTGCGCGTCCCCTACTACAACTCGGTCTCGCAGTTTCTGATCGCAGTGACTGATTTTATTGTACGTCCGGCGCGCCGGTTTATTCCCGGCTGGGCGGGGATTGATTTATCGACACTGGTGCTGGCGTGGCTGCTGGAATGCATCATCATAGCCAGCATGTACATGGTACAAGGGCATGATTTCGAGATCAATATCGTCACTTCATTGGGCGTGATGGGATTGCTGGGCATCGTTGAGATCATTAAGACGACGCTCTATATCGTGTTGATCATGATTATCATGCAAGCCGTATTGTCGTGGGTTAATCCGCACAGTCCGCTGGCGCCGCTGTTGGAAAGTTTTACCCGTCCGTTCTTGGCTGTTTTCCGCAAACGCATACCACCGGTCGCCAATGTCGACTTGTCGCCCTTGTTCGTGCTGATCCTGATTCAAGTGTTATTGATGGTCGTGGCCGGTGTGAATAAGGAAATTATCGCGATGCTCTTTTAACTAATCGATCGGCATGGGATGGTACCGGTACGATGATGCGGATAATCTCGTG
>SSFX01000101.1:0-15312 GCA_008015635.1 Nitrosomonas oligotropha
AACATCAACAACACATCAAACGGTTCCTGTCCTCCACCATGCGATAACTCACGCTTGTATAAACCCGTAAGCTGCGGTCGCAACTTCTCCCAATCAATCAGGCCATCAATCTTCATCAACACACCGTCTCGCTTCAGTCGTTGCGACAATTCCAATGTTCCAAAACTCATCTGCATCTTCTCCTCCGCCCGTCTTTTACCTGTCGCCATTTTAGTTGCTTATTGGGCTAACTTGGGGAAGTTGTGCAGGAGTCTTACCCTGATTATTTTCATTGCCGCCGGTAAAGTCACGGGTTGCATCGACGCGGATAATGTTGGGATCGGTTTCCAAACCGGCCAGTAATTCATCGCGGGTTTTATCGTGGAATGCCGCTGCTTCGGGCAGGCTGTG
Organism: Nitrosomonas oligotropha; assembly: GCA_008015635.1. Classification (GTDB taxonomy): domain Bacteria; phylum Pseudomonadota; class Gammaproteobacteria; order Burkholderiales; family Nitrosomonadaceae; genus Nitrosomonas; species Nitrosomonas oligotropha_B. The sequence continues at coordinate 391 of SSFX01000101.1, forward strand.
GAAGGCCGCTATAATATCGTCCGCCGTTGCACCCGCCCAGTTTTGCACCGCGTTGCCTTCCGCAGCCGTCAAGTCACGTCCCAGCCAGTTTTTCGCCAGGTGATGGGCAACCGCTTCAATTTCAGAGTAGGCAATCGCCAGACTCGGACCACTGGCAAACCGGACCAGTTCGACATCAGTCAGGGTATCGGTTTCGCCATTTGCTTGTGTCAGAGTGATCGCATTGCCATGCACGGCTACCCGGTAATCGGATAATTGCCCTGCTTGAACCGCGCTATCGAAACCCAAACCGCCATTGAGCCGGTCGTTGCCGGTGCCGCCGTTCAAGACATCGTTGCCGGTACCGCCGTACACCGTATCGTTACCGGCGTCACCGGAGGTTTGATCGTTGCCGCCCAGACTGCCGACGGTGTCATCACCGCCGCCTCCGGACAAAATGTCGTCGTCCGCGCCGAGCACGATGAATTGACTCTGGTCGTCGCCCGCGGCGAAATTTTCACCGCTGCCGCCGACGACCCGGACAGCGCCGATGATCAATACGAAGGCAACATTATCCAGTTGGATGATGGTGCCGGAAGGCAATTCGCGGGCGTCGATTAGCAGCATATTGCCGGACCTTACGGCTGCTGGACTGCTGATGATAATCGGCAACGCAGGCGGCTGATCACCGGTAAAGCGCGGTGTGACGGTATGAATGCTGATCGGGTTGCCGTCCGGCAGTTGCGCCAGAAACTCTCTTGCTTTCGCGGTCAGGTCACTGGCGGTGCCGCTGTTCAATCCGCTAATTTGCGCCAGCGCGGCGATTGCGCCTGCTTCGGCTTGCGCCGGATCAAGCGTTTGCACCCGGCCAGCGGTTGTTAATCCGGTGCGAGCCGGCAAGCTGATCGTCAGAAAAGGATTGCCTTCCGCATCCCGCGCCAGCGGAATATCCGCATAATCGCTGAATAACGAATCGGGATCGTCTTGCCGAGAAGGCTCGACGGCCGAAATGACGGTGACGACGGTGCCGTCCGGTTGCGTGGCCGTCGTGGCGGTTGCGCCGTCGATGGTTGTGGTAGTACCGCTGCTGCCACTTCCTCCGCCACCACCGCCGCCGGAAGACGAGGTGGTCGATACGGTAATGCCGTTGCCGCTGGTGTCGGCGATCGTGACGGCGGCATCGGCACCCGCCGCCCAATCCTCGGCGGCTGCCAGATTGTATGTCGTTGCATCGTCGGAAGCCGTGCCAGTTTTGTTCAACAGCAGATTAACCGCAGCCTTGTCGGTCGAACTCAGCGTGAGGGTGAACGTTGTGCCGGAGGTGATTTCGACATCGGCGGAATCGGTCAAGGTATAGGTTCCGCTGCCTTCGCCGGTGAAAGTGAATTTGGAAGCGTCGATATCGTTGGCTGCACCGCTTGCTTTCAGGAAACCGGTGCCGGTTACAACCAGTGCGCCGGTGCTGGTGTTATAAGCCGCCGATGTGATGGCGGGCACAGCAACATTGGAAGTGGTAATGCCGTTACCGGTCGCATCGACTACGTTGACCGACGCATTAGCGCCCGCAGCCCAATCTTCCGCGGCTGCCAGATTATAAGTGGTGGCATCGGTGGAAGCGGCGCCATCCTTATTGACGATCTGATTAACCGCGGCTTTGTCGGTACTGCTCAATGTCACGGTGAATGCCGTGCCGGAAGTGATTTCGACATCGGTGGAGTCGGTTAGCGTATAGGTTGCGCCGCCTTCGCCGGTGAAGGTGAACTTCGATACATCGATATCATTCGCCGCGCCGCTGTTTTTCAGCAGGCCGGTGCCGGTCACCACTAAAACACCGGTACTGGCGTTATAAGTGGCCGAAGTAATGGCGGGTACGGCGACGTTGGATGCGGTGATGCCATTTCCGCTGGCGTCGGCGGTATCGCCGCTGGTGACATTGGTATCCCAGTCATCCGCCGCGGCCAAATTGTAAGTAGTTCCACCGGTGGAAGCGGTGCCGTTCTTGTTGACGATCTGATTGATAGACGCTTTGTCGGTGGCGCTGAGTGTGACGGTGAAAGCCGTGCCGGAGGTGATTTCGACATCGGCGGAATCGGTCAGCGTATACGTACTGCTGCCTTCGCCGGTGAAAGTCAATTTGGAAGCATCAATATCGAAGCCGCCGCCATTGGCTTGCAGATTGGTGCCGGTGACAATCAGGGTTCCGGATGAGGCATCGTAAGTGGCCGAGGTGATGCGCGGATTGATTGAAACCGTGACCGCATTGGTTGTATCGCTGATATCGGGTGTCGCATTGGCGCCGGCCAGCCAGTTGTCTGCGGCAGCCAAATTGTAGGTGGAGCCGCCGGACGACGTGGTGCCGGTTTGATCCAGCAAGGCATCGACAGCGGTTTTGTCCGCACCGGATAGCGTTACGCTGAAAGCAGTGGCCGAAGTAATCTCTACATCCGAGGAACTGGTAATGGTGTAGGTGGCGCTTGCGGTTCCGCCGGTCAGTGTAAGCGTGGAAATATCGATGTCGTTGTTAACGCCGACTTTTTTGAAGAGATTGCTGCCTGTCACCACCAGTATGCCGGTGTCGGAATCGTAAGTGGCTGAGGTAATGGCGGGTGTTTGAACATTGCTCACCGTGATGCCGTTGCTCGTCAGATCGGCGATCGTGATCGAAGCTGCGCTGCCGGCCATCCAATCTTCAGCCGCAGCGACATTGTAAGTCGTTGCACTGGAAGAGGCCGTACCGTTCTTGTTCAGCAATCCATGAACTACTAACTGATCAGCCGCATTGAGCGTCACGCTGAAGGCAGTGGCCGAAGTGACGTCGACAGCCGATGAAGTCAGTGCGTAGCTGCCGCCTTCACCCGTCAACGTGAGCAGTGAAACCGTCACATCGTTGCTGGCGCCACTGTTGGAAACGAAGTTTGTTCCGCTGACCGTCAGCACGTTGGTGCTGGCGTCAAACGTAGCGGAAGTAATGGCGGGTGCGGCGTAGTTGCTGACCGTGATGCCGTTGCCGGTTAGGTCTGCGACGGCAACGGCGCTATCCGCTCCGGCTGCCCAATCTTCGGCTCCGGCTAGGTTATACACTGTGCTGCCAGCTGCGGATGTGCCGTCTTTGTCGAGCAATGCTTCCACGTTGGTCAGGTCTGTTCCGGTCAGTGTCACCGAGAATGAAGTTCCCGACGTGATTTCTACATTCGTACCACTGGTCAGCGTGTAGGTTGCGCCGCCTTCTCCGGTGAAAGTCAGCTTAGATAAATCGATGTCGTTGCTGGCGCCGCTTTTCTGCAAGAAACCACTGCCGGTGACGGTCAGTACATTGCTGCTGTAGTCATAAGCGGCGGATGTGATCGCCGGTACTGCGACATTCGAGACGGTGATGCCGTTGCCGGTGGTATCGGCGACGACGACAGCGCTATCGGCACCGGCCGCCCAGTCTTCCGCCGCGGCGAGATTGTAGGTGGTGGCGTTTGTTGAGGAAGTACCGTTTTTGTTGATAATCTGGTTGACCGCGGCTTTGTCGGTGCTGCTCAGCGTAATCGTGAATGCCGTGCCGGAAGTAATCTCGACATTGCTGGAATCGGTCAGGGTGTAGGTGCTGCCGCCTTCGCCGGTGAAAGTGAACTTGGCGGCCACGATATCGTTGGCGGCGCCGTTGGCTTTCAACAGTCCGCTGCCGGTGACCACCAATGCACCGCTACTGGCATCGTAAGTAGCGGATGTGATCGCCGGTACCGCAACATTCGATACAGTGACGCCGTTGCCGGTCAGGTCGGCGACGACGATAGCGCTGTCGGCACCGGCTGCCCAGTCTTCCGCCGCGGCGAGATTATAGGTGGTGGCGTTCGTTGAGGAAGTGCCATTTTTGTTGACGATCTGGTTGACGGCGGCCTTATCGGTGCTGCTCAGCGTGATCGTGAACGCCGTGCCGGAGGTGATCTCGACATTGGCCGAGTCCGTGAGTGTGTAAGTGCTGCTGCCTTCGCCGGCAAACGTGAATTTGGACGCCACGATGTCGTTGGCAGCGCCGTTCAATTTCAGGAAGCCGCTGCCGGTAACTACCAATGCGCCGGTGCTGGCATCGTAAGTGGCCGATGTGATCGCGGGGGTGGCTACATTACTGACGGTAATGCCGTTGCCGGTTGTGTCCGCAATATTGGTGTTGCCGATTACGGTGTTCCAGTCATCCGCCGCAGCCAGATTGTAGGTGGTGGCATTCGTTGAGGAAGTGCCGTTTTTGTTGACGATCTGGTTGACGGCGGCTTTGTCGGTACTGCTCAAGGTCACGGTAAACGCGGTGCCCGAGGTGATTTCGACGTCGCTGGTGTCGGTCAACGTGTACGTTGTTCCCCCTTCGCCGGTAAAGGTTAGCAGCGATGCATCGATGTCGTTGGTAGCGCCGCTGGCTTTGACCAGGTTCGAGCCGGTAACGGTCAGCGTGCCGGTGCTGGCATCGTATGTGGCGGAAGTGATTGCAGGCGTTTGCACGTTGCTGACGGTAACGCCATTGCCCGTGGTGTCCGCATTACCGCTTTGCGCCGGATTCCAGTCGGCCGCTGCGGCGATATTGTAGGTGGTGGCGCCGACCGAAGAAGTGCCGTTCTTGTTCAACAATCCTTCCACGTTAATCTGATCGGTAGCATTTAAAGCAACGGTGAACTGAGTGGCCGAAGTGATTTCAACATTCGATGACGTGAGCGTATACGTTGCGCTGCCTTGGCCGGTCAATGTCAGTTTCGAGACATCGATGTCGTTGAGCACCCCGGCGGTGGCCGCCATGTTGGTGCCGGTGACGACCAGTGAATTGGTGCTGGCGTCGTAGGTGGCGGAGGTGATGGTTGGCGGCACCACGGCAGAGGAGGTATTGATATCATCAACGGTAAGTTCTACCGCACTGCCAAAAACAAAACGTATTTCGTCAACATTATTAAATGCGGAGTTAAATGTCAGCAATCCGCTATATTCTGTCCCTGCGTTGCTTTGCTGCGTATAACTGATATTTCCAGCCGCATCGCTGGTTGTTAAATTGACTGATTCTGCCGCAACGATCAAAGCGCCATCCCGGTAACCGGCAATGGTCAAGGAACTTGAAGCGCCACTCGGGCCATTATCAATCTTAAATGAATTAAGCTGAAAGTCGGAGCCATCCGAAGATTTGAAATAGAAATTGGTTACATTGGCGCCGCTATAATTGGAAATAATGGATCGTCCGCCGGATTGATTCAGAAGCGCGGTAAGTTCCGCGGCGTTGGCATTTGCGAAATCAACCGCGCTGCTGGCGCCGAATGTCCACCCGCTATAAGTGGCCGAGGTAACGCCATCGTTAGTGACTAGCGAACCGCTGTCGAAATTGGTAGTGGTCATTGCGTAACTCCTTTAAGTGCTTTAGAACGGCAAATCAACCGTTGCGATTGGATTTCATCAACGGGTTTCTGTTTAATTTCGCTGTAAATGCTGGGCAATTTTCCGGTCGAGTTCGGCCAACCATGTTTTTGGCATGATGGCGAGTATTTGTTGCCGGATTGATTGGGCGGCAAGAATCTCTTTCGTATCTTCGGATCTTTGTATTGCGGCGGAGATCCACAGATACGCTTTGGCCAGATGTTCCGCCGGGAGCCGATTGGTTTCCGCATCGGGTTGCGCGGCAAAAAAATGTTTGCCCGCTTGGAAATAGGCCGGAACGTATTTAAGTGTGGCGGCTTGTTCGAAAAGCTGCCGGGTTTGCTCCGCATCAGGGTTTTCGATCACGCCTTGATGCAGCATCATGCCTAAATGATGGAAGGCTTCTGCGGATTGTTTTTGCGCCGCTGCAAGGAACCACTGGTAAGCATCCTGGGGATTGCGCACGGTGGAGTCGCCGTGCAGATAAAACTTGCCCATCCAGACTTGCGCCGGTACCGACCCTTGCAGCGCCACGGGACGGCAAAGCGCCAGCGCCTGGAGCGGGTCTTTGGTGATGCCATTTCCGGTCATCAGTAGATTGCCGAGATGACAGTACGAGTTCAAATGCCCGGCTTGCGCGGCTTTATGGAACCACTGAGCAGCCGTTGCCGGATCGGCCGGGCGGTGCATGCCTTCCTCGAAGCACAAGCCGGTCATGTGCTGCGCCGCCGGAACGCCGTTTTGCGCTGCTTGCTCGAACCATTCGCAAGCCGCTTTGCGATCGATTGCGCGTCCCCAGCCGTTCTGGTAAAACAGCGCCAAAGTAAATTGCGCTAGCGGATGGTTGCCGTTCACGGCAGCGGCGTGATACTGGCCGAAAGCGTTGTCATAATCGCCGGATGCAAGCAGCGCTTGCGCGGTTTTTAAGTCCGGATCGTTATTGAGCGGCGCATTTGCAGGTGCTGTGACGCTTGCGAAGGCATTGGGCAGGAGGGCTGCGATGCAAAAGATTATCCAAAAAGATTTGATCATTTTTTAACGGGTACAGTAGGTTGCCGGATAACATCAACGGATTGGAAAGGTTGATCACGTCCGGCAGAGAACCCATTCGTCCCGGACGTGACCAACGCGATCCAATCGTACATTCCGGTTGAAATTAAGGACGTGACGGATAAACGCCTTGCCAGGCGATAATGCAGTTCACGACGGTATACGGCTGCATGATCGAGAATGGCTGGGAATTACCGGCCGAACCGATGCTGACGTTGGTGCTGGTGGTGGTGACGATGTTGAGCCCGTTCAGCGTGGTTTCGATCGAAGCCGCGTTCATGCTGACATTCGGCGCGGTGGCGGAGTACGCTGAATTCAATCCTTTGGCGTTGGCCAGCGAATTGCCGCTGGCGTTTTTCTGGTCGGCGTCGCTGTTCACTGCTTTCAATGCCGATGTGGCTGTGGCGCCCGGCGCAACCGCCGAAGTGGAAACCGATGTGGCTGTGGCAGGGTGATTATGGGCTGGCATATTATTGATAGTCAGTGTTACATTTTCCGTACCATTGGTTTGTCCCATGGTGAACATCGAACCGCCCGGATGCTGCCCCTGATGCACAGGAACTCTACCGCGCATATCGGGCAATGCAAAAGTCGTGCTGCCGTTACCGCCATAAGTAGTGCCGATCAGCGAATAAAGCGCGTTGTACTGGTTGATAGGTAGCGTTTGTCCATTACATTGCAACCACCCCTCGGGCGCAAAATTAAAAGCGACGTAATTGATTTCACCGACAAACGGCTCCATACCGGCTCTTGCGCTGCCGGGCGCGGTGGTTATCAGCAGAGTAGCTGCCGTTAATGAAAGTACGCTATGTATTGTCTTATTCTGTTTCATCGGTTCTTCCCTTTCTCTTGAGATTAAACTTCCGGTTCCACAACTGGCTAACCCTATGGATACGACTGTAGGTTTTTCCTGGTATTTCTGATTCAAAGAAATGTTAGCAGGCTGGCAAGCCGGTGATAGTGTGCTAAAAGGATACTTTTCACCCCCTTTTATTGGAGATGGCCGGCGGTTACCGGCAACCGGGCAAATTTAATTCCGGGGTGTACTGATGATAAGATGACCGCATGAATTGGAACGATCTGAAAAACGGGACGGCGTATTGGGAGCAACTGCGCACGGCATTGCTCGAGCCTAAAGTCGATCCGGCGTTGCTGGAGGCATCGCTACGCGAAGCGCGTGCGAAGATGCCAGTGCCGGTGTTATGGCTGCTGGGTAAAACGCAATCCGGCAAGACGTCGATCATCCGGGCATTGACCGGCAGCCCGGCGGCGCAAATCGGTAACGGTTTTCAGCCGTGCACGCGCAGTTCCCGTTTCTATGATTTTCCTGCCGAAATGCCGGTGGTGCGCTTTCTCGATACGCGCGGTTTGGGTGAGGTGGCGTACGATCCGGGCGACGATATGCATTATTGCGAAGCGCAAGCGCATTTGCTGTTGGCGGTGATGAAAGTGGCGGATGTCCATCAGGTTGCGGTATTCGATGTGTTGCATGCAATCCGGCGGCGTCATCCGGAGTGGCCGTTGCTGATCGTGCAAACCGGCTTGCACGAGCTTTATCCCGATGGCTGCGGGCATATTCAGCCGTGGCCGTATGCCGATGATCCGTTGCCGGAAACGATACCGCTGGATTTGCGCCGCGCTTTGCAGGCACAGCGCGATGCTTTAAAGCTGCTGCCCGGCTTCGCGCCGGTGCGCTGGGTAGCGGCCGATTTGACACTGCCGGAAGATGGCTTGGCGCCGCCGGATTACGGTCTGGAAGGCTTGTGGCAGGCGATTGAGTCGCTGACATCGCTGGGTTTGCAGCATCAATTGAGCGGTGACCGGGAAGTACAGGATTTGTACGCGCGCACCGCGCATCAGCATATAGCCGGTTATGCATTGGTTGCGGCGGGATTGGGTGCTTTGCCGGTGGTGGATTTAGTCGCGGTGTCGGCGGTGCAGGCGAAACTGCTGCATAGTCTGGCGCTATTGTATGGTCAGCATTGGGATAGAAGCACGATCACCGAATTTCTCGGGCTTGCAGGCGCGGGTATTGTATCCGGCTACCTTGCGCGGTTGTTGAGCCGGGCTGTGACTAAATTCATACCGGTCTGGGGGCAAACCGCAGGTGCGTTATGGGGCGCCAGTTCCAGTGGCGCAACCACGTATGCGTTGGGTAAGGCGGCGATCTATTTCTTTGCGCGGCGTAAGGATGGTCTGAATGTGGACGCTGATACCTTGCGACGGATTTATGCGGAAGAGCTGGAGCGCGGCGCTGCGGTACTGAAAGATCGTCTGCGGGGTAAATCAACATGAAAGCGCCGCTGCCCGCTGTCAATCCGTTGCGGTTATTGGTATTCATCCTGATGCTGTTGCCGCTGCTGGCGCTGCTGGGATTGGGCTTTTTCTGGCTGTGGCAAAGCGGCAATTTGCAATATTGGTTGATCGCTCTGGTGGTTTGCGGCGGTTTAGGCTATGGCTTGCAGCAATGGCTGGTGCGGCAGGAGCGGCAATTGTTAATGGATTCATCGACCGAGCCTAATCCGGAGTGGCCGCCGAGTGCGGATGCCGTTTGGCAGCGGGTTGAAGCGCTGGCGGAGACGTGCAATCCGCAGGATTGGCCGATCGAAGAGGGCGCCTGGGTGATGGAATTGGGGCAGAAAACGCTGGAAACGGTTGCGCATTGTTATTATCCGGATGTCGAAAAACCCTTGCTGGAACTGACCGTGCCGCATACTTTGCTGATTATCGAGCGGGCGAGCCGCGATCTGCGTCAGGATGTGGCGGAAAAAATACCGTTCAGCAACCGCCTGACGATCGGCGATCTGTTCCGCTTGCAGCGCTGGAAGGCTAAAGCGGAGCGGCTGTTTACTATATACCGCGCCGGCAGCCTGCTCATTAATCCGGTTAACGCGCTGCTCAGCGAAGCTTGGCGGCACTTGCGCGAACGCAGTTTCGATCAGGCCAGGGATGAATTGCACCGCTGGTTTTTGCGTGCTTATGTGTGCAAAGTGGGTTATTACGCGATCGATCTGTATAGCGGCCGTTTGCCGTTGGGTGATGAAGAATTTGTGACTGCGCCAACTCCGGAATCCAAAGCCGATCTGGGGCAGGTCGAAGAAACCGCAAAACCTGCGGTTGAGCCATTGCGCATTCTTGTTTTAGGGCGGTCCAACTCGGGCAAGTCGAGCCTGATCAACGCACTTTTTGGCACGTTGACGACGGCCACCGATGTGCTACCGGATACCACGCAGACGCTTAAACCCTTTGTGTTGTCGCGCGAGGGGTTAACACAAGCGCTGATTTTCGATAGCCCGGGATGTGACAGCGCGTTGTTTGATCGTCAGCAAATGCTGGCAGCAGCGGGCAATGCCGATTTGATTTTATGGGTTACCCCGGCCAACCGTCCGGACCGGCAAACGGAACGCGATTGTCTGGATGCATTGCGCGCGACCCAAGCGGCGCGTACCGATCGCCGCGCGCCGCCGTTGCTGGTGGTGGCGAGTTTTGCCGACCGCTTGCGACCGCTTAATGAGTGGCAGCCGCCGTATGATCTGGCGCATCCGGCGAGCAGCAAAGCAACCAATATTGCTGCGGCGGTGCGAGTTATCGCGACCGATCTGGCGATAGCGGTTGAGCAGGTGATTCCTGTCTGTCTGCTGCCGGGTAAAGTTTATAATGTCGACGATACCCTTTGGGCTGCGATTCTGAATCATCAGGACAAAGCGTTGCGGGTGCGGCTGATGCGTTGCCTGGACGCCAGAAAACGCGCCGAAGATTGGGTCATGCTGCGGCGGCAGCTGGCGGGTGCGGGCCGGTTCGTGCGGGATTTGCCGGAGATATTGGGAAAACGTACCGGACAGTAATGGGTTGGCTATGGAAATATATCAGTAAACCGGATTTCGCATATACTGCGATCAATCTCAATGCTCCCGAAATACATCATTTTTAATCCCTAATCAGTTGAATCACTCAGTGAAGCGCACCTTAACCGTAGTTTTCCTATTATTTACTTTGGGGCTGATCGTGCTGGCGGTTGTTCCGGACCGGGCGCGTGCGCAGTACTGGTGGAATGCGAGCCGTGAGCCGGTGGGTCTGGCGCCCGATCCCGCGTCAACGCCGGAAGCAATTGTGCAGGTTTATGGCGCGCGTGCATTCAGCTGGCGCGGCTACTTTGGAATTCATACCTGGATTGCGGTGAAACCGGCTGCGGCGCAGTCGTACACTATTTATGAAGTCATTGGATGGATGCAGCGCCGCAAGCTCCCAGTGGTCGTGATTTATGAGAATGTGCCGGATCGGCGCTGGTACGGCAATATGCCGGAGCTTTTGCTGGAGAAACGGGGCGATGGGGTGGATGTGCTGATCGAAAAAATTGACCAGGCGGCACGAAGTTACCCGTATGCAAAGGATTACACGATTTGGCCTGGACCGAATTCCAATACCTTTACGGCTTGGATTTCCCGGGCTGTTCCGGAACTGCAATTGGATCTGCCGCCTACTGCGATTGGTAAGGATTACCTGGGCTACCGGATGGTTTCGCAAGCGCCAAGCGGCAGCGGCTTCCAAGTTTCCATTTTCGGTTTGCTGGGCGTGCTGGTCAGCGCGGTGGAAGGTATCGAGCTCAATTTGCTGGGATTATCGTTCGGTGTCGATCTCGACCCGCCCGCGCTCAAATTGCCGCTGGTCGGGCGCAAAGAACTGAATTCATGGTTTGAGCCTGCGGTTGAAAATTAATTGCGCGCTTTAAACCTTGAGTCCACGGTATTTAATTGATAATTATTCTTATTCATACTATAGTAACCCTCAATAATTAATTCCCCTGATGAACCTTTTTGCTTGGAATTTTTCATGTTGAAATCGAATGTAAGTCATTTTTATTTTGCTGTTTTTTTTCTTTTCTCGTCGCTGACTGCACCGCTGGCGCATGCTGAGGAAGTGGTTGTTTATTCCGCGCGCATTGAACAACTCATCAAACCGATGTTTGATGCATTTACCAAGGAAACCGGGATCAAGGTCAAATACACCACGGATAACGAAGGTGCATTGCTCGCCCGGCTGGAAGCGGAGGGGAAAAACACGCCTGCGGATCTGCTGATTACTTCCGATGTGGGTAATCTTTGGGCAGCGGCACGGGCAAGTTTGTTGAAGCCGGTGCAATCGAACGTGCTGGAAGCCAATATCCCGGCGCATTTGCGCGACCCTGAACAGGAATGGTTCGGTTTGTCGATCCGGGCACGCACGTTGATCTATAACACCAAGAAAGTGAAGCCTTCAGAGCTTTCAACCTATGAAGATCTGGCCGATCCGAAGTGGAACAAGCGGCTGTGTTTGCGCACATCGAAGAAAGTGTATAACCAATCTCTGGTGGCGATGATGATTGCTGAACATGGCGAAGCCGAGACCGAGAAAATTGTCAAAGGCTGGGTAGCCAATCTGGCAACCGATCCGCTATCCGATGACACTCGGGCTTTGGAGTTTGTCGCTGCTGGTAAATGCGATGTGACAGTGGTCAATACTTATTACTATGGCCGGTTGATGAAGAAAGATCCGAATTTGCCATTGGCGATTTTCTGGCCGAATCAGAATGATGGCGGCGTGCATGTCAATATTTCCGGCGCCGGTGTTACGCGCCATGGCCGGAACACCCAGGCTGCGATTAAATTGCTGGAATTCCTGTCATCCGACAAAGCGCAAAATCTGTTTGCCGATGTGAATATGGAATATCCGGTTAATCCGAAGATTGCAGCGGATTCGTTTGTCGCGGCGTGGGGCAGTTTTAAGCAAAATCCGATGAACCTGGTTAAAGCCGGCGAATTGCAGACCACCGCAGTAAAACTCATGGATCGTGCAGGTTATCAATAAAAAGGTACGGTCGCTACAAAAATCAATGAGGCGTAGAAGCGCTAGAAAACAATAGCCTTTTACGCCAGTTCTTTTGTTCTGTTTCTTCACCAATATGTCATGGCCATTTGGCGCACAGTTCCTTTTATAGCGGCTGCATTGGTACTGGCGCCTGTGGGCGTGATCGTGTCGGCTTTCTTCGCACCAGCTAGCGATGTTTGGCAGCATCTGCTTGAAACGACGCTTCCTCAGCTGCTGATTAACACGTTCTGGCTTGCCTTGGGTGTCGTCAGCGGTACTGCGCTGTTGGGTATCAGTCTGGCGTGGCTCACCGCGGTTTATGACTTCACTGGGCGGCGGTTTTTTTCCTGGGCGTTGCTGTTGCCGATGGCGATGCCTGCGTATGTCACGGCATTTGTCGCTTTGGGGCTGTTTGATTTTACCGGCCCGGTGCAAACTATGTTGCGTGCCTGGTTGGATTCGGATTTGTCCTGGTTTCCGGATATTCGCGGCAGGGCGGGTGTGATTGTGGTCATGACGCTGGCTTTTTATCCTTATGTTTATTTACTGGCGCGCAATGCTTTTCTGAGCCAAGGCAAACGCTCGCTGGAAGTGGCGCAATCGCTGGGTTTCAACCGCAAGCAAGGATTTTTCAAAGTGGTATTGCCGATGGCGCGGCCTTGGATAGCCGGGGGCGTGATGCTGGTGCTGATGGAGACGCTGGCGGATTTCGGTACCGTCGCGGTGTTTAATTACAATACCTTCACGACCGCGATTTACAAAGCGTGGTTCAGCATGTTTTCTCTGCCCGCGGCTTCGCAGCTTGCTTCTTTATTGATTCTGATCATCTTTGTTGTGATTGTGCTGGAGCAGCAGTTCCGGTTGCGTATGCGCTATGCGGAGAGTAAAAAAACCGAGCGCGCGCAGCGTATCCGGTTGACGGGATGGCATAACTGGCTGGTGGCCGGTTTTGTCCTGAGCGTCTTATTTCTGGCATTTCTGCTGCCGGTACTGCAATTGTGCCAGTGGGCGATGCGATCGTTTACGCAAGATTATGACGTAGCCCGCTATCTGGAATTTCTCTGGCATTCGCTATCGTTGTCCGGTCTGGCGGCTTTGTTGATTTGTCTGGTTGTGATTGCCATGGTTTATGCGGCACGGCGTTATCCCAGTCCGGTCACGCGCTATGCGGTGCGTATCGCTACGATTGGTTATGCATTGCCCGGCACGGTACTGGCGATTGGCGTGTATGTGCCGCTGGTATGGCTGGATGGGCGGCTCAGCGAGTGGATGATGCATTGGTTGCAAATCGAGACAGGGCAATTGATCCAGGGTACGCTGATGATTATGTTGATCGCCTATTTGATCCGTTTTATGGCGGTCAGTCATTATCCGATTGATGGCGCGATGCAACGGATTACGCCTAATATCGACGAGGCGGCGATGAGTTTCGGGTTGCATGGCTGGGCAATGATCCGGAAAGTACATATTCCGATATTGAAGCCGGGAATTTTTACGGCGGCGACTTTAGTGTTTGTCGATGTCATGAAAGAGATGCCAATTACGCTGATGACGCGGCCATTTGGCTGGGATACACTGGCGGTGCGAATTTATGAAATGACTTCCGAAGGGCAATGGGAGCAGGCTGCGTTGCCTGCGGTTACGCTGGTGCTGGCCGGGCTGATTCCGATTTTCTTGTTTATGCGACAAACTGAGAAGTAAACCGATGAGTACAGGGTTGCTGCAACTGAATCACGTTTTGCAAGCGTATGGCGAGCAGGTCGTTATCCGTAACTTATCTTTGCAATTGCAGAAGGGGCAAATCGGCTGTTTGCTCGGCCCGAGCGGCTGCGGCAAGACCACTGCCCTGCGTTGTATCGCCGGTTTTGAGCGGGTTGCAGCCGGAGAAATCGTGCTCAATGGCGCCTGTGTAAGCAGTGCGGATTCCTTCGTGCCGCCGGAACAGCGGCGGATTGGCATGGTGTTCCAGGATTATGCGTTGTTTCCGCATCTCGATGTGACCGCCAATGTCGGTTTCGGTCTGCACCGGTTAACGCGAGTGGAGCGTGAGCGGCGGATTGAAGAATTGCTGCATGTCGTGCATCTGGCCAGCGTTGCGAAGAAATATCCGCATGAATTATCGGGCGGGCAGCAGCAGCGTGTTGCGCTGGCGCGCGCGCTGGCGCCGAGACCGGATCTTTTGTTGCTGGATGAGCCGTTTTCCAATCTGGATGTGAGTTTACGCGAGCGGTTGAGCATGGAAGTCCGTGAGATCATCAAGCAGCAAGGAACCACCGCGATTCTGGTGACACATGATCAAGCGGAGGCGTTTGCGATTGCCGATGAGATCGGCGTGATGAATCACGGTGAGATTCAACAGTGGGATACGGCATTCAATCTGTATCATCGCCCGGCCAACCGTTTTGTGGCTAACTTTATCGGCCAAGGTGTATTTCTTCCAGGTAAAGTGATTGATGCGCAACGAGTTGAAATTGAATTGGGCGTATTGCAAGGGGTAGTTCCAGAGCACTGTGATGCCGGTTGTAGCGTGGATGTATTGCTGCGTCCGGATGATATTGTGCACGATGATAGCAGCACGATGCAGGCGGCGGTGGTTCATAAGGCATTTCGCGGCGCGGAGATTTTGTATACGTTGCGTCTTGCGGGCGGAGCCAAAGTTCTTGCGCTTGTCCC
>SSFX01000064.1:0-12369 GCA_008015635.1 Nitrosomonas oligotropha
AGTATGCTGCGATTTTAGGGTGTCGGCCATGTTGTAGCGCTCGAGCTTTTCTTCCTGATTAAAGAACAACACGGCGGCATTCGCGCCTCCGTCGACATCGGTCAAACGCAGCGTGGTGCCGCGGCGTACAACGCCGGACCAGTGGCATCCGCCTGGGATCAGTTGTTGCCAGATGATGTTATTTTGCTGATTCATGATGAATTCCTTATGAAAATGGATTTATTTAAATTGCATCCATTTTTTGCACAGTATATAGAGTGTTGTGATGGTTAGAATGCTGCTCAGCACCAGTGGCGTCGCCCATAACTGCCACCACGGCGCATCCGCGGAAATCGCATAAGGGCGCGGCCAGGCGATGTTGATGAGCTCAAACAGTGACCAGATAAATGCCAGGCAATTGATGATCAATCCCCACGCGCCCAGCTTTAATTCCCCCAGCGCCGGATTCCATCGCCCTGTAAGCCGGGCAAACAAGGCAAAGCCCGTGGTGAACGTGAACATCGCGTATAAACCGCCGGTACCGAAAGCGATGATGGTCGCCACGGCGTCGTCATTGAGTCCGAAGATCAATCCGCAACCTGCCAGCAGAACGGTGAAGAGAATGGCATTGCGCGGGATTTTGCTGGCCGTTACCTGGCTCAACATGGCTGGCATATTGCCTTCCCGCGCCATCGAATACACAATGCGTGAGGTGTACTTGACCATCGATGCGCCGCAAGCGAGAAAAGCAGTCATCACGATGGCCAGGAAAGGTTTCTCGAACCAATCGCCGATGCTGCTGGCGATCAGCGGTGTGACCGGATCGGAAGTATGGCTGGAATTTCTCAAGGTGTCGTGTTCAAAAGCCAAAATCAGCGCGGCTGAATTGAACAAGACGACTGTGCCAACGACGAGTAGCGACATGAAAATGGCGCGGGGCACCATGCGTTTCGGTTGATGGGTTTCTTCGGCAGTGGTGGAGCAGGCGTCAAAGCCGATAAAAGCCCAGCCGGCAATGGCCAGTGCCGCCAGGAAAGCCGCCATTTCACTGGGCGCTGTGCCGGTACCCATGTGCTGGAATAATTCCATGAAAGGGTGCTGACGGAAAAAAAGAAACAGCAAGAGTGCCACGCCGAATGATCCGGCGACTTCCGCGTAAACACCCAGTTTGATCACTAGATTGAAAATACTGACCGGGGCAAGATTGAGGAGTGTGCAAAGCAACAAAAAGAGAGCACCCCAAAGTACCATCGTGCCGCCGCCTTCATCCGGCAATCCGCTGAAGATCGCCAGCCAGAAACCGCCGGTATAAGCGGTTGTCGTGACCATGGCGATGGTAGAGCAAATATAGATCACACCGGCATATTGCCCGGCTATCGCACCGCCGAGCTGCCGCGCCCATTTATACGCACCACCGGCAATCGGGAATTGTGAAGACAGCTCCGCGTAAACAGTCGCCACCAGCAACTGCATGATCAAACAGACCGCCAATGCCGCAAACCAGCCGCCACCGGCGACCACGGTTTGCACACCGATGATGGCATACAGTCCGGCCACCGGCGAGACCACCGCAAAACCGAGCGTGAAACTGTGCCAGACACTCATGCTGCGATTGAGCGCGTCGCCGGTTACATGGACGTCCTGCAAAGATGTGATTTGTTTTGTTGAACCTGACATAACCAGTCTCCATACCAAAGGGTTTACCGGGATTGTAATGTACTTCGAGCACATTACGCTTAATCTCCCGGGCTTTTATCCCTCCGTGGAGCCTCGCTATTACGAGACCGGAAACTCTTGGACCTGACGCCGTTTGCTGCATTGGCCGGAACCCTAGTTTCCCATTACGTTACCGCTTTTTGAGTTGCTGTGCCATCAATCGTTCAATGGGCATTTTAGAAAGCGAATAACGGGTGGCATTTTAAGTTTGAATTTTGGAAAAAGCAATGATTTTGCAGATTGGACTATTGCTTATTTTGATAGGTAAATCGTAGAACTGGATTCCAGCGTCTCGTTGTTTTCATTCTGTATTTGCGGGTCTAACAAGTCTGGTATGATGACAGCTAAACAGTTCAATTAGCTTAAAACATAAGGGGATACCATGAATAATTCCATATTAGATTTCATTTGTGACGCATTATATTACGTCATTTCGGACGTCTAATTCTAGTTAGGCAAAATAACATGAGATCCGAAGACGAGTGGCTTTTCTATACACAAGCGGCGTGGAACGTAGATCAGGCGACGCATATCGCAAAAACGCTTATCGCAGAACGCTCCGGTGAATTGAGTTATCCTCAGCGTCTTATCCAGTTCGCAGCATACAATTTTTGTCTGGTCTCGTATTTTAGCCCTTTTATGCGTTCCAAAACTCGGTCCGGAAAGCCAATCAAAATAACTGCGGACGAATTTGTGCCTGACGATATGCTTGGGATTCATGAACAAATAAAAAATTATAGAGATAAAATATTGGCACATGCCGACGTAAGTCATCTTTGTGCACCCAGCTTCAAGGATGGCTTTCGATTTACCTCAACCGATGTATATCTATCGGCCCCACCAATTGAGAAATCACTTGCGCTCTTTCTTGAGGTCTCGACGCGACTTATTGAAAAATCAGAATCCTTGCAGTTATTATAAAGGAAAAATGAGCCTAACAAATCGCTCCAGCGAATATACATGCTTGGCGCGGTTCGTGCTCCGAGCCGCACGAACCGCGCCAAGCACGTATATCGCTGAGCTCAAACGTTAGGCCGAACAGGAAGCACCATGGCTGCTCAATCCCCGATTCAGGACCTCACGCGCTTCTGGAGTCAGACACGCCTCCCCGTGGTCTTCCAGAGGCAACGCCCCGCACCCCTGCTTGTTCGCATTCCCTTCGCCCCAGACAACAAAGTTTGGCTTCGCAACGGAGAGAGAAGCAAACCGAGCTGGGACAAGGAGCATGGCGCCTGGGAGGTGCCACAAGCCTGGTTCGAGAGAGTCATCAGGTTGTCGTTCACTCGCTACCAAGCTTGCTATGTCATTCAGCTCTACCGAGAGAAAGAAGTCTGTGCTCCTGCCTGCTGGAACGCAGTCGGAGCCGACTGCGAGTGTTCTTGTATGGGCGCAAATCACGGTTCCGGACAACCCGCTGGACGCTGGTACGAGGTAAGCGAGACTTTTGCCGTTATGTGGGGCGTTCAACGTTACTCAGTTCGTCTGCTCAAGGTGCCGGGTGCGGCCTAATTCTAGTTGGGCATCTCAAATCCCGAGAATGAAGGGTAGGTCATCATGCGATCACTTCGGCTGCTAATTTGCTTCGGCGGGATTCTTTTCGCTGGGTGTGCGTCACTCGACCGCATTCCCATGACTACGTTCGAGCCGCTCGACGGACCAAACAAGGAGCGGCAATTTCGATTTACCGCCAAATCCGACATCATTTATCCAGCCAATACGCCCGACGGGGAACGAATTCGGATGGATTGGCTAGAAACGTGGTTGAAGTCCAACAACTACTGTCTGAACGGCTACCGTATTCTCTCGAAGAAAGACGTGCAGCGTGGCAGTTATGAAGGCGGCAAAGACTACTTCTACATCGGCGAGTGCCTCATGTAGAGTGAAAAATGGGGGCTGCAAAATCAAACATATGAACGTAGTCAAATGCCCAACCCGGCAGTCCACACGGACGCTGCGCGATAAAGCCGCGCAGCGCCGGTGATTTCTACGTTGGGTGTCAAGGAGAAATTGACGATGGGACTGACCTGGTCAGTATTGACCTGAAGGAAGGCGTTTCTCTGGATCTCCACGAGGCGAGGTTATTTTGCAACTTGACGCGCAGCTACATCTCGTTCTTGCTTATGGAATATGAAAGCATCGACAGGTCGTAACCATGCCAGTGCGGCAGGTTGGGGTGAGTCGACGAACCCCAACAATTGGCGGTAGTGTGATGTCGGTGGTTCCTGTCATCACCCCAACCTGCGGAGTTTTTTAAAAATTGCCTATCAATCAGAAACAATGATCAATGGTTTCCACTTTGTATAAGCGTTGGGAGAGTGAGGGGATAGGATCCGGTGTATAAGAAACCGATGGGTAATCACTCAGCAGGTTTTGACTGCTGCGAATCTCGATTTCGGATTGGGTATTTTGCGCATTACCGGTATCTTTGATCGTCATGATCCAGTTTCCATTGCCGTGAGTGATCGGTTGGTTGATGCTTCCTGAATACTTGGGATCGTGAATCTCGGTAATGTAGTAAATCTTGGCAGCTTCGTCGTGTAGTTGCGGGTATCCATCCACTTGCACAGATTCATGGTAGATAAAATAAGTATTGATATCGCGCCAGGTGTGGCGTTGCTGTTTCGGCAAAGGAAAGCCATCATCGCTTTTTAGGCATTCCGCAATTTCGAGATAATTTTTGCTGCTGTTGCGGCTGAAAATGACTTTCTGGCTAAGTAATTCATTCCGTGTGGGCGGCATCACACAGGCAGTCAGCATGAGAATAATGATCAGAAATACAACCGGATTTTTCAAAAGAAAGCGCATGAGATGGAAATATTCATAGTAAATTTGCAACCTCACCCGTTGAAGGTTCAATTGTGTGAACAAACCGGATGGTATCAAAACCACTGTTGTATTGCACAAACGAGAGGGATCAAATCTTGTGCGTGAGCCCATTTTCGATCCGGTGTTTCGTAATGTATGGTTTTTAATCGCTCAAAATTCAGTTTGTTATGAAAATCTCTTTGCCTATCCATAAGGATAATTTATTGAGCGTATCGTTGTTTATAGTAAACTCTGCGTTCACTTGTTAGAATCACCCTTTTACAAAAATAAATCAGACTCTATTATTAATTTAGGATTGTTCATGAATACCGAAGATTTTCGCCCCGAAAAGAAAGCTACCGTTTTTTATCCGCCACAACGTGTTTTGATGGGACCTGGGCCGTCCGATACGCATCCGCGCGTGCTGAACGCCATGGCGCGTCCGACCTTGGGTCACTTGGATCCTGTGTTCACTGAGATGATGGAAGAAATCAAAGGCTTGATGCGCTATGCATTCCAAACCAAAAACCGCATGACCTTCCCGGTTTCCGGGCCTGGATCGGTGGGTATGGAAATGTGTTTCGTCAATATGATCGAACCTGGCGATAAAGTGATTGTGTGCCGCAATGGCGTGTTTGGCGGCCGCATGATCGAAAATGTGGAGCGTCATGGCGGTGTGGCGGTGGTGGTCGACGATAAATGGGGTGAACCGGTCGATCCGCAGAAAGTGGAAGATGCGCTGAAAAAGAATCCGGATGCCAAGATCGTTGCGTTTGTTCATGCCGAAACATCTACCGGCGCGCAATCCGATGCTAAGACACTGTGCGAGATCGCACGTAAATACAACTGCCTGACGATTGTCGATACTGTGACTTCACTGGGTGGAACGCCAATTCTAGTGGATGAATGGGGAATCGATGCGATCTATTCCGGCAGCCAAAAATGCTTGTCTTGTCCGCCAGGCTTGTCTCCGGTCAGTTTCTCCGACCGTGTGACCGAGCTGGTTAAAAATCGTAAAACCAAGGTGCACAGCTGGTTTATGGATATCAGCCTGTTATTGAATTACTGGGGATCGTCCGCCCGGACTTATCACCATACCGCGCCGACCAACGCATTGTATGGCTTGCATGAGTCGCTGTTGATGATATACGAAGAAGGGCTGGAGCATTCCTGGGCGCGTCATCGCTATAACTACGAAGCGCTGAAAGCCGGTTTCGCGACCTTGGGCATGAATTATGTGGTGAAAGAGGAACATCGTTTGCCGCAACTGAATTCCGTATTTGTTCCTGCCGGTGTTGATGAGAAAGAAGTGCGCCGCCGCCTGCTGGATGACTATAATCTTGAGATTGGCGCAGGGCTTGGCGATTTCGCCGGAAAAGTATGGCGCTTTGGCTTGATGGGTACATCCTGCCGCGTCGAAAATGTGATTTTCTGCTTGAATGCGCTGGAGACCATTTTGTCCGATATGGGCGCAAAAGTGGAACGTGGTACCGCCGCTGCAGCTGCACACAAGAGTTATGCAGCTAAGCCTATGTTCTAAGGTTTTCTTAGGCTAGTTGGGTTTGTTTTTCTGATGCCACTTTCTTGTCATGCATGATGAGAAAGTGGATTATTTTTTTATTGATTCACCCCGGATAATCCGGTCATTAAGGTAGGTGTTGGATTCTCCAGTGACAATTATCACAGCGCCGCTGTTATCGTTTGTTTTATCATTCCTCTCCATTTTATGGCTGATTAAAAGAAAGGCGCGCTGGGGGCTGGATCATCCCAATGCGCGTTCGCTTCATACTGTGCCTGTACCGCGTCTCGGCGGATTGGGTTTGTTATCGGGTGTACTCATCACATGGTTGTGTTTTTCCGTAGCTATTCCGCTCGCCGTTTGGGCTGGTGTCGGTTTACTGATGGTAATATCATTGCTTGACGATATCCGGCATGTGCCGGTGTGGTGCCGGTTACTGGTTCACAGTATCGTTGCTGCCGCGTTTTCCGCGGTTTTTTTACTGGATGTCACGAGCGGTTTGACTGTGCTATGCGTTACGGCCGCAGTGATCTGGATGTCCAATCTATATAATTTCATGGATGGTTCGGATGGGCTGGCCGGCGGAATGACGGTAATTGGGTTTGGATACTATGGTTTGTTTGCGTACTGGGCCGGGAATAACGATTTTGCCGTGATCAATTTTTCGATAGCGGCGGCGGCCCTGGCTTTTTTGTGGTACAACTTTCATCCCGCGCGTATTTTCATGGGCGACGCGGGCGCGGTTCCGCTCGGTTTCCTGGCGGCGGCGCTGGGGTTATTGGGGTGGCTCGATCAACTTTGGTCGTTATGGGTGCCAGTGCTGATATTTTCACCCTTCATCGCGGATGCGACGGTAACGATAACCAAGCGCCTGATGCGCGGCGAGAAAATCTGGCGGGCGCATCGTGAACACTATTATCAGCGTATGGTGCAAAGCGGACTGGGGCATCGCGATACTGCGTTATTAAGCTATGTGCTGATGTTGGCTGCCGGTGGCTGCGCGGTCTGGGCGGGTGGACAGGATCTGACAGTGCAAAGCCAGGTCGCCATGGCCTGGGGAAGCATTTATTTGCTGCTCATGTTTCTTTCTGATTGCCACCGGAAATATTATTCCAACCGGGGATAGCATGCTTCTCAAAAAATACGGAATTCGCACATTCATTGCTTTCACCCATGATTTCATTGCGATCGGGGTGGCGTGGTGGCTAGCTTATTTATTCCGTTTCAATTTTGAGATTCCGGCTGATTCGGTTCAATTGTTGCTGGAAATGTTGCCTTGGCTGGTGCTGGTGCAAGGCGGTTTCTTTTTGTGGCTCGGACTGTATCGAGGGCTGTGGCGGTATGCCAGTCTGCCCGATTTGAAGCGGATTTTTGTGGCAGTGATGTCCGGCACGTTAACCGAGCTGCTGCTGCTGTGGTTGTTTGGTTTGCTGACTAAAATTCCAGGAGCGGTGGCTGTGCTGGTGCCATTGCTGTTGATGCTGATCATGGGTGGCAGCCGTTTGATCTATCGTGCTTGGAAAGAGCGCCGCTTGTCCGGCTTGGAAAGTAATGAAGCCAAACTGGTTTTGATCATTGGTGCGGGTAGTACCGCGGTGAATCTGGTCAAGGCTTTGACGGGAAGCCGGGAATGGCATGTGGTCGGTATGCTGGACGACGATCCGCGCAAATTGGGCACACGCTTGCAAGGGATCCGCGTGCTGGGCAGGATCGACGAGTTGCCGCACTGGGTGCACACCCTGAATGTCGAGCATGTCATTATCGCTACACCGTCGGTGTCCCGTCAGATTCACCGCAAGGCTTTGGAAATGTGCTCGGAAATCGACGTGAAAGCCATGACGGTGCCGTCGTATGCCGATTTGATCAGCGGTAAGTCAATGGTGACGAATATCCGCGAAATCCAGCTGGATGACTTGCTCGGTAGAGCGCCGGTGGTTCTGGACGATGACGGGCTGCACGGTTTATTGACGGGCAAAGTGATTCTGGTAACCGGAGCGGGCGGTTCGATTGGTTCCGAACTGTGCCGCCAGCTGGCCGCGTTTGAGCCGGAGCGTATCGTTTTTCTGGAATTGAACGAATTTGCACTCTACAGCATTCAGGAAGAATTTTTGCCGCGCTTCCCCGCGATGAAAATGTCGTTTGTGATCGGCGATGTCAAGGATCGCGCACGCATGACGCAATTGTTTTCGCAATTCCATCCCGCCGTGGTTTTTCATGCCGCCGCTTACAAGCACGTTCCGCTGATGGAGGAGGAGAATGCTTATCAAGCGCTGTTGAATAATGTGCTGGGGACGTACGTGCTGGCGCAGGTCGCGATCAGTTTCGCGGTGGAAAAATTTGTTCTGATCTCGACCGACAAAGCGGTTAATCCGGTCAGTATCATGGGCGCCAGCAAACGTCTGGCGGAAATGGTATGCCAAGCCTTGCAGCAATCCATTGCGGCTAAGAATAGCCAACCGGACCGGAATAACCAATCGCGCCCGACTTGTTTTGTGATGGTACGTTTCGGCAATGTACTGGGCAGCACCGGCAGCGTTATTCCGAAATTTCGCGAGCAAATTGCCAAAGGCGGCCCGATTACCATCACTCACCCGGAAATGACGCGCTATTTCATGTCTATCCCCGAAGCGGCGCAGCTGGTATTGCAAGCGGCATTGATGGGCGGCACCAATGGCGGCGGGGAAATTTTCGTGCTGGATATGGGCGATCCGGTCAAAATTGTTGATCTGGCCAATGACTTGATCCATTTATCCGGATTGGGAGAAGACGACATCCGGATCGTTTTCAGCGGATTGCGGCCGGGAGAAAAACTGCATGAAGAGCTACTGTCCGCTAGCGAAAACACATTGCCGACACCGCATCAAAAATTGCGTATTGCACAAGCACGCCAAGTGGATGAGCAATGGCTGTCCGATATGACGGCGTGGCTGAGTAAAATTTCGGTGTTAAGCGATCAAGAAGTCCGGGACCAATTGGTGAACTGGGTGCCGGAATATGACAGTAAGGAATGGAACGGTAAATAGTACACACCTGAATGCCAGAGTGCGTCCTTTGATCGCTAGAAGAAACAGCAGCGGGGTGAATTTGAATTGGGTTAAGTGTGCTGAAAACTGCCCGGTGTTCTCAAGCTTTCGGCAATACAACCATTTTCCATCACAAAGATTCGATCGATCTTTTGCAATTGCGGGATCGATGGATTGAAAATCAGCGTGGTACGGTTTTGCATCAACTTTTCCAAGACGGGTAGCAGATTTCCCGGATCGAGTTCCTGGGGTGTGAATAATTCATCCAGGATCAGGATGCGAGGATCTTTCACGAATGCGCGCGCAATGGCGAGCTGTAGCAGTTGGTGTTGGGTGATTGCCGTGCCTTTGGCTCTGATATCTGTCTGCAAGCCTTCGGGCATGTGCCGGACAAACTCTATGGCGTGTGATGCTTGCACTGCCGCGGTGATTTTTGCTTCATTGCTGCAACGCATCGCACCATAAGCAATGTTACCGGCAATTTTGTCGTCGAGCAGAAAGGTATCCGGGGAAACCAAAGCGATGTTCGCGTGCAAGCGGTTTAATTGGATGTTCGGCAGAGGCTGGTCATTCAGTAAGATTTTTCCGCTGGCTGGTTGCCGCAAACGCAGTATTAGATCGATCAATGCATTTTTTTCTTCCAGGGTATAACCGGTAAACACAACGACCTCACCCGACCGCAAGGTGAAATGCATGTGATTGAGAATCGGTTTGGCGCCTGCATCCTCTTCGTAACGCACCTGGTCAAATACCAGCTTGGCGCAACCCTGCGGAGTGCCGAGAGTGCCGCTATCCTGTTCGGATTCCTGATCGAGGAATGCAAAAATGGCTTCCAGAGTCGCTTGATCATGCTCCAGTTGCTTGGGTAGATTGGCAATGCGTTGTACCGGCAGGATGAACAGCAAAACGATGGTGATCAGCGCGGCGGTTTCGGGCAGACTAAGCGCGCCATTGATCGCTTGCAGCGCAATAATGTAGGCCACGGCGAGCATAATCAACATCATGATGAACTGACCTGAAGGAATCACCATGGCCCTGATCCACGCTTGTTGCATGTCGGCTTGATAAATCGCTGCGGAAATTTTGCCAAGACGTTGGCTTTCATGATGTTGTCCGCCGTCCAATCTGATTTTTCTGTAGTGCGCGACGGATTGCGCTAAGTGTTCAATCAGATCGCCAGCCGCTGGTGAGTGTTGATACTCGGGTTTATTGAAGCGGCTTTGCGTCATTTGATGGATCAGCAGAATGAGCGGTATCGCCAGTAGGAGCAGGATGGCAAATTCTTGATTGAGATGCAGCGTGCAAATCATTATTGCGATGATCGTCAGACCATCTTGCGTTAACCGTGCGATGTGCCCGGTTGTGGTTTGCGCAACCGTGTTGATATGCGCTATCAGCACGCTGGTTTGATGAGAATTGAAATGCGCGTAACAACGGATGGGCAGTGTCAGCAGCTTGTTAAAGAATTCCATGCGCAAATCGGCGCCTAACTTGCCACCGGCTTTGCCCGTGGCGTACAGGCTGATATAACCTGCCAATGCGCGCGCGGCAAATACTGCAACCATCGTCAGCGACGTGGTTTGTATCAGTGACGGATCTTGCAGAACAAATGCACCTGCCAGCATGTGCTTAACGAGCAGGGGCAGAAACGCCAGCAATGCCGCTACCATCAGCATGGCGGAAAATGCCAGCAAGAGTAACTTCCAGTAAGGCGCCAGTTTTCTGACTAAGCGATGGTAATGTTGCAAGTCGATCATAATGCATCATTTTACATGAACCGGCCGCGGAATCGCTGGTTGCGTGATGCGGACAATGGCGATTCATGGCGGCAATGATCTCGGCATCGTGCAATTATCCGGAGCGGGAAGCGGATATAGTACAATCGCCATTCTTTTAATGAATGGATCCGGATGAAAACGATGCATTGATGCGTTTTGAGAATCCGGGTTTTTATTTATGCCAATATTCAATACTTCCAAAACTCTATCCACGCTTCCACGGAGAAAAGGCATTGTGCTGGCCGGCGGTTCCGGAACGCGGCTTTATCCGGTGACGCAAACGGTATCAAAACAGTTGCTGCCGGTATTCGATAAACCGATGATTTATTATCCGCTCAGCACGCTGATGCTGGCCGGGATCCGGGATATTCTGGTGATTTCAACCCCGCGCGATGTGGGTAATTTTCAGGAATTATTGCGTGACGGAAGCCAATGGGGCTTGAATATTTCATACGCCGAGCAGCCGTCTCCGGATGGCTTGGCGCAAGCTTTTCTGATCGGCGAATCGTTTATCGGTAACGATAACTCGGCACTGGTTTTGGGTGACAATATTTTTTACGGGCACGATTTCCATCATTTGCTGACGAGTGCGATGCAGCGCGTGCAAGGCGCGAGTGTTTTTGCGTATCACGTGCACGATCCGGAGCGCTACGGTGTAGTTGAATTCGATGCCGGTGGCAAGGTCGTGAACCTGGAAGAAAAACCCGAGCAGCCGAAATCGCATTATGCCGTGACCGGTTTGTATTTTTACGATGCCCATGTGGTGGATTACGCCAAGACGCTCAAACCATCAGCGCGCAACGAACTGGAAATCACCGACCTGAATCGCATTTATTTGGAACATGACGCGCTCAGCGTCGAAATCATGGGGCGCGGCTACGCCTGGCTGGATACCGGCACGCATGAATCGTTGCTCGATGCGAGTCAGTTCGTTGCGACCATCGAGCACCGCCAAGGCCTGAAAATCGCCTGCCCGGAAGAAATTGCCTTCCGGCAAGGTTGGATCGATGCCGTGCAACTCGAAGCGCTGGCGCTGCCACTGGCCAAAAACGGTTATGGGCAATACCTGCAGCAAGTTCTGAAACGGGAGTTTTTATGAAGGCGACACCCTTGCGCATCCCCGATGTTTTTCTGCTGGAACCGCGTGTTTTCGGCGACGATCGCGGCTTCTTCTATGAAAGCTTTAATCAGCGCGCATTCGAATCGGCCATTGGCAAGCCCGTCTGTTTTGTGCAAAGCAATCATTCGCGCTCTGCGCATAATGTGTTACGCGGCTTGCACTATCAGATCCAACACGCACAGGGAAAGTTGGTGCGCGTGGTGGCGGGGGAGGTGTACGACGTTGCGGTCGATATCCGCCGTTCTTCGCCAACTTTCGGACAATGGGTGGGGGAGATCCTAAGCGCGGAAAACAAAAAACAACTGTGGATTCCCGCCGGTTTCGCGCACGGCTTCGTGGTGTTATCCGATTCCGCTGAGTTTCTGTATAACACCACCGATTACTGGGCGCCCGAATTTGAGCGTTGCATCTTGTGGGACGATCCTACGC
>SSFX01000097.1:0-35196 GCA_008015635.1 Nitrosomonas oligotropha
GGCGCACACAAACGCACTTGGTATAATGGCCGCTATTTTACCGTAAATAAGGCCGAAACTATGCTAGTTCATCCGCAAATTGATCCCGTTGCCATTTCCGTGGGACCGCTTTCCATTCATTGGTATGGATTAATGTATTTGCTCGGTTTCTCGCTCTTCATTCTGCTCGGACGGTATCGCATCAAACACAATCCGCATTCCGCTTTCACCTATGAAATGCTCGACGACGCCTTGTTTTACGGCATGCTTGGTGTGATTCTGGGCGGACGCTTGGGGCACGTGCTGTTCTATCAATTCGGTTACTACCTGGACCACCCGCTGCACATTTTTGCCATCTGGGAAGGCGGCATGTCGTTTCATGGCGGATTTCTCGGTGTTTTCGTCGCCATGGTATTACTGGCGCGCAAACACAAATTGTCCTGGCTGACTGTCACGGATTTCGTCATTCCGCTGATTCCGCTGGGATTAGCCGCGGGACGCATCGGCAATTTCATTAATGGCGAACTGTGGGGGCGCCACACCGATGTGCCTTGGGGCATGGTTTTCCCTTATGTCGACGAATTCCCCCGCCACCCATCCCAACTGTATCAATTCGCGCTCGAAGGCGTGCTGTTGTTTATTTTCATCTGGATTTACTCATCGAAACCGCGCGCAACCGGCGCAGTCACCGGCATGTTCATGATCGGCTACGGTGTTTTACGCTCGTTTGCCGAGTTCTTCCGCGAACCGGAAGATGGCTTCATGGGCATTCTGACACTCGGCGTTACCATGGGCCAATGGCTATCGATCCCGATGATTCTCGCGGGCATCGCCGCGTTGATGTGGTCAAGACGGCAATCACCCCAAGTTGCACAAATTAATCAGCGCAAAAATAAGAAACGCTAGAAATTCTTATGAATGGGTTCCTTCATCAATGTCACTGTCGTTTCAGTGACATTGAAAGGATTATAGCGAACGACGGAAAGAATTAAGATTCGCGGGATACAAACAAAAAAACAGGGGATCTAAATGGAAGGGCATGAAATCATCGGATTCATAGCCGGTTTCGGCACCACTTTCGCCGCCGCCCCGGATTTGTATGCAATGCTCAAACGGAAAAGCGCTCAAGGTATGAATCCAACCATGGCCGGCATCATGGGCGTATTCCAGATTGCCTGGCTTTATTACGGCGTTTTGATCGATTCCATGCCGATCATCATCTGGAACATCATCGCCATCGCGATCAATTCCCTGACGGTCGGCGCATTTTTCCACTTCGCTCGCGCAGAGAATAATGGGTGAATTGATTTTCATCCAACCAATCTTGTTGATCACCGGTTAATGTTGGGCTTTCTTCGGCAGCTCAACCTACCGTGCTTGGAATAACGCATGAAGATCTTTGAATATTTCATCATTGGGATGAGTCATAATGAAGTATTCAAGCCTTCTGACTGAATCCATTAGAGCTACTATATCGTCTTCAGTATGCTCATTTCCGTATGGCTCACTTGATTCAAATACAGAATCCACTCGTCGAAAGAACACTCGCAATGCCAGCATGATTAGCTCTATCGCATAGGGATGAACATTTCCGTAGCTCTTATATCCTTGTTTGGTGCCACTCTGTTTAGGTGATTGGTGAAATCCAATGTTGTTTCGGATAATTGAAACTGGTTTCTTAATCGCTTCCCACTGTTTTAACACTATCTCACGTGCATCGCACGCATCTTGTGTTAGATGGGGAAGTATCCTCTTCGTTATTCCTTTGAAATCGACCGCACTTGGATCGAATAAGCTATAGACAAACGAATAATATGCAATAAGGAGGGTATGAGTTGTCTGAAATACGATTACTTCGTTCAAGCATACCTTATCACCTCCAACTAAGACTTCTTCATTCAGAAATGTGTTATACGCCACCCACATTTCCAAAGTACGGGCATAGCGATGGCGCAGCATCTTTAGATCTTCCGGCTCAGGTAGTTTCGGCATCAAGAATCAAATGAATTCATCACCCCAATCCCGGCCAATAATGACTATCCGGCAGCGGCCGTTTGCCGAAAATCGCCTGGCCGACGCGCACGACGGTGGCGCCTTCTTCGATCGCCAGTTCGTAGTCGCCCGACATGCCCATCGACAGTTCGTCGAACGATAATCCGGCGGGGGCTTCCTGGCGCAGCATGGCTTGAATGTCGCGCATTTTGACGAAGCATTCACGCACGCGGTCGTGGTCGGTTGAGAAGATGGCGAGCGTCATCAGACCTTTGATACGCAACGATGAAAATTGCGGCAAATATTGCACGAAATCGCGCACGGCTTCGGGCGGCAGGCCGAATTTGCTTTCTTCGCCGGAGC
The DNA here is from genome assembly GCA_008015635.1 of Nitrosomonas oligotropha. Taxonomy (GTDB): domain Bacteria; phylum Pseudomonadota; class Gammaproteobacteria; order Burkholderiales; family Nitrosomonadaceae; genus Nitrosomonas; species Nitrosomonas oligotropha_B. The sequence goes on from SSFX01000097.1 coordinate 2,335, forward strand.
TATTGACTTGTACGTAGACATCGATCGCGCGACCTTCGTTTTGCAGGCGTTTGTCGAGTTCTTCGGCAACTTTGAGACTGTCGAGTGCTTGGAATTCGTTGGCGAAACGCGCCAGATATTTGGCTTTATTGGTTTGCAGGTGGCCGATGATCGCCCATTTGATGCCTAAATCGGCCATAACTTCGGATTTTTCGCGTGCTTCCTGGATTTTGTTTTCGCCCATCTCATGAACACCGGCAGCAAAGGCGATGCGCAGCCGCTCCGCGGATACGGTTTTGGTCACGGGTAGCAGCCGCACGCTGGCGGGATCGCGTCCGGCTTTTTTGCAGGCATCGATGATGCGTTGTTTGACGGTCGCGAGGTTATTCTTGATATCGTTAAATTGCTGTTGTTGCTCTTCGTTGAGTTCCACGGGCTGCTCCTGTTGTGCGAGAAGTTAATTTTTTCTGGATGCTTGATGGAAAACCATTTTCCATTGATTACCATGGCGTTGCCATAGCGAGGTTCTAATCGATCCGGTTGTACCGGTGTCCGGTTGATCCGGCTGATCCGGTTTTTGTAGCGAATAGATCGCCAACACAAAATCACTGGTTAGTACTTTGACGCGAAAATCTTTAAAAGCCCAGCGCAGATTCGGATCTTTATGTTTCAACCAATCGATCACGTCATCTCTGCTATGAATTTTCCCGCACTGATCGATTTCCTCAAAATTTTCCGCCAATAATTCGTCGATTCGTTCAGGATGTGCGCTCAGATCGGTTTGCAGCAAGCTAAGTTCCAGGTTTTGGATCTGCCCGGCAATGGTGCTCGCTCCCATGCGTCGGAATTACTTAACCCGCATGCCCGGCTGTGCACCGGAATCCGGCGACAGAATGAACAATTCACCCGGATTGCCGCCACCGGCAGCCAGCACCATGCCTTCCGACAAGCCGAATTTCATTTGCCGTGGTGCAAGGTTGGCAACCATCACGGTCAAGCGCCCTTTCAGTTGTTCCGGATCGTATGCGGATTTGATACCGGCAAACACCGTGCGTTGTTCATTGCCGATGTCGAGCGTCAGTTTCAATAGTTTCTCCGCTCCCGGCACGTGCTCGGCGTTGACAATCTTGGCGATGCGCAAATCGATTTTGCTGAAGTCATCAATCGAAATTGTTTCGGCAATCGGGGAAATGGCGTGTTGCTGTTTTTCCGCATGCCTTACCGGCGATTGCGGCGGTGAAGCGGTCAGGCTTTGCGTGTTGGCAGCGATCAGTGCGTCGATCTGTTTGGTGTCGATGCGCGTCATCAAGTGCTGATAAACGTTGATGGTGTGCCCCGCAGGCAACAGCAAATCCGAAACCGGTTGATCGGCGCGTAATTGCGGCCAAGTCAAGGGTTTGCCATTGAGAAATGCTTCGATCTGCTGCACGGTACCGGGCAGGATCGGCTTCAAGTAACGCGATAGCAAACAGAACAACTGAATACCGAGACTGCAAGCGCGGTGCAAATCGTCAGCGCGATCCACATGCTTGGCAATTTCCCACGGCGCTAAATTGTGAATCATTTCGTTGGCTTCGTCGGCGAATTTCATGATTTGGCGGATGGCTGCGGAAAATTCGCGTTCTTCAAAGGCTTGTTCGATGACTTCGGGGCGCCAACTGGAAAAATGTTCGTCCACAATGGCTTGCAATGCCTGATATTGCTCGCCGGAAACCAGTTTACCGTCAAAACGCTTGGTGATAAAACCGGCGCAGCGGCTGGCGATGTTGATGAATTTTCCAACCAGATCGGAGTTAACGCGCGCGACGAAATCGTCCAGATTCAGATCGATGTCTTCCAGTGTGCTATTGAGCTTGGCAGCATAGTAATAGCGCAACCATTCCGGATTCAAACCTTGTTTCAAGTAACTTTCCGCAGTGATGAACGTGCCGCGCGACTTGCTCATTTTCTCGCCGTTCACGGTCAGAAAACCATGCGCGAAAATCTTGGTCGGTGTGCGGTAACCGGCGTTTTTCAGCATCGCGGGCCAGAACAGCGCGTGGAAATACAAAATATCCTTGCCGATGAAGTGATACAGCTCGGTATCGGATTGCGGTTGCCAGAATTCGTCAAAATCGATTTGTTCACGCGCGCACAAGTTTTGAAAGCTGCCCATGTAACCGATCGGCGCGTCGAGCCAGACGTAAAAATACTTACCGGGCGCACCGGGAATCTCGAAGCCGAAATATGGCGCATCGCGCGAAATATCCCAATCGGAGAGTTTATTTTCTCCAGCTTCGCCCACCCATTCGCGCATTTTATTGGCCGCTTCCGGTTGCAGATGGTCGCCATTGCAGGCCCATTGGCGCAGAAAATCGGCGCAACGCGCATCGGATAAACTGAAAAAATAATGTTCGGATGATTTGTTGACCGGTTTTGCGCCGGATACGGCGGAATACGGATTTTTCAGTTCGGTCGGCGCGTACGCCGCGCCGCACGCTTCGCAGGAATCGCCGTATTGATCTTTGGCGCCGCATTTCGGGCATTCGCCTTTGACAAAACGGTCCGGCAAAAACATATTCTTCATCGGATCATACAGTTGCTCGATGCCGCGCACGGCGATCAGTCCGGCGGTTTTGAGCTTGCCGTAGATATCCTCGGAAAAATGCCGCGTTTCCGCCGAATGCGTGCTGTAATAGTTATCAAATTGAATATGAAAACCGGTAAAATCGCCGGAATGTTCCGAGTGAACGCGCGCGATCAAAGCTTCCGGTGTGATGCCTTCTTTCTCCGCGCGCAGCATAATCGGCGTACCGTGCGTATCATCCGCGCACACATAATAAACCGTATGTCCGCGCATTTTCTGAAAACGCACCCAGATATCCGTTTGAATATATTCCACCAAATGACCCAAATGGATACTGCCATTGGCGTAAGGAAGCGCGGAAGTGACCAGAATTTTTCGCTTGTTCATTAATTATTAAACGAATCAGATTAAATAAGTGTCAATTGTAACAAACTGTGTGTGCATTCCCGATATTTGTTACCATTTCCCGATTAAATTGTGAGCCGCTTAGCGAGCGTTAAAAGGAGTTTCGTAGTGACCATTTCCGAACAACAAATACAATCTGTATTGCAACAAACCATTGATCCAACCACCCATAAAGATTACGTGACTGCAAAATCCGTCGGCGCGATTCAAATTGCGGGAAATAATGTAACGGTCAGCATCGAGCTTGGCTACCCCGCCAACAGTGTCAAGCATCAAGTACAGCAGCAAATTACCGCAGCATTGCAAACGGTGCCGGGTATCGGCGCTATCCAGGTGAGCGTGAACAGCAAAATCATTCCTCACGGTGTGCAGCGCGGCGTTAAGCTGATTCCCGGCGTTAAAAATATCATTGCCGTAGCATCCGGCAAGGGCGGTGTTGGCAAATCGGCAACGGCAGTCAATCTGGCGCTGGCATTATCGGCAGAAGGCGCGTCCGTGGGTATTCTGGACGCGGATATTTATGGTCCGTCGCAGCCGCAGATGCTTGGCATTACCGGCCATCCGGAATCACACGACGGCAAGACCATGGAACCGATGCTGGCGCATGGTATTCAGGCCATGTCCATTGGCTTGTTGATCGATGCCGAGACGCCGATGGTTTGGCGTGGCCCGATGGTGACGCAAGCCTTGCAGCAATTGCTTAACGATACCAATTGGAAGGATTTGGATTATCTCGTCGTTGATTTACCGCCCGGTACCGGCGATATTCAACTCACACTCGCGCAAAAAATCCCGGTGACCGGCGCCGTTATTGTCACCACACCGCAGGACATTGCTTTGCTCGATGCGCGCAAAGGTCTGAAGATGTTTGAGAAAGTGGGTATTCCGATTCTGGGCATCGTAGAAAATATGAGCACGCACACCTGCTCGCAATGCGGACATACCGAACCCATCTTCGGTACCGGCGGCGGCGAAAGAATGTGCCAGGACTACAACGTCGAATTCCTGGGCGCATTACCGCTCGATATCAAGATTCGCGAGCACACCGACACAGGTAAACCCAGCGTGGTTGCAGAACCGGACGGCAAAATTGCCGGAATCTACCGTTTAATTGCGCGGCGAGTTGCCGTTAAGGTAGCGGAATCCGCCGAAGATCACTCGGAATTGTTCGCTAAAATCGTAATGGAAAATGACTAGGAAAAACTGAAGGATGACGATTAAATCAGATAAATGGATACGCCGCATGGCGCTCGAGCACGGTATGATCGAACCGTTCGAGCCCGACCAGATCCGCCATAAAAACGATCAGCGTATCGTTTCCTATGGAACTTCAAGTTACGGTTACGATATCCGCTGTTCGGATGAGTTCAAGTTATTCACCAACATCAATTCCACGATTGTCGATCCGAAAAATTTTGACTCTAACTCGTTTATTGATGTTAAAAGCGATGTTTGCATCATTCCACCTAATTCTTTTGCGCTGGCGCGCACGGTTGAATATTTCCGCATTCCGCGCAACGTATTGACGATTTGCTTAGGAAAATCAACCTATGCGCGCTGCGGCATTATCGTCAACGTCACGCCATTCGAACCGGAATGGGAAGGTTATGTCACGCTGGAGTTTTCCAACACCACCCCCCTGCCAGCCAAAATCTATGCGAATGAAGGCGTGGCGCAAGTGATTTTCTTTGAGTCGGACGAGGTGTGTGAAACATCGTATAAAGACCGGGGCGGAAAATATCAGGGACAGCAAGGCGTAACATTGCCGAAAATTTGAAGTCAAAGGAATAAAACCATGTGGAGACTCATTGATGCTGACTCAAATATGCGCAAAACGAATCAAAAGGTTTCCAGTTATTCTCGCGTTGATTTTATTCTCCGCATTTCCCGTGACGCTTGCGGCAGAGGCTTTGAAACATATTTCTCTGACGCGTACCGGCTTAATGCCGGAAGATATCGCCATTATCGTCAATGACAGCGACCCGCTCTCCCGGCAAGTAGGCAGCTACTATCAGCGCGCACGGCAGATACCGGAAGTCAATGTCATTCATCTGCGTTTTCCGCCCGACCGCACCACCCTGACCGCAACGGAGTTCAAGCAGCTGAAAGCCAAAATCGACCGGCTTACTCCTGAGCATGTGCAGGCATTCGCAGTCGCCTGGACAGCTCCGTACCGGGTGGAATGCATGTCTCTGACTTCCGCTTTGGCATTTGGCTTCGACAAAAAATACTGCGCCGATAAGTGCGAACCGACAGCACCGAGTCCTTATTTCAATGCGCTCGGCTCTTATCCATTCGATGATTACAAGATGCGCCCGGCTATGATGCTGGCTGGCACCTCGTTTACGCAGGTCAAGGATTTGATTGACCGAGGCATTGCATCCGATCATACGTTTCCCAAAGGTCAAGCATATCTGTTGAACACCTCGGATAAAGCGCGCAGTACGCGTTCAGTAATTTTCGCTGAGACAGCAAAAGAATTTTCCGGCATTTTCCCAGTGCAGGTATTGGAAGCCGATTTCATTTCAGACCGCAAGGATGTGCTTTTTTATTTTACTGGACTTACCCACGTATCCTCGTTGGACACGCTCGAGTTTATCCCCGGTGCACTGGCGGACCACCTGACATCGGCGGGCGGCAAGCTGACCGATTCTTCCCAGATGAGCAGTTTGCGCTGGCTGGAAGCAGGCGCCACGGCAAGCTATGGCACGGTCATTGAGCCTTGCAGTTTCCCGCAAAAATTCCCGTCCCCGGTAGTCGCCATGTTTCATTATGCATTGGGCGCCAGCGCGCTTGAGGCTTATTGGAAAAGCGTCGCTTGGCCGGGCCAAGGTGTGTTCATCGGTGAACCTTTGGCAAAACCATTTGCGCCACTACTACGTGAAATGAGTTCAGACCGGTTTGAATTGAAAATCTTCTCGCCCCGAGCTGGACGATTAAAAATAGAAAAATCGCATTCTGCTGCCGGACCATTCAAATTAGCTTCGCGACCCCAGACAATTCGCCGCGGAGAGAATCGATTTCTTTTAAAGTTCAATGAAAAAACAGATGGTTATTTGAAGTTACACTGGAATTAACCAACCCAAAATTAATGAATATCCGGGAAGTTGTGCGTTCAATATTTCCGTGCGTGTCAAAACTAGACAGCTACACGAGACAAACTTCAAAAATACGCTAAACTTTTTTGCTAAATACCCGTCTAATAGGGCATAAATTATATACGCATAAGTTATTGTTTTTTATTTAATATTATTATAGATAAAAAAAGCTTGATTTGCCCCGAATGCAGACTATAATGCGTGCAAATTTAAATCCAGGAAACTCACCGATAAGGAGGTCATCATGAGAAGCACCAAGAACTTTTTTGCTCCCGCGGATTTAGTAAATATTCACATTCCTGAAACGTAGCGTTTTATAAAGGAGCATATGCATGGCTATACTCTCGTCCACACTTCAAAAATCCGACCAATCTGAAGTTCTTTTTGATACGCACCCTGAAATCAGTCTGAATTTTGAGCATGTTCGAAATGCTTTAAATGAAGGTTATCGACGACCTTTTTTACTGGTTGACAGCAATATAATCCGGCAAAAAACCCGGCGCTTCAAGACTGCAATGCCCCGAGTGCATCCGCATTATGCAGTGAAAGCCAATCCCGATGAGCGTGTACTGAAAACACTGATCGAAGAAGGCGCTGGTTTTGAAATTGCCTCAATCGCTGAGTTAGATGTATTACTCAAATTAGGTGTACCGGCTGCTGAAATTTTCTACAGCAATCCGATGAAATCCAGAGCTTATCTCGAATACGCCGCAGAAAAAGGCGTTGAGTGGTACGTAATTGATAGCATTGAAGAAATGCGCAAAATCTTCAGCGTTAAACCCGATGCCAAAATGTATTTACGCATCGATACCCCCAATATCGGCAGCGATTGGCCATTAGCCGGAAAATTCGGCACACACTTAGCCGATATCAATGAAATCATTCAAGAAGCTGCCAAACTCAAAGCAGATCTGGCGGGCGTTACATTTCATGTCGGCTCGCAATGCCGTAATCCTCAAAATTGGCGTGTCGGTATCGAACGGGCTAAAAAAGTATTCGCTGAAATGCAACTGGCTGGCTTGACCCCCCGCTTGCTCAATATCGGCGGTGGCTACCCGGTTCGCCACATCAAACCGATTCCTTCCATTGAAGTCATTGCTGATGTCATCAATACAGCTATCTCTGATTTACCGGACAATTTCCGTGTCATGGCAGAGCCAGGCCGCTATCTGGTATCGGATTCAGCTTATTTTGTCTGCCGCGTGGTTGGAACAGCAACGCGCAATGGAAAGCGTTGGATGTACTGGGATGCAGGCATGTTTGGCGGTGTCATTGAAATGACCGAGGGTTTACGCTATGAGATTCTCACCGACCGGAAAGGCAGCAATATTCCATGGTCAGTTGCGGGACCCACTTGTGACTCCGTGGATATTCTGATGCATGACTTGATGTTGCCCAACGACATACAAGAAGGCGACTTTATCTATATTCCTAATGCAGGCGCCTATACAACGGCATACGCCAGCAATTTTAATGGCTTTCCATTACCCGATGTGAAAGTGATTTAAGTCCCCGAATTGGGTTAGCTTGATTAAGAATCGTCAATAGAAATGGTGAAGTAGCTGCATTACTTCACCATTTCTGCTTCAAGTAGCTTGAAAAACCACTGGAATTATAGCTATGTCGTGCTTGATTTGCGATCGAGAACGACAAAGTGATATTCTAAATTTCCCTCAACGTGTTTGTCGCGTTGCGTCTCTTCCCAGTCTCCGGGATCAAATTGCGGGAAAAAAACATCACCATCAAAATTGCTCTGAATTTCTGTGATATACATACGCTGGCATATTTTAATCGTTTGCTGGTAAAGCTTCTCACCCCCAATGATGAAATTCTCAGTGTCAGTCGTGCTGGTTTCTTCACAGACTAGCAATGCATCTTCCAGAGAATTGACAACGACAGCCCCAGGTATTTCATAATCCGTTTGGCGGGTAATCACGACATTAGCTCTGCCAGGCAAAGGTTTGCCAATGGACTCATAGGTTTTGCGACCCATCACAATGGTTTGCCCCATCGTTAGAAACTTAAAATGTTTCAAATCAGCTGGTAAATGCCAAGGCAATCGATTATCCCGGCCAATAACCCGATTTTTCGCCATGGCTACCAGGATAGATAAACGTAGTGGCGTCATACAGCTACCGGCGCCTTGATAGCAGGATGAGGATCATAATTCTCCAAGCTGAAATCTTCATAGTGAAAACCCAGGATGTCCCTGATATCGGGATTTAATTTCATGGTTGGCAAAGGTTTGGGTTCGCGCGACAGTTGTTCACGGGCCTGTTCCAAATGATTGAGATAAAGATGCGCATCACCCAAGGTATGCACAAAATCACCAGCTTTGAGGCGGCACACTTGCGCGATCATCAGCGTCAACAAGGCATACGATGCGATGTTGAAAGGCACGCCAAGAAAAATATCCGCGCTGCGTTGATAAAGCTGGCACGATAACCGGTCATTCGCCACATAGAACTGGAAAAAAGCATGGCATGGCGGCAAGCGCATTTTTTGCAAATCCCCCACGTTCCATGACGACACAATCATACGCCGGGAATCAGGGGTATCTTTTATTTGCTGGATTACCTGCTGTAACTGGTCGATATGCCCGCCTTCCGCTGTCGTCCAGGAACGCCATTGATGGCCGTATATCGGACCGAGATCGCCATTCGCATCTGCCCATTCATTCCATATCGATACACCATGCTGCTGTAAATAGCCGATGTTGGTATTGCCTTGCAGAAACCACAATAGCTCATGAATGATCGACTTCAAATGACATTTCTTCGTTGTTACCAAAGGAAAGCCATTCGCCAGATCAAAACGCATTTGATAGCCAAAAACCGATAGTGTCCCCGTTCCCGTCCGATCCGATTTACGATGACCGTGATCAATGACATGCTGCATTAATTCGAGATATTGATGCATCCCTATTTGAAACTCCCCGGTAGAATCAGAATAAATCCATACGTTGTAAGTCTATCCCAGCCATAATGGGTATAAGACGTATATAATATCAATATTAATTACAGCAATCATTCTTAATGCAATGACGCACAATTCTGTCATTCAAAAAAAACTATACAACAGGAAAGCTTTCAATGCTGGCATCCCTTTTCCAAAATACATCATCGATCGATCCATCTACTAAAGCATCGCATACTCTCGTAATCCTCCCGAAGTTAGAAAAACTCCCTAAAAAGTATGATATTCCCGGTGAAGAATCACTGAATAAATTACTTTTGCGCCGCGAGATAAAATTAACGGATCTTATCGCAACGCCAGTCAGCGCCAACCTTCCGGATGGCGAGCTATGCGCTTGGGCGATGGTCGACACGAACCAAACCGTATTCGAGCAACAAACCACCGTGCGAAAAGCGGTCAAATTGCTGCTTGGGGAAAATCCTGTTGAATTGCATATTACTGTGCATGGCACAACGCAACAAAGAAAAATCTTTTCCGAACTGGCTGTTTTTACCAGCTGGGTGAATGGCGCCGTACTCCCGGTGCGCAAAAACAAACCCGTCAGAAAGCCGCTGGAGAAAATTTTTTTATATGGCTACAAAGATGCTGGAAACTTTACGCTGCAACGCGCCCGGGCGGAAGGAAATTTGCTTGCGCGCGGTTTGACGGCATTACCGGCCAATGAATTAACACCCACCACTTATCGCCAGCAAATTAAGAAACTAGCTGAGAATGAGGGCTGGAAATATCAGGAATACGATTTTAATAAGTTGAAAGAAATCGGCGCCGGCGCTTTTGTGGCGGTAGCGCAAGGCAGTGATACCGAAGACGCCGCTATCGTCCATTTGCAATATCAGGGCAAGCAGAATCCGGACAATAAGACCATCGCGATTGTCGGAAAAGGCATTTGCTTTGATACCGGCGGCCATAATCTAAAACCGGCCCGGTATATGCAAGGAATGCACGAGGATATGAACGGATCGGCCGTCGCATTGGGCATTTTGCTTGCCGCAACGCGCGCTGAAATCCCGATTAAAATGGATTGCTGGCTAGCCATAGCGCAAAACCACATCAGTCCTCGCGCATATAAACAAAATGACATCATCACAGCACTCAGCGGGTTATCTATCGAAATCGTGCATACTGACGCCGAAGGGCGAATGGTATTGGCGGATACTTTGACATTGGCCAACCAATTAAAACCTGATTTGATCATCGATTTCGCTACGTTAACAGGCAGCATGAAGACTGCCTTAGGATCCCGCTACAGCGGAATTTTCAGCAACCGCGATGAGTTATTGCAAGTCGCCATTGCCGCGGGCAAAGAAAGTGGTGAGCGTGTGTGTGTTTTCCCGATGGATTCCGATTATGAAGAAAGCCTTGAAAGCGCCATTGCGGATATCAAGCAATGCGAGCTAGGGGGAGAATTCGATCATATTCTCGCTGCTTGTTTTCTGCGGCGCTTTGTCAGCGATACACCATGGTTACATATGGATTTATCGGCTAGCAGCCATAAGGATGGTTTGGGCGCGGTAGATAGCGACATTACCGGATTTGGGGTGAGTTGGGCGATCGAGCTGCTAAAGAGTGTTTGAAATCGAGATTTGCAATCAGGAATAGCGCCTAGCTTCTCGCAATCACGAGCTTCTGGCCAACGGACAAGTTTTCATCGCTGTTATTCCAAAGCTTGATCTGATTGACGGTTGTACCGTAACGCTTGGCGATTTCATATAAGGTATCGCCTTTTTTCACTACATAAACATTCGATTGATAAATCTGCAGTTGTTTCTTCTTCAGTGCGGCAGCATCGCTATAATTCTCTGACACAATCTGTGGTACCAATATTTTTTGTCCGAGGGTAAGATTTTTGCTGCGCGCAATACCGTTAATTGCCTGCAATTGTTTCACGGTAGTCTGATGGCGCGCTGCGATTTCATTGATACTTTCCCCTTTTTTCACGTGATAAATTTGCCAAGATATTCTAGGATCTTGATATGTCTCAAGATTCTTCAGGAAAATATCTTTATTTCTTTTAGGCAATAACAACGTGCGAGGCTCGTCCATCACCTTGATGACATAACGATTGTAGGCCGGATTTAATGCATTGAATTCAGCTTCGGAAATATTGGCAAGGCGGGTAACGAGAGGGATGTCGATATGTTCATGTATTTTGATTTCATCAAAATACGGTCGATTCGCTATCGGCCGGATTTGTATACCATATTTCTTGCTATTGACTATGATATCTTTAACGGCCAATAGCTTATAAACATAGTGCTTGGCATCGCTGGGCAGATTCAAATCATAAAAATTGCTCGACCTACCCTTATGAAGACTTCTAGATAATACCTTGCTGACTGCACCTTCGCCTAAATTGTAAGCCGCGATGGCCAGTTTCCAGTTATCAAATTTCGCATGGAGATATTGCAAATAATCCAGCGCAGCTCGGGTAGAAGCTATAACGTCACGGCGGTCATCGTGCCATACATTTTGCGCTAGCCCTAGGATTTTCGCCGTTTCGGGTTGAAATTGCCACAAACCCGCCGTTTGGCTATTGGATTTTATCAGCGGATTGTAAGCGCTTTCTATGACCGGTATCAATGCGATTTCCATCGGCATACCACGACGCTCAACTTCCTCCACAATATAAAACAGATACCGCTCGCTATTGGCGATGATGCGGTTAAATAACTCTGGATTCTGTGTATAGGAGGCGCCTATTTTGCGAATTGTTTTACTATCGGGTGGCAGTGCCAATGCAAAACCGTTTTGTATACGACCCCACAGATTTGCATGATACTGAATCTTATCTTGTACTAATGTATCCGCAAATGCATTCAGTGCTATAAATGAACAAAACCCAAGTACTAGCGATATCAGCAAAACAATGCTTTTTCTTTTTAAAATCATTTACATATATTATTTTCTATATCCATATCGATTAACAGGATATATAAATTTTTTGCATTTGCAAACTATTTTTTACAAAAAAGAAAATGAAAATTTAATAAATATGTTTAATAATCATAATACTAAATTAGTATCTTCAAGATAATTATTAAGAATCATTCACGAATATTCGACTGACTATTAAATTCCTGTAGCAAAACTACCGGTTTTGGCTGCCATCCTTTTTTCCGGTGATCAACGATAACATTGGTAAAAATACCGCCACGCACATAAAAACGTGAAGTTAACCGGATGTAGCGGGGCTTTAAAACAGCGACGAGATCGTCGAGAATTTTATTCGTCACGGCTTCATGAAACACGCCCTCATTCCGGTACGACCAGATATAGAGTTTCAGGCTTTTAAGTTCGACGCATTTTTTGTCTGGAATATAATCGAGAATTAATGTGGCGAAATCGGGTTGTCCCGTTTTCGGGCACAAACAGGTGAATTCAGGAATCTCCATATGAATATGGTAGTCCCTACTGGTAAACGGATTCGGGAAGGTTTCAAGTGTTTTTTCAGGTTTGCTGGCCATTCTTCTTCATGCTCGTGGTTAAATTAATTCGGTTACAATGATAAAATGCGTCATGCGCTTTATTTATTATAACTGCCTTACCCAATAAACAAAAAATTGCGCCTAGCTCATATCAAGCTCGCCGGCTTCAAATCATTCGTCGATCCCACTGTAGTTCCCGTTTCGCAAGATCTGGTTGGTATCGTAGGCCCTAACGGTTGCGGTAAGTCGAACATCATCGACGCCGTACGATGGGTGCTGGGAGAATCGAAAGCTTCCGCATTGCGGGGCGATTCGATGCAGGATGTCATTTTTTCTGGGTCGGATAACCGCAAAGTGGTTGGCCGCGCCAGTGTGGAAATCGTCTTTGACAACCATCTCAATAAAATTACCGGACAATGGTCCAGCTACGCTGAGATCGCCATCAAACGTGTCATTCAACGCGATGGCAACTCAAGTTATTACATCAATAATCTGCCCGTACGGCGCCGGGATATTGCCGATCTCTTTCTGGGCACGGGTGTCGGAGGCCGGGGTTATGCCATTATCGAACAGGGCATGATTTCCCGCATCATTGAAGCCAAGCCACAGGAATTACGAAACTTCCTCGAAGAAGCTGCCGGAATTTCCCAGTATCGTGAAAGAAGGCATGAAACATCCACTCGGCTTGCTGAATCGAGAAAAAATCTCACCCGCTTGGAAGATATTTGCCAGGAATTGGGCACACAGCTGCAACATCTCGAAGTGCAAGCAAGAATCGCGCAACAATACAAGCAATTGCAGGAAAATCTGCACCACTCGCAATCCCTGCTATGGGTATTGCGTAGGACCGAGGCGCAAAAACAGCAGCAGCGTGCGGAACAAGACATTCAGAAGCTGGAAGCCGAGTTGGAAATTGTGCTTGCAAGTCAGCAGCAAGCGGAAAAAGACTATGAAGCAGCCCGCACCAAAGAACATGCCGTTAACGACCAATTGCTCCAGGCACAGGGACATCTGTATACGGCAGATGCCGAAATAGGACGTTTGGCGCAGGAAATCAATCATCTGAACAGCACGCATGATCGCCTGCTGCAACAAACGCAGCAAGTTGAAAATCAGCTGCAAAAAAATAATCAGTTGAAAGCTAGCAAACTGGAAAATCTGGCGCATTGGCAGCAGGAAAAAATAAACATTGAATCAGCGCAACAAGACAGCATTCAAAAATGCCATGAAGAAAACGACAAACTCCCGGCCATTGAGGCAAATTTTCATGCCTGTCAGGAAAAATTAAACCAGCTCCGGCAGGATCTGCTGCTCGTCGAACAAACCAGCCGCCTGGAAGACAATCAACTCGTACATGCGGCAAAAAATATTCAACAGCTTGAAGCGCGCCATGCCCGCTTATTGCAAGAACAAAGTGAATTTGTGCTCATTGATCCCAGCCAATTAACGGAATTACAGCACCAGATCGATAACACTGAAAATAGGCTGGAAGAAGAACAATGTAAGCATCAGGAAATCGAAACACAACTCTCGGCAATAACCCAGTCCAAACAGCATATTGTCAGAGGAATTCAAGAACTGCAGCAGACATTGTCGCAAGCATCAGCCCGCCATACGGCATTGCAAAATTTGCAGCAGAAACTGGAAAACAACCAGAGCTTAACCGCTTGGCTCCATCAACGGCAGCTGGATACCCTGCCGCGCTTATGGCAGAAAATCAGCATCGCGCCGGAGTGGGAAAACGCATTAGAAGCGATTCTGCGCGAACGGCTTAATAGTATTGAGATCGAGCAGCTGGATAGTATCCTCGATTGGATTGACGGCGTGCCGCAGGGAAAATGGACGCTGCATGAAAAATCCGGCATCACCGATGATTTATCGTCCAGTGACACGCACAACCACGCAAGTCAAAAATTACTCACCTGCATCACGGTCAATCAGCCTGAAATCCAATCCGTACTGGGCCATTGGTTAAAAAATGTATATATCGCCAACGATATCCAAGAAGGTCTCAGCGGCAGAAATTCTCTGGACTCTGGCGAACTGCTCGTTACTCGCCAAGGACACATCCTGACCCGTACCAGTGTCACTTTTTATGCACCCGATTCGCAATTGCATGGGGTTTTATCAAGACAGCAAGAGCTCATTCAAATACAAAAAGAAATGGACCAGCTCGAACCTGCTCTGCGCATGCAACGCGATTTGCTGACCAAAACCGAGCAGCAGTTTGCTGAACTGAACAATGCCATTCAAACGGTTGATAAAAATAGCAAGCAATTGCAACAGCAGCGGCATGCATTACAGCTGGATGCGGTGAAATTGTCGCAAGCCAGCGAACGTGCAGCACACCGCCATAACCAGATCAATGCTGAGTTGACGGAAATCCGGCAAGCCTTGGAACACGAGTATGCGCTGCGAGAATCCGCAACCATCCATTTGCAGGACAATCAGCAAAAAATTGCCACACTCAAGGAACAAGCTCAGCAAGCACAGTTCTCCTGGGAAACGGCCAATCAACAACTCGCACGGCAACGGCAAAACATTCAACAATCGACCCGCGTGATGCAAGAAGCAGCGTTTCAGGTGCAAACCTGCCAGAACAAAATCATGGAAATCGAGTTGAACATACAGTCGCTGGATGAAGAGCTGCAACATTTAACGCAAAACCAAGCCAACTTGCTTAGCGAAATGGATGAACTGAATGTCGCGCCGCTCAACGAAAGCCTAGAAGCCTCCAAAACACAGCGAAAATCGATTGAACAAGCCGCATTGCAAGCACGGCAAGCGGTTGAGGATACCATCAGCCATTTACGGCGCATCGAAGAAGCTCGGATGGCATCGGAACAAAAATCGCATGCGCTACGCGAGGCCACTAATCAAGCCCGGCTCAAGGAACAAGCGGCGAGTATCGCCATTGGCCAATTTGATGAATTGATCCAAGATGCTCATGTTGATACCGGAGTGTTATTACCCTTAAGTACCAAGAAAAGTGTTACCGGGTTGCACTCAGAGATCGAAAAACTGAACGTGGAAATTGCTGCATTAGGAGCTGTGAATCTTGCTGCATTGGAGGAACTCGAGAATGGCCGAAGCAGAGAATCCAGTCTGCTGATGCAATTACAGGATTTAAATGCAGCCATTGCAACTTTGGAAAGCGCTATCCAGCAAATTGACCGGGAAACCGAATTACGGTTGCAAGACACATTCACTCAAGTCAATACTTATTTACGTGAGATTTTTCCGGTCATTTTCGCCGGTGGACAAGCCAGACTCGAATTCTGCGATGATAAAAATTTAGATGCCGGCTTATTGCTGACCGCGCAACCACCCGGGAAAAAAAATAGCTCCATCCAATTATTATCCGGTGGAGAAAAAGCATTGACGGCTTTGGCATTGATCTTTTCCTTATTCCGGCTCAATCCGGCACCTTTCTGCTTGTTGGATGAGGTTGATGCTCCGCTTGATGACAGCAACACCAGCCGTTTCTGTGAACTGGTGAAAACCATGGCCAAACAAACGCAATTTCTATTCATCAGCCATAATAAAATCACGATGGAAATGGCGCAGCGATTAATTGGAGTTACAATGCAAGAACAAGGGGTATCAAGGATAGTAGCTGTCGATCTTGCTGCGGCGGTACAAATGGGCAAACGTGAAAAACAGCCTGCTATCTAATGACTGTGATTAATTCCATAAAGCTGACATAATTTAATTTTAATACTGCACGTAACGGTAATTGTGCGAAATAGCAGGGAAATAATATGGAGATATTGAGTATGAGTGACTTGCAGATAAGCTTGATCATCATCGGCATCATCGTTATTGCCGGTGTCGTTGTCTTCAACTGGTGGCAACAACTACGTTACCGGCGGAAAATTCAAGCTGCGTTCGATCATAAACACGATGACATTCTGCTCGATGACCAGAATTCCGACGAGCCGTTTCAGCGCATTGAACCAAAATTTAATAAAGTCCCGGCAGATATCCCGTTAGATACTTTTGCGCCAATCGATACGCCGTCGGCGAGTGAACCCAAAAGGCCACCGGCGGCACCGCCTGCTCAAGCTGCAATCAATATCCCTATTAGCACCGCTACGGCTACAACTTCGTCGGCCGCCTCGCCGCTATTGGATTACGACGTCAATACGAATTACATCGTCCACATCCGTTCCGAGTCCGTCATTCCTAATACCCATATTGCAAAGTTACTGCAACGAAAATTCGATTTTGGCAAGCCGGTATACTGGCTCGGTCAACAAGATAAAAATGAGCCCTGGGAAGAGATTACCAATGAATCCAATGTCGATAGCGATGGTTACGGTCATTTAAAAGGCTGCTTGCAGCTTGCCGATAGAGCGGGTCCGATCAGCGAAGTCAATTTATCCAAATTCCGCGATCTGGTGCAAGATTTTGCAGCGCAAGTTCATGCCGCAGCGGAATGCCCGGACATCGTCAGCGCACACGAAAAAGCCGTCCAGCTCGATAAATTTTGCGCCGATGTGGATGTCATGATCGGCATCAACATCATCAGCAAGGACAACGGCGCCTTTGTCGGCACCAAGATTCGCGCGTTGGCCGAAGCGTCCGGCTTTAAGCTGGATTCAGATGGTTTATTCAAGTATCGCGACGATACCAATAACGTATTGTTCATATTGAGTAATTATGAATCTCCTCCGTTCTTGCCTGAAAATATGAAATCGTTAACAACGCATGGTGTTACTTTCTTATTGGATGTACCCAGAGTCGCGCAAGGTGAAAGAGTATTTGATCAGATGACGCATCTGGCGAAGATTTTCTCTAATACGCTGGGTGGAATCATGGTTGACGATAACCGCGTCCCGCTCAGTGACAGCGGAATTCAAAGAAGCAAACAACAGCTCATCGAAATACAGACCGCAATGAAAAAGAATCATATCAACGCTGGCGGTCCGAGCGCATTGCGGTTATTTGTATAAATATTTTTTAATAAAAAATTAAAGTTAAATCTATGAGCATCCGTAATCGCTAGGACAACTGTCAATTGTTTCAATAAATAGTATTAACAATAGATAGTTAGCAGATATAGTTCAGCGATAATTGTAGAATGATAGCTATAATAATGATAAATATTATAATTTAGTGATAAGACGTACTTAATACCTAGAATCACTGCCAGACAATTATTTAATAACTTATTGATAAAAATATAAAATGGAAAATACCTCGAACACAAACCAACCTTTTTCACCGATCGAAGTCAAACTGGAATCCGGGAAAGATTATTATTGGTGTACATGCGGTCGCAGCAAATCTCAGCCTTTTTGCGACGGCTCGCATAAAAATACAGAATTTACACCCAAGAAATTTAGTGTGAGTGAAGACAAAACTGCATGGCTATGTACCTGCAAAAAAACCGGTAATGCTCCTTTTTGTGATGGCACACATCGCAAACTATAAGTACCGGCAAATAAAATCTCTATAAAAAAACAAAAATAATAATAATATTTCAGTGAATACCCGGGCACAGCATAAGAATTGTAGATTTGGTTACCCATTAACCCTTTTAATAGTTCATAAATTAGTGCCCCATGGAAACAGAACTGAAATCCTTAGAAGATAAAGTTTTTCAACTTTTACGCTTGTATCAAGATACAAGCACTGAAAATAATATACTGCGCAAAGAACTTGCAGACTCGCATGCGCATTGCGAGAAATTAAATGAAAAAATACATGTCACAGCGGATCGGCTTGAAACACTTTTGTTAAACATACCCGATAATGAATAATGAACCGCTAAACCTCAACATCATGGGACGGGATTTTTGCATTACTTGCCCCGATGAAGAACGTGAGGAAATCCTGCTTGCCGCAGCTTATCTTGATAAAAAAATTCAAGAAATCAAAGCAGAAGGAAAGATTGTTGACTCTGATCGCATCGCGCTTATCGCAGCATTGCAGATCGCGCATGAACTGCTGATGCTACGCAATGGAACTGGTTTTGACATCGATGAATTTCGGCGTAGAATTGTTTCATTAAGAAAGAAAGTTGATGAAGTTCTGGCTGATAAAGAAAGTTAGCATAGTAAATAGTTACAGTTGTAAATAAGGTTAATCCCTGCGGTGTTCGTTTAGACTTATATTCTTTGAACCATTTTTAGAAAATGGTTGTGGATTACAGTGATACTGTTGTGCGCGTCCTTTTGGGATGTTCCTGATGTATCCATGAAGCAACCACCTTGGACCCTATGGTTCAAGATGACGGTCTGACGGCATATGTGGGGAGCTATTGCAGGACAAGAGATATTCAAAACATCTCTTGTCCTTTTTAGTTTTTTCTTCCCGCAATGACTACACACGCAATTCCATCGATGCAGCAAAGCAGCAGAAATCCTCCCTTCCGCACGAAAACATTCTTATTTGATATCGGTCGCGTATTGCTGGACTTTGATTTTGAATCGTCACTGGCACGATTGATTCCGTCGGGAACCGATGACGCGCACGAACGGATTCGTTCGGTGCTGCACCGCAAAGACGAATTGGAAAGCGGACAAATTGATCCAGCCGGTTTTGCGGATTGGGCGCTGAGTATCTTGGGAAGTGATGCTACACGGGAGCAGTTTTACCAGGCTTGGCAGCAAATCTTCACTCGCAATGCGTCCATGTGGCATTGCGTTCGTCAACTGGCCGCTGATAACCACAACCTGATTCTGATCTCAAATATCAATGCGATTCATTGTCCGTGGATATTTACTGCCTACCCTGAGTTCGCTTTATTTGAACACAAAATCTTGTCATTTGAGGCTGGTATTTTGAAACCGGAACTGGCCATTTATCAATATGCGATCAACACATACCGGCTGGATCCAGCCGAGACCATTTATATTGACGATCAGCCGCAAAATATCGCGGCCGGTCAGCAGATGGGATTCCTCTGCTGGCAATATGATCTGAATCACCATCAGGCATTCGAGGCTTGGCTTCAAGAAACGCTAGCTGCCGGTTAAACAAATACATCGTGGCAAAACTTTTTATGAAGCTAGATTTTCTCCGCCAGAAAATGCTCGACCATCGCCTGTTTATAGTCTATTTGCCCGAACGACACATCCTTTAATTCACCTTTACGGTCGAACAAAATACACGATGGCGTTCCTTGCAGGGCAAAGCGCTCGAAAGTTTCCGCGCGCATCGATTTCTGCGTCATATACTGATGGACTTGCTGCAACACGGTTTTTTTCTGCTCATCGCTGAACTTGTCGAAATCGGGCAAAAAACTTTGCGCATAATGCAGCACGCGTTCATCGGTCACCGGCTCGGTTTCCGCCACAACCCGGTCCATGCCCACCGCAAACGGTATTTTCCACTTCAGCTTACCATCCAACAATAAACCGTATTGATTGAGCGCTTTATAGGTTTCACCGATCACTTCGCCGGTCGCAACTAACTTTTGCAAATTCTCCAGCGTATTCTTATCGTAATCTTCAAATGCCGTGGCCAAACCGATCACATTCAGGCCCTGCGCATGATACCGCTCATGCAAATCAACCGCCCTGGGTAACGAATAAATAAAACAACCCGGGCAGTTGACCTGAAAAACCTCGATCAAGACCACCGAACCGGTCAGATCGTTGAGTGAGAGCGGGCCACCTTGTACCCAAGTATCAACCGTAATATCAGAAAGTGTGTGATTATTCATAGTGTAAGTCGTCAGAACGCGGAAAAGTTTTGGAATATACTACAGAAGCTGGCCGTTAGCGTGCAGAATTTTCATCAAAAATAAAACTGGCGGAAGGTCATCAATTATAATGAGCCACTCTATACAAAGCTGCCTGTAAACATCGCCACTCATGTAAAAAATGCGCTACTGGTTAATGAAATCGGAACCGGATGAATTCAGTATCGATGATTTTGCCGCACGGCCGGATCAAACGATTGCCTGGGAAGGTGTGCGTAATTATCAGTCGCGCAATTTCATGCGCAACCAGATGGCGGTGGGTGATCAGGTGTTTTTCTATCACTCCTGCTGCAAAGATCCCGGTATCATGGGCATTGCGGTTGTCAGCAAACCGGCGTATCCGGATGCCACGCAATTTAATCCGGCCAGCAAGTATTTCGATCCTAAAGCGACGCAAGACAATCCGCGCTGGTTTAATGTCGACATCATGCTATTACACAGAACACGCCTGATCCCGATCAGGGAATTAAGGCAATATCCGCAACTGAACAGGATGCGCGTGTTGCAAACGGGTAACCGTCTATCGATTACACCGGTCGATCCGGCCGAATGGCAATTTATCTTGCAGTATCTGTAGCGCAATCCAATTCTTTTTATCAGGCTTACATTATGGAATGGTGGTTGATTTATCTGTTAACCGGAGCATTTGTGGGATTCTTTGCCGGTTTACTCGGCATTGGCGGCGGCCTGATTATCGTTCCCGTGCTTATTTCACTATTCACTGCGCAGGATTTTCCCGCCGACCGCATTATCCATTTTGCGTTGGGTACCACGATGGCCACGATCATTTTCACGTCGGCCGTCAGTTTACGCACCCACCACCAGCATGGCGCCGTGAATTGGCCCATCGTGAAGAATATTACCCCGGGCATTTTTCTCGGCACCTTTGGCGGCGCTACCCTGGCCGGATCGATGACAGGCCAACTGCTGAGCGTTATTTTTGTCATTTTCATTTTTTACGCCGCCACACAAATGCTGCTGCAGTTTCGTCCCAGTCCACTATTTCAGCTCCCTGGGAAATTCGGCTTATTTCTCGCCGGTAATGTCATCGGGGCCTTATCCAGCTTGGTTGCAATCGGCGGCGGATTGTTGTCCGTGCCATTCCTGACGCTATGCAACGTCAAGTTACAACATGCTATCGGCACCGCGGCGGCGATCGGCTTCCCTATCGCATTGGCCGGCACGGCCGGTTATGTCGCGAATGGTTTCTTACAACCGGAAACACTACCCGATCTCAGCTTAGGCTATGTGTATTTACCCGCGCTAGCCTGGCTGGTATCGGCCAGCATGTTAACAGCGCCGCTCGGAGCGAGGCTTACGCATTCCACCAAAACCGCCACGCTCAGAACAATCTTTGTTGTTTTGCTCTATGGCTTGGGCATCAGAATGTTAATCACTATCCTGTAAATCGGGCTGGCAACAAGCCCATTTCAAACTCAAAGCGATCCAGCAGGTATTTAAATGCGCTAAATCGCAATTTATCAGTGATTATTCTTCGTAACGTGGTATAGTTTTACTGTGACAAAAATGAAAAAGATGTATTTATTAATTTTAGGGAAAAGCCACAAATGAAATTTTCAGTATTTTTTGTTGTAACACTTTTAGCATTATCGTTAGTAGCATGTGGAAAACCAACAGCGCCAGAAAGCGCAAGTTCAGATAACTATGGCACCACTCATGAAGGTAAACCAGCAGAAGGCCGTAACGAGCTTCCAGGCAAATAATAGTTAATTCTTAACTATTAAGCCGTTTTACTGTTTATTGTTGTTGAGTAATACCCTGTAGGATCGACATTGTTCCTACAGGAGCCTTCAAAAAATCCCCTCGTTCTACCTAGAAATTCCTTTAGTACTTGATATTAGCCGCTTCACGCCCTCTTTGCTCATCGACGGCTGAAAGCATCGCAAGACCAAGAACAAAAAACCCCAGCGTGCTGAGTAACGCAATGCGATGATCTCCGGCAAATAGGTAAACCATGCCGCCATACGTCAGCGGGCCGATGATCGCGGACAGTTTGGTCGCCAATCCCCATAAGCCGAAGAATTCGCCTTGCCGCCCGGGCGGTGTAAATTGCCCGACCAGTGCCCTACCCGCCGATTGCGCGCCGCCGAGCGCGGTGCCGATCAAATTGGCGGCGACCCAGAATAACAACGTATCGTCCGCAAAATACGCGCAGCCAATCGCCGCAATCCAGATCAGCAGCGTGATGGCAATACAGCGCAGCGAGCCGATGCGATCCTGCAAATGGCCGAACAAAAAAGCGCCGATCGCCGCCGTCACGTTCACCACCATAATCAGGATGATCGTATCTTGTGTTTTGAATCCCATCACCTCTTGCGCGTACACCGCCGCCAGCACGATCACGATGTGGATACCCGCATAGTACGTAGTCAACGCCAATAGAAAACGAAACAGATCGAGGTGCAATCGCGCTTCGCGCAGCGTGGCGCGCAAACGGCTGAATCCTTGCCGCACGATATGCGCGCTATCGAACGATTCCGCGACCGTGGCGCGTTCGTGCAGCCACAGCAACGTCGGCAGCGCGGCCAGCGCAAACAACGCCGCCACGATCAGATTGGTCACCGGCACATATTGCGCGGCTTCGATGCCCTGCTTCTCGGCATACGTGACATAAGCCAGACACAATACCAACGCCAGCAAGCCGCCCAAATAACCCAGCGCCCAGCCGTAACCGGAGAGCCGCCCGATCGTTTGCGGCGTACTGATTTCCGGTAGGAAAGCCGCAATCAGATTCTCGCCGCTGGCGAACATAAACGTCGCCAGAATCACCAGCACCACCGCCAACGCGATATCGCCCGGCCCGGCAAAATACAACAGCGCGGTAAACACCACGCAACCGATGGTAGTGATCGTCAGAAAGCGTTTTTTCGCGCCGGAATAATCGGCAATCGCACCCACCACCGGCGCGCTGATTAAAACCAGCGCATTCGCCGCCGCCATCGCCAGCGTCCATAGCAGCGTTGCATCGCCACTACCCTGCCCGGCGGCGATCACGCCGACAAAATACGCATTGAAAATAGCGGTCAGGATAACGGTGGTATAGCCGGAATTGGCAAAGTCATACATGCACCACGCGAAGCGCTCGCGGCGCGTGACTGGTCCGGAAGTATGGGAAGAAGCAGCCATCGAGCGCTATTTGCCGACCATCTTTTCCGGCACTACCCAGGCGTCGAACTGCTCCGCCGTGACATAGCCGGTGGCGATTGCGGCAGCTTTCAACGTTGTGCCTTCGCGGTGCGCTTTTTTAGCGATCTCGGCGGCCTTATCGTAGCCGATATGCGGATTCAGCGCGGTCACCAGCATCAGCGAATTGTGCATCAGCGCGTCGATGCGCTCAATATTGGCTTCGATGCCGGTGGCGCAATGGTCGTTGAAGCTGACCATCGCATCCGCGAGCAGCCGCACGCTTTGCAGGAAATTATGGATGATCAGCGGCTTCATCACGTTCAGCTCGAAATTCCCCAGTGCGCCGCCCATGTTGACCGCGACATCGTTGCCCATGACCTGGCAGCACACCATCGTCATCGCTTCCGATTGCGTCGGATTGACCTTGCCCGGCATGATCGAACTGCCCGGCTCGTTCTCGGGAATGCGCAATTCGCCGATGCCGCAGCGCGGCCCGGACGCCAGCCAGCGGATATCGTTGGCGATTTTCATCAGCGATGCAGCGAGTGTTTTCAATGCGCCGTGCGCGTGCACCAGCGCGTCGTTACTTGCCAGCGCTTCGAATTTATTCGGCGCGGTGACGAACGGCAACCCGGTTAAGCGCGACAACTCCGCCGCGACGCGACCGGCAAATTCCGGGTGCGCGTTCAACCCGGTGCCGACCGCCGTGCCGCCCAGCGCCAGTTCGCACACATGCGGCAACGCCGCCTGCACATGCTTCAACCCGTGATCCAGTTGCGCCACATAACCGGAAAACTCCTGCCCCAGCGTCAACGGCGTCGCATCCTGCAAATGCGTGCGGCCGATTTTGACGATGGCCTCGAACGCCTGCGCTTTGGCCGCCAAGGTGCCGCGCAATAACTGAATCGCCGGAATCAAGCACTGCTGCAATTCCTGCACCGCGGCGACGTGCATCGCGGTCGGGAACACGTCGTTGGACGATTGCCCTTTGTTGACGTCGTCGTTCGGATGCACTTTGCGATCCGCACCGCGCCCGCCGCCGATAATTTCCGACGCGCGGTTCGCCAGCACTTCGTTGACGTTCATGTTGGTCTGCGTGCCGGAACCGGTTTGCCACACCACCAGCGGAAACTGATCGTCGAAATCCCCAGCAATCACCTCGTCGGCCGCTTCGATGATCGCCGCCGCACTCGCCGCGTTGAGCAACCCCAAATCGTGATTGACCTTGGCGGCGGCGCGCTTAACCCGGGCTAGCGCGTGAATCAGCGCCACCGGCATGCGCTCGCCGGAAATCTTAAAATTCTGCAACGAGCGCTGCGTTTGCGCGCCCCACAATGCGGCGGCGGGCACCTCGACCACGCCCATAGTGTCGCGTTCTTCACGGGTTTGCATAGGTAGTTACCTCATCAAATTAGATCATTGAATAAATTGCGGTTCTGGTTCACCAACGAATCGCTGAATTACCATGAGTTTATCATTCCAACAGTTAAGGAAACGCTGATTAGTTGATTGCACGAACGAATCACTTCGTTGCGCGGTACTCGCATCCTCGCCTATCTTGTTGATATGTCTTGGCTGCTGCGTCCAATGCGCCTCATGCTTCCTCTCGTTCGCCGAATTAATCAGCGTTTCCTTAAGAACGCGCAAATAGCAGAAGTGGCTTTATATCGTGATTGTCAGCGGCACGTAAGGCTTCAATATAGCGAGCGCGGGTTTCTCCGGCATCGACCAGATTTGCACGCCCCCATGTGAATGGCTCCTGCTCAAGCTGCTGGGCAAGAAGATCGCCGATAAAACGCGAGAAGCGTCCGTTTCCATTGGGAAACGGATGGATTGCAACAAGGCGGTGACTAAACCGCACCGCAATTTCATCCGGAGGGTAGGTCTTATGTTCGATCCAGTAACAAGCATCGCCAATGGCTTGATGCACATCCATTGTGATCCGATAGGCATCGACACCAATGTTGCGGGCTGAGGTGCGATATTGCCCTGCCCAACGCCACACATCCCCAAACATGCGCTTGTGCAATTGGCGCAAGAAATTTTGATCAAGCACATCCCGTTTCTTGCGTGCGGTAGCCCAACGCAACGCCTGGCCGATGTTGATTTGCTCCGCTTCGTTGAGTTCGTGCCGCAACGTGATATAGGCAGGAATAAGCTGCTCACGCTCTTCGTCTGTAAGTGGGGTATTAGTATCATCGTCATCGATAAATAATGGATCTGGCATGACAATGCTACTTATCCTCCCATAACCCTTTTAGTGAGCCTGATAGGATAAGCTCGACCATGCGCCGCTGTTCATCGTCGAGATCGGATTTGAGCAAAGCTTGGTTTTCCAGTCGCATGGTGTGATCGAGTCGGGCAATGTCTTTGCGCGTTTTCTGGATGGCACGCTCACGCAGAATATCATCGAGCGGTTTTGCCGGCACGAAAGCATACACAAAGGTACAGTTCATTGCCTCGGCAGCTTCACGCAAGGTCTTGATCGTAGTTGCGCCAGTCACTTCCGCTTTTTCGATCACCGGAATACGCGAAGGGGAAGCATCCATCCGTGCGGCAAGCTGGCGGGCAGTCATGCCAAGTGCTTCACGAATGGCCTTTATCCATCCTCGTGGCGGTGCAACAACCCCTGCCTCGCGCAAGGGTGCGAGCCGTCTTTCCAATTGCTTTCTAGCGAGTGATGCTTGGTTTTTGTTCATATTAATATGTCCATATTATTAATCATATTAATACATAAAAATGAACATATCAATAATTAATTAACATCTATATATGAACAAAAATATCGAAGAGGACAGATTCGTTTGCTAGGGAAGATTGCAAAATCCATCAACACCGTAGGTTGGGTTGAATGAAATGAAGCCCAACGATTGGCGGCTCTGTTGTGTTGGGGTTCGTACCTCACTCCGGCCTACACGTTCGCTCTTCAATACGCGAGCTGTTCCAAAGTGATGCCCATAGCCGCGGCGGCTTTTTCAAGCGTTGCCTTGCGCGGGCGCTTGGCAGCTTCGATCTGCGCGTAACCGGCTTGCGTAATCCCCATGCGTTTGGCCATTTCCTCTTGCGTCAGCATCAGGTATTCGCGCCAGGCGGCGAGCATACTGACTTCATTCATGATGCGCTTGCCAACGACCTCGTTGGGGATCATGCCCGGGCGTACCACGCCGGGAAGTTTGACAAACTCAGCATAAGGCACGACGACAAAAGCCGGTTTTCCGTTGCTATCCAGGATGGTTTGGTAATTAATAAGTGCGCTCATCGCGTTTTTTCACCTCTTCAATATCAATCACATGTACGCTACCGTCAAACTCGAAAAATACCCGGTAGTCACCAACCCGCAGCCGGTAGCTATACGCATGATTGGCGAGTTTCTTGACACCCTGGCAATCAGGAAAATAAGCCAATGACTGAACTTCAGTAAAAATTCTTTTACGCACGGCAGCAGTCTTGATTTTCTCAACCTGTTTCAGTGCTTTCGGTTTCCAATCGATGTCATTCACACTTATGATTATAAGCCTAAAATAAGTGTTTCAACAAAAATATAAGGATTCAGATCTTTGTGAAACTTTATTTCTTGAAATTTTTACATTAATAGGGGCACTGATTTTCCATGATCATCGTTTGAAATTCTCGTATTTATGCACAACGAATATTTGAGTTAGGTCTAACGTTATTCATGGTCTGGGGAATAAATTTCAAAGTACTGTTGAAGGTGGGCGTATCTAAATGCAAGTTTAGTATTCTGCTTACGTTGATGTTCACTTAATTGAGAATTCACAAAAGATTTAGCCGATGAATAGAGTTGGCCATGAATTGATCCGGTAACTGCGATTCTGAAATCAGCCCCAAGATAGTGAAGTAACCAATGACCGTCTGTATCACGGAGTAGCATCTTTAAGCAAAGTGACGCAAGTTGCTGATTCACCATGTCATGATGTTCTTCGCTTGCATTCTTGCTTTGAAGCTCAAGATAATTAACAAGATATGGACCAATAACTATTCGTGGATATGCAGCAACCTCACTCTCTAGTTCGTAGGCTCTGGCAACGACAGGACCATACAATTCACCAGGTTGTAGTTCTACGCCCCAAGCTACTTCGATCGCACCACGCAACGGTTGTTTGGTCGCCAAGCCCATAAAACAAAGTACACCGGTCAATCCAAACATACGGAAAATAGCATTCAATGGGCACTTTACGAGGTCTTCCGCTAGCGAAGTGAATAGGAAGAGGCCATCCGACCATCGCTGTGTCGTAATTGTTGCGCGTATCATTTCATCCCACTTAGTTTGATCTGATGAGGGAAGCATCGCCCTTAGTTTTGAATCCGGGTTTGGATTGCTACTTTCCATCATTTCAGTAGCCCGTCGTTGAAGTTTATCGATGGGACCAATAGTTTCTTTGATTATTTTGAATACTTTCTCTTTTTCTTCCTCGGTTTCAGCTATTGGAAGCAAATTCATTCCTTGGAATTTCTCACGTTGGCCAAGCAAATCAATAAATGCCGCAGCATAATGCCCGACATTCTTTAATTGATCTTTGTCTGTTGTAGATGCCGACTTGATCATTCAACCCTCAATCCCAACTCAGCGCCCCCCCCGTCTGATACTCCGTCACCCGCGTCTCAAAGAAATTCTTCTCTTTCTTCAAATCGATCATTTCCGACATCCACGGGAACGGGTTGTTGGCGTTCGGGTACAGCGTGTCCAGACCGATTTGCTGGCAGCGGCGGTTGGCGATGTAGCGCAGGTATTCCTTGAACATCGGCGCATTCATGCCGAGCACGCCGCGCGGCATGGTGTCTTCGGCGTAGCGGTATTCCAATGCGACGGCTTTTTGCATCAGCGCGCTGATTTCGTCGCGGAACGCTTTGGTCCACAGATGCGGATTTTCCATTTTGATCTGGTTGATGACGTCGATGCCGAAATTGCAGTGCATTGATTCGTCGCGCAGAATGTATTGGTATTGCTCCGCCGCGCCGGTCATTTTGTTTTGCCGGCCCAACGCCAGGATTTGCGTGAAGCCGACGTAGAAGAACAAGCCTTCCATGATGCAGGCGAACACGATCAGGCTTTTCAGCAATTGCTGGTCGGTTTCCAAGGTGCCGGTTCTGAAGTTGGGATTGGTCAGCGTGTCGATGAACGGAATCAGAAACTCGTCCTTGTCACGGATCGACGATACTTCATGGTAGGCGTTGAAGATTTCGCCTTCGTCCAGGCCCAGCGATTCGACGATGTATTGATACGCATGGGTATGAATCGCTTCCTCGAACGCCTGGCGCAGCAGGTACTGGCGGCATTCCGGGTTGGTGATGTGGCGGTAGGTGCCGAGCACGATGTTGTTCGCCGCCAGCGAATCGGCGGTAACGAAAAAGCCGAGATTGCGCTTGACCAGGCGGCGCTCGTCCTCGGTCAGGCCGTTCGGGTCTTTCCACAACGCGATGTCGCGGCTCATGCTGATTTCCTGCGGCATCCAATGGTTGGCGCAAGCGCCGAGGTATTTATCCCACGCCCATTTGTACTTGAACGGCACCAGTTGATTGACGTCCGCTTTGCAGTTGATGATGGATTTGTCCTCGACTGAGATGCGGCGGTTCGCGCTGCCCGCCACGTCTTGCGCGCCTTCCGTACCTGCTGAGTGGCTGGCGGCACTGTGATCGCGGTCATCCTGCGCCGGTGTAGCCAGCGGCAATTCAAAATCGTGCGCAGTGCGCGGCATGGCGTTGACCGGCGGTGTTTGCGGTTGTTGCGGTTCGTCTTCAAATGTCAGCATGGGGTTTACTCCTTTATTCATATTGTTGAGGAAACATCGATTAATTCAGCGTTTCCTAGTTGTTCTTTACTGGCAGGACTCGCAGCTCTCGTCATCAATGGCGCAATATTTGATTTCCACCGTGGATACTTCCACCGCGGCTTTGACCACGCCGCCGTCGGACGGCACCGCGTTCAACGAACCGGCGCGCACCGTGGATTTCTCCGCCGCCGTCGCACCCATCGAACGCAGGTAATACGTGGTTTTGAGACCGCGCAGCCACGCCAGCTTGTAGGTTTCGTCCAATTTCTTGCCGGAAACCCCGCCCATGTAAATATTCAGCGATTGCGATTGATCGATCCATTTCTGCCGCCGCGCGCCCGCTTCGATCAGCCAGCGCGGATCCATCTCGAATGCGGTGGCGTACAGCGTGCGGATACTGTCCGGAATGCGGTCGATTTTGCTGATCGCGCCGTCAAAATATTTCAGGTCGGCGATCATCACTTCGTCCCACAAATTGAGTTTTTTCAGATCGTTGACCAGCGATTTGTTGGCAATGGTGAATTCACCGGACAAATTGGATTTGACGTACAGATTCTGATACGTCGGTTCGATACTGGCGGACACGCCGACGATGTTGGAAATCGTCGCGGTCGGCGCAATCGCCAGGCAGTTGGAATTGCGCATGCCGTATTGCTGGATGCGCGCGCGCAATGCGTCCCAATCGAGCGTCGCGGACAAATCCGCTTCGACAAAACCGCCGCGCTCCTGGCGCAACACTTCCAGCGTGTCGTGCGGCAGGATGCCGCGATCCCACAAGCTGCCTTTGTAGCTGCTATAGCAGCCGCGCTCTTGCGCCAGTTCGGTCGATGCCCAGTAGGCCTGATACGCCACCGCTTCCATCGAACGGTCGGCGAATTCCACCGCTTCGTTCGAGCTATAAGGAATGCCCAGCTGATGCAGGCAATCCTGGAATCCCATGATACCCAGGCCGACCGGCCGGTGTTTCAGGTTGGCGTTGCGCGCTTTGGCGACGGCGTAGAAATTGATGTCGATGACGTTGTCGAGCATGCGCATGGCGATGCGCACGGTGCGTTTCAGCTTGTCCAGATCGAGCGCGCCGTCTTTCAGATGCGCGAGCAGATTGACCGAACCGAGATTGCACACGGCGATTTCCTTGTCGTTGGTGTTCAGCGTAATTTCCGTGCACAAATTCGAGCTGTGCACCACGCCGATATGGTTCTGCGGCGAACGCACGTTGCACGGATCCTTGAACGTGATCCACGGATGGCCGGTTTCAAACAGCATGCTCAGCATCTTGCGCCACAATTGCACCGCCGGGATTTTTTTGTACAGCGTCAGCTCGCCGCGTTCGATTTTCGCTTCGTAGCCGAGATACGCTTGCTCGAATTGCTGGCCGAATTTTTCGTGCAAATCGGGCGTATCCGACGGCGAGAATAGCGTCCAGTCGCTGCCGTCCATGACGCGTTTCATGAACAAATCGGGAATCCACGTCGCGGTGTTCATGTCGTGCGTGCGGCGGCGGTCGTCGCCGGTGTTTTTGCGCAATTCCAGGAATTCCTCGATGTCCAGATGCCAGCATTCCAGGTACGCGCATACCGCACCCTTGCGCTTGCCGCCCTGATTGACCGCCACGGCGGTATCGGACACCACTTTCAGGAATGGCACCACGCCTTGCGATTTGCCGTTGGTGCCCTTGATGCGAGCGCCCATCGCCCGCACCGGCGTCCAGTCGTTGCCCAGACCGCCGGCATATTTGGCCAGCAGCGCATTTTCCTTGATCGCCTCGTAAATGCCGTCGAGATCGTCCGGCACGGTGGTCAGGTAGCACGACGACAATTGCGAGCGGCAAGTGCCGGAATTGAACAGCGTCGGCGTCGAGCTCATGAAATCGAAACTCGACAGCACGTGGTAAAACTCAATCGCACGCGCTTCGCGGTCGATCTCGTTCAGCGCCAGCCCCATCGCCACGCGCATGAAGAACGCTTGCGGCAATTCGATGCGGCGTTCCTTGATATGCAGGAAGTAACGGTCGTACAGCGTTTGCAAGCCGAGATAATCGAATTGCAGGTCACGATCCGCATCCAGCGCTTCGGCCAGGCGCTTCAGGTCGAATTGCGCCAGGCGCGGGTCGAGCAATTCGGCTTCGATGCCGCGTTTGATGAACACCGGGAAGTATTCCTGATACTGCGCGTGCATCGCCTGTTGCGTCACTTCCTCGCCCAGCACTTCGTGGCGCACGTTGTTCAATAATAAGCGCGCGGTGACATAGCTGTACGCCGGGTCTTTCTCGATCAGCACGCGCGCCGACAGCACCAGCGATTTGTTGACTTCATCGAGCGACACGCCATCGTACAAATCCTTGACAGTGGCTTTCAGAATCAGCGCGGGATCGACGGTATTGCCCAAACCGGCGCAGGAGGATTCGATTAATGCGGATAACTTGGCGATGTCGAGCGGCACGCGCTGGCCGTTATCGACGACGTACAACGTTTCCGCCGCGGTCTCGGCGGCCGATTTCTGTTTCAGCTTGGCCCGTTCGCGCGCGCGTTCCTCGCGGTACAGCACATAAGCGCGCGCCACATCGTGCTGGCCCGAGCGCATCAACGCCAGCTCGACCTGATCCTGAATATCCTCGATATGGAACGTGCCGCTATCCGGCTGGCGGCGCAGCAGCGCATTCACCACATCGTTGGTCAACCCGGCCACTACTTCGCGTACCCGCACCGATGCCGCGCCCTGCCCGCCATCGACGGCGATAAACGCCTTGGTCAGCGCAACTGAAATCTTGCCCGGCTCGAACGACACCACCGCACCGTTGCGGCGGATGACTTTATGCTGGGAAAAACGGGGATTTTGCGCGGGTGTATCCATAAAACTTTGATTTCCGGAAACAGGTTTGAGGTGAGTTTGTTCTGTCGTAAGCTGCATCGGTGATTCCTCCTGACTGGTGATTCATCAAAGAAAAATACAAATTTCTGTTGATTCAATGGAATAGCATTATTTGAATAGAACCACAATATATAGTGGTTGATGGAGAATGCTATGGCACCAATGGTACAACACAAATTATTTTTTGTGCAGGAAAATTTTGCGGTTTTTTTAATTTGCAATCAAAAAATCGATCATCTTTTGATTAAGATTAATTGCTATCAGGCAGTTAAGATTACACTGATGCGTGATGCTAATTTGCAACGGTTGTCGAAAATTAGGGACTTGCCAGATTTACGAAGAATTCAGCAATCGCAATTTCCGGCGGATGATGCGAGGACTGGCCAGGTCATTACCCCTTCCATTTCCCTTAAAAACTTCCCGGCGTCCGGCGTTTCCCTAGCATACGAAGCAGCTATTCAGATTGACCGCCTTTTTGGCATATTTCCAGAAATTCTCGACTATTCAACAATCTGATGCTAAAGACTCCGGGAGAGTTTTATTACAGAAATGTTACAAACCACTGATTGCAAATTATTTTTCACCGAAAATGTATAATAAAAATATGCTTTCAATTTTGTGTATGAGTTTAGTATGAGCGTCGCATCAAATTCACGATGGAGTCTTCTATGAAGTTCAATACCCCGCTGCGTTACCCTAAAGGAAGAAGCAATATACCAAGCTTTTTTAAAATAATTTTTGCGCACAATGATTTACTGGGTGGACATTATGTTGAGCCCTATGCCGGAAGCGCAGGAATCGCGCTGAATTTACTCACGCACGGTTACGTGTCTCGTGTTCATTTAAACGCTGCAAATCCTGCGGTATACGCTTTTTGGCACAGCGTCATCAA
>SSFX01000007.1:0-14882 GCA_008015635.1 Nitrosomonas oligotropha
ATGGCACCCCCGCTGGCGAGAATCCGGTGGTCAGCGTGATTCTCGATGGAGAAAACGCTTGGGAGTCGTATCCCTACAATGGTTTTTATTTTCTCGATGATCTCTATGGTTTGCTCGAGAACCATCCGTTTATCCGCACCACGACGTACCGGAACTATATCGCCGATACGGAGAAAACCAATATGATTAGAATATTGCCAACGCTGGCGGCCGGAAGCTGGGTGTATGGCACCTTCTCCACCTGGATCGGCGACAAGGAAAAGAATCATGCCTGGGATATGCTCTGCGCCGCAAAACAGAGTTTTGACTTGGTCATGCAAAGCGATCGCTTAAGCGAAGAAAAGAAAATCGAAGCCAGCCGGCAATTGGCCTCCTGCGAAAGCTCCGACTGGTTCTGGTGGTTTGGCGATTACAACCCGGCGCACTCGGTCGCCAGTTTCGATCATCTGTTCCGGTTGAACCTGATGAATTTGTATCGCTTACTTAAACTGCCGGTACCACCGGCATTACAGGAATCGATTAGCAAAGGCAATGAGCAAAACGAAGCAAGCAGCGCCATGCGGCGGTCTTCGTAGCATCTGATCAGCTCCAACTGCCTCGCGCAGTTGTCGAATCGGGTGTGCGGCCGCGCTGGTTTTTAAAAACGACTACCAGGATCATTGAATGTCACAACGTGTATCGCTACTTTTCGGTGTGCATGCGCACCAGCCCGTCGGTAATTTCCCCGAAGTGCTCGAAGACGCGCATCTGCGCTGTTACAAACCGTTTCTGCAAGTACTTTACCGCTATCCGGACTTCCGTTTTTCCGTGCACTTTTCCGGCTGGCTGCTTGATTACCTGTTGCAGCGTTTTCCCGATGATATGGTATTACTGCACGAAATGGTCGCGCGGCGGCAAGTGGAGTTATTCGGCGCTGGCGATACCGAACCAGTGCTGGCAGTCATTCCCAACCGCGACCGCACCGGGCAGATTGACGCTTTCTCCAATAAACTGGCGGCAAAATTCGGTCAACGCCCGCAAGGCGCATGGCTCACCGAACGCGTATGGGAATCCACCGTTGTTCCTTCGCTGGCGGATTGCGGCATCCGTTATGTCACCGTGGATGACTACCATTTTCTCTGTGCTGGCAAAACACCGGAGGAATTGAACGGTTACTTCACCACCGAAGAAGATTCTCATAAGCTCGATTTATTCCCGATTTCCGAATCGCTGCGCTACAAAATTCCGTTTTCCCCGGTCGAAGAAACCATCGCCTATCTGGAATCACTTGCCGATCAGCATTCGCAAAATACCCGTGCAGCAGCGATTTATTTTGATGACATCGAAAAATTCGGCATCTGGCCGGAAACTTACCAGTGGGTATACGAAAAAGGCTGGCTCGAACGTTTCATTCAGGGTGTGCTCGCTTCAAACAAAATCAGCACGCAGCACTACAGCGAATATCACGCCAGCGAAAAAACCCGTGGCATCGTTTACCTGCCCACGGTTTCGTACATTGAAATGAACGAATGGACCTTGCCCGCGCAATCCGCCAATACCTACGCGGATCTGGTACAGCAAGCCAAAACCAGCGGCTGGTACGAACACAAAAAAGCATTCTTACGCGGCGGCATCTGGAAAAACTTTTTCTCGCGCTACCCGGAATCCAACTGGATGCATAAGCGCATGCTGAGTCTATCCGCGCGATTGAATGCACTGCCGGAAAAGCATCGCAGCGCACTAATGCAACAAAAGCTTTATGAATCGCAGGCCAACGATGCCTACTGGCACGGCCTATTCGGCGGGCTGTACCTGCCGCATCTGCGCCGCGCCGTCTACAACGCGCTGGTTGAACTGGAAGCATTGCTCGACGCCTGCGCGCCGCGCGCAGCCTATTTCACCGAAGATACCGATCTGGATGGCGTGGAAGAAACTTATTTACACAATGGCATTCTGCAAGCCGTGCTGAAACTCGATCGCTTCGCCAGCATTTGCGAGCTGGATGCCTATCCACTCCGGCATAACTTTGGTGATACCCTGCGCTGCCAGGTCGAACATTATTATCAGAAAATTCAACCGGGCGCGGGCGCTCCATCCAGCCTCACCGCCAGCGGCATCGCCTCCGCGCATGATAGAATCAGCTATAAACATGAAATCAGCGCCGAAGACATTATGCCGGACGATCATCCGCGCAATCTGTTCGTCGATCGCCTGGACGGCATGTTCATCACCTACCGGTCTTTGGCTTCAGCACTTGAAAACAACCACTTCCAGTCGGAAAACACCGCGTATCCGGTGCATAAACTGATTATGCTGGACAACAACCGGCTGCAAGTCACCTATCATTTCACCGCCAAGCTGGCGCACAGCTTCAGCACTGAGATCAATCTGGCCATGCCGAGCTGCGACGGTGTCGGCGGACGCTATATTTATCAAGGTAAAATTCCCGGCGGCTTTGGCCAGTGGCTCGAATTGACCGGCTTATCCGAACTCACCCTGGACGATGACACCTTGGGCGGCAGTGTCACACTGACGACATCTCATCCGGTTACATTACGTGCACACCCGCATTTCTCGGTGTCACAATCCGAGAGCGGCTTTGAAAAAATCATGCAGGCAACGACGCTTATCCTGGAATGGCCGGTCACAGCACCGGAATTGATCGTCACGTTGCAAATTAATACACGCAAACCGTAATCAATGAATCGGCAATCTGCACAACCCATCATTCTCAGCAACTAAAACATCATGCCATCCCTTTCGCAATCATCCGCTTGGCTTGCTTTACAGGCACATCAATCCGTCATGGCGCAACAGCATTTGCGCAGTTTATTCCAGCAAGATCCGCAGCGTTTTGAGAAATTTTCGCTGCTGTTCAACGATATTCTGCTCGATTATTCAAAGCAGCCGGTCAATCAGGAAACGGTCAATCTGCTGCTGGCACTGGCACGGCAGCAAAAACTGAGCGATTGGATCGGGCGCATGTTTGCGGGAGAAAAAATCAACTCGACCGAGCAGCGCGCCGCATTGCATATCGCCTTGCGCAGCGAGCAGCCGGTCCATGTGGATGGCATCGACGTGTTGCCGGAAGTCAAACGCGTGTTGAAACAAATGGAGCGTTTCACCATCGCGGTGCACAGCGGCGCGCGTAGAGGCTACACCGGCAAAATGTTCACCGATATCGTCAACATTGGCATCGGCGGCTCGGATCTCGGCCCGGTGATGGTGACCGAAGCGCTCAAGCCTTACCAGCTCAACAGCATCACACCGCATTTCATTTCCAATATCGACGGCGCGCAATTATCCGCCACGTTGTGCCATCTCAATCCTGAGACAACCTTGTTCATCATCGCCTCGAAAACCTTTACCACGCAGGAAACGCTCACCAACGCGCACGCCGCGCGCACCTGGTTTCTGGCGCATGGCGGCGGCGAGCAGGACATCGCGCAGCACTTTGTCGCGGTATCGACCAATCGCACCGCCGTGGAGAAATTCGGCATCGATCCGGATAACATGTTTGAATTCTGGGATTGGGTCGGCGGGCGTTATTCGTTGTGGTCGGCGATCGGCTTGCCGATTGCACTCGCCGTGGGCATGGATAACTTTTATGCGCTGCTCGCCGGTGCGCGCGCCATGGATCAACACTTCGCCACGGCGCCGCTGGAAAAAAACCTGCCCGTGATGCTCGGTCTGATCGGTATCTGGCAAATCAATTTTTTCGCCACATCATCCCATGCGGTATTGCCGTACGATCAATCACTGCATCGCTTTCCCGCTTATTTGCAGCAGCTGGAAATGGAAAGCAACGGCAAGCGCATCACCCGTGACGGCGAAGCGGTCGATTACGCCACCGGCGCGGTCGTCTGGGGTGAACCTGGCACCAATGGCCAGCATGCGTTCTATCAATTATTGCATCAGGGCACGCAAACCGTTTCCGCCGATTTCCTCGCGCCCTGCCAAAGCCATTATCCGGTCGGCGATCACCATCGCATGCTGTTGGCGAATTTCTTCGCCCAGACGGAAGCCCTGATGACCGGCAAGAATGCGCAGGAAGTCCGTGCCGAGCTTGCCGCTCTGGGCATGAGCGCGGACGCCTTGGAACAATTGCTGCCGCACAAAATTTTTCCCGGCAACCGACCGACCACGTCAATCCTGTTCAAAAAACTCGATCCTGAAACGCTGGGAGCATTGATTGCCCTATACGAACATAAAGTGTTCGTGCAAAGCGTGATCTGGAATATCAACCCGTTCGACCAATGGGGCGTGGAGCTGGGCAAGCAGCTGGCCGGAAAAATCCTGGCCGAACTGCAACAAGACGGTGCCGTGACTTCGCATGACGCATCCACCAACGGCTTGATCGGTTACTTCAAGGCCAACCAGTAGACAATCCTCATGCCTTCACCGCAAGAACTGCGTGTTCTATTCATCACGCCGGAAGTTTTTCCACTTTGTAAAACCGGCGGTTTAGGCGATGTCAGCGCGGCATTGCCCGCCGCATTACGCGCATTGCATACCGATGTGCGGCTGCTGCTGCCGGGTTACCCGCAAGTCCTGGCCGGAGTTAAATACAAGTCCAAAGTGGCCGAGTTCACGGCATTGCCGCAATTCCCCCCCGCCACCTTGCTGTCGGCGCGGCTTTCGCTGAGCAAAGCCGAGCATATTCCGGTTTTTGTCATCGACTGCCCGGGATTGTATAACCGCGATGGCGGGCCTTACATGGATGAATTCGGACGCGACTGGCCGGACAATGCGCTGCGTTTCGGCTTACTGTCGAGAATCGGCGCTATTTTGGCCAGCGATGCCAGTCCGATCGCCTGGCGCCCGCACATTGCGCACTGTAACGACTGGCAAAGCGGTCTCACGCCCGCTTACCTGCATTTTCACCCCGGTAAAAAAGCCGCCACGTTGATGACAATCCACAACCTCGCATTCCAGGGTATTTTCCCGCCCGGCAGCGTGGTGCAGCTGGGATTGCCGCCGCACAGCTTCGCGATCAACGGCGTGGAATATTACGGCAATCTATCGTTTCTCAAAGCAGGGCTTTTTTATGCCAATCACATCACCACGGTCAGCCCAAACTACGCGGAGGAAATCCAAGCGCAACCGTTGGGATTCGGCTTGCAAGGATTACTGGCCGCGCGCCGTAGCCATTTGACCGGAATCGTGAACGGCATTGACGTCAACGAGTGGGATCCCGCGGCCGACCGGCATCTGGTCAAAAACTACAGCATTAAAAAACTCGCGGATAAAGCGCTCAACAAGAGCGCATTGCAACAGCAGATGGAATTGACGGTAAATGCCGAGATCCCATTATTCGGTGTGATCAGCCGCTTGAGCCACCAGAAAGGAATCGACATGCTGATCGAAATCGCGCCGCAACTGGTAAAAATCCCCGCACAACTGATCGTGCTCGGCAGCGACCAAGCACAATTGGAACATCAGCTGTCGATGCTGGCGCAGGCTCATCCCGGCACCATCGCCGTGCGCATCGGCTTTAACGAAGCGCTATCGCATTTGATCGAAGCCGGCGCGGATTGCTTTCTGATGCCATCACGCTTTGAACCGTGCGGCTTGAATCAAATGTACAGCCAGCGCTACGGCACGCCGCCGGTAGTACATGCAACCGGTGGCCTGCTCGACACCGTAGTCGACTGTGCGCCGCAAACCCTGGCCAATGGCAGCGCCAGCGGATTTGTATTCGACATAATGAGCGCGGAGCATCTACTTGTCACCATCAAACGCGCGGCAGCGGCTTATCATGACAAAAAAATCTGGCATCGCTTGCAGAAAAACGGCATGGCAAAAGACTTCAGCTGGCATACCAGCGCAACGGCTTACCGGGAAATCTATTTGTCGTTGTTATCCTGATTCCAGAATTCCGGTGTTCCCGTGTCTTGATTTCCCCGATCTATCTCAGAGCGCGCCCCGGTTGCAAGGGTCTGGTACTTTGGAGTTATCCCATTTTGACGGACAGTTTTTCATAGAATCGAGAAAGTCTCGACCGGTAAAAGCGGATTAAAGTTTATCGCGATTAGATTATTCTCATTCAGTTTTCTCTCAAAATTGTTCGGTGATAAGTATCCCGGTCCGGAATGCTTGCAAGTGGGGTTGTACCAGGACTCGATCCAGGTGAATATGGCTAACCTTGCTTCAGTTTTGTTTTTCCATGAGCGCCTGTCGATCAGCTCACATTCCAGGGAAGCGAAAAAGCTCTCAGCCATTGCGTTATCATAGGTATCACCCACACTGCCCAAAGAAGGGCGAACTCTCATCTCTTTACATCGCTTGTCGAACCCAACGCTGGTATATTGACTGCCTTGATCACTGTGGTGAATCACTTTGCCCGGTTTACGGGTGATTAATGCCATGTTCACGCACTGATCACCAGGTTTGCTGTCATGGCTTCGCCGAAAGATCAGCCCACTACCTCACGGCTGAATACATCCATGACCACGGCCAGATACAAAAAACCTGCCCAGGTAGGAATGTAAGTCATGTCTGCAACCATAGTTGGTTGATGCTAGCTGCCTCGAAATGATGTTGCACCAGGTCCGGAGCAGACCGATCATGCCTGCTCTGTTGAGTTGTGATTACAAAACCACGTCTACGGCTCACTCCCTTAATCCCTGCTTCACCCTTCAGTCTGCCTACGCGCTTGTCTTAATGCCAAGATCGGCCAGTTCAACAGTAATGCGGGGGCGGCCATACGTACCATAGCTTGTGCGATATATCATCATGATTTGCTTGATCAACCGGCAGTTAGCAATGGTTCGTTGGCTAAGTGTGCGTTTTGCCCAGTCATAGTAGCCGCTGTGCGATACACCCAATGTTTCACATAGTCTACGAGTCGGAAATTGTGCTCGGTTTGCCTTGATTAGTTGGTATACCTTCCCAATCAATCTTAAACTAGGCTGTAGTTTTTGCCGATAGGTCACGCTCCATCTCTACCCGCTTAAGCTTTTTGCACAATTCCATCAGCTCCTGCCGCTCGTTGCTATTCAAGGAAACACCCCTCAAGACCGAAGCCGGGGCAATTACCTGGTTTGATCCATAGGTGACCTGATTTAATGGAACCCCTAATGAAATACTCACCGCTTATTTCAATCAACTTCTCTGTAAACAACCCTGAGGTTTCTTACATTTTAACCATTGCAGTATGGCTTTCTGAAGTCTCATAATCGCGTTAATTTTTTTATTAATAAATAACAAAAAGTACGAACCCAATAAACACCCCACTCTTCAGCCATACTTAATTGCGATCCTGGCTGTTTACAGCAGCCATACAAAGTGGATTGCCTTGTGTGAAAACACACACCGTATCGCTAGGTGCGCGCTTTACAATATGAATAAATAGATACTGTAGACTGTTGATTTACTTAAGGAGAAAGGCTTTCTAATGAATGTACTTTTTATTGAGGATCACGTGCTTGTCAGGGAATCATTGATATACGCTTTGAAAAAAGCATGCGAACACACCTTCGTCATTGAAGCTTCCACAATGGCTGAAGCATTGCGGCTAGTTTCTCACATCAATCTACTCGATATGGTGTTGCTTGATATTGCATTGCCAGGCGTGGATGGTTTGACGGCTTTACCGAATTTGCGCCAAGCACTGGGTGCTCATGTACCTATCATCATGTTAACGGGATCAGACGATCCCAACATTGCGAGAAAAACCCGTGAAAGTGGTGCAACGGAGTGTATTCATAAAAGTTGCAATCGAAATGAGCTGATTAGCCGCATTAAATTTTTCATGAATCCTGGGCTGCCCAGTGCATTGCAAGCGATGGATCGCGTAGCAGCAGAACCATTGACTCCGCGAGAAATGGAAGTTTTACAGCTTGCAGCCCAAGGTGATTCAGACAAAATTATCGCCTTCAAATTAGGTATTTCAATGGGCACCACTAAAAATCACATAAGTAGAATTCTGCTCAAGTTAAAGGTTGCCAACAGAACGGGGGCTGTTTTAAAAGCTATTACATCCAAAATCATTGTGCCTGCTGCGT
Source organism: Nitrosomonas oligotropha (assembly GCA_008015635.1). GTDB lineage: Bacteria > Pseudomonadota > Gammaproteobacteria > Burkholderiales > Nitrosomonadaceae > Nitrosomonas > Nitrosomonas oligotropha_B. The sequence continues at coordinate 7,986 of SSFX01000007.1, forward strand.
AATTCTTAACTTTTCTGATTCTCGGTAGTTTTCAAGCTCACTAATTTTTCCATCATTGAACGTAGCATTGGAATTTCTACTGGCTTGTGTAACAACGCAAAGCCGCTTGCAGTGGCTTCCCGTAGCCTTTCAGGTGCAGTGTCGCCCGTCAGCAATATCACGGGCAAAGAAAGCCGCACATGATTTTGTATTTTTCTAGCCGTAACGATCCCTGATTGATTTTCACTCAAGCGATAATCGATGATCAACAAATCGATTTCTGAATCATCACTTGCAATTTGTTGCAAAGCATCGCTGGAATGCGTGGCAACCATCACACGACAACCCCAGTACGTAAGTAAACTACGCATTGCATCCAAGATGGTCACATCGTCATCGATCACGAGGACTAGATAACCTGCCAGAGAGAAATCAATGAAATCATCGGGTAATTTTGCACTAGAAAAATCCTGCGATATTTGCGCTAAGGGTAGCGTAATCGAAAAGCAACTGCCTACCCCTATCGTTGAAGATACGGTGATTGGGTGCTTTAACAAATCAGCCAATTTTTTAACGATCGAAAGTCCTAACCCCAAGCCTTGCTGCCTATTTCGTGCAGGATTTCCCACTTGATAAAATTCGATAAAAATTTTATCCAACTGATCAGCAGGAATACCCATGCCCGTATCCATCACGGATATCCGAACAAGCTGATCGTAAACCCTGGCTACAACGAGAACACGACCCTGCATCGTATAGCGCAGTGCGTTGCTGATTAGATTGCGCAGCATACGCTCTAGCATCAAGGGATCACTTTGCACGACTGCAGCTGTCATTTGTACGCGCAGTCGATTGTGATTTTCTTGCGCAATCGGTACAAACTCAGAAGCTAAGCGTGTAAATAAGGTAGCCAAATCCACAGGTTCAGTCGCAGGTTTGATCACACCGGCATCTAACTTAGAAACATCAAGCAAAGCGCTCAACATGGTATTCATCGTTCTGATAGCGCTATTGATCTGCGTGATCAATGCGCTCGTGTTGGCGTCTTGCACACGATCAGAAAGCTCAGCAAAGAATAAATTGAGCGCATGGATGGGTTGGCGTAAATCGTGGCTTGCGGTTGCCAGAAAGCGCGTTTTTGCTGTATTGGCTTGCTCGGCTTCTTGGCGTGCCTGATCACTTTGTTCACGTAAGGTCGCATTCTCAAAATTGAGTTGTAGCGCATAATTCAACATCTGTGCGAGTTTTAGGCTGCTGATGATGGCAAATAGACTCAACAAAGAAAGCAAAATACTCGTAGCGAGATATGCCCGACCGTCTTGAAGCAGCAAAGAACCAATCAGTGTCAACGCAGGCGGCAGCATGGTGACCAAAACAATAGGCAAATAAAAGAACCACACCAACATAGTGCCAGTTACTGTAATGGTCAACGCCATTGTGATGAGCATCACATTGGTAGGTTGCGTGGGCTCTAAAAACCACACGATACACAGCACCCAACATACGCCAAGCCCCAAATTCAAGAATAGCACGATCATTCTAACCCATCGAAAATTCACCACCAATCGCGCTTTATGCAGGCGATAAAAATGAAATATTCGCCATTCGATGAAATGTAAACTTTGTGACAGCAAAAACCACTCGATCAATAAATCGTGTGGTGCATGATCCCAAAGCCCATAAATCAAAAAGAGGGACACAAAAAGCATGGCAAAAAACACATAACGCCCTTGTTCCATGGCGATCCACATGCTTTCTACTGCAATCTGCGTTTGTAATGCTTGTGCTGTATTGTTCATCACTCACCCAACCTTACGTTAATTACCCAATCACATTCTACTGATTGAGAATGATCAAAGAGGCATCTTTAAGACATGTGTCTTTAGACAGGGTGGCTTCACTGTAACACGTAACATGAATTCACTATGGTTTAGTTAAATTACCATAATTTATAATAAGTTATTTAATCTGAATAGGCTTCCAGCACCGACGTTTCCATAAACCGCGCAGAATCAATATCTATCGAAAGACATGCTTCTAATGCCATATTTATATTGGAATTTTTTTGATTCATACTGCTTTTCAATATTGAAGCACTTTTTTGAGTGCTTAAGTATTGTGAAAGCCAGCTTTGCATTTGAATACTGTAGAGCAATGGAATTTAAGGATGTATTCTTTAATAAACATAGACGAGGAAAATATGCCTGATGACTTAATCGTACAACAAGGCACTACCATTACATTAGACGACAATCCCAAAGGCGCTTTGGAAGCTGCTCGTCAGGTAGTGCAACTCAAAACCTTTGAGGATTTTTTCAATCATGAGATCGTTAGTTCTCGCACAGCGCTTGAGCAAATGATCAATGCAACAAAAGATGCGACACAAATCGCATTGACAAGCAAAGATACATTCTCACCCATGGTCAATGTTCGAGGAACCAATCGACCTGATCTACGTCGTTTTGGTAACTTTGCTGCGGCAAGTTCAGAGGCAACTGCTCATGAGCAATCAACTTTTTGGCGTTTCATTCGTGCTGTTCCACCCGAGCGTGTTGCAAAGCTCGACATGAAGGCAAGTCTATCGTCTGCTGGCCTTGCTCATTTATCAATCATTGCAAAATACCTTTTTCGTGATTTGACTATTGAGCAAAATGCCACCTTGCTGATTAAGGGGAAGCAGCAATTTATTAGTGTAAACGATATATTAATCAAGCAAAGAGGCCGAATAGTAATAAATGGAAGTGGGGTAAGAATCAAGGCAAACTCGATTCAAGGTGATCAATTTAATCCTTTTCTTGAGCCGCTTGGTACGACACAGCGTTATGTTCCACACTTCATACTGACAGGAGAAAATCATGCTTAATATTATTGCTGTTGGATTCAATGGGGTTAATGGTTTTACCGGACCTGAAGGGCTGACGCCTCCTAAAGCAACTCCCAATGGTATCGATGCAGATTGTGGCTTTTTCGATGACAACGAACCCACGAACGGTGTCAATGGATCAAGAGGGGGCGATGGGGGGTGGGGCGCTGCTGCATCAGGTGGTGGTCAAGGTGGTGCTGTAACCATTGAAGTTGTCGAATATCGCGGTGGCATCGAAGCTGATTGCCGTGGTGGTATGGGTGGTTCAGGTGGGCAAGGAGGCCGAGGCGGCAACGGCGGTGAAGGCAGTGATGGTGGTTGGGGTGCAGACTGTGAAGCCAATGGCTGGGGTGGCCGCGGTGGTGATGGCGGCAGCGGTGGCGATGGTGGTCGCGGCGGCAATGGCGGTCGTGGCGGCAGTTTCACGCTGTACTATAAAAAAGATTTAAGTGGAGGCAACCCGCCAGTACACCATGTTGAAGGTGGTGTAGGAGGATCGGGAGGGCTGCCGGGAATTGGTGGTGCACCGGGTGCTGCAGGCAAAACGGGTAGAGGATTGAGCACGACCTACTCGCATTCAGATTTTGACCCAGGTCCTCCGCCTGGTAGCGCAAATGTCGGATTAACGGGAAAGACTGGCGAAACAGGTACTACCGGCGGCCTTGGGTCATACGATGTAAGGCAAATTACCGAGTAATTCCAATTCTCGATAGAAACGAGAATCTATAGAATATATAACATGCTGTTTATAATAATTTAAGATAATTAAATTATTTATGTTTCTATCTGTAATTGGAATAAGTAAGGTATTTGGGGTGGCAAGTTAGCTTACTTGCTGCCCAAATTTGCGTAGTCATCACTCGAAATATATTCATGCAAAGGATTAAAAATGGGTAAAAATTTAACTGAAATCATTGATGCCGCTGCTAATGGAGCATCAGTTGGTGTTGTCGTCGTTACAAATCAGGATAATGGAATCGCCAGTTATGCGAAGGGCTCCTTGATCTATCATGCTGCGGCTTTTACTGGGCCATTCTTTTTGCCCGCTCGATTATCTACAACTGGCGGAAAACCACTGGAGTATTTCTTTAGTGATAGGTTACTGGATATTGACCCGCCGTCCCCACCAGGGAGTTTGGGCCATGATTTAAGACAGCCATTTTCTGCCAACAAAACGGATACATTGGGTCTTTCGTTATCGCTCTTAGGATTTGGGCAGAGAACAGCAAAATTCACACTCCATAGTTGGGGAAATGCGACTTTCAATGTCGCATTAGAACCACAAGGCAATCTATTAGTAGGAGTTGGGCCACCAGTTGGGAATCAAACAAATCATGCCGTGTATGTTGTTTCCTTTACTGGTTTTAGCAACCCACCACGTTAGTCTTGCGATTTTTCCCGTTCGCCTTGTGCCTGTCGAACCACGCTGCCCTTCGACAAGCTCAGGGCGAACGGCAGTTGTGGAATGATGCATAAGCGGTTGTATGACAAGTGGAGTTATCCCATTTTGACGGACAGTTTTTCATGGAATCGAGAAGGTCCCGACCCGTAAAAGTGGACTACAGTTTATCGCGATTTGATTATTCTCATTCAGTTCTCTCTCAAAATTGTTCGGTGATAAATATCCCAGCCCGGAATGCCTGCGAGTGGGGTTATACCAGGCTTCGATCCAGGAGAATATGGCCAGCCTTGCTTCAGTTTTGTTTTGTTTTGTTGGTTGATGCTGGTTGCCTTGAAATGACATTGCACTAAATCCGGTGCAGGGCGGTCGCGCTTGTGATTGACCCTGACTCCACGATCGGCTAATTCAAAGGTAATGCGGGGGCGGCCATACGTACCATCGCTTGTGTGATATTTCGTCATGATTTGCTCGATCAATCGGTAGTTAGCAATGGCCCGTTGGCTGGGTGTGCGTTTTGCCCAGTCATATTAACCGCTGTGCGATACACCCAGTGTCTCACATAAAATACGAGCCGGAAATTGCGCCCGGTTTGCTCTGATTAGTTGGTATACCTTCCCAATCAATCCTTGTTGTTTGCAAACCAGGCCGTAGCATTTGCCAATATGCCACGCTCCATCTCTACACGCTTGAGCTTCTTGCGCAATTCCAGCAGCTCCTGCCGCTCGTTACTATTCAAGGAACACCCCCAAAGACCGAAGCCGGGGCAATTACCTTGTTTGATCCATAGGGCACGCCCGCCGCACGACACCATGATTGTATCGAAGTGTAGTGGCAACCAAATTCCTTCGATAATTGCTTCGGACATTTGCCTAATGCTACCAATTCCACCATCTGTTGGCGAAACTCAGGTGGGTAAGCAGGCTTATAGTTTTGTGTCATCTTATTTCTCCTTTAAACAGAACTTAATGTGCCCGTTCAAAGGGGACAACTCCACTTTGCTTTAAAAGCATCGAGGTTCTCTTCTTCAAGTTTCTCCGGATCTGACAAAGCGTTGTGCGCATCCCGAGCTATTGGGATTTGGAACCCCCCAAGCATGGCGGCGAATCGTTGCGTGTTCCACTCTTTTCAAACCATTCGTCCATCGTCATGGTGTGCAGAACAAGCGCATGGATCGATTGCGCCAGCTCATCAGCCAGGATTTTATTCACCATCCGGTGACGCGCTAAAAGCATTTTTCCCTGAAATGCATCGGAAACGACCGTCACCTTGAAATGGGATTCGGATCCTGCCGGTACATTGTGCTGGTGGCTTTCATTAACCACCTCCAGAAACTGCGGTTGTAGTGATTGCAGTTTGGTTTCGATCGAATTCTTAATGTTCACAGTACGGTCACTCCCTTATCACGCAGCGCGGATTCCAACACACAAAGTCCGTCAGTCTACCGCGATTCGCCCATCCTGTTGAGCTTTGCGCGTGTCATTTACCTTGTTCGATATTTATGGAGTTGCATGTTTTCTCTCCCTGAGAAAATAATTGAAATCAGGAATTTCTCCTGAAAACTTTTCAGCCGCAACCGGATAGTTGCAACCCGAGCGTGAATTACTTATTCCACTGCCTGAAAGTTACATTACAATCATCCTTGAATCGCATCTGTGCAGTAACGCAGATAAACACGGGACAAAATCACAAAAACCGGTTAATCCACTCCCAATGCACCGCATCAAAGCTATGCGGCAGATCGGCCCGCGCTGAGAAATGCCGCACAGCCTGGAACCTTCTATACAACCTCACGATAAGGAATGTCCATGAAAAACCGGATCGCTGTTCTGTTTGCCCTATCCGCCATCACCCTCGCAGCTTGTAGTTCGCATCCGCTGGAAGCTCCATCGCCTCCGGCCTATGTCAGCCCGGTGCCGGATAACTGGCCGCAGGCGCAAGCCAAAATAGTGCAGAAAAAAGCGGACTATCTCGCGTCGCATCAGGTCGCTTACGACTGGTTCGGCAATTTTGCTTTCAGCGAAGCCGACGGCATTCCCTATCTTGTTTTGAAGCTATTACCGAAACTTGCGCCGGAACTGTGGGGCAGCGAAGAGAATTTTCTCGACGCGGTCGGCCTGTTTATCGACGAGCGGCAAAAAACTTTCCCGGCCGCGCGTGGTATCGGTTTTAGCGGCTTATCGCGGGCCGAAGCGCAAGGCAACATCGACTACGCTTCGTTTACTTGCGGCGCCTGCCACATTGGCCGCGTACGGCTAGAAAACGGGCAAATGGATTACCTCGACGGTGGGGTGAATGCTTCGTTCAACATTGTGCAGTTCCGCGTCAAAGCATACCAAACCCTGCAAAAAGCCTACGCGGGCAAAACCGGCGATGACCGCTACGCCGTGTTAACGCAGAAGCTGCTGGATGCATTGGATGCCACGCACCAGCAAAGCCCGAATTACTTTTACAACAATTACCAGTCTGCGGGCAGAAACTTTGACGCGGCTTACGAAGCGGCGCAGATCGCGCTGTTCAAGAAAACCGCCGGGCAAACGGTGAAAAAATATGCGCAGCGCGTCGAAGCCGAATACGAAGGCTTTGGTGCTCTAGTCGCTAAAAACTACCCCGGTCTTGAATCCGCGATGATCGCTGGTTTTCCCGGCATGGCCGA
>SSFX01000058.1:0-15286 GCA_008015635.1 Nitrosomonas oligotropha
CCCCACGGGTGCTGGCTTCTTACCGGTTGACATTCGGCGCGTCGTTCGCGGCCGCCACTGTCAATGCCTTTTTCGGTTTGTTAGTTGCGTGGGTGCTGGTGCGCTATCATTTTCCCGGCAAGAAAATAGTCGATGCCTTGGTGGATCTCCCCTTTGCCCTGCCGACTGCTGTGGCGGGCATCGCACTGACAGCACTGTATGCCGGCAATGGCTGGATCGGACAATTTCTTGAGCCGCTCGGCATCAAAGTGGCTTTTACACCACTGGGAATTTTTGTAGCGCTGACTTTTATCGGCCTGCCATTTGTTGTGCGTACCGTGCAGCCGGTACTCGAAGATATTGAAGCCGAGCTGGAGGAAGCGGCCGCGACACTCGGCGCCAACCGCTGGCAAACCTTCACGCGCGTGATTTTCCCGGCACTCTATCCCGCGTTAATGACCGGTTTTGCGCTGGCTTTCGCACGCGCAATCGGCGAGTACGGCTCGGTGATTTTTATCGCCGGTAATATGCCGATGATTTCCGAAATTACACCGCTGTTGATTATCACCAAGCTGGAACAGTATGACTATGCCGGGGCTACGGCCTTATCAGTCGTGATGCTGGTGATTTCTTTCGCTCTGTTATTGATTATTAATTTGTTGCAATGGTGGAGCCGGCGCCGCAGCATGCAAACTTGAGAACCATAATGACCACAACGATTACATTCCCCCTAGCCGGTAAAACCTTCCGGCAGCGCGCCACACAGGAACCTGCTTGGGTACGCCGGTCCTTGATCGGTTTGGCGCTGGTATTTTTAACGCTCTTTCTGTTCGTCCCGCTGATTTCAGTCTTCTATGAGGCATTCAAGAAGGGTGTGGAAGTTTACGTGGCGGCAATCACCGATCCCGATGCGGTTTCCGCCATTAAACTGACGCTGCTGGTAGCCGCCATTGCGGTGCCTTTGAACCTGGTATTCGGTATCGCAGCGGCCTGGGCTATCGCCAAGTTTGAATTTCGCGGTAAGAATCTGCTGATCACGCTGATCGACCTGCCTTTCTCGGTTTCGCCGGTGGTTTCCGGGTTGATTTACGTGCTCGTGTTTGGCTTGCAGGGCTGGCTAGGGCCATGGCTGGCGGAGCACGATATCAAAATTATCTTTGCCGTTCCCGGTATCGTGTTAGCAACCGTGTTTGTAACGGTACCGTTCATCGCACGTGAATTGATTCCACTGATGCAAGCTCAAGGCACCGAGGAAGAGGAAGCCGCCGTTGTGCTGGGCGCAAGCGGCTGGCAAACTTTCTATCATGTGACGCTGCCGAATATCAAATGGGGTTTGCTGTACGGCTCTATTCTTTGTAATGCCCGGGCAATGGGCGAATTTGGTGCGGTATCGGTTGTCTCCGGTCATATCCGCGGCAGCACCAATACCATGCCCTTGCATGTCGAGATTCTCTACAACGAATATAACTTTGCGGCTGCGTTTGCCGTGGCTTCGCTGCTGGCGTTGCTGGCATTGGTGACGCTAGCGCTGAAAACACTGATTGAATTCCGGAACAAACAACATCAAAAACAACGAGGTTTCGAATGAGCATTGAAGTGATTAGTCTCTCCAAACAATTCGGCACGTTTACCGCACTGCATGATGTCAGTTTACAAGTGCACTCCGGTGAATTGCTGGCATTACTGGGGCCTTCGGGTTCCGGTAAAACCACGCTGCTGCGTGTGATCGCCGGACTGGAAACCGCCGACAGCGGCCAGGTATTGTTTCATGGTGAAGATGCAACCGATCAGCATGTGCGCGACCGCCAAGTCGGATTTGTCTTCCAGCATTACGCTTTGTTCCGCAACATGACAATTTTCGAGAATGTCGCTTTCGGTTTAAATGTGCGTCCGAAGAAATTCCGCCCTTCCAAAGAGGAGATCCATGACCGCGTGATGAAATTATTGCATCTGGTGCAGCTGGATTGGCTGGCGGATCGCTATCCGCATCAGCTTTCCGGCGGTCAGCGCCAGCGTATTGCCCTGGCGCGGGCCCTGGCGGTGGAACCGAAAGTGCTATTGCTCGATGAGCCTTTCGGCGCATTGGATGCCAAGGTGCGCAAGGAACTGCGTTCCTGGCTCCGCAGACTGCACGACGACATGCACATTACTAGTGTGTTCGTCACGCACGATCAGGAAGAAGCGTTGGAAGTTGCCGATCGAGTAGTGGTCATGAACGAAGGCCGGATTGAGCAAATCGGCACACCGGATGAAGTGTACGAACAGCCTGCCAGTCCGTTCGTGTACGAGTTCCTTGGCAACGTTAATTTATTTCATAGCCGCTTGCATCGCGGCCGTGCTTGGATCGGCGATCTGGAAGTCGATGCGCCGGAACACGCGGAAGCGGAAGAATTGGCCGCCATTGCTTATGTCCGCCCGCATGAAATCGAAGTCGAGCGCACCCAAAACGGTGAAGCGGCACTAGCGGCGCAGATTGTTCATATTCTATCGGTAGGTCCGATTGTCAGGCTGGAGCTGGTGCGCGAAAACGACGAAGAAAGACACCTGGTGCACGCTGAAATCAGCAAGGAGCGTTTTCGCGAATTGCAGCTCACCAAGGGAGAGAAAGTCTTTATCAAGCCCAGAAGGCTTGATTTGTTCCCAAACTATCCACACAGCCAATTGAAACATTGAGACGTGGCAATGAGAAGCCAATTGAACGAAATGGATTGAAGACATGACCACCGAACTCAAAATACAGGGCGCAGCAGAATCAGAAGTCAGTCGTCCGGAAATCGATCATATTGTTTCCCAATTACGTGCATTACGTGTGGCTTCCCTGGAACACCGGCAGCGGCTTAATAAGCCACCGAAACTGCCTTCACGGAAAGTCCTGGCATCCATCATTGAACGATTGAGCGCGGCGTTGTTTCCGAATCGTCTGGGCACACCCAGCATTTCCGATGAAGGAATTGATTACTACGTAGGACATACCCTGGATGTTACATTACGCGACCTGATCGATCAGATTCACCACGAATTGTTTTTTGTTTCTGGTCAGGAAATTGCCGGTGCGTCGATTCGTGTGCATGCTGCGAGTATTGCCAGTACATTTGCCCAGCAATTACCCAAAATCCGCAGCTTACTGGAAAACGATATTCGTGCCGCCTATGAAGGCGATCCGGCAGCACGCAGCATTGATGATGTATTGGTATGCTACCCCGGGATTACAGCAATTATTCACCACCGCATCGCGCATGAATTGAACCAGTTGGGCGTGCCGCTGATCGCCCGTATGATGTCGGAAATCGCTCATTCGCTCACCGGCATAGAAATCCATCCGGGCGCACAGATTGGCGATAGTTTCTTTATTGATCATGGAACCGGCGTAGTAATCGGTGAGACCACGGTCATTGGCCGCAATGTGCGGCTATATCAAGCGGTAACCTTGGGTGCCAAGCGCTTTCCTGTCGATGAACAGGGTATTCTGGTGAAAGGTAATTTGCGCCACCCCATCGTCGAAGATGATGTGGTGATCTATGCCGGCGCCACGATTCTAGGTCGTATCACCATCGGTCATGGATCAACGGTCGGAGGCAATGTCTGGCTGACACACAGCATCCCGCCCGGAAGTCACGTCACACAAGCGCAAATTCGCACAGATGTAATCGCTGCGGGTACTGGAACTTAGTATTTTTGTATTTGAATCCCGCCGCAGGCAAAGCGCATGCTTCCTCAACAGGCTCAATGGGATGTAAACATTAACTGATCTGAGAATTCACCCGCGGCTATTTTTTCCAGCAATTTCTTCGCTTTCTCACCGACCCCCGCCCCATGTTGCAGATAAGATTGCGCCGCCAGCGCGGGCGAATAATCACTGACTGTATATCCCTGCGCGTTGATTTCTTGCTGCGATATCGTTGTCACTGTCAATTTTCCTTTTCCCAGTTTGATCACAAGCAGCTTCTTTCCACTCGCTCCCGCAATGATTGCAGTATTTCGATGTTGATTGATAATCACAGTTGGTTGCATTTTTGTCGGTCTCAAACGGTCAATAGCGTATTACGCATACGATACCACTGTTCATCACCCGGAATCTTCATTCACGATCAAGTAAAAATGTTTATTCATTCTCGGCCTGCATTTTCTTGACCAAAACGTACAGCATCTCTATAATCCACCCTTCGTTTCTGAAGTGACTCCAGTCACACAGCAACTTCTTATTGCGGGAATAGCTCAGTGGTAGAGCACAACCTTGCCAAGGTTGGGGTCGCGAGTTCGAGCCTCGTTTCCCGCTCCATTCTTTCTGTGGAATGGCTCTTTGAAATTTTACTTGCTGGGAATCGGATAACTACTCTTACCGGCTTTCTCCGTAAGATTAGCAAGACATTTAGAAGTTATGCAATAATGGCGGGGTGGCAGAGTGGTCATGCAGCGGCCTGCAAAGCCGTCTACGCCGGTTCGATTCCGACCCCCGCCTCCACCGATCTGATATTTCCATAGCCCGGGTGGTGAAATTGGTAGACACAAGGGACTTAAAATCCCTCGGGCCTAAAACGCCCGTGCCGGTTCGATTCCGGCTCCGGGCACCAATAAACAATAAGCTGCCAATTCCTTTGGAGCTTAAAAGCACTTCCGCACCATTCCACAAAAAACACATTCCGCTCCGCAGTTTTGTTTTAGCCATAAATGACAGCGAACCCGTTGACTAATCGACGCATTGACAAGGGTCCACCCAATCAACTTTACGCTGCTGAACACCCCCAAAGATAGGACAAATCAATAATAGAAACCGGTCTCTATTTAGGGTAGTATTTTGAGCTTAAAAATGAGTTACTTTATTTTTAAGCACTTAAGTGGATTCCGCAAAAAACTTTGAGATTTACCCTCATACAGTTGGAGACGACAATGAAAAAAATTCATCACTATATAGTTGGCGCCTTGTTGGCATCGCCAATGCTTGCTTCTGCAGCGACAAACTATAATTTGTCCAGTGACTTTAGCAATATAAATAATCCAAACGGGACTTGGTCTTTCTTGCAAGGGACAACACCGCTGGCGTCTCAAATCCCTTTGAACAATGGCAACCCGCTTTATCCTGCGACTACTTCAGGTTATTTCAGCACAGGGCCTAATTTGAATGTCGACACACCTGATGTCATTAAAACCGCAGTAAGCGGCAGTAGCGCGGGTGAAACCGATACCGATTTCTTAGCTGGAGATGTAATCATTCATAGCCCCAACAGCGGAGATCCATTATTTGTGGTATGGACTGCACCCAGTGACGGCATAGTCGATTTCACCAGTGATATTTGGTACGCCCATTCGATTGTGAGCCGCTCAAATGATGCTTCTATATCATTAGGCGGATCTTCCCTGGGTTCGGCCACAATATCAAACGCTTCTTATGGCGACAGAACCAATCCATGGCATATCAGCGGTGATGATTTGGCCGTTGTTGCCGGAGATACACTTTCATTCGCCTTCACAAAAAGTGCCGGACAATCTTTTGGATCTTTAGATGGCATAAACGTCGATATCTCATTTACCAGCGCGGTTCCTGAGCCTGAGACTTACGCTATGCTACTAGCCGGTCTAGGATTATTGGGATTAGCAATACGCCGCAGAAATCAAACCATCTAAAAAAACTGCCCGATTTTGTCGGGTAGTTTTCATGTGTAGAAGTTCAGACTCAACTTGCATATTAACTCCGACAAGAAAATTGTAAAGTTCTAGACTAGCAGAGACAATCCGTTAATCTAGAAAGATTTTAAGAAATAGCAAATTAAGTAATTATTCTGTAAAAAAGATAATTCAATGCTTTAGCATTAATATACCCGCCAATAATGCAAGCTCTGCAAAGCTATTTTGGTGCGAAACGCCATCGTAGCGATAATGGTTTGGTAGACGTAGGATACTCCAAGTATTTTCGTGTATCTCATGGTGATAATGGGTTTGCTCGTGAAGAGCATTGCCATATCTAACGGCACGAGTCGTTCTGGAGCTTTACCAAGCGGCGGCTTGCAAAGTTTAACGGCGTGTCAGTTAATTTTGAGCTGCATTTAAAAGAATCAGAATGGCGCTGAAAAAATATCCTGACCAACTGGCCAGCGAACTATGGAAACTCATCGGATTTTATTAATCTCTGTGAGAATCTATAGCCCTAAAAATACTTAAACTTTGGCCCTAGATTTAACCTGATCTACTACAGCCCCATAATCTAACTCCCTCTTAGAGCTTAAAAGCACTTCGTACCAGTCAACAAAAAATAAATCTCGTTTCGCAATTTTTTGTAAGAATTTCTAGCGTTGTGATAGTGCTGCCCCCTATGAAATACTCAACGCTTATTTCGATCAACCTCTCTGCAAGCAACCTTGAGATTTATTACATGCATGAAGAAGACTTCGGATAGATCGATGATTAGAAACTAACACCCAGAAATAGCGCGGAATTTGACTACACATCAGGTTTTATGTATATTTTCATAACAAGTATTTATTTTTCCTACACATCCTATCTCACCATAAAAATCGCAAATGACGTATAGATGTTATTAGTCATTCAGCGAATTATCAAAATACAGGACAAAGTTGAGCTATGATCAAGTATCTGGCAGCAGCAGTAATGCTAAAAATGTTTTCGTTGAACAAATTTACACGTTCTAGTTACCGGTACCTGGGCAATAAATTTGGCCAAAAAAAGCGTCAACAGCAAAACATTGACATGTATGTAAATCGTGGCAACTTATTAGTCCAGTTAACTAAAAAGTATAATGTATTTAAGGATGATGGAGCAGCTGTTGAGCTTGGTACCGGCTGGATACATTGGTTTGGTTTATATCTAGCGCTACATGTCGACAAGAAAATCCGCCTGGATTTATTTGATGTATGGGACAATCGTCAATTAGATGCATTAAAGGGAGCTTTTAACAAATTATCACACCGATGGGAGCATGACACCAGCATAAATACAACACAACGTAATCGACTATCTTCTATTCTGTCAGTCAATTCGTTTGACGAGCTTTATCGTACATTTGATGCGAAATATACCATCGATAATGAAGGTTCGCTTACGGGTTACCCAAGCACAAACTATGACCTGATTTTCAGCTTCCATGTCATGGAGCATGTTAACAGAGGCTCTATCGAAGAATCTATTGAACATATGTTCCGCATACTGAAGCCGGGGGGATTCTGCATCCACCAAATTGGTATTGATGATCATCTGGCGCACTATGACAGCAAAGCTTCACAAAAGAATTACCTTCAATTCTCACTTACTAGGCGTAAATATCTATTCGAGAATATAGTGCAATATCATAATGTCTTACAAGGCGATGATTATCAGGATCTATTCCGCAAGAAGGGTTTTGAAATTATCGAAATTGATCGTGAGCGTTGCGATATTTCAGGACTCACAATTCATGATGATTGGAGTAATTATTCTCGCGAAGATCTAGAAACGACTATTTTTACTATCGTCTGCCATAAACCAGCAAACGTCAATGGTTAGTGGTTATGAATGCGATTCATCTATATCGGATTGCTCATTATCTGCACTGCAAACACATACCACTGCTTCCCGGTTTGCTGCGTTTACTTATGTTCCTACTCTATAATAGTGTAATCCCCCCCAAATGTAGAATTGGAAAAGGGTCTTGGTTTGCTCATGGAGGAATTGGTGTCGTATTGCATCCCGATTGCCTTATCGGTGAGCGAGTACTGATTGGTCAGGGCGTCACGATAGGAGGCAACTTTGGTTGCTGCGAAGTACCAAAAATAGGAAACGATGTTTGGATCGGCCCGGGCGCTAGAATACTAGGGGCCATTACAATTGGATGCAACACCATTATTGGCGCCAACGCTGTGGTTATTGCGGATGTGGCAGAAAATAGCGTGATTGGTGGAGTACCTGGAAAATTAATAAGATCAATCAATCCGGGATCGCTTAATGTCACGGAAGGAAAACTAAACGATTAGATAACTCTTTGTTTTTATAAACTAAATATATCTCTACTGCAAAACTTATCATGGCGACAGAAGATCCAGTCTAAGAGATGAATGATTATGGATCGAACTAGGTAATTTGATCATTTAAAAGCAGAAGTGTATGCCTGCAAAACATCATCACATGACTTCTTACTTTAGTTAACGCACTATAACAAAGCTATGTTTGTATCATGTGACCAGTCTGGGCATGCCATGCCACAAAAGAATCTCAACCTCATTTGTTATAGTACATCACCCGGTGGCTTACTTCTGGCGCGCAAGCTTTTTCGTGCAGGATTACAAAAATAGCCAAATAACCCTACCTGCACACCCCCTCCCTGCCATGTGAAGCAAACACTGCTTTACCTCGACACTATAAACTTTTTGCATATGTTACCGATAATTACAAAAAGCTTACTTAAGATCAATAACCTGATCTCATTCAATAAAATTCCATAGTTATCACTACACATACTACAAATTATCACTATGTCAAAATTACGACTCAAAGTTATCAAACAAAAAACGGAAAAACAATCACCTCAATCGCGCAATCTTCTCAGAAACATCAATTGTTTCGCGTTAGAAAAAATCAACAAGATACTCGACAATGATGTATTGCCTTTGATCATCGCGCCATCTATTTTCTTGATATTTGCAGGCTTAGAGTGGTGGCGCTGGTATCTGGAAATACCAACACCTATTCCACTTCTTTTAACTATCATCGCGCTGAGCGTAGGCGTATATTGCTCCTACAAACTATTGGGGCATAAGAAAAATGAGAGCAGACAAAAAGACTTACGCACAAGCATCAATCATCATCCGGAATTGCACTGAGCACGTCAGGGGCTTAGTGAATATCTTGATCACAGCAAGCTAGTATTGTCGATTGTTAAATAGAAACAAACTCCGGAATGCCGACTAAAGTGTATTACAACAGCGCTTGCCCTGTTTGCAATGCAGGTATAAAAGATCAACGCCAGCGCATGGAACGATGTGGTATCAAAGACGTTGATTGGGTGGATGTACACAACAGCCCGGGCACTGTGTCAGAAATAGGCAATCCGTTGGAACAGGTGCGCGAACGATTACACGTGAAAGACGATAGTGGCCGGTTGCGTATCGGTATCGATGCATTTATCTATCTTTGGCAGCAGACTCCGAATCAGCGTTGGCTGGCAAATTTGTTGCAATTGCCGGTTATCGGATCGCTGGCACGACTCGCCTACAATGGTTTTGCCTGGTTGCTTTATCGCTGGAACCGGGCATTAAAACACTGGTAATTCTACGCGCTCACATTTTCGTAAGAATTTCCCCGGCTTTACACCAGTTTCCAGCTCAAAGGGTTACCCGCATAAAGCGGTATTAACTGCTCTCCTGCAAAATCAAACTGCTCCGGGACAACCCAGCTTTCTTTCTTCAACGTAATCGAACTTGTATTCCGCGGTAATTGGTAAAAATCCGCGCCATGAAAACTGGCGAACGCTTCCAGTTTATTCAATGCTCCCGCCTGCTCAAAGGCTGTCGCATACAACTCGATGGCGGCATGCGCTGTATAAATTCCCGCACAACCGCAGACGTTTTCTTTGTTCATCTGTGAATGCGGAGCACTATCGGTACCGAGAAAAAACTTTGGATCGCCGCTGGTCGCCGCTTCCAGCAACGCTTGCCGGTGTATTTCACGCTTCAGCACTGGCAGACAATAATGATGCGGACGAATACCGCCCTGAAAAATCGCATTGCGGTTCAGTAGCAGGTGATGTGCCGTAATCGTAGCTGCAATATGGCGGGACGCTGCCGTTACAAACTGCACCGCATCGCGTGTGGTGACATGCTCAAATACAATACGCAAACCCGGGAAACGATGTGTCAGCGGCGCCAGTATCCGATCGATAAAAACTTTCTCGCGATCAAACACGTCCACATCGGCATCCGTCACCTCGCCGTGCACCAGCAACGGTAGATTATTCTGTTCCATCGCCGCCAGCGTGGCATAGCATTTGGCGATATCGGTGACACCGGCATCCGAATTGGTTGTAGCACCCGCCGGGTATAATTTCACGCCGTGTATCACACCGCTTTCCTTGGCCCGGATGATTTCCGATGGTGGGGTATTGTCCGTCAAATACAAGGTCATCAACGGTTCAAAACCAGATTGCAATGCCGCAGGCAGAGCCGCCAGGATTCGTGCGCGATACGCCAAGGCCATTTCGACCGTCACCACCGGCGGCCGCAAGTTCGGCATAACAATAGCGCGCGCGAATTGTTTGGTCGTATACGGCAACACGGCGCGCAGTTGCTCGCCGTCACGTAAATGCAAATGCCAGTCGTCGGGGCGAGTAAAGGTAATACTGGTCAAGATTTATCCGTGATTGTGTTAAATAAGGGCATTATAGTGCAAGCATCCATATCCATACTATCCGGCATCTCCCCCTGCCTTCAGATCCAGCGCCAATTGATACAGTGCATTCTTGTTTTCACCGGTAATTTCCGCTGTCAGCTTAACTGCCTGCTTTAACGGCAATTCAACCAGCAAACACGTCAATGTATGCCGCGCCTGATCGCTGATCTCGGATTTATCCGGAGTTTCCGCGCCGGATAACAGCAAAACAAACTCGCCTTTTTGCTGGTTGGTATCCGCCTGCAACCAAGACAACACGTCGACTAATGTTCCGCTATGAATGGTCTCGAATAATTTGGTTAATTCCCGCGCCAAGGCAATTCCGCGTTGCGCTCCGAAAATATCGATCATGTCCGCAATGCATTCCAGAATCCGATGCGGCGCTTCATAAAATATCAATGTATAGGGATGCGATTTTAATGCCGTCAATTCGCGTTTACGCAACCCGCTTTTTGTTGGCAGGAAGCCATAAAACAAAAAATGTGGACTCATCATGCCCGCTGCCGATAAGGCGCAAATTGCCGCATTCGCCCCGGGAACCGGAACAACCCGGTAGCCACCTTCGCGCACGCGTTGCACGACAATCGCACCGGGATCGGAAATGCCGGGCGTGCCTGCATCAGTTATCAAGGCAACGCTCTTTCCGGATTCCAGCAAAGTGACTATTTTGCCCGCGACCGCCGCCTCGTTATGTTGATGCAAAGTGATCAATTTCGCCGTAATGGCATGCGCCGCCAATAAATGCTTGGAATTCTGCACATGCTCGGCGGCAATCACTTCGGCTTTCGCTAATACATCCAGCGCGCGCAAACTGATATCGCTTAAATTTCCTATTGGGGTAGCAACCACATATAATGCACTTTTTTCCAGCATAATCCTCACTATGCCACGTTTATTGACAATTCTCGCGGTATTACTCCTGGCACTATACGGCAACCCGCCAGCCATGGCCACCGGCGTGGAAGAATCCTCACAACCGGAAATTGTACCCGGGCCGCTGATCGTTGCACATATTGCACTGCTGCTTCCGCTTGAATCCGCGGCGTTTGCAGAAGCGGCAAATGTGGTCAAAGAAGGATTTGAAGCTGCCGCACAGCGCGGACAATCGTTGCCGCTGACAATCCGTCTGTACCCGACCAGTGACGATCCGCTCGATATCGTGATGAGCTATTATCACGCTGTGACTTCCGGCGCGGCGTTTGTGGTCGGACCGCTAACACGGGATGGGGTTGCCGCCATCGCTTCCAATCAAACACTAGCAGTACCGACACTGACACTCAACACGGCCGATAACCATCAGACCTTGCCCGCCAAACTATACTTATTCGGTTTGCAAACGGATACCGAAGCCGCTCAAATCGCAAAATTGGCGCTCGCCAGCGGTAAAAGCCATGCCGTTATCATCGGCGACGATAGCGCCTTATCGAAGCGCCTGCAAAATGCCTTTAAACAGCGGTGGCAGGATGAATATGGTAAAACCCTTGAATCGCTGCGCTATAGCGAGAATCCATTGATATTGCAACAACTGCGCGAATTAACAACCGGTACTGACCGGCTGGCTTTTTTGGCCCTGGATGCCGCCAAGTCACGTATCCTGCGGACTTATCTCGACCCGGAAGCACCAGTGTATGCAACATCGCAGATTTTTACCGGAACCGATAACCTCCTGCTCAATAGCGATTTGAATGACATTCAGTTCCTCGACATGCCTTGGTTGCTGCAACCGGATCATCCCGCCGTTATGGCTTACCGCCACACCGGCAAAGCCCGGAATACCGAAATGGAACGTCTCTACGCGCTGGGTATCGACGCATTCCGCTTGATGACCAATCTACTGCAACGGCAATCCGCCAAAGAAATTACTTTGGATGGTGTCACCGGCAATATCCGCTTCGCGCCACCCAACCTATTCACGCGCGAGCCCGTAGCGGCGCAATTCGACAGTGGTAAAGTGCGATTGATCGCAATACCGTCGAATACGCCGGAAACACCCCAGAATACGCCTGAAGATGAAGGGCAGTGACGCCGAACAGATAGCGCTAACGTACCTGCAACGGCAAAACCTGGTGCTCGTGGCACAGAACTACCGCTGCCGTTTCGGTGAAATCGATTTGATCATGCGCGACGGCGCAACCCTGGTTTTTGTCGAAGTCCGCATGCGATCCAATGCGGCATTCGGCGGCGCTGCAACCAGCATTACACCTACAAAACAAGCCAAACTGCTACACACCGCCCGGCATTATCTATCTCAGCTCAATAACGAACCGGCTTGCCGCTTTGATGCGTTGCTGTTATCAGGTAGCCATGGACAGGAAATTGAATGGATTAAGGATGCGTTTGGTGAATAACCATTCAATCTAAATGAACACCCTTCATAAATGAATACTCCGTCCGCCATCCACGGCAATGATTTGCCCGGTGATATAAGGCGCATCGGCAATCAAAAACTGCACGGTTTTGGCGATATCATCGGGTTCGCCGCAGCGTTTAAGTAAGGTGCTGGCAATAATTTGATTCCGTTCGGCCTCGTTGGTCCACTCACCGTCTTCCGGCCACAGAATGGGCCCTGGAGAAACGCCGTTGACGCGCACTTCGGGAGCCAGTTCCACAGCCAGTGATTTGGTCAATGATAACAATCCGCCCTTGGCGGCGTTGTAGATCACATAGTTCTTTAATGGCCGCTCGGTATGAATGTCGACGATATTGACGATGCAGCCGTGCTGCTCCTTTAGATAGGGTGCGGCCGCCTGTGCCAGAAAAAGCGGCGCTTGGAGATTGCTGCCGACCAGATCGCGCCAATCGTCCAGCGTACACTGCTGCAGCAAGGTCGGAAAGAAGCTTGAGGCGTTATTGATCAGCACGTCCAATTGCCCAAAACGGCTGAGTGCTTTTTCCACCAGCTCCGGTAATAGTTCCGTGTCCAATAAGTCGGCTTGCACCAAAACCACGGAATCAGAGCGTTTTTGATTCAATTCGTCGTGCAGCGCTTTGGCTTCATCGAATGAAGAACGGTAATGCACGACCAATCGCGCGCCTTGCGCATGCAACCGGCGGCAGATAGCCGCCCCTACCCGTTTTGCACCGCCGGTCACCAAAATCACATTTCCTTGCACGTACGTCTCCTTCAAAGAACTGATACACTATGGCCCATTTTACGAATAAACTTTACAATCTACCCTAACTTTATTTCCTATATCATTGATCATAAACATGCTACCTCCCAGTGAAATTGCTTTATCACATAGCCGATCGGTACAAGCGATGATCCGGGAAAAGATTCTTGCAGCCCATCATTGGATTTCTTTTGAAGATTATATGAATCTTGCGTTGTATGCACCAGGAATGGGGTATTACAGCAGCGGCGCAACCAAACTGGGCAGTGCAGGAGACTTCGTCACTGCGCCGGAAATCTCTCCGCTATTCGGCCGCACACTGGCGCAACAGCTATGGCAAATTTCGCAGCACCTTGCTCAGTTTAATATCCTTGAATTTGGCGCCGGCTCAGGCAAACTGGCGCGGGATATCTTACTTGAACTGGAAAAAACCGCTGCGTTGCCGGAGAAATATTTTATTCTTGAAGTCAGCGCCGATCTGCGCGAGCGGCAGCAATCAGGCCTTAAGCAAGAAATACCCCATCTTGCGGATCGAATCGAATGGCTGGAACAGTTACCCGATCAATTCACTGGTGTCATACTCGCCAATGAAGTGCTGGATGCAATGCCGGTTCACATCGTCAGATGGCATGATGATTCCGTGCTGGAACGCGGCGTCACTTGGCAGAACGATCAATTCACATGGCAAGATCGTGCGATTCAAGATAAAGAACTTCTGACAATCGCCCAACAGCTCACTCCCGAAATCAATCCTGACAATCAATCCATCGACTACATCAGCGAAATCAATCTTGCCGCCATTCATTTCATGCGCAGCCTGGCAAGCACGCTGCAACAAGGGGTCATATTGCTCATCGACTATGGCTTTGGCCGCAGCGAGTATTATCACCCGCAACGCAACCAGGGTACGCTGATGTGCCATTACCGCCACCATGCGCATGACGACCCGTTTTATGTACCTGGCTTGCAAGATATCACCAGTCATGTCGATTTCAGCGCCATCACCCAAGCCGGACAAATTAGCGGATTGGCGCTCTTGGGTTACACAACGCAAGCCTATTTTCTGCTCAACTGCGGTATCACTGGGATTCTTGCTCAAACTTCCGCGGAAGATACCAGCCATTACTTACCGCAAGCGGGCCAAGTGCAGAAATTGGTCAGTCCGGCTGAAATGGGTGAGCTATTTAAGGTCATTGCTTTTGGAAAAAACTTTTCTGAGCCGCTTAGCGGATTTAGTACAGGCGATATGAGCCGTCTATTATAACCATGCGATTCCGGTAAAGAAGAAAGTAAACCTGCCGATTCACCTAGCGGGCAAATTTTCCTTACTGTCATGCAATCACTGTAGTTCTGCCAGTAACCCCTTGTCATATCAAGCGCGCAATAAGAATTGAGCAATCAGTGATACCGCCAACTAAAATTTTGAGACCGAGTCAATGTTGATTATTAACAAACTGGAATTCAGCCAAAACTTCCGCAGTATCCTGCAGCAAGCCGGGCAAATTCCCCCGCTACCGGAAACCGCGCGTGAGCTATTCAAGTTACGCAACAATCCGGAAGCCAATCTGGAGCAACTGACGGGAGTCATTGAGAAGGACCCCAGTCTGGCGGCTTTTATTATGAAATATGCCCGTATGTCCATTTTCGGCTACGGCAGCCGGATCAATTCGGTTCATCATGCCGTATCGCTGGTACTCGGCTTTAACACCGCACTCAATTTAGCCATGGGCATCGTCTCATCCGGTTGTCTCAAGCTACCGAATCACGGCACACTGGGCCGTATCCGCATTTGGCATCAAACCTTGGAATGCGCCGCCTTATGC
>SSFX01000006.1:0-5558 GCA_008015635.1 Nitrosomonas oligotropha
CTATAAAGCGGTGATCATGGCGGCCAATGTGTATCAAAAATTCTTTCCCATGTTGATGACAGCGGCGGGTACTGTCAAAGCAGCGCGGGTATTAATTCTGGGTGCGGGTGTTGCTGGTTTGCAAGCGATTGCAACGGCGAAAAGACTGGGAGCTGTGGTTGAAGCTTTTGATGTGCGTCCGGCGGTGAAAGAACAAGTAGAAAGTTTGGGCGCCAAGTTTGTGGAAGTGCCGCTCAGCGATGAAGAAGAAGCCAAGGCTGAGACAGCAGGTGGTTATGCAACTGAGATGTCCGATGATTACAAGCGGCGCCAGGGTGAATTAGTGCATGAACGTGCGATCGCGGCAGATATCATTATCACCACCGCGCTCATTCCAGGACGACCAGCGCCTGTTCTGATCAAGGAAGAAACCGTTCAGGCGATGAAGCCGGGGTCGGTGATCGTCGATATGGCGGTGGAAGCTGGCGGTAACTGCCCGCTATCGGAATTAAATCAAACTGTAGTCAAACATGGCGTGCATCTGATTGGTATTGCGAATCTGCCCGGTTTGGTGGCAGCGGATGCCAGCACTCTGTATGCGCGCAACTTGATGAATTTTCTGAATCTGATGCTTGATCCGGCAAGCGGTGAATTAAAAATAGATCGTACGGATGAGATCATTGCGGGAACATTACTGTGCGGCGGCGGAGAGATCGCCGCTACGTCATAATTTAAAGGAGTAATCATGATTGGTGAAGTCGATCCGGTGATTGTCAATTTAACGGTCTTTGTGCTGGCTATTTTTGTCGGTTACCATGTGGTGTGGAACGTCACACCCGCACTGCATACCCCGCTCATGTCGGTAACCAACGCCGTTTCCGGTATTATCCTGGTTGGTGCCATGCTGGCGGCCGGTCCTGCGGAAACTGACTGGGGTGTCTGGCTGGGCGCCGCAGCGGTTACGTTGGCTGCGATTAATGTATTCGGCGGGTTTTTGGTAAGTCAGCGCATGCTGGAAATGTTCAAGAAAAAAGATAAAAAAGGAAACGCCTAAATGTCAGCAAATCTAGTTGCACTTGCATATTTAGTAGCTTCGGTATTCTTCATACTGGCGTTAAAGGGGCTGAGTTCGCCCGAGTCTGCGCGCCGCGGCAATCTTTTTGGCATGATTGGCATGGCCATTGCTGTTGCCACAACACTGACGCTGACGCAAAACTGGATTTTGATTTTAGGTTGTATCGCCGTGGGCGGTCTAATCGGTGCAATCGTGGCGCAACGCGTGCAAATGACTGCAATGCCTGAGCTGGTTGCATTTATGCACTCGCTGGTTGGTTTGGCGGCAGTTTTTATCGCGATTGCAGCAGTCAATAATCCGGTTTCGTTCGGTTTGCCCGCGGTATTGCCTGCGGGTAGTAAGCTGGAACTGTTTTTGGGCACGTTTATCGGCGCCATGACATGGTCAGGCTCTGTCATTGCATTCTTAAAACTGTCGGGGCGCATGAGTGGCACGCCGATCGTATTTAGCGGTCAGCATGCGGTCAATTTGCTGTTGGCGCTCGCGATGGTTGGTTGCGGTTTATGGTTCTTCTTCAGTGAAACGACCAATTGGACTGCATTTATTGCCATGACCGCAATCGCGTTTGTGCTGGGATTCCTGATTATCATCCCAATCGGTGGTGCGGATATGCCGGTGGTGATTTCCATGTTGAACTCCTACTCAGGCTGGGCTGCGGCAGGTATCGGCTTCTCGTTGGGTAATCCAATGCTGATCATTGCCGGATCGTTAGTGGGCAGTTCGGGTGCGATTCTCTCGTATATCATGTGTAAAGCGATGAATCGTCCATTCTTGTCCGTTATTCTGGGTGGGTTTGGTAGCGATGGCGGTACTGCGGCAGTGGATAGCGGCGAGCAAAAAACCTACCGTAGTGGTAGTGCCGACGACGCAGCCTTCCTGATGGGAAATGCCGATAGTGTGATTATCGTGCCGGGCTACGGTTTGGCCGTTGCCAGAGCACAGCATGCGGTGAAAGAATTGGCTGAAAAGCTACATGAAAAAGGCGTCAATGTGCGCTTTGCCATACATCCGGTAGCCGGACGTATGCCGGGTCATATGAACGTGTTGCTGGCGGAAGCTGAGATTCCTTACGAACAAGTGCAGGAAATGGAAGAAATCAACAGTGACTTCTCGAATACCGATGTGGTCTTGGTATTGGGCGCGAATGACGTGGTGAATCCTGCGGCGTATGTTTCCGGCAGCCCGATTTATGGCATGCCGATATTGGATGCGCATAAAGCGCGCACCGTTATGGTGGTTAAGCGCAGTATGGCGGTCGGTTACGCTGGGCTTGATAATGACCTGTTCTATATGGATAAGACCATGATGATTTTTGGTGATGCCAAGAAAGTTGTGGAGAGTATGGTCAAAGCTCTATGATGTAACGAATCTTAAGATCTAAAAACAAAAGGCGCGATTATAGTTAATTGCGCCTTTTGTTTTTATCAATACTTAAAAAGCGCTAAGCAACTGACTCAAGATCATTGAATGGATGCGGCTTAGCAATACCAAATCCTTGTGCATAGTCCACGCCAATTTCCCGCAGCTTTGCAGTGATGCCATCCGTCTCAACGAGCTCAGCGATTGTTTGAGTGCCGGCCTTAGTGGCAAATTGGTTAATGCTTATTATTTTCGCTAAGTCATCCTCATCGCGCAGTATGTTGCAAACAATGCTTCCATCAATTTTCAGATAATCGACTTTGATCTTATCGAACAGACTGAATGATTCCGGAGTTTCATTGAAGCTGCATAGTGACACCAGGCACCCTAACTCACGAATTTTATTGGTAAACGTGCAAGTGTCATTGGTAAGAGTTTCCGCATCGGAAATTTCAACTTCAAAACAAAGGCTGGAAGCAGGAACTCCTGTTCTCTTTAATAAATCCTGAATGAAACCGGGGAAGGTCTGATCACTCAAGGAGTCTTTGGCTACATTCAGATAAAATACTGAATTAGCATTAGGGTGATCCGACAGCCAATGGATAATGTGATTAATTATCCACCGATCCAGCTTGGGCATCATCTTGAATTGATCGACAAGGGGTAGGAACGAGCCCGGGGGCATAAGATTATTCTCTTCCTCGTGCATACGGATCAGAATCTCGTAATGAGAAGACGAAGAAACTGAGGGTTTGATGGGAATTATTTTTTGGCAATATAAATTAAATTCCCCGCCGTCAATGGCCTGAGCGATACGCGCCGCGGTTATGCCCTGCTGTTTAGATGTCTGTGTGCTTGGCTGAAAGCTTGCTTTGTTCTTAATAGATACTGAATCGGATTTCTTGGGTTCCGCTTTTGCTGCGTTTTCTTCTTTGGCATTTTTGGGTGAAACGCGGGTTTTTTCTTGTGCCCGAGGTGTGTGCAATGTATAGAAGCCGATTGTTTTGCCTTTATTATCAAGATGCGGGAGGTACTGCTCCGTGAAAATGTAAGGAAAACCTTTGGTGGATTTAAGAACACGTTCGTTATGTATGGTTTTCCCGGCTAAGATTTCTTCAATACGATTTTGAATATCGGAGAAAAATTCTTCATTCGAAAATTCCTTTAGATATCGGCCATCAATTTGATCAGGTTTTAATCCAAACCAGCGGCGGAAAATCCGGTTATGGTAACGGCAACGCATATCGCTATTAAAATAAGCCAGCATGACTGGAATGTTTTCATCGATAAACTGCGATTTTACTTTATTCTCGGAAGCGGTTTTTTCCGCCCATAACCGGTGCTTGATCTCATTACCTAACCTTTCCTTGCTTACAATAAGTTGATCGGAAAGATTCCGGGTATTTTTCTCTGTGCGTGCTATCTGAATGATTGTAATCAAAATCATAAAGATTAATGAAAACCATAATGCGGTTTGCCAGTGCGGCGCGATTTCGGCGATCAAGTATGGACCCGCTGCTAGAGTAACTGCCAGCGTGAATGCAGTGCTGATGGCCAGATAAGGCTTAACAATATTAAATAAAGAAGTTTTTTGCACGGTAATTCCTTATTCCTGTTAGCTGAAATTCTTGATGTAGAGATTGGCTGTAATGATATCGCAAGAATGTTTGTTCATAATCCGGCTAGTGTTTTTTACTGTGGATGGAAAGTGGTTTGGTTATGCGCCAAAATTTCCATAAGTCGGAACGTGTCAGCGAAAAGTTTCGCGATGAAGTCTCATTGAGCGCCGTAATGGTCAATTGATTGATTTTTCCTTCCTTTAATGCTGAGTGTAAAGGGGAGAACCAGTTCTGCTCTATATCCTTAAGTGTTTCACGCCAGCCATAAGCGTTTCTGTATTGAGCTTTCCCTCGCAATGAATCCAATACTACAAGATGATCGCCGTTCGGTTGCGTCATGAGCCATTCATCGGCATCGGCCGGTAACTTTGAATGGCTTGTACCATGGGCGAGTGCTAATGCACGAGGAAAATCATCGTTACTCCACACATGCGTATAAGGTGATCGGACAAATTGCGGCATGCTGCCGCCACCCCATAGCCAGATGCTATTTATGGTTAATTCACCACGTGATTCACGCGTTTGATTGACCGGGTGTTCATGCAACAGCATTTGAATCTCATTGAAAATTTTATGCCATAGGATGCTGTCGGCACCGGATGGCAAAAAATTATTGATGTTTTTACAAGTGACCTGGCTAAGCATATGCGTTTGCATGTCTGCTATTGAAGGTAAGCGGATGTACCACCGGTCCGGTCGTAATGACAAAAAAGTGAACCCATCATGGCTGAAATTGTGATTGATATCTTGTATCAATTCATTGGCTTCTTCTTCGGTGATCTGGAAAGCTTGGCTATCAGCGAGCATGATATGATTTTGTTCAATGCGAAGGTGAACAGGATCGGCACGCATCCAGAAATCTTTACTGGCTTTTGCTAGATCAGGAGCGTCGGTGTGCAACATGATGGGTGCAATAGGCCAGTTATTTTGTTGCTGTGCGATATTAAACTGTTGGCACAGCCAAGCTTCCATTGCATGAATTGGATTTATCGAGGAGATGCTTTTTGATAACAGTGTTTCCAAGTGACGCATCGATAATTCATCATAAATATTCTGCTGCAATGGATCGGGCCAGAATAGATCGGGTATGAGAAGATTTAAATTCATTATAGTGAATAAATCATATGAGGTGATTTTGGTAATTTATTGATTTTGCTGAATTGAGTTTGAGTGCTGATTTGAATGGGCAGCATTAATAATGGTTATTGCTGATATTGTCTGTCATGGAAAGGCATCCTGTTTATAACGTATAATGCACATCGAGTTTAAGTCCATTCCAGTGTAAAAGTGAGAGTTTTTCTTGTGGTGCGGTTGGGATAGGACAGCCCTATAGTTTTGCATAAAAATCCCTGATAATTGGCTCATTATAAATTGTATTTGAATACTTGGAGATGCTATGTATCAGCATGTAAAGATACCCAGTGATGGAGAAAAAATTCGGATCAGTACCGATGGTTTATTGACAGTGCCTGATAATCCAATCGTTCCTTTTATTGAAGGTGACGGGATTGGTATTGATATTACTC
>SSFX01000069.1:0-22350 GCA_008015635.1 Nitrosomonas oligotropha
GTTTTATGAAGTTCAATACCCCGCTGCGTTACCCCAAAGGAAGAAGCAATATACCAAGCTTTTTTAAAATAATTTTTGCGCACAATGATTTACTGGGTGGACATTATGTTGAGCCCTATGCCGGAAGCGCAGGAATCGCGCTGAATTTACTCACGCACGGTTACGTGTCTCGTGTTCATTTAAACGCTGCAAATCCTGCGGTATACGCTTTTTGGCACAGCGTCATCAATCAACCTGAAGCGCTTTGTAAAGCTATTCACGACATTAAAATAACAACAGAAGAATGGCAGCGGCAGCAAGATATCTTGCGTTCTCCTGAAAATCATAGCGCGCTCGAAGTGGGCTTCTCAATCTTCTTTCTAAATCGGATTAATCGGTTAGCAATTCTATACGGAGAAGTTACTGATGGGAAAAGCCAAGGCAAGCGCTGGAAGTTTGATGCCCGCTTTAATAAGCTAGATCTGATTCGCTGCATTGAATGGATTGCGCTACATCGTTCATTCATTCATTTATATAACCAAGATGCTACCGGCTTAATTAAAACAGTATTACCGTCACTGCCGGATAAAACACTCGTTTACTTTGATATTCCCTGCCATACCGAAGAGCGAGGTCTTCATCACGATCACGATTCTCATCATCATCGAGTGAGTTTAGCAAAATTGATCAAGGGAAATATCTTGCAGCACTGGATAGTTTCATATCCTAATCATCCAGGCATTGTGGAGCTGTACAAAGGTTATCCCGCTATTGTCTATGATATCTCCAGCAGTGCACGAAATCGCCCTGAAGATTCTGAAGTCATGATTTTCAGTAATCGATTGATCATTCCTGACTGGAAAAATCCATCCAATTTAAAAACCGCTTAAACAATTCAATCCACTCTCACGGTATTTGCAGCAATTCGAGGGAAAAGAATCTCACATCTTTGCTCAAGATAACAGAATGGGGACACAACCCCCATTCTGTTATCGGTAAAACCTAAATTATAGCGATGATAACTTTCTACGACGCACCATAAATCCCAATAAGCCCAATCCAGCTAACAACATTGCATAGGTTTCCGGCTCTGGAATTGCGGTTACTGCTTGAGGAAGAAAAACAGATCCGCCGAGATCCGCATCCTTGAAACCAATCACGAAAAACTGATTATCCCCAGCAATAGCTGAAAAATCATTGTCATTGGCTAATATAAGCGTGTGGTAAGTTTCTGCACCAACGATGACGTCATCGCCAAAAGCGGCGCCTTCCAGCTTGGCCGGGATATTCGCATCCGTAATTCCATTCGCATTGAGCAGCGCTCTGATGTCGAGGAACAGGCTCTTATCCGCATGTCCCTGATTGGCTAACAAATTGGCTTCGCCGCTAATTCCGGTGATGTCGGTAGCGCCATTCAAATCAACCTTCCATAATTGTTTGATCGCTGCTTTTGAACCGTCGCCCAATCCTTTGCCATCCCGTTCAAGAACCAAGAACTCATGATTATTAATAGCAAGTATCTCACTGCTATTGTAATTTTTAGTACCGATCTGGTTATCGTAGGCAAATTCGTGCGTTGCGCCAGTAACAATATCTATTGAAACAATGCGGTTGGCTCGTCCGCCGTCACCGCCATCCTGCAGCAATGGACTTTGCATAAAACCGAATAGCGTTGTGCCATCCGGAGAAATAGCCAGCCCTTCCATACCTTTGTTGGCAACCCGGCCAGTGGCGTTGCCGCTGATCTCAGAAGCACCATTTGAACTTAGGTTAGCAGCAGCTAAATTATCCGGCAAGGTGAACGATTTGATCCGCTCGCCGGTTTGACGGTCGAATTGGTAAACGTAAGGGCCGTATTCATCCGAGACAAATATGCTTTTACCGTCGTTTGAGACGCGAATGCCTTCCGGGTCGAGTCTTCCATTATTGGGATTGAGTGAGTTGCCCGCCGCAAAATTATCCGAGCGGCCGCTGAAATAATTGATCGTTGCGGTGTTTAACGAAGGCGCGGCGCCGCTTGCATAGTTCAGAGGCGTGGTGCTTGAAAGCAGAGTAGTGCTGTTTAAAGCGGTTGTCACTGTGAGAGGAAGCGTGGTGCCTGCCGAATAGCTTAAGCTAATTGTGTGAAAACGGGAAATATAGGATGTCGTGTTATCCACGCTACTTCCTCCGGCATAGGCGAGCGCATTCGGTCCCCTATCCGGCAACGCCAAGAACGTATTGTTGCCGGCATATGCAAAACCAGAACCCATTCCGCCAAGCAGGTTAGCAGAAGTTCCACTTTCAAGTGTACCTGTCAAACCTGACAAATCACTTCCGGTTCCTGGGAGACTACCAATACCAAGCAATACGGGCGTTGCATTGGCAATCGGTACTACGAATGAGATTGTCAAAAGCATTGGCAGAATTATTTTTGATTTTTGTTTGAAAATTATCATATTCATTTCCTATGAAGTTCGATGAAATTCAGTCATTTGATGAGTAATCTTGATACTGGAAAGCCGTGTAATTTTTGCACACTGGGATGACAGCAGCATGACAAAAACATGAACCGGATCAGATCTGCTCAATGGCATAGGCAGTTATCAGTAATTCCGCATAGCGGTTTCTGAAAATTGTCATTCAGGCGTAACAGTTAACTGAATAAAATTCATTTTTTATAAAAACAAATGAAATTGCTGACCAAGGAAATAAAAATGTTAACTACCAAACAAGTATCAGAAATATTGGGTTGCTGCGCTATTACAGCCAAGCGAAAGCTGGAAAATGCTGGCATCAAAGCCAAAATGCAAACATCGATAAATGGCAACAGAAGAAAACATTTTTTTGACATCACTGAGCAGCAATTGCATGAATTAATTTTAAAGCAGAGAAAAAACGCAGGAAAAAGGGTGTTGCAGCAAGCCGTATCGCTGCGTACATTAGAATCTATGTTTAACAGGCAATTGCGAATGTAATAATACCCGGCCTAACGGGAAGCAAATGATTACGGGATTCCGGAACGACTTACAGCGTAATGATGATCTTTATACGATAGTGGCAAGCTTTTGCTCCCTTTCCGGCCTGAAAGAGCAAGCAAGTCACGGATCAGAGAGTGATGCTAGTCTTGACAGAATGAGCAACCTGGCCCGGTTATTGGGCCAGTAGCTTATCCAATTGATTGGCAAACATTTTACGGTCATTTTGGTTCATGGTGGCCTGACCGCCGGTATCCACGCCGCTGTTGCGCAGGTTTTCCATGAAATCCCGCATGCTTAAACGCGCACCGATATTTTCCTTGGTGTACAGTTCGCCACGCGGGCTCAGTACCAGACCTTCCTTCCGGATCACTTCCGCTGCCAAGGGAATATCACTGGTAATCACCAGATCGCCGCTTTCCACTCGTTTGACGATTTCATTGTCGGCCACGTCAAATCCGGATTCGACTTGCTGCATGCGGATAAACGGCGATGGCGGGATGTAGAGGGGATGATTGGCGATCAGGATCAACTGCCGTTTCGTTCGTTCGGCCGCTCTGAAGAGAATTTCTTTAATCACGACCGGGCAGGCATCCGCATCAATCCATATTTTCATTGCTGATCGTCCCAGTCATATTTGTGAAATCATCAGGAACGTTTTGTTTCATCTTCCAGCACCTTTGGCACGGCGGCTTTCAGGTAATAAAACATCGACCACAACGTTAACACGGCAGCAATATAAATAAACCAAGTGCCGACTTGCTGCGGATCGAAATGTTCACCAATTTTTTCATGGTACAGCAGCAGCGGAATGGCGATCATTTGCGACGTGGTTTTGATTTTGCCAAGGAATGATACCGCGACGCTTTTCGATTGGCCGATTTGCGCCATCCATTCGCGCAATGCCGATACGGTAATCTCCCGCCCGATAATCACAAAAGCGATGGGTGCATCCAGCCGCTCCAAATAAACCAGCACGATCAAAGCCGCGCAAACCATCAGTTTATCGGCGACCGGGTCGAGAAAAGCGCCGAATGCCGAGGTTTGGTTTAAAACCCGCGCCAGATAACCATCCAGCCAATCGGTTATCGCCGCACCGGCAAAAATGAGCGTCGCCACTAAATTTTGCTGCGCGGGCGACAGCCAGTCGTGCGGCAGATAGAAAATACCGACAAATAGCGGAATGGCCAGGATGCGCAGCCAGGTGAGAATATTGGGAAGGTTGAAAGGCATGATGTATGAAATGGATTGTTTAACGGGAAGCCGTCCGGATGGCTATCCAGCGCGAAATTAATGTAATTCCTTATAGATTTTTTCCGCCAATTTCCGGCTGATTCCCTCAGTTTGTTGTAATTCTTCAATGCTTGCGGTCAGCACGCCCTTCAATCCGCCAAACCGGCCCAGCAATTGCTGTCTGCGCTTGGCGCCAACACCCTCGATATTCTCCAGTGATGAACTGGTGCGGGCTTTGGCGCGCCGGCCGCGGTGGCCTTGTATTGCAAAACGGTGTGCTTCGTCACGGATTTGTTGAATCAAGTGTAATGCCGCATGCTCGCTGGGCAATTGTAACGGCTTTTCGAACAGCGGAGAAATCAATTGTTCCAACCCGGGTTTGCGTTCTTCGCCCTTGGCGACACCCAGCAAGTTGGCGTCGGAGATACCGAGCTCCTGCAATGCTTCCTGCGCCGCCGTCACCTGCCCTTTGCCGCCGTCGATCAGAATCAGATCGGGCAATTGCCCTTCGCCGCTGACCACTTTCTGATAGCGCCGCGATAATGCTTCGCGCATCGCCGCATAATCGTCGCCGGGCGTGATGCCGTCGATGTTGTAGCGGCGGTATTCGTTATTGCGCATGGCAAAATTATCATACACCACGCACGATGCCACGGTTGCTTCGCCGAGCGTATGACTGATGTCAAAACATTCGATGCGCTGGATTCCCGGCATCTGCAATTCCTGCTGCAACGCTTGCAAACGCTTTTCCTGGCTGGCATGGCGGCTCATCATCTGTTTTAACGCCAACTGCGCATTCTCAATGGCCATGTTGAGCCACACGCGCTTCTCGCCGATCGGATTGAGCTGGATGGTGATTTTATGTCCGCACTGCTCGGTCAGCAATTGCTGCAACGCTTCGCGTTCGATTTTCTCGCCCAGAATAATCAACGGCGGCGCACTGCGATTCAAATAATGCTGCGCCAGGAATGCTTCGACCACATTGGCTGCGCCGTAATCGTCGGCGTTTTGCGGAAAAAAACTCTTGTCGCCCAAATGCCGTCCGCCGCGAATCATCGCCAAGTTGACGCACGCTTTGCCGGAGCCATCCGGTGATAGCACACAAGCAACGACATCCGCATCGAGTGCTTTGCCGCTATCGACAAACTGTTTCTCGCGGATGCGGCGCAACGCTTGAATCTGATCGCGCAATAGCGCAGCCTGTTCGTACTCCATGCGCTCGGATGCTTGCTGCATCTTGACGTTGATCACTTCCATCACTTCCGTTTGCTTACCTTGCAAAAACAATTCGGCATTATTGACGTCCGCCTGATATTCCTGCGGGCTGATCCGATGAATGCACGGACCGCTACAACGCTTGATCTGATACAACAAACAGGGCCGCGTGCGATTGCTGAACACACTGTCTTCACAGGTGCGCAAACGGAAGATTTTTTGCAGCAACTGAATGCTTTCGCGCACGATACCAGCGTTCGGATACGGCCCGAAATACTGGTGCGTCTTATCCAACGAACCGCGATAAAACCCCAAGCGGGGAAATTCGTGCCCGCTCAAGATCACGTACGGATACGATTTATCGTCTCGGAACAGAATGTTGTAGCGCGGCTTCAGGCTTTTGATCAGATTGTTTTCCAGCAGTAGCGCTTCGGCTTCCGAACGGGTGACCGTGGTTTCAATCCCATTCACCTGCGATACCATCAATTGCGTTCTGGGCGCCAGATTACTTTTCTGAAAATACGAAGAAACCCGCTTTCTCAGGCTCACCGCCTTACCGACGTAGATCACTTCGCCTTTGGCGTTGAGCATGCGGTAAACGCCCGGTTGCAACGGCAAATCCCGGCAAAACGCCTTGGCGTTAAAGACGGTGTCGGTCAAACCGCTTAATCCTCGCTGCCGAGCAGTTTTCCCGCGACCGCCCAGTTTTCATCGGGTAGTTCGTCAAAGCAAATGTAGGTGTACGATTTCGGTTTCTTGGCGATGCGCTCCAGCGTATCGGTCAGTTCCTCGGCGATCTGCCGTTTTTGCTCGCGCGTTAAGGTTCCCGCCACGCGGATATTGACGTAAGGCATGTAAAGTTTCTCCTTCTTAATGGATTGTTATGACTGAAGTTCAGCAACGATGTTAGCAAACACTTGCTCGAACATTTCCGCCGTCAAGCGTTTGGTTTGCGTATTGTAGCGGCTGCAATGATAACTGTCATAAAGCCGTACGCCATTACCCGGCGGTAGCTGATGCACCCGGCCGTGACCGAACGGATAATCCTTCGCTTTCAACCGCAAGCTCAGCAACACCGCCTGATGCGCGACGGTACCCAGCGCCAGCACGGCAGCACCGCCTTGTTGCACAAACTGATCGAGTTCAACCGACAAATATTGATTGCATTGCTTGATTTCTTGCGGAACTGGCTTATTCTCCGGCGGCAGGCATTTCACTGCATTGGTGATGCGGCAGCCGGTCAGTTGCAATCCATCATCGGCCGATACCGATTCATGATGGGTGGCGAAACCGTATTTATGCAAGGTTTGATACAACAAAATCCCGGCATAATCGCCGGTAAACGGCCGTCCGGTGCGGTTGGCGCCGTGCATGCCGGGCGCCAGGCCGACGATCAGCAGTTTGGGGTTCGCATCGCCGAACGCGTTGACAGGGCGCGCATGATAATCCGGGTATTGCGCTTTCACCGCTTGCAAAAAACCGGCCAAGCGCGGGCATTGCGTGCAATCCAGGATATTCAAACTGTCGCAGGCAGGTGTTAAAGAATCATTGATCATGAGGAAAACCGGAAAAATAGGTTAGCCGTAGCGGCTCAATCAAGTGCAAATAGACTGTATTATCGCCCGCATGCGTTATAAATCAAACCGTGGAATGAAAGATCACAGTAGTTGTTTCACAATCCGCCGGATGGCGCTGTCTTCCTGGCTGATGCTCGATTCGAAGCCAAGCCGGTGCACCAGCTCCAGCATTGATCGATTGGTTGCCAGCACTTCGCCTTCCATGACTTTGATACCTTTGGCGCGGGCGGCATCAAACAGGCAATTCATCAGCTTGTTGCCGATGCCTTTGTTCTGCCATTCGTCCGCCACAACCAGGGCAAACTCGCAGGATTGGCCATCGGCGCTCGCCACATAGCGGCATACGCCCAACTCTTTTTCCCGGTTATCGTGTCTCAGTACGGCGATGAGCGCCATTTCACGGTCATAATCGATTTGCGTGAAACGCACCAGCATGCTTTGCGAAAGCTCTTGCAGCGTATCCATGAAGCGGAAATATTTTGCCTCGGCGGATAATCCGCGTACAAATTCCTGTTCTATTTCCGCATCTTCCGGGCGTATCGGCCGGATCGTCAGGCCGGTGCCGTCCGGCAATTGCCAGCGCGTGATCAGGTGAGCGGGATACGGATGAATCGCCATGTGCGCATAGCGATCGGCGGAGGGTTGCAGATAATCCACCACAATGCGCGCATCGACGGCGCACGCGCCGTTTTCATCGACGATCAGCGGGTTGATATCCATTTCCTTGATCCACGGTAATGCGCACACCATTTCCGATATGCGCAGCAAAATGCTTTCCAGCGCCGCCATGTCGACGGCTGGCATGTGACGGAAAGTGTTCAGCAGTTTGGCGATCTGTGTGCGCTGAATCATATCCTTCACCAAGAAACCATTCAGCGGCGGCAAAGCCACGGTGCGATCGCCCAGCACTTCGACCAGCACACCGCCCGCGCCGAACGTAATGACCGGGCCAAATACCGCGTCCGTCGTCACACCGGCCATCAACTCCCGGCCATTGGGTTTGACAACCATCGGTTCGACGACGATGCCGTCGATTCTTGCGCCGGGATTTTTCTTTTGCACCGATTGGATGATGTCGTGATACGCCGCACGAACCGCTTGGGCATTGCCGAGATTGAGGCGGATTCCACCCACATCGGATTTATGCGTGATATCCGGAGAATTGATTTTCATCACAACCGGAAAGCCGAATTCTTCCGCAATCAACAGGGCTTCGTTCGGAGAACGCACCACCACGGCTTTGGCGATCGGAATGCGAAACGCCGCCAGAATCGCTTTCGATTCAATTTCGGACAGAATTTTGCGATGCTCCGCCAATGCGCCTTCAATCAGCAAGCGCGCACCTTCTTCGTCCGGCACGTCATGATCGGAAATCGAGCCGGGTGTTTGCATGAGCAGCTTTTGATTCTGATAATAAGCAGAGATAAAGGAAAACACTTCGACGGCGGGTTCCGGTGTGCGGAAATTGGGGATTCCTGCCCGGTTGAACGCTTGCCTGCTGGCATCGACCTGCACTTCTCCCATCCAGCAAGCAATAAGCGGTTTGTCGAACTGCGCGGCCACCGCAATGATCGTATTGGCTACTTCCAACGGCTGGGTCATCGCTTGCGGCGTCAGAATCACCAGCACGCCGTCCACGCCATCATCCTGCAAACAGTGTGCGACCGCATGGCGATAACGTTCCGCAGTCGCATCGCCGATGATATCCAGCGGATTGCCGTGCGACCACGTATCTGGCAAAACCGCATTCAATTGCGCTAACGTGGCGTCGGACAACGTAGCCATCGTCACGCCCAGGTCCGCCGCACGGTCGGCCGCCATGACGCCGGGGCCGCCGCCATTGGTGACGATGGCCAGCCGGTTGCCTCCGGGACGGAAATGGGTTGAGAGCGCCTTGGCCGCAGAAAATAATTGCACGATGGTGTCGACCCGAACCACCCCGGCGCGCTGCAAGGCCGCATCGAATACATCGTCCGAGCCGACCAGCGCTCCGGTATGGGAAAGCGCCGCTTTGGAACCCACCGCGTGGCGGCCCGCCTTGACGATAAAAATGGGTTTGATCCGCGCCACCGCGCGCAATGCACTCATAAAGCTGCGGGCATGCTGCACACCTTCGATATACAGCAAAATACTTTCGGTGTGCGGGTCGGATGCAAGGTAATCGAGAATCTCGCCGAAATCCATGCCAGCGGCGGAACCCATCGAAATGATGCTGGAAAAACCGACATCGTTAGGCTTAGCCCAATCCATGATGGCCGTGCAGAACGCGCCGGATTGCGAAATCAGCGCCAATCCGCCCGCTTTCGCGCCACCGTTGCTAAACGTGGCATTCAATCCCGACGCCGGACACAAAATGCCCAGACAATTCGGTCCGATCAGCCGCATGCCGTAACGCCGGGCATTTTCAACCACGGCGTGCTCCAACGCGACGCCCTGCGGTCCGGTTTCCCTGAATCCCGCCGACAATACCAAAGCAAACCGCACGCCGCGTTTGCCGCACGATTCGACGACATCCGGCACTGTCGCGGCCCGGGTGATGATGACTGCGAGATCGACCGGCTCGGCAATCGACTCAATGCTGGCATAAGCGGGAAGACCCTGGATCTCAGCGTGATTCGGATTCACCGGATAAAGCTGACCTTGGTAGCCACTATCCAGCATATTCTTAAATACGACGCCACCGACCGAATCCAACCGGCTGCTGGCGCCGATCACGGCTACGGAACGCGGAGAGAAAAGCAGGCTGAGGTAATGTTTACTCATTGATTGGCCCATATCAATTCAGGAAGGTACGGCAGAATGCCGGGAAAAATCCGTTTCCGCTTCAGCAGCCAATCTAATCCGATCGAATCAGTCCGTCAATCGGCAGCGATGTTGGAATCTAAGCGTTGCATCCGGGTAAGCGGAAAATGAGTAAACGCGTTTTCCGGTTTAGCCGTATTTCTTGCGGTTACGTCTGCGCCGGTTGTGCGCGCGCCGTTGTTCATCCTCGGTTGGCGGAACGGGCTTTTTGTCGGCGTAGGGATTGTGTCCGACTTTAAAATCGACGCGCAACGGCGTGCCTTTGAGTTCAAAAGTCTCGCGAAACGTGTTTTCGAGATAGCGCCGGTAAGTTTCCGGTACATGTTGGAGCATGCTGCCGTGCACGATAATCAACGGCGGGTTGGAGCCGCCTTGATGCGCATAACGCATTTTCGGGCGGGACATGCCGCCGCGCGGCGGCGGGTGCTTTTCGACCGCAGCTATCAACGCGCGCGTCAGTTTCGGCGTCGGCAAATGCGCCATGGCTGCGGCATAAGCCGTATCGATCGAAGGCAGCAGATTCTTCATGCCGGTACCGTGCAACGCGGAAATGTAGTGCAATTGCGCGAAGCTCAGAAATGCCAGTTTGCGGTTCAATTCTCGTTTGATCGTATCGCGCTGATAGTCGTCCAGACCGTCCCATTTGTTTACTACAATGACCAGCGCACGCCCTGTTTCCAGGATGAATCCGGCGATATGTGTGTCCTGATCGGAGATTTCATTGCGCGCATCCAGCACCAACACGACGACATTGGCATCTTCAATCGTTTGCAGCGTCTTGATGACAGAGAATTTTTCCACGGTTTCATGCACTTGACCACGGCGGCGCAATCCGGCCGTATCAATCAACGTGTATTGTTTGTCTTTGTGCGTGAAGTCGATATAGATGCTATCGCGCGTCGTGCCCGGCTGGTCGAAAGCGATCACCCGCTCTTCGCCAAGCAGCGTATTGACCAGCGTAGATTTTCCGACATTCGGGCGACCCACGATGGCAATTTTGGGATGCTTGCTTTCAGGAGTTTCTTCTTCGGCATCCGGAAAATCCATCAAGGCCAGATCGGCAAGTTCCTGGATGTTATCGCCGTGCATGGCTGAAATTGCACAGGGATCACCCAAACCTAATTCATAAAACTCCGCCGTGACGACGGCGGTTGCCATGCCTTCGGTCTTATTCACCACCAACAGAATCTTTTGCCCGGATTTACGCAATTGCTCGGCGATGATTTTGTCGTGCGCGGTCACACCTTGACGGCCATCGACAATGAACATGACTTTATCCGCCTCGTCAATGGCTTGCAGCGTCTGCTTGGCCATGGCGTGCAGAATGCCTTCCTTGATGACTGGCTCAAGACCGCCGGTATCCATGACCAGATAGGGCTTATCCCCTACCCGGCCTTGGCCGTAATGCCGGTCTCGCGTCAAACCGGGAATATCCGCGACAATGGCGTCGCGCGTGCGCGTCAGGCGGTTGAATAAGGTCGATTTGCCGACATTCGGACGGCCAACCAGAACAAGAGTGGGTTTCATGATATTTGCTGCTACCGTAACACGTTATGTGTCGTCAAATGGAAAGAATGAAGCTGCTAGAATTGCGTGCTGAAAGCGTAAACACCGCCCTTTGTTGTCTGCACCACAAAACCATCCGGCAAAACACTGGCCGCATTATGAATCACACTGCCGTCGGTGGCGGAGCGGGCCACCAATGCGCCATCATAATTGCGCAATACATTAACAAAACCCTGATCGTCAGCAACCACAATATATTGCCCGATGATCACAGGCCGGGTTAATTTCTTACTCCCCAGGCGGCTTTGTTTCCACATGCCAGCGCCGCTCATCAGATCGTAGGCCGCCACCACGCCGTTATCCTCGGTTACATACACATAATCGTTATCCATCACCAAGCCCGCGCTACTGGAGGATTCGCGCGACCAGATGTACGCACCGTCGTTAATCGCAAAGCAGGCAACACGCCCTTGGTACGCAACCGCGCAGACGAGGCGATTGTTAATCACAGGCGAGCTGGTGATATCGGTCATGCGCTCCAATTCGGTCACGCCACGCGGCTGCGAAACGGCAACCTCCCAGCCAATGTTGCCGTTGAATAAGCTCATCGCAACCATTTTTCCGCCTGGAAAACCAGCAAATATGGCGCCATGCGCCAGCGTTATTCCGGCCGTGCTACGCACCGTCAATGACGGTGTCGCACCTTGGTAAATCCATTTCCGCTTACCATCGATGGCATCCAATGCAAATATACGTCCATCGACAGTGCGTACGGCCACGACATTATTCTGCACTTGCGGCGGACTGAGGATTTCGCTGGTGACCGATGCTTGCCATAACATATGGCCGGATTCATTATAAGCCAGTACTTCGCCCTTGAATGTTCCGATCAGGATCAATCCTTCGCCAATACCCACGCCGGCAGAAAATTTGTTTTTCGATTTGACCTGCCACTCTTGCTTGCCCGTTGCGGCGTTATATTTGGTCAGTTTACCGGCTTCATCGGCAACATAGACTGCGCCATTGTCGTACGCGGTATAGAAGGAAGCGATCTCATTTTCACCCACTTTATTTTTCCACTTCAGCGGAATACGATCGGCTGCCTTTAAAGCGGCCAATTCTTCCTTCTCATAGACGATCGGCTCATCGGTGATCATCAGATCGGATATCCCCGTGCTCATCGATTCGATGATACGCATATCGAAGGGATTGAACGTGCTACAGCCTGTCAGAAACAGCGCAACCATCAACCAGAAAGGAAATAATCGCCCGGATCGGGTGAGACTCAACACAACAGCCACTT
Organism: Nitrosomonas oligotropha; assembly: GCA_008015635.1. Lineage (GTDB taxonomy): Bacteria > Pseudomonadota > Gammaproteobacteria > Burkholderiales > Nitrosomonadaceae > Nitrosomonas > Nitrosomonas oligotropha_B. The sequence continues at coordinate 12,573 of SSFX01000069.1, forward strand.
TAGCAACGGATCTAATCGGAATCGCCCAACGCGTCCAGTTTCATTTGAACGATATTGAAGTAATTGTTACTTTTACTCATTTTATCAATCGCTTCCTGATAGCTCAGCTTAGCCTCGGCAATCTTCCCGGCTGCTACTTGAATATCGCCTTTGCGATCCAAATACAATCCGGCGAAAGTTTTACCGTGCCCAGCGCTCAACAACCGTAATGCTTCGTCGTATTTTCCTTCGTCCAATAAGATGCCGGATATTCTTAAGCGCGCCAGATCATGCATTTCAGTTTCTTTGGCATGATCGATAATCCATTGCAGGGTTTGTATGGCACGCTTGTTATTGCCCGCCTGAACATCGGCTTGCGCGGCGATCAGTGCCGCCCGGGGCGCATAGCCGCTGGATGGATAGCCTGTTGTCAGCAGTTGCGCAGCATCGTTGATTTTTGCGGCATCCTCGCTGGTTTGCACTTGCTGCAATAAAGCGTACAAATCGGCCGCTTGCAGTGCTTGCTTTTGCTGATAATACTGCCAGGCCTTCGTACCGCCTGCCGTGACAAGAACTGCGATCAAAAAAATGGAAATCGTATTACCGTACCGATTCCACCACGCAGCGAATCCTTCAATTCTTTCCTGATCTTCGTGAGAATATGCCATGGTATTTCCCTGATTAATGCTAATTTATTGATGATAAAATTACTTATTAATTAATTCAGTAACGGTGTTTAATTTCACCCTTGCCTGTTCGACCGGTTCACGCAACGGCTTAAGCGTCACTTCTCGCGCCTGACATTCATCATCGCCGATAATCATGGCATAGCGCGCGCCGGAGCCATCGGCCTTTTTCATTTGCGATTTGAAACTGCCGCCACCGCAATGCAAAATGACATCAAACCCTTCATCGCGGAGAAATTCAGCGCATGTCCAGGCGTAATCCATCGCCTGATCCCCTTGGTGGACAATATAAATATCCGGCGCCGGTTGCGCAATTTCCTTACCGCATTCCTGCATCAATGCCAGCAAGCGTTCGATACCCATGGCAAAACCGCAAGCCGGTGAAGGCTTGCCGCCTATTTGTTCAATCAAACCATCGTAGCGTCCGCCCGCGCACACTGTTCCTTGTGCGCCGAGCTTATCGGTGACCCATTCAAAAACGGTACGATTGTAATAGTCAAGCCCTCGGACCAAACGCAGATTAATTTCAAAGTTAATGCCCCGCGCACGCAGAATATGCTGCAAAGACTCAAAATGACTGAGCGATTCGGCATCCAGATCGCCCATCAGCTTGGGCGCATTGTTGATAATATCCTGCATGCCTGGATTCTTGCTGTCGAGTATCCGCAGCGGATTGGTATGCAAGCGTCTCAGCGCATCTTCATCCAGCGCATCACGGTGCTGTTCAAAGTATTTGATCAATCGGGTACGATGCAGCGCGCGCGACTCGGCGTTGCCCAATGTGCTGATTTCCAGCCGTAAACCAGAGATCCCCAGCAAATCCCACAAACGCGCGCACATCACAATCAGCTCCGCGTCGATATCCGGTCCGGCATAACCCAATGCTTCCACACCAACTTGATGAAATTGCCGGTAGCGGCCTTTTTGCGGGCGCTCATGGCGAAACATCGGACCGGCATAATACAAGCGCTGCGGACTGGAATATAACAAGTTATGTTCGATCACAGCACGTACGCATGAAGCCGTGCCTTCCGGTCGCAGCGTTAAACTGTCATTGTTGAGATGATCCACAAAGGTATACATCTCTTTCTCAACAATATCAGTAACTTCCCCAATGGATCGGATAAATAAATCGGTTTGTTCGACGATCGGGGTACGGATGTTGCGGTAACCATACGCAGCAAGCCATTGCTGCACCGTTTGTTCAAAATACGCCCAGAGATAGGATTCATCCGGCAGGATGTCATTCATCCCGCGGATTGCTTTAACACCATTAGCCATCAGACAGCTTTTCTCGGATATTTTTCGCTGACATATCGATCAACAATCGCACGGAATTCGTTGGCGATATTATCGCCTTTCAAAGTGACGGTTTTTTGTCCGTCCACGAATACCGGCGCTACCGGATTTTCACCAGAACCCGGCAAGCTGATACCGATATTGGCATGTTTGCTTTCACCCGGACCGTTCACCACGCATCCCATTACAGCCAGTGACATATTTTCTACGCCATCGTATTGCTCGCGCCACACCACCATTTCATCACGCACATACGCTTGAATGCTTTCCGCCAATTCTTGGAAATACGTGCTGGTGGTACGGCCGCACCCCGGGCAAGCCGCCACCAGCGGAACAAACGCGCGCAATCCCATCGTTTGCAAAATCTCCTGCGCAACAATCACTTCGCGCGAACGGCTGCCACCCGGTTCCGGTGTCAACGAGATACGGATCGTATCGCCGATGCCTTCCTGCAACAGCACTGCCAAGGCCGCTGTGGATGCCACAATCCCTTTGGAGCCCATGCCGGCTTCGGTCAATCCCAGATGCAACGCATAATCACAACGCGCAGCCAATTCGCGATAGACCATAATCAAGTCCTGCACACCGCTGACTTTGCACGATAAAACAATCTTATTGCGGTTCAAGCCGATTTCTTCCGCCTTTGCCGCGCTTTCCAGCGCCGAGGTGATCAGCGCTTCGCGCATGACGTACTTGGCATCTTGCGGATCGCTGGAAGCAGCATTCTCATCCATGATGCGCGCCAGCATTTCAGGATCGAGGCTTCCCCAGTTGACGCCGATACGTACCGGCTTGTCATATTTGCATGCAGTTTCAATCAATGTCGCGAATTGTTCATCACGTTTCTTGCCGTGACCGACATTTCCCGGATTGATACGAAATTTCGCCAGAGCCTTGGCGCAATCGGGATAACTGGTCAGCAGCTTGTGGCCGTTGAAGTGAAAATCACCGACCAGCGGTACATGGCATCCCATATCATCCAAACGCGCGCGGATTCCGGCTACTGCTTTCGCCGCTTCCATGGAATTGACGGTGATACGCACCAATTCGGATCCGGCGCGCGCCAATTGCGCAACCTGCTCGGTCGTGGCAACTTCGTCAACCGTATCCGTATTTGTCATGGATTGCACTACGACCGGCGCACCGCCACCCAGCATGATAGAGCCAATCCGGACACCCACACTGGATCGGCGATTTATTGCAGAACTATTCTCAGACATAATTTAATTGTATTAAGATCAAAAGATTACAGGCATTTTTATTCGAGCGTGAAACGCGCGGTTCCACCTTGTTTCTTGTAGGATGAAATATCGATTTCCTTATCATTATAGGTGAGATTGACACCTGCTGCATTGCCAATAACCAGGGATAGCGGCCGCTTACCGGTGACAATCTGCTCGCTGCCGCTCTTTTTCAGCTGCTCGAACACGGTCACACCTCTGCCATCTACCACTTTGATCCATGAATCCGCAGTGAGTTTGAAATATAAATGACCGGTGTTTTTATCGAAAGCAGCGGTTTTTTCAGTTTTCTCAGTTTTTTCAACAGCGGGCTTATTTTCTGGCGCGCTTTCAGTTTTTACATCCGCCTGAGCCGCTGTATTTTCCGTGGCAGGAACCGGATTATTGACTTCCGATGGCTTATTGGTTGTTGAGTTGGGTGTATTGGGTGTATTTTTAACCACTCCCGGCAAAGGCAGCTGAATTTCCACTGAGGCTGTGGCGGATTCCGTTTTCTTTTCTTCACTTTCGGCGCTGATATCAGAATTTTTATTCCAGCCACCGTTTTCAAACAGGAAATATGCACCCAGGATAATGACAAACAAAATGATCGCGATGATCAATGAATGATTGCCGGGTTTCTCGCGATTCGAGGAAAACGATATTTGTTTGTTTTTAAACGGCGTACGCTCGTAAGTCGATATCACCCGGGTCGATTCGGGAAGCATTTGCAGCAGCGGAACGGGATTCAACTGAACCAGATTGGCATAATTGCGGATGAAGCCACGCAAGAAGGTCCGTCCGGGTAATTTCTCAAAATCTTCTTTTTCAATCGCTTCAATTTGTTGCGCCGACAACCGCAATTGCCGCGATACATCATCAATACTCAAGCCTTTGGCCGTTCTCGCATTACGCAGCAAGTGTCCGACGCTTTGTACGACACTCGCCGAATCGATAGCGTTGAATTCATTTCTGGCCTGATTATTGTCAAATGAAGTATTCATGCTGTTGTAATTATTATTCGTTTGCAGTTGCTTTTGATGACTATTCAAACCGGAAGCCAGCGGACTGAAATCATCCGCGGGTTTATCAGCTGACAGCTCGATTGTTTCCGTCGCGGTCATCTGCACATTCCCATGCGTCACTGGATCCGGTGACGCATTCTCAGGAAACGAACGATTATCGCTGCTCTTTTCATCAGTCATCGTCATTATCTCATCCTTCCTTCTCGAACCATGGCCGTTTCTTTGGATTCCGGAAAATGTTTCTGCAACTGAAAAATGTAACTTTCAGCGGCTAATTGATTACCCATTGCTTGTTCAATCTTTATCGCCATCAGCAGACTCTCTGCTGTTTGCGTGTTATTTTGCAAAAACAGTGCAAGCTTGGATTTTGCATCGGCTAAATTGCCGCGTTGAAAATCAATATCAATCAATCCGATCGCTGCGGGTGCATAATTGGACTTCAGGGATAATGCTTTTTGTAAAAAAACTTTTGCTTCAGTGTAGTTCTGGCGCTTAGCCTCGCAAATCCCGGCATTGGTATAAGACATCTCCGGTGTTGCGTAAAGTGGATCTTTAGCAGCCATCATAAAATGATCTATGGCTTGATCCATGCGTTGCGAAAAGCGTTGGCATAAGAACCATCCGTAGTTATTGCGAATTTCCGAATTCCTCGGCGCCAAACGAATAGCGCGCTCAAAATTATCCAGTGCTTTGCTATCTTCATTCAACGTCATATTAATCAGCCCCAGCACATTGTAGGCAAGCGCATAATTGGATTGCGCTTTTAATGCTTCGTTTACTTCCTCGATCGCCACATCCAGCTGGCCGCGATAGAAATATTCCGCTGCCAGTTCCGTATGAATCTTCGCGCTTTGAAAAGCACGGTCCGAGTTTGCTTGAACCGGCATTCCGTTATTCGTTGACTGTTGCACGCACCCGCTAAACCCTATCAGAAATTGCAGCAGTATGAAAAAAAATAACAGCTTTTTTTTCACTGCATCGCCTCTGTCTTTAAATTAGCCGTACGGCGTGTTTTGTCTTTTACCTGTCCGGCAAGCTGGCCGCAGGCCGCCGCAATATCGTCACCACGGGTTTTCCGTACCGTAGTCACCAATCCCGCTTGCATCAATATCTCGCGGAAAACCCGCACAGCTTCGGCGCTTGAGCGCTTGAAACCGGAACCCGGAAATGAATTGAACGGAATTAAATTAAATTTGCACGGAACATCCTGCACCAGTTTTATAAGCTCGCGCGCATGTGCAGTGCTGTCATTCACACCGTCCAGCATGACATACTCAAACGTGATGAAATCACGCGGCGCTGACGGCAGATAGCGCTGACAGGCAGCCAACAGTTCTTTGATCGGATATTTCTTATTGATCGGCACCAGTTGATCGCGTAACGCATCGTTCGGCGCATGCAAGGAAATCGCCAAAGCGACCGGGCAACGCTCGCGCAATCGATCGATGGCAGGCACCAGCCCGGATGTACTGACCGTGACGCGCCGGCGCGAAAGACCATAAGCATGATCATCCAGCATGATGTCCAGCGCGGTTACCACATTATCAAAATTGGCCAGCGGTTCACCCATACCCATCATCACCACATTGGTCACAGCCCTGTTTGCATGGGATGCATGGTCACCGGTATTCAATCCAATTGTTTTGTTGGCAATCCACAGTTGCCCGATGATCTCAGCCACTGTTAAATTACGATTAAAGCCTTGTTTTCCCGTTGAACAGAAGGTACAGGCCAAAGCGCATCCTATCTGACTGGAAACGCATAGCGTGCCGCGATTTGCTTCCGGTATGAAGACAGTTTCTATGCCATTGCCGGAGCCGACGGACAGCAGCCATTTGCGGGTGCCGTCTGCGGCGACATGATCAGAAGTGATCTGTGGCAATTCGATAACCGCCATCGCAGCGAGTTTTTCACGCAAACTTTTTGCCAAGTCGCTCATCGCAGCAAAATCAGCGGTACCGGACTGATGGATCCAGTGCAACAGCTGCTTTGCACGAAAAGGTTTCTCGCCTATTCCGGTACAAAGATCAGCCAGACCTTTACCATCGTAATTTAACAGATTGATTGTCACTATTGAGCTACAGCACGCAGTGCTTCAACGGGAATGGATATTTAATGTTGGAAAAAAACAGGCAATTTCAACTGCGGCCGTTTCCGGTGCATCGGAACCATGTACTGCATTGGCGTCAATGCTGTCGGCAAAATCGGCGCGAATCGTTCCTTTCTCCGCTTTCTTGGGATCGGTAGCGCCCATCAGATCGCGGTTCTTTTTAATGGCCTCATCCCCTTCCAATACTTGCACCATCACCGGACCCGATATCATGAATTTAACCAGATCGTTAAAAAACGGACGCGCGCGATGCACGGCGTAAAATTGCTCAGCTTCTGCTGGTGATAAATGCATCATTCGCGCCGCAATGATTTTCAAACCATTTGATTCAAAACGGGAATAAATTTGCCCAATCACATTCTTCGCCACAGCATCCGGTTTAATGATGGATAGTGTTCTCTCAATTGCCATTAAATACTCCAATAAATTAGTAAATTAAGCGGTGCATTTTAACAAAAAAACAGCCGGGATTCGTAAAACATATGGATTAATTCCGGCATCGGGCGTTTTTCGTTGCGGAATCCATCCAATCAACTTACCGGTCAGGATCGATAAACACTTATCTCTTTTGTACGGACTTTGGGCGATCACGAAAATATTGTTTATTTTCATAATAAGACTCACTGTCGTTATCGCCAATCCAACCCGGATATCCTAAAAGTGGAACCGGCACCAAATCGGAAGTTGATGATAACGTTTGCAATAAATAAAGCTCCAACATGGCATCGATAGCACGCAATTGAGCCGATAAATCCTTCACAAAAAAAGCTTCCGGCACATTAAAAATTATCGCCTTGCCCGTCATACCGGCATAGGGATTTAATGCCTTCTCGTACAGTCCATGGCCAAAAACAAAAAACCGCATTGATAACAGCACCGTTTTGCGCTGCCGCCAAAACAATTCCTTCCATTCAAAATCTTTTATCAACTGAATTAATGCTGCCTGACTGCATACGACAATCACCCCGGATTCATCGAACAGCGTTGCAGCATCTCGTAATTTGCAACGATTCCGTACCTGATTGGATAACTCAACCAACTGTGCCTGATAGTGCAGCTGGTTCAGCACGGATTTAGCTTGCGGAAAAATTTGCCACACCAATGCATTAAAAAAATCGTGCCAATTCTGCGCTCTAGTCGGTATTTTACCGGTTAAGTAAATTCCGGGTTCATATCGTTGCTCAGCATCAAGCTTACCGGGAATTTGAGGCACAAAGCGGACCGGTTTTCCTGATCGAGTAAGTATTTTCCGGTTCTGCTGAGCGCAGAGCTTATTTAGATCGTCAGGCTCGGACCAGGATTGCTGATTCTTGAAATATCTTTGCAGATACGAAAAAGGCTCAAATATCGGCGAGAGCTCAATAAAATCAGGATTCCACTGTTGCTCATTCATTCCTGATTTCAGTTTGACCGGAATTATTACTGCTTCAACGGGTATAAATTAATGATTATCTGCAGGTAGGCTACTATTCAGTAGATTTTGAGCGCGCAAAAGCTTCAGATGATCCAACCCAAAATGAATAAACGCAAGTGCCGTATAAATTGGTGCCAGCAAATTGAGTATCGGTATAAATTGAACTAATCCGGTCAATAATCCCAATCCCCACAGTGAATATCTGTTTTCCGCGCATATCGTCATGATTTCTTGTTTACTGGCATGCTCCGATAATGCATCGTAGCGAAATAGTTGCTGATTCATAAAGGCTGCAGCAGCAAAAGGAATAATGATACCTGCACCCACCGCCCATAACGGTAACGTGACAACCCAAATGAGTATAAAAACACCACACGCCAGAACTGCATTGACGACACTACCGGCGATGCTACCGCCATATTCCCGTTTAAGCTCCGGATAGTCGCGATTCGCCACCAGATTGATAAGCGCGGGCATTATAAAAATAGCGGTAATCATCAGCGTTGTCATTATTACGAGCGGCACGTATACCAGGAAGTATAAGAGATTCTGAATAGCAGAGGACACCCAATCAGACTCAAGATTCCGCAACCATTCGCCAATCCCAATCTGATCAAACAACATGGAAACTAATTCAGAGAAACTATTCTGGAAAACAAAACCGATGATGAGCCATAACAGGATCGAAACCATAATTGGCCAAATAATGATCCAAGCAATTTTGAAGCGTACTAAGTCACGAAATGCACTGGCACTTGCTTTAAATATAAAAGACATTTAGCTACCGGTTAGAAATAATATATGATGGTTTCCGAGGAAAATTGATTATCTACGATATCCATTTGGTTTACCAGTCACCAAAATCTGGCAAAACAATAGAATTATATATTTCAAAATACTGAATTTCATTTCAACTTGTGTCGTAACAACATTACAACAATAAAAAATTTAATCATTTGCTTTAATATTCTTAAGTTTCATGAAAAAGCTTTGATTACTAAAGTTCTCCATAAAGGTGTCGATAAGGCACTCAATGAATTTCGTCAAGAGGTCTAAAAGTGAAAATAGATAAATCATTACAGCCAGTGTCAACCGTATCTGTCAGTGATGGCAAAAGACGGGCTGATATCACATCCAGCACGGATGCGAGTCAAGAAAATAGTGTGCATTTAAGCCCGAACGCGGCGAAACTGCAAAATATTGATAGTAGTTCCGCAAATGGCTCGGTTGTTAATACTGCGCGTGTCGCAGAAATAAAACAAGCAATTAGCGAAGGTAATTTTCAGATAAATCCTGAGGTTGTAGCTGATCGATTACTCGAAACAGTTAAAGAATTAATTCAATCTAAGAAAGGTGCCGTCTGATGTCTCAATCACAGCACATAATGTGCTTTATGAATGAACTAAAGGATGAAAAAGATATTTTTCAAGCATTTATTGAGATTCTCAAAAAAGAAGAAAATGCGCTCGTGGAAGGAAAAATAGAAGCGATAGATTTTCTCGCTTCAGATAAATCACGCTTAATCGAAGAATTAATACAGTTTGATGAACATCGCACTGATTACCTTAAGAAACAAGGACTCAATCTAGAGAAAAAAAGTATTGACGCCTGGTTGATCGGACTAATCGAGCAACATTCAGATCTATTGGAAGTAAAAAATTTATGGAATGAATTACTCGATTTGGCAAAAATAGCTCAGCAACTGAATCACTCAAACGGTTTAATGATTTCAACTCAACTGCAACATAATCAACGCGCTTTCGCTGCATTACACTGTGCAGCAGGAAATGTTTCGCTCTATGGCCCCAAAGGTCAAACTTACATTTGATCTTAGCGTAATTACTCAACGATAGGAATTTCAGTTACTTTATCCGGATCGGCGGATAAAATCATAACCGATACCCGGCGGTTTCTTTTTCTTCCCTCAGGGGTGTCATTACTTTCTATCGGCCTATTCTCGCCATATCCCACTGCAGTCAGCCGGTACGCTTCAACGCCATTTTCTATAAATAATCTGACCACGCTGCTAGCACGAGCAGTCGATA
>SSFX01000073.1:0-38819 GCA_008015635.1 Nitrosomonas oligotropha
CTAATATTGCGGTCAGCCAAATCACAAATAATGCAAGAAAACGATTGGCAAAAACTTGATAGAGCGGAATTTCGCTGAGTGGTGAACCTAGATAACCGATGCCGACCAATAGTGTGCAGATGACTGCAATGATGAGGGTAAAGCGTTTCTCGGGAGATCTTAAAGAAATCAGTACAACAATCACATACAGAATACCGTTGGCAATACCGAGCGGAGTAGCAAGGTCGATCAATAAAATGAGTAGGGCAACCACTCCGCATTCCAGATAAACATTCAACCCGGTTGAGTTAATGCTATCTGTCTGTTGTTCATCGGAGCGATCAGGATCGGACATTTAATATTTCAACCCAAGAATGTAGTAATATTCTTACATAGCATATTAAGCTGGAAATTGACCCATATCAACCCAATCATTAATTCTTCGATTCATCCATCAATTTAGCCGCCTCTTTCAATAAAAATTCTCTGAAAGCGTTGGCAACACTCGACAAGCGCTTATTTTTCCTATTGACGACATGCCAGTAGCGGATAATCGGAAAGCCTTGCACTTCAAGTATTTTTAAGCGGCCGGTCTCCAGCTCCAATTCTGCGGTATGCTGCGACATGATACCCAAACCCATACCCGCCTGAACCGCTTGTTTGATCGCTTCCGTGGTATCCGTTTCCATTCCTTTATTAATGTTGATTTTATGCGCGGCAAAAAAACGCTCCATCGCACTGCGCGTTCCCGAGCCCGATTCACGCACGAGAAAAGTCTCGTTTGCTAAGCGCTTAACTGGAATATTGTGCTCCTGGCATAAGGGATGATTAGGCGGAGCCACAACCACCAGCGGATTCTCCATGAAAGATTCGCTATCGATATCGAGATTCTCGGGCGGTTGCCCCATGATCGCAAGGTCGATCAAGTTATCGGTTAATTGCTTGAGCACGGTTTCCCGGTTGGAAACATTCAAACTCACAGTCACACCGCGAAAGCGCTGGCAGAATTTAGCCAATAAATGCGGCGCGAAATAATTGGCGGTAGTTACCACCGAGATATTCAACTTGCCGCGCTCCATACCTTTCAATTCGTCCAGCGCCACTTCCATGTCGGCCAATTGTTGCGAAATTGCCCGGCTGTATTGATACAATTCGCGCCCTGCCTCGGTCAGATAAATCCGTTTACCCAAATGCTCAAAAAGCGGCAAACTAATGTTATCTTCCAGTTGTTTAATTTGCATGGAAACAGCAGGTTGAGTCAAATGCAATTCATCGGCGGCACGCGAATAACTCAAATGCCGGGCTACCGATTCAAATACCTTTAGTTGTCGCAAAGTGAGATGCAGCATATATATATGTCAGCTCAGTAAGTTTATTATAAGTATAACCTTATTATAAACATCAAAATTACTGATTTGTTCTTATGGATAAATAGCGCTATAGTGCGTTCCATAGATTTGAGTAGTCATGTTTGTTGTTTGTAACGCAATCTCCTCTCGTTTCTGTCTGTACTGTTGGCCGGAGTTGAGTGGAATTTAACTGGAGAAAAATTATGGCCGTAAAAATATATAACGCTGGTGTAAAAGAATACCGACAAACTTACTGGACCCCTGATTACACGCCATCAGATACCGATCTGTTGGCATGTTTCAAGATTACACCACAACCTGGCGTGCCACGTGAAGAAGTCGCTGCGGCAGTAGCGGCAGAATCTTCCACAGGTACCTGGACCACAGTATGGACCGATCTGCTGACCGATCTGGATTACTACAAAGGACGTGCTTATAAGATTGAAGATGTACCTGGTGATGACACCTGCTTCTACGCTTTCGTAGCTTACCCGATCGATCTTTTTGAAGAAGGCTCTGTAGTCAACGTATTGACCTCGCTGGTTGGTAACGTATTTGGCTTTAAAGCATTACGCGCACTGCGCCTGGAAGATGTCCGTTTCCCGATTGCTTACGTTAAAACATGCGGCGGACCTCCAGCCGGTATTCAAGTGGAACGCGATCGTTTGAACAAATATGGCCGTGCGCTATTAGGTTGTACCATTAAACCTAAGCTGGGTCTGTCTGCCAAAAATTATGGCCGTGCCGTATATGAATGTCTGCGTGGCGGTCTGGATCTGACCAAAGACGATGAAAACGTTAACAGCCAGCCGTTCATGCGCTGGCGCGATCGTTTCGAATTCGTAGTGGAAGCTTGCCAAAAAGCCGAACGTGAAACCGGCGAACGCAAAGGTCACTACCTGAACGTGACAGCACCGACTCCAGAAGAAATGTACAAACGTGCAGAGTTCGCTAAAGAATTGGGCGCACCGATCATTATGCATGACTACTTGACCGGTGGTTTAACAGCCAATACGGGACTGGCCAACTGGTGCCGTAACAACGGCATGTTGTTGCACATCCACCGTGCAATGCACGCTGTGCTCGACCGCAACCCGCACCATGGTATTCATTTCCGCGTTTTAACCAAAGTACTGCGTTTATCGGGTGGCGATCACCTGCACTCCGGTACCGTGGTTGGTAAACTGGAAGGCGATCGTGCAGCAACATTGGGCTGGATCGATACCATGCGCGATGAATTCATCAAAGAAGACCGCAGCCGCGGCTTGTTCTTCGACCAAGACTGGGGTTCCATGCCAGGCGTATTCCCAGTAGCTTCTGGTGGTATTCACGTTTGGCATATGCCAGCACTGGTTTCAATCTTCGGTGATGATGCCTGCTTGCAATTCGGTGGTGGTACCTTAGGTCATCCATGGGGTAATGCTGCTGGTGCCGCTGCTAACCGTGTGGCACTGGAAGCTTGCGTTGAAGCGCGTAACCAAGGTGTTGAAATCGAGAAAGAAGGCAAAGCGATCTTGACCAAGGCAGCGAAAAGCAGTCCAGAACTGAAAATCGCCATGGAAACATGGAAAGAGATCAAGTTCGAGTTTGATACCGTTGATAAACTGGACATCGCACACAAGTAAGCAATACATGGCCAAAGGAGAAAGGCTAATCATTAAGCACTGCTTTTCTCCTTCATCTCACTAAAGTTAAGGAAAAATAATGAGCGAAGTAATCGATTACAAATCACGTGTTAGTGACCCAGCAAGCCGTAAATTTGAAACATTTTCCTATCTGCCTGCAATGGCCGACAAGGATATCAAGAAACAAGTGCAATATTTAATCAGCAAAGGCTGGAATCCAGCGATCGAACATACCGAACCTGAGTATGTTATGGATTCCTACTGGTATATGTGGAAACTGCCTATGTTTGGTGAAACTGATGTAGAACGCGTGCTGGCAGAAGCTGCTGCGTGTCATAAAGCGAATCCGAACAATCATGTCCGTTTGATTGGTTACAACAATTTTAACCAGTCTCAAGGCACAGCCATGGTGATATACCGCGGCAAGACTGTTTAAGTAACACGGGGTTAGAACCCGCAAGACCCCCTTCACCCTTTAGGGTAGGGGGTTTTTTTTCACCGGAATTTATTGTACAAATTTTCGATAAAGACAGTTCTCATAGGAGTTTGTCATGAGCGATATCATCGACCAGTATCGTATTAAAAAAGAACCTTATTACCATTCCGTTGCGGATGAAGTAGAACTCTACGAAGCCGCCTATTCGGTACGCATGCCAATGATGCTGAAAGGCCCGACCGGTTGCGGTAAAACACGCTTTGTCGAATATATGGCGTGGAAACTGAAAAAACCGCTGATTACCGTTGCTTGTAACGAAGACATGACCGCGTCCGACCTGGTCGGCCGTTTTCTGCTGGATGCCAACGGCACGCGCTGGCAAGATGGTCCGCTGGCGGTCGCCGCACGTTATGGCGCCATCTGCTATCTGGACGAAGTTGTGGAAGCTCGCCAGGACACCACGGTGGTGATTCACCCGTTAACCGATAACCGCCGCGTATTACCGCTGGAGAAAAAAGGCGAGTTGATCCAAGCGCACGAGGATTTTCAGATCGTGATTTCGTACAACCCCGGCTACCAAAGTTTGATGAAAGATTTGAAGCAATCGACCAAACAACGGTTTGGTGCGCTCGATTTCAACTATCCAAGTCATGATATCGAAAGCGAAATCGTTGCGCACGAATCTGGTGTGACCGTCGACATCGCCGAAAAACTGGTCTCGATCGCGGAACGTGCGCGTAACCTCAAGGGACACGGACTCGATGAAGGGATTTCAACACGGATGCTGATTTATGCCGGCAGCCTGATCTCCAAAAAAGTCGACGCGCATGCGGCTTGCCGCGTAGCTCTGGTGCGTCCGATCACTGACGATCCGGATATGCGCGATGCGCTGGATGCGGCTGTCAGCACGTTTTTTAATTAAAAGCTGCTATTCGCAAATAAGTTGATTGTTCTGAAACGTAAATAGGTGCTGCCATGAGTATCAATCTGGACGATTACAAAGAATTGCTCGAGGATCTGGAGCCGGAATCGATTGAGTTGCTCAATCATGCTTGGCCTGAAGCGGCTAAAACTTTTTCAGCGCGTGGATTGGATAACTATCTGAAAGGCGCATCCGCGATTCGCGGATTAGGGCGCGGACGCAGTTTAGTGGATTGCTGGATCGACGAAACGCCATTAGTCGCTAAAGAAATCGGTGAAGATATTATCGGTGATCTGGCGACTACTGTCCTTTCCCTTGCCTCGAGAACTTCTGCCTCTGTTATCGAGTTGGTGTTAGCCACTGCCCCGACTGCCGCCAAACGTTTGGGCGATACACAGCTGTTCCAGAATTACTTGCAATTCCTGAATACTTTGATCGCCCAGGCACCGCGTGGTATGCGTCCCATGCTTAGCAAACTGGACATTCTATTCGGCCAGCTGACCCTCGGCGGCCTGCGCCGCTGGGCCATGTGGGGCGCGCACGCGCATCGCACCGATTACGAAGAGCAAATTCGTTATTTCGGACTGGAATCGAAGGAATCGCTCGCGGTATTGCAAAAAGAACGTAAAGGCACGCTGTTCGTTGATGTGCAACGGCGTATCAATATGTATCTGCGCGCCTTGTGGGCACGTGATTTCTTTATGAAACCAACTTCCGGCGACTTTGAAACCCGTGAAGGCTACAAACCGTTCATCGAGCACTATTTCATCCATCTGCCGGATGCTTACGATGCGTTCGGCGATGTTTCGGCGACCGAAGTCTACCGCGCCGCAGCCGCGCATGCCGCCGCGCATTTGGTCGAAACCAAACAACCGATTTCCGCGGAAAGTTTGAACCCGCTGCAAATGGCGGTTATTTCCGTCATTGAGGACGCACGCATCGAAGAATTATCGATTCGCCGTTTTCCCGGATTACGTCACACCTGGTCGGTGCTGCACAGCGCCACGCCGGACATGAATGCGTCAATGGGTGATTACCTCAACCGTCTGGCACGCGCCCTGCTCGATCCGGATTATAAAGACAAGGACCCGTGGATCGTGGAAGGACGCAAATTGTTTAAAGCTGCGAAAGACCAGCTTGATAGCCACAAGACGTCTTGGGATATCGGTGTGCAGCTCGCGCACAGTTTCATGGACAAAAAAATTCCGTATAACCCGCGCACCGACGTGCTCACCGCACCATACCGCGACGACAACCGCTATTTCTGGGAATTCGAGGAATTCGACTTCAACAAATCGTTGTCCGCCGGATACGATGCGCCGAAACAAGTGCGGAAATACGTTAACGTAATGGAATTCGCCAACGAGCTCGACGTGGAAACCGCCGGTGATGACGCAGAGGAAATCTGGGTCATGGGTACTGAATTCTTTCCGTACGAAGACATGGGCGTATCGTACAACGATATGGAAGGCAAAGAACCGGTCTCGGCGCCCTATCACTATTCCGAATGGGATTACCAGATTCAATTGGAACGTCCGGATTGGGCGACAGTGCAGGAAAAACGCGCCAAATTGGGTGACATGCAATGCATTGACGATATTGCCAGCCAGTACAAACGCGAAATCGCCCGCATGAAATTCTTGTTGGACGCCATGCAGCCACAAGGCACGCGCCGCATCCGCAAACTGGAAGACGGCGACGAAATCGACATCAACGCCGCGATCCGTTCAATGATCGACATTCGCATGGGCATGCAACCCGATCCGCGCATCATGATGCGTTCGGTGCGCAAAGTACGCGATATCTCGGTGCTGGTATTACTCGATTTATCCGAATCGACCAACGAGAAAGTCTCCGGACACGACTACTCCGTGCTCGACCTGACGCGCCAAGCGACGGTATTGCTCGCCAACGCCATCAATAAAATCGGCGACCCGTTTGCCATCCACGGCTTCTGTTCCGACGGACGGCACGACGTCGAGTATTTCCGCTTCAAGGATTTCGATCAACCCTACGACGAAACTCCCAAAGCGCGGCTCGCCGGCATGACAGGGCAACTTTCAACCCGCATGGGTGCCGCGATGCGCCACGCCACACACTACCTGAAACTGCAAAAATCAGCGAAAAAACTGCTGCTGGTCATCACCGATGGCGAACCGGCGGATGTCGACGTGCGCGACCCGCAATATCTGCGCCACGACACCAAAAAAGCCGTCGAAGAAGCCGGCCGCTCCGGCATCCTCACCTACTGTATGAGCCTTGATCCGCGTGCGGATCAGTATGTCTCGCGCATTTTCGGCGAACGCAATTATCTGGTGGTGGATCATGTAGAGCGATTGCCGGAGAAACTACCGGTGTTATATGCTGGGTTGACGAGGTAAGTACCGCAAATAATGCCCAAAGCAAGCAGTGAATCCGCTTATCTTAATTTTTCTGGTTAAAATGATTTAAATATAAAAAGGACAGATTAATTATGGAGCATCAGATTAACGACGGATTTTCTTTTATTACAATAGCAATTTCATTAATAACTGGGGTAATAGGTACATTTATAGCAATTGCCATACAAAAAGCTTACAAAAGATATCAAGAACGTAATCCCTTCTTGACTTCTATGGGAATAAAACATTCTTCCCCAACTTATATAGTTATCCCTAAAAGAGCTCTTCTTGATAACAACGAAACTAATCAAGCTGTGAGGGATCATGTTACATTTGAAGATATGTTAGCTGCAAATTATGTAGAAAGAGCATTAACTTTAGCTGGCCTGGAACAAAAAAATATAATTGTAAGTAGCTCTCGAGACTTCCTTGACGATGCTGGCGCAACAAAACAAAATATTGTAGTTATTTGTAGCCCTAAGGAAAATGAAGTAGCTGAGAAAGTTTTTTCTAAAATAGAAGAGAAATATTTAATACAGCTGTCTTTTGAAAAGCATCCTGCTAATCCCAAAGAATGGGTTATTATTTTTGATGGCGCAACGTACGAGTCGCCAAGCTACAAACAAGATGCTGAGATGAAGGAAGAAAAAAGTGATTATGCAGTTATTGCAAGAATACGGAATCCTTGGAATGCAGAAAAATCGGTTATTTTGCTTTGTGGAATAAGAGGAATAGGCACATGGGGTGCTGCAAGATATCTAAGAGATAAAGCAAGTGAGCTGTGTAATCGGTCGAAGCGCGGTGACTTTATTGGCATTGTAAAAGTGACCTATGAGAATTATAAAATGAAAAATTTTGAATTAACTTCCCATTTAAAATCTTGCAAAAACAAAGGAGCACATCTTGATATCACTCTTCGTAAACATGAACAGCAAATAGGGTGGATAAGCGCAGCGTTATCCGTCAGTGTTCATGCGATTGTCATAAATGATTCCGGTGGATGGCGTTTCACTTATTCACCCTACAGGGCAACAGTGAAATAGTGCAGTAGAAGTGGTGTTAGGAACTTAAGTCGCCTTCAATAAAAACTCCACCTTAATCGCCTCTAAGGAAACTCAATCGCACTGCTTCGCGAATGGAAACCGGACCTGCGCTGCACAGCCGCTTTCAGCAGCTCCCAGCATTTTGCTGGTCAACACTTTCCACTATAATTCGTGGCGACGCGAAGCTGATATGATCTGTTAATTGCTCCGGGTTAGTAAATTCGTATTTGGTTTTCTGATTATCCCAGTGGCAGTGATCGCCTTTCCCAACTTCATTGTCATAGCGCACAGCACGCACTTCCCATTAACCGCATAGGTAGGCACACCGATACTTGAACGAATGATTAAGGGCAATACCTTCTAATGATTTTACCTGTCGCACCAGCAATCAACGCCATTGAAACAGCACCTGGATCCGGTGTACCGATGCTTTTTTCCGCATGCGGACGCGCACGGCCGATTTTGGGTGTTAGATTTTTTGTGGCTTCAGCAGATTGCGCGGCAATTTCTGCGGCGGCTGTCCAGGCTTCGGTAATTGAAAGACCTTGTGCGGCGCCTTGAGTCAAGGCGACGGAGAATGGATACAGCACGTCAATCAGGGTTTTATCGTTCAGTTGCGCTTTACCCAAACTGACAACTGCTTCCAGTGCGGTTGTTACACCCGTTGCAAGCATTGCGGCATCCGGTTTGGCTTCATCGCCAAGAACATTGCCAAGGTTGCGCAGAATGACACCCCACAACATGCCGGATGTGCCGCCCGCGCGATTAGACCAGGCATCACCAGCTACCGTCAGCAAGGTGCCTGCACCGGCTTGGGCATCCAATGCCGCTCTGGCCGCGTCAACAGCTGCGGTAAGTCCGCATTGCATGCCAATGCCGTGATCGCCGTCTCCCGCAATGGCGTCCAAACGGCCTAGCGCTTCCTGTTGCAGCTCAACCGCATCCCGGGCCGCTTCAAATGCGGCTAATACGACTTTTCCAACAGCTCGTGAATCAGCCGATCCGGTTTTCAACGGCTGCTTGTCATGGGAAGGCTGAACGGCTACGGCGATATTTTCTTCGGATTGAATGGCCGGTGTGATATTGCCACGATGAAACGCGGGTGTATCCGCTGGGGCAATCCAGGTCTGCTCAAGTTCATCGTTAAGCCAGAATAACGTCAGTGAAACGCCGGCCATGTCGAAGCTGGTAATCAATTCATCCACCACGGGTTCGACGATGATCAGTCCGTGCTGGGTTAGCAACTGGTTAACCTTGCGGTAAATAACAAACAATTCTTCGTACTTCACCGCACCCAGACCGTTCAGGATCACGCCCACACGTACGCCGGAAAGACTACTAATCGACAGCAGAATTTCGGCGAGCAATTTCTCCACCAGCATTTCCGCCAATCCATCAGCAGAAGGGGCATCGACGCGATACAAACCGGGCTCGCCGTGAATACCCATGCCGACCTCCATTTTTCCGTCGGCAACTTCAAGCAGCGGTTTATTAGCACCTGGCAAAGTGCAACCAGAAAAGGCGACACCCAGCGAACGCACACGATCTTTGGCTTCTGTAGCAATACGGACCACTTCATCAAGCGGCTTGCCCGCATCGGCGGCAACAGCGGCGGCTTTGAATACCGGCAAAGTACCGGCAATACCTCGACGCTTATGTTGCTCAACAACTGCAGCGGATGCGATGTCATCAGTCACCACCACCGAGCGCACATCAATACCTTGCGCGCGGAGCTGTGCTTGCGCTTGCTCGAAGTTGAGTACGTCACCCGCGTAATTGGCATAGCAAAACAAAATTCCACCGCCCACATCTACTGCTTGTGCTATTTGACAGATTTGCTGTGCCGATGGTGCGGCAAAAACATTACCCAACGCAGCACCGTGTGCCAATCCTTGACCGACAAACCCGCCAAAAGCCGGATAATGACCCGATCCGCCGCCAATAACCACAACCGCTTGACCAGGTTTGGCTTTATAGCGGCGAATTACACCGCCATTGACACGTTGTATTGTATTCCGGTGCGCGGCGGCAAAGCCTTCGACCAGTTCGTCGGCAAACTGCGCGGGATTATTGAATAAGTAAGTCATTTATGCCGTGCCATTTTCATCAGAAATGATCCTGGCAAATCATATAACGCAGAACAATACTCAGGAATAAAAAAGGAAGATACAGTGATAATAGCTTCTATTATTGACGAGAAAGACTACTGATTGAGTGTAGTGACAAAATCCAGAACTTCTTGAACGTGACCGGGCACTTTCACGCCGCGCCACTCTTTTCTTAATATGCCTTGCGCATCGATCACAAACGTACTGCGTTCGATGCCGAGAACTTGCTTGCCGTACATACTTTTCATTTTCATGACACCAAACAGGTTGCAGACTTTTTCGTTCTCGTCACTCAGCAATTCAAAGGGAAACTGCATTTTTTCCTTGAAACACTGGTGTGATTTGAGATTGTCGCGTGAAACACCTACAACGATGCAATTTTCCTTCGTAAACTCGGGCAAGTGATCACGAAAATCCTGGCCTTCCAGGGTACATCCGGGCGTATCATCTTTGGGATAGAAATAAATAATCAGATGCTTACCCACATTAGCCGATAATGAGAATGTCTTATTATCAGTCGAGGGTAAGGAAAAATCTTCAACCGGATGATTGATTGCGAGCATTTCTTATGGCACCTGTTTATTGATCACGATCGCTATATTATTGTGACCGAGCTTGACCGGTTCGCTAAATCCTTGCAAATCCCCGCTGGCAGTGAAAGCCTGGCCGGATTTCGAGACTCTGGCTTCGATCACGACTTCCGGAAAGCTCGACATTTTCATGGTTGGCGTCATCGCCATATCATCCGTCAGCGTGAATGTGGCCGGAAGATCGCTTGCTTTCAACCGCAAAATGGCCAATGGCATTTT
Source organism: Nitrosomonas oligotropha (assembly GCA_008015635.1). Taxonomy (GTDB): domain Bacteria; phylum Pseudomonadota; class Gammaproteobacteria; order Burkholderiales; family Nitrosomonadaceae; genus Nitrosomonas; species Nitrosomonas oligotropha_B. The sequence goes on from SSFX01000073.1 coordinate 10,653, forward strand.
CGGCCCTGATTTGGCTCGAGCATAAATAAACAAAGTGTCATTTGCGGAGACTTTCGTTGCCAGATCACTGCTAATCGTTACCTGACCGGACACTGAAAGCGATGTTGCCGCAGGAGAATCCGAACTCACCGCTTTTTCCACAGGTTGTGGGCTGGTTTCTTGTTTCGATTCTGCAACTTTAACCGATTGTTCCGGCGCAGCGGGTTTGCCACCTGAAGCGAGTAATTTAGCTTCAGCGATACTGTCCTTCACTGATTGGGCTAATGGCGAATCCGCAGGAATTCCTTCTAGCAATTTTTCCCAGTACTCCGCTGCTTGCGCATATCTTTCTTGTTCAAACTCAGCTGTACCCGCTAAAGCTAGTGCTTTAGGATATTTCGGATCAATTCGTAATGCTTCGTGAATCAACTCGGCCGGTTTTCCCGATAAATTGCCTTGATTTTTCATGGCCAAAACATCAGCGTAGTCACTCAATATCTGTGGACTGTCGGGAATCAATTCCACCAGCTTAGCATAGGTATTGCCGGCTTCTACATACCGCCCCATGATCGCATAGGTGCGACCGAGCATAATCCAGCCTTCGATGTCTTCCGGATTGTTATTCAATCGCGTAATCAAATTCTCCAATACGGATGAGAAATTATCATGCCCTGCCGGAGCGCCTCCGCCATCGCGATTCATTTGCTGGGTTGCATTGGCAAGTTGCGCTTGCGGCAACAAACCGCGCGTATCGCCGATTACAAGATACAAGCTGATAGCCGCCAATGGTAGCGTCAATGCGATAAAAGTCGACAGCACGATATTGCGGATTTTCTTATTTTTCCCTATTACCAATTTATCGCGCTCAGTCACATCCTGCAGCATCCGCTGCTGTAGTTCCTGTTTACTTCTGTCGTACTGTTCCCGGCTGAGAATATCGTTTTCCAAGTCACGATCAAGTTCTGCAATTTGATCGCGGTACACGGTAATGTTGACAGCATCGTGCTCCAAATTTTTAAGCTGATTGTCCCTGCTCCGCAATAATGTTGGAATAATGAACAACAGAGCGGTAACAATAAAAATCCCAGAAATAACCCAAAAAGCCGTCATACGTTTTTACCTTTTTTATCTTCATTCAGTAATGCTTCCGCTTCTTCAAGCTGGGCTTGTGAAAGCGACACATCTTCTATCTGTACACGCCGGCGTCTTAAATAAACAATCAGTGAACCCAATCCAAGCACAAACAAAATAACCGGACCAAACCATAGCAAGAATGTGGTGGGTTTGATGGGGGGATCATAAAGAACAAAATCTCCGTATCGATCTACCAGAAACTGGATAATTTCCGGATCGGTTTTATTTGCTTTTATCTGCTCACGAATTTCACGTCTGATATCGTTAGAAAAATCTGCGCGGGAATCCGCGATGGTCTCATTTTGACAAACTAAGCAACGCAAATTTTCCGTCAGCAGCAGCATCCTTTTTTCGACTTCGGGATTTTCCGCGACAGGTACTGCTTCTTTCGACCACCCGGTTAATGGAATAAGCAGAAATAGAACTAAAACAAACGCTGCAGCTTTCATTACACCATTAAATTGACGTACCATGACAAAACCAACCTTTATTTATGTGATTCGTACAGTCTGCTTATGCTTGTTGCTGCAGTTCTTTGATGAGTGGAATAATGGTTTTTTCAAGCGAATCCACCGTGACGGGTCCGATCTGTTTATGTCGTATGATACCTTTTTTATCAATCACATAAGTTTCAGGAACACCATAAACACCGTAATCGATCCCAACCTTGCCGTCAGAATCGACGATACTAATGGCGTAAGGATCACCGTAGCGTTTTAGCCATTGCAAGGCAGTATTACGTTCATCTTTGTAATTGAGGCCATAGATAGGAACAATCCCTGTTCTTGCCAGCTGTACTAACAGAGGATGTTCATCACGACACGCAACACACCAAGATGCCCATACATTCAACATCCAAACCTTACCCAGATTCTCATCTGACGACATTATCTGATCGGGCTGATGCAAATGATTTAACTGAAACTTTGGTGCTGGCTTGTCTATCAACGGCGAAGGCACTTGCCGCGGATTCAATGTCAAACCAACCAGCAAGAATGCTGCCAGCACCATGAAAGCAAACAATGGAAGTAAATAGCGCATCATACTTTGGTTGTTTCCGTTGCTAATTCAACTTTATTCACGGATGGAGCAACAGCCACTGGAGACTCCACCACTGCACTTTCGGGCTCTTTTTCTTCAACTTTGGCAGCGCCTTTTTTGGTGATTTTCAGGCGATAGCGGCGATCAGTGATTGAAGTAATACCACCAATAGCCATCAATAGACACCCTAACCAAATCCAATCGACAAAAGGCTTATGGTAAACCCGAACCACCCAGGCGCCATTAGTTAACGGCTCACCTAAAGCCACATAAAGATCGCGCAAAAAGCCGGTATCAATCGCTGCTTCGGTCATTGCCATACCGGATGCGTTATAAGTACGCTTTTCCGGATACATATTACGAACAAATTGCTCATCCTTAATGACAGCAATATCACCAATCACTGCTTTATAGTTAGGCCCTACATCATTACGGGTGCCGTTAAACTGAAAAGTATAGCCACCGACCGTTACTTTACTGCCAATCTCCATACGCACATCTTTCTCGGTTTCGTAACCATTCACTAAAGTAACACCAATAATGAATACAGCCACACCAATATGTGCACAGTGCATACCGTAATAACTTCTTGATTGTCTGGCTAACTTGGTGAATAAATTGCCTTCACCGCTATTACTAACGCGGTGTTTCAAATTCACAAATGCACATACTATGATCCAGAAGGCCAGTAATAAACCGAAGCTAATCATCGGTTTCCACTCACCCATATAATATGGCGCAATCAAAGCAGAAACCACACTCACGGCAAACGCCCAGCGCAAGCGGATTGCCAATGTCGGCAAGCTCATTTGTTTCCAGCGTGAAATAGGGCCAACACCGATCAGAAAAATTGCTGGGGTCATCACAGGCACAAAAATCGCCTCAAAATAAGGGGGACCTACCGACAATTTACCCAGCCCTAATGCATCGATAATCAATGGATAAAGTGTTCCCAGCAAAACACTTGCCGCTGCGACCAGTAACAGGATGTTGTTGGCCAGCAGCATGGATTCACGCGAGAGTAAATCGAACTTTCCGCCCAAGCCAACTTTCGGTGCCCGCCATGCAAACAATACTAGCGAGCTGCTGATGACGATAAACAAGAAAGCCAGAATAAATACCCCGCGTGAGGGATCTGTCGCGAAGGCATGCACCGAAGTTAAAACTCCTGAGCGTACCAGGAATGTTCCTAATAAACTTAAAGCAAATGCGGAAATCGCCAGTAAAACAGTCCAGCTTTTGAAACTACCGCGTTTCTCAGTAACCGCCAGTGAGTGAACCAGAGCCGTACCAACCAGCCAAGGCATAAATGACGCATTTTCGACCGGATCCCAGAACCACCAGCCGCCCCAGCCCAATTCATAATAAGCCCACCAGCTACCAAGCATGATTCCACATGTCAGAAACACCCATGCGACAATCGTCCAAGGACGCGACCAACGCGCCCAAGTTGCATCCAACCTTCCGCTTAACAATGCCGCGATAGCAAAAGCAAAAGCGACAGAAAATCCTACATATCCCATATACAGCATCGGTGGATGTATCACCATACCGGCGTCCTGCAGCAGTGGATTTAAATCGCTCCCTTCAAATGCGGCAGGTAACAAGCGATCAAATGGGTTAGAAGTGAACAACATAAACACCAGAAAACCGATGCTTACTAACCCTAAAACCCCGAGAACCCGAGCAACGATATCATCCGGTAATTGCTTGCTAAAGACACTGACTGCAACTGACCAGCCCGCCAGCATCAAAACCCATAATAATAAAGAACCTTCATGCGAACCCCAAGTCGCTGCCAAGCGGAAATGAAAAGGCAGTTCCGTATTTGAGTTCTTCGCCACATTCATGACTGAGAAATCACTGCTGATGAAGGAATAAGCCAAACATGAGAATGCAATCAGCACGAATACGAATTGTCCTTGTACCACCGGTCTTGCGAGTGCAATCCACGAGGGAATACCGCGTGCCGCGCCGATAATCGGCAGTGTTCCTTGGATAGAGGCTAATAATAAGGCAAGAATTAAAGAAAAATTACCAATTTCTGGGATCATGATTTTTTCTTACAAATGAATGGTTATTAAGAATTTGGAAATGATGCGCTCAGGTTACATGAGAAAAAACGGGAAAAATTCTATTGTATCAAGGATGCCTTTTGTGCTTTGGCAGCTTGTTCCAGAGCCTCGGCTGCTTCAGGCGGCATATAGTTTTCATCGTGCTTTGCCAGCACTTCATCCGCTACAAAAATGCCATCCGAGGATATTTTCCCTTGCGCTACGACACCCTTACCTTCCTTGAATAAGTCAGGCAGTATGCCGGTATACACAACCGGTATTGCTTGGGCGGTATCTGTTACTGAAAAACGAACCGTTGTCGTCTTGTCATCACGTTTAACACTACCTTCTTCAACCAATCCGCCTATCCGGAAGCTTTTTCCAATCGGCGCTTCTTTTGCAACAACTTGAGATGGGCTGAAGAAGAAAACCAGATTACTTTGAAATGCATTTAATACGAGTACGGCGGCAACCCCTAATGCTGCAACGCCGGATACTATAACTACAAGTTTTTTATGACGTGGTTTCATTTTTTATCTCTTCTTTATTGATGCCGTAAATGAGACTGTATTGTTTTTCCAAAGTTCGGTGACGTCTCGAAATTAATAAAATCTCACCCACGATACAAATAAGTGTCACAGCATATGAACCCCACACATAGAGTCCATAGCCTCCCATTGAGAAAAACTCCGACCAGCTTGACCAAATCATCGTATAGCTCCGTTCTTGTGTAACTCAGCCACCCATGCGGTATGGCTCTCGCGTTCCAGAATAATCACACGCGTACGCTTCAATATCACTGCAATGGAATACATCCAGCTTGCAAACACCATGATGAGCATGCCTGTCAGCATGGTACTCGCCATTGCGGGCGCCTGATTGACACTGACGGATGCGCCTTGATGCAAGGTATTCCACCATTGCACTGAAAAATAAATGATCGGGACATTAACCACGCCAACCAAGGCAATTATTGCACCCGCTTTATCTGCGCGACGCGGGTCGTCAATGGCTGCTTGCAGTGACATAAAACCGATATAGAGAAAAAACAGAATTAATTCGGAAGTCAGCCGGGCATCCCATACCCACCAGGTTCCCCACATCGGTTTGCCCCACAATGCCCCTGTCCAAAGTGCTATAAAGGTAAACATCGCACCAGTTGGAGCAATGGCTGTTGCAAACATGGAAGAAAGCCGGGTATTAAACGCTAAACCAATGCCCGCCCAGAACGCCATCACGACATAGAGAAACATCGACATCCATGCTGCGGGAACATGAATGAAAATAATCCGGTAAGCTTCACCTTGCTGGAAATCCGTAGGCGCAACAAAAAAACCGACATAAAGTCCCGCGCCTAATAGTGCTACTGCAGCAAAAACGAATATCGGAATCATTTTCCCCGCCAGTGAATAAAAACTGGCTGGAGAAGAATATTTGAACCAATTAATAGCCATATTTAAATTTTATAATTCTTCATGTTAAATTTCAGTTCCGATTCAGCCCTAAATTTTTAGCCGCCAATTCTATACCAAATCGATACTAAAATGACAAAATCCAGAATTGACTTTCCAGAAGTGATTTCGACAGATTGAGTAGCTTCACAAAAAGATTTATGCAGATAATGCAAAAACTTACTGGAATTATCTTCTGAAAGTTAAATCAACTTCAATATTGCCAGCCCTTGTCTACTCCAGTGAAACACGCAAAGCTGAAGCAGCTGCCCACGGTGCAAAAACACCAGATACTAAAAGAAATGCACCGATCAAGGACAAGTGCGCATCAAACTCCATTCCGGACATATTCGCTTCCACCGCGCCCGCGCCAAAAATCAGCACCGGAATATATAATGGCAGCACGAGTAACGAAACCAATACACCACCACCACGCAGCCCTAAAGTCAGTGCCGCACCAATAGCACCTATTAAACTCAATACCGGGGTACCCAGTAATAAAGCCGCTGTTAAAACCAGCAACGCTTCCCCTGGCAAATCATATTGAATACCCAGAACCGGCGCCATCAATACCAGCGGCACACCGGTTACCAGCCAATGCGCTGAAGCCTTTCCCAGCACTAAAAGTGATAACGACTGCGGTGACAGCAGCATTTGCTCCAACGTGCCATCCAAATAATCATTAGAAAACATCCGGCCTAGCGACAACATGGAAGCCAATAATGCCGCAACCCATACCACACCCGGCGCCATGGTACGAAGCATATTCATTTCCGGTCCGACGCTGAGTGGAAATAAGCTCACCACGATAATGAAAAAAAACAGCGTAGTCAGCACATCGGCTTGACGCCGCACCGCCAGCAAAAGATCACGTTTAATTATCCACATAAACATATCAGACCAGATGCAACTGCGTAGTTGATATTGCTGTAATATCAATTTCTTGGTGTGTCGTCATCACCACCATGCCATCTTTTCGCAAATGCTGCTCGAGCAACTCCTGAATCAATTTAACTGCTGCTACATCCAATGCAACCAAGGGTTCATCCAGAATCCACAAAGGAGTTTTACATACCAGCAAACGAGCCAGCGCGACACGGCGCCGTTGGCCTTGCGATAACACCTTGACCGGCAATCCTTCCCTTCCCCGTAAGCCAATATAACCAAGCGCTTCTTTCGCTTGATCAATACCGATATCAAAACCCGCTAATGCGCTTGAAATGCGCAAATTCTCAATCACCGTTAAATCATCTTTCGTGCCACTCAAATGCCCGATATAAGTCATCGCGCCATAATACTCACCATCCAGCGCGCGAATCGAGGCACCACTCCAGCGAATCTCGCCGGCGGCGGGATTGGACAACCCGCACAGCATGCGTAATAAACTGGTCTTGCCGCTGCCATTTGGGCCGCGCACTTGCATTAAGCCACCCGCTTCAAGTGAAAAATTGACATCTCTAAAAAGCTCGCGATCACCGCGAACACATGCGAGATTGATACCTTGTAGCATTATTTTATCGATCAATGGAATAGACCGCTGATTATAACGCATTGAGGATACCTATGGCACCGCAGATCATTCAGTGTGGCATCCTGCAATTCTTGATAACTTTATCAAATACATCAAACGTGACCGGCGAAATTTTAATCAGAATTCTTCATTTCTAATATACTTTATTGAATCAGAGATCCGGAAATTACAATTAAGGAGAGTGATTTGTTTTTTACACGCGATGATCGCAAAATCAGCATCATAGGTGGCTTATTATTGCTGGGGCTAACGCTGACGACAGGCATTACCGTGTACACCGCCATGCGGCAGGAGATCGAGTCGGTGTTGGGTAGAGGATTGGCTGTTGCTTTGCAAGGGAAGTCATTTTTGCTGGAATCTCAAATTGAAAAAGCTTTGGCGGATGCTCGCGCACTATCGCTACGCCCTTTTATTGTTCAATCGATGCAACAACTCGCCGTCGAACCTGGCAATCTCAATGCATTACATGATCTCATGCGAAATGTTAACTCGCTGCCCGAAGCGGGTTTCTCCGCGGCCATCGTTCGTGATATACGAGGTAAAACGCTGTCACAAGTGGGTGAGCTCTCCAAAAGTAAAGAAGCGCTCCGGTTAAACAAAGACACACTACTCATGTGGGACAAGCAATTTTTTCTTCACACCACGAATGATGTACTCGATCAAGACAAACAACGCATTGGCAGTATTACTACGCAAGTCAAATTACCGCAGCTCACGAGCCGATTTATTGGGCTAAGATCTATCGGAGAAACCGGTGAGTTCGTTTTGTGCGCAAAACCGGAAGAAGGAAAGTATGAAATGGCTTGTCTGATTAGCCAGATTAACGGCGTTCAATTCAAGCATCTACTTCCGAATGAAAGTGTACCATCCAAGTTTCTGACGATTTACAGGAAAAGTGGGGTTGCCGCCACCAAGGATTATCGTCAAGTACCCGTCATAGAAACCTATGCTTCCTTGGATTCCATTGGTCTTAACATGATTCTCAAGCTCGATGAGGAAGAATTATTCAAACCGGTTACTGAAAAGCTGCAAGATATCAGTATTTATCTTGCAGCATTAATTATCGCTGAGATATTGTTATTAAACTGGTTTGTACGCAAACTCATCAAATCGGAAAAAGAAGCACGAAAAGCTAAAGAAACAGCCGAGCAATTTTCCATTGAATTAAGCCGCAAAGAAAGTGAATTGCGGGAACGCTTAAAGGAAATTACTTGCCTTTATGAAATTCGCCGCAGTATCGGACTGGAATTATCGGTAGAAGCAGTTTGCCATAATATTATTAAGTTTTTAATTCCTGCAATGCAACATCCGGAACATACGTCGATTACGATTGAATTAGATGGAAAACGCATTTCTTCCTCGCTTCAAGCTGATGATTCTACACATGAATTAGCATCTGATATTTGTATTAATGGTGAGAATCATGGTCAATTAAGTGTTTATTATCCTGAAAACAAACCTTTCTTAGTCATAGAAGAACAACGACTCATTAATGCAATAACGAGTGATTTAGCGCTATGGCTTGAACGAAAACAAGTTGACGAACTATTGCACGCACGCCTTAAAGAAATCACATGCTTGTATGAAATTCGCCGCAGCATGGGAACGGAACTTTCGTTAGAAGATGTTTGCTTCAGTATATTTAAATACCTAATACCCGCTTTACAGTATCCGGAAATTGCTACTGCAATTATCGATGTCAATGGCAAAAATTTTACTTCTCTCAATGAGGATTCCAATCAAATTGACCAGCTTCACTCCATTAACAAAATAGATACAAACGATTCTAACTTTGAGCCTCATCATCAAACGGATGAGAATAAATCTGCTTTGCAATCAAAAATCTGTGTTAATGGAAAAGAATGCGGACATTTAATTATTTTTTACTCTGAAAACAAACCATTTCGTTTACCGGAAGAACAGAAGCTTGTTAATGCGATTGCCAATGATTTAGGAAGCTGGCTTGAACTCAGACGGTTAGAGCAAGCATTGGTATCCGTGGCTGAAGAGCAGGCTCATACAATCGGACAGGAATTACACGATAATGTGGGGCAGCAGATCGCTGCGATTGGTTATCAAGCCAGAGTACTCGAAAAGAAAATTTCCGCTTCGACGATCGGAAATGAAAATTTAACTACATTGGCAGCCTCGATCGCTTCCCTAACACAAACTGCTGTGATTCATATCAAGCAGCTTGCGCAAGGATTACTCCCATTTGAATTAGAAGCCAATGGCTTGATTCAAGCGTTACAAACCTTAGCCACCAGAATCTCAACAACGTATAATATCGACTGTAATTTCTCGTGGAATAACATTAATATAATCAATGACAATAGCGTAGCACTCAATTTGTACCGGATTACGCAAGAAGCTGTAAATAATGCCATCCGGCATGGTAAAGCGCAGCATATAACCATTACCTTAATATCCGATGAAAAAACGCTCCGCTTATCAATCTGTGATGATGGATGTGGTTTTACTGGAATTGATATCAATCATCCGTCGACACCAGGAATGGGCATTAAAATTATGCAATACCGTGCGAAGCAATTAAGCGCGAAAATGGAAATTCTGGCCCGCAAAGAAGGTGGTACAGAAGTTCGTTTAAAAACACAATTAACTAAAAATATCGACAATGAAAGCAAAAATAATGCTCGTTGATGACCATGCCATGTTACGACATGGCCTTGCAATGCTCATCAATATGGAACCGGATATGGAAGTATTTGCTGAAGCGGGTGATGGCGCTGAAGCAATGGAAATACTCAAGAAAAATAATTCGATTGATATTATTTTACTGGATGTAACGCTTAAAACGGTATCGGGACTTGAAGTCATCAAAAGCATCCATGCGGCGGTTCCGGATTTACCGGTGCTTTTTATCTCCATGCATGATGAATCGGTTTATGCTGAACGCGCACTTCGCTCCGGCGCACTGGGTTATGTCATGAAACACGAACCTGGTGAAGTACTGCTTGAAGCAATCCGTGAAGTTCTAAAAGGTAATGTTTATCTCAGCAAGCAGATGCACAAAAAGCTTTTGAAACGAATGGTCATGAAAAGCTCCGAGCCTGAACATCTGATTAATACATTGACGTCCAGCGAACTTGAAGTTTTGCACTTAATCGGGCAAGGACATAATAGTCACGAAATTTCCCAGATGTTGTGCCGCAGCATTAAAACCATTGACACACACCGCTTTAATATCCGGTCAAAATTAAACCTGAAAGATGGTGCCGACCTGATTCGCTACGCTACACGCTGGATCTCACAGCAACAGTAACAATTCGAATGCGATAAGGCATTTCCGAGAAGAAGTTTGATCGCGTAATACCAGTTATCCTCAAAAAAACCTTCGGTAAAAATAAATCATGCGATGAGAACTCTCTTTGATCGTTCTATTACAAACATCAATGAAAGAATGTAGAAATAAAACCAATAAAATCAGTGATAAAATTTCAATATCAATCGTATGGTTCAAAAAATACCCCGCTGATTACAGCGGGGTTTTCAATTTTCTCAAAGCTGAAGCTTGATGTTTCTTGAAGGGTGACAATTCATTTTTTGAGAATTTCTAGTGCACGTCTCAAAATAGAATAATGAAAAACAACTGCAGTAATTTAAATATAGAACCCAATTCAACACGCCCATGACCTCCAGGATCATTGTGACATTCTTGAGACAAATTTTTCTTAAGAATGCTTGGGTTAAGCGGTCCATTTACAATAAATAGGGATTGTAAATATTTAAAGATGAGGCAAATATATTGCTTAAATCAAAATAATTAATAAAGTAAGAAACTTAATTTCTGTTCAAAGACGTTTCGTATCCATTGACGTATTTCTTTTTGCTTGCTGACTTGCCAAATTTTAAAGCGATCAGGATATAAGCGACAAAAAACGCCAATCCCAATTGACCATCGGTGATAATCCAGTTAAAGACGTGTTGGGTTAGTTCAAACATCGATAACAAACTAGCACCTATAGCGATAATTGCAATAGTAAATATCTGTTTTGTTGACATGATAATTTCCTTGATATTAAAAATAATTGTTTATAAAAATTTTGCGCTTACATTATCGACTCTCGTTAGACACGCTACTGATTACGCTTAAATAAACAGATTTAATTTCCTGTTTTATTTTGAGCGCACCAATAATATTGAAGAGTCAACTTTAGCGACCAATTGCTCGGCAACGGAACCTACATAAAAACGTTCCAGTCCGCGGCGGTTGGATGTTTCCACTACGATCAAATCCGCTTTCCAGTCATAAACAGCGGCAGCAATCGCATCAGCGATACCATTTAATCCATATTCAGCTTCGGCATTGAGGAGCCGGGTTTCGACACTCAATACATTCGTATCGGATTTAGCCTTCTCAAGAATTTCATTACCTCGGTTTTTATCAACCTCATTTTCACTACCGATGCAATGAACAATGCATAAAGCTGCGTTGTAAGTGTTAGCAATGTTTATTGCTTCCGCTAACGCTTGCTGAGCTATCTCGCTACCGTCGACTGCCACCATTATTCTTTTGTACATACACTATTCTCTTAATGAATTCCTGCTGGGTTTTTTAAAAGTAGTAATACTTTCAGTCCTTAAACACCATCGGATTACGACAAATTATGCGACGGCAATTTGTCTTGCAGATTATTGCTGTGCATTTTTTTCAAATAAACAAAATATTGTTTAATTACAGAAACTAATAATTTTTTGAACATGACAAATTCTCCTCAATGTATTTCAATACGTTTTTACGGTAATGCTTTGATTCTTCTACTTGTAAATCACTAACAGTTTACGAATAGCCATGCTTACTGCAAATTACTATTATCTTTTCTCAGGTTATCGAAATAACGTTTGACAACTGATTTTCCAGCCATATTCTCGTGTTTGGTATAAACCAAATAGTGCACTACACCATGGATCACCATTGCAACCAGCAGGCCTTCAAAAATACCTACTTTATAAACTAAGCCCGCTGTCAAGAACGCCAATATCAGGGCATAAGGACCATAATGAGTAACGTGTACCAAGCCTGCAATCATCTTATAACCGGTAAACAACATAATGGCCGCCAAAGCAAATTTCGGCAGATAATCAAGGTAATGTGTGTTAAACGTAAAGAAGCACACCACGGAACCAATAACCAAGACCGAGAATTTGGTCATCGCACCAGCAAGCTTATTGGTCGTACTTTTAGCCAAACCATCCAAATTCGTCATACCACCGAAGAAACTCGAACCTAAATTAGAAATCCAGATTGCAAGCAAGCTATTGTTACTATTGGTTTTACGTTTTAACGGGTCAATTTTCTCAATTGCCGCATTACTCATCACCTGTTCAATCACATCCACGATTGCCAGCATGGCGCAGAAAAATATCATGTAAGCCAACATCAAAACTGTCGTATCTTCACTCGGTAATGGCAATTTCAATTGCAATTCAATATCTTCTACAGAAATCATAGGAACAGTCATAAACTGCGCCAGGATCACGCCACCGATAATGATCGCGAAATAAGGAACAGCCGGTTGTGTATCTTTAAACTTAGCAAATAGGAGTAAAAACAGACCAAGACCGCCAGCTGAAATAGCTGCCATCTGAATGCGTGCTTCATTCCAGAAATCTTCCGTTACCAATTCCGCAGGTATTTCGTAGGTAAATTCCGAGAATTTCAGCAAAATCTTCAACCCGACACCAGCCAGCAATCCTTCAACCAGATATACCGGAACCGCAACAAGCAAATAGCGTTGCCAATTAAATTTCCAAATAATGGCTTGCATAATGGCGGTCATGCAGATACAAAATGCCATATTCTGAATACCAAAAGCTGCCACACCCATCGCCAACACTGGAGCCAACCCGGCCGCAACACCTGGTGATCCAATAAAATTGCCCGGCTTGAACCAGGCATTTATCCATCCGATCAAAGAAGCAAAAGCTACTGTAGCCAAGCCTACTTTGATAGGATAATTAGACATAATCGCAATACCAATCGTTAATGGAATCGCCATCGCTCCAGTTATTAAGCCCGCAGCCGTATCACGAAAAAAATACTGCGACTGAAAAGCAGCTGATCCTTCTTTCTTAACAGTCTCTGCTGTCTTTTGCTGCGAGACTATCGATTCGTCATCTGACCGTGTTGCCATAAAAATACCTCTCTCTCGTAAACTGTTAGTGATAAACTTTATAAAACCTTTTTGTTCAACTGAATATAAATTTAATCTTTATAGTCAAATAGCTTGTTGAAGAATTTTTCGTCGTTGAAATAAACCGGTATTCTGCAATCCGTCATTTTTCTGCAACGTATACTTCCAAGATCACAAAATTTCCTTATCTCAGCTTTCGAGATGGTGATTCTTCAAAAAATAAGCTTAGGTAAATCGTATCGCGCCGGGATTGCGTTGTATATTAGCAAAACCATTATTATTTAATGGGCAAAAACGCTAATCACACCCGATAAATTCATTACTATTAGCAGGCAAATGGATTGCATATTTGAAGACAAAAGACTTACTTAGATTAGGTAAATTACTTACATAAAAATAAGTAAAAACTTTAGATTATTTCTAATTTAATTCCTGAAAAATTCACTCGAAATAGTTTTATTCTTGAATTTATATCAATAAATTCATATAACTACATAACACTAAAAAATAAAATTAATTAAAATCCAATACAGCTTATTTTTAAAGAAGAGAGTGAGCGTAAAAAGAAGAGATCGGTTGCTAAACCGCTTATGGGTAGTTACAAAAAACTGAGATAGGAATAGTGATAAGAAATCGAGATGGGCAAAATAGAGGTAAGTGTCACCACATTTTACTTATATTGTTCTAAGTATCCGCTTGATACGCGGATTAGACTGCAAGCTATTGAAAAATTATAATAATAAAATAATAGTCGCTGATTGCAGCCGATTTCTGATACCGAAGTAAAGCTGCAAAGTAATGGCAAAAACCGCATTACGTTACATTAATATCACATCATACTGTTCTTGCGTATACGATTCCTCGACCTGCAAACTGATTGGTTTTGCAATAAAATCACCCAATTGGGCTAAACTCTGCGACTCTTCATCCAAGAATAAATCGATTACTTGTTGCGATGCCAGAATACGGAATTCATTGGCTTTAAACTGCCTGGCTTCACGCAGTAATTCGCGCAATATTTCATAACAAATGGTTTGCGCGGTTCTGATTTCCCCTCGCCCCTGACAAGTTGGACAGGTTTCGCATAGCACATGCGCAAGACTTTCCCGAGTTCGCTTGCGTGTCATTTCAACCAATCCCAGCGCACTGAATCCATTGACGGTTATGCGCGTACGATCCTTGGACAGTGCTTTGTTGAATTCCGCCAAAACTGCCTGTTTATGTTCCTCAGAATCCATATCGATGAAATCGATAATGATAATGCCGCCGAGATTACGCAGACGCAATTGCCTGGCAATGACCTGAGCTGCCTCCAGATTGGTTTTGAAAATAGTGTCATCGAAATTACGCACACCGATGAATCCACCGGTATTGACGTCCATCGTAGTTAGCGCTTCGGTTTGATCGATGATCAGATACCCGCCAGACTTTAAATTGACACGTTTGGCCAATGACTTTTCGATTTCTTCTTCCACACCGTACAAATCGAATAATGGACGATCCCCCGTGTACAACACTATGCGTTCGGCGATATAGGTCATATAGTTATGCGCGAAGCGGACCAATCGCTGAAAATTCTCTCGCGAATCGACGAGAATCCGGGCGGAATCTTCATCCACAAAATCGCGCAATACCCGATGACTGAGATCCAGATCCTGATAAAGCAAAACAGGCGCCGCAATCGTCACCGATTTCTGTTGAATGTCGCGCCATAACCGATGCAGATATTCAAGATCGGCACGCAAATCGGCCTCATCAGCGGTTTCTGCCATGGTGCGGATAATATACCCGCCCTTTTCTTCCGCCGGTAAAATCTGCTGTAGCTTTTCCCGCAATAACTCGCGTTCGCTATCGTCTTCAATACGTTGAGAAATACCGATATGAGATTCTTGCGGCAGGTATACCAGTAAACGGCCGGCCAGGCTTATTTGCGTGGACAACCGCGCGCCCTTGGTGCCAATCGCATCCTTGATCACTTGCACCAGGATGCTGTTCCCTTCGTATAACAGTTTTTCAATGGGCTTGGCCTCATCACCCTCCGGATTGGAATCGCGGATATCCGCCACATGCAGGAAGGCGGCACGGTCCAGACCAATATCGACAAAAGCCGATTGCATCCCCGGCAAAACGCGACTGACACGGCCGTTATAGATATTTCCGACAATGCCTCGACCGCTCGTCCGTTCAATATGAAGTTCTTGCGTTACACCCTGCTCTAATATTGCTACTCGGGTTTCTTGCGGCGTGATATTAACAAGAATCTCATTGCTCATATTCAATACAATTAGTTCTCAAAAAAATCAGAAATTGGATGAAGCGATTAATCAAACTTAAGATTGTACGCAACAACCTTATTGAAAAATTTCTATACCGGTTTCTGCCAGTAACTGCGCTGTTTCATAGAGCGGCAACCCCATAATGCCGCTATAGCTGCCGGATATCTCGACAATGAAAGCAGCTGCCATGCCTTGAATGGCATATGCACCTGCTTTATCCAGCGAATTATTATTCACTAAATAACTACGAATCTCCTGTTCACTGATTTCACGAAATCGTACCGTTGACGCTGACAATCGCATCTGCACATCATCCTTCACGCCGACACCGATCGCCGTCAGTACCTGGTGCGTGCGGCCCGACAAGATTTTCAGCATTTCTTCGGCATGTGCATTGTCTCTCGGTTTCCCGAGAATGCATCCATCAACCGTCACAATAGTATCAGCCACCAATACCGGTAAAACCGGCAAGTGGCGTTGCATAATCCGCTTCCAGCCTGCGTTCGCTTTGGCTCGAGCCACCCGATATATATAATCTGATGGCGCTTCGTCCACCAGCGGTTGCTCATCGATATCGATGGCGCGCCCTAGCGTTTCACGCATCATCAGCAAGTTGAATTTCACACCAATCTGCCTTAACAATTCACGCCTTCTGGGGCTTCTTGATGCAAGATATATTTGGTTCTCAGAGAG
Source organism: Nitrosomonas oligotropha (assembly GCA_008015635.1). Classification (GTDB taxonomy): domain Bacteria; phylum Pseudomonadota; class Gammaproteobacteria; order Burkholderiales; family Nitrosomonadaceae; genus Nitrosomonas; species Nitrosomonas oligotropha_B. Next base: position 26,967 of record SSFX01000073.1, read on the forward strand.
CATTACAGTCAACCATCACTTTCAATCGGAATCTCATCATTTCATTCATTGTATTTTCAATACCTAACACCATGTAGCGCGCAATGACACTTGCGTGATCCTGTTCAAGCGCGATGGTAAGGGTGGTTTTTGTTAATCGACATCGCGCGATAGATCTGTTCTGCCAGTAACACACGAACCAGACCATGCGGTAACGTAAGCTTCGATAATGCCATCAGCTCATGCGCGGTTCGCTTGATATCACCATGCAATCCATCAGCACCGCCAATGACGAATGCAATAGCTTCACCCGTCGTCATCCATGTATTGATCACATCTGCGAATTGCACCGTTGTCCATTGCTGACCTCGTTCATCGAGCGCTACAATGTGGCAATTCGGCGGTAAAACAGATCGAATCCGTTGGGCTTCCGCTTGCAGAAGTTGTTCAACCGGTTTTCCGCCAACCCGCTTTTCCGGTTTAATCTCAATTAAGTTGACGTTAATTTCATGGGACAAGCGTTTGGTATATTCAACATAACCAGCTTCTACCCAATCCGGCATTTTGTTTCCAACCGCGAGTATAAAAAATTTCATGGCTCGAAGAAATCAATTGATCGTTCTTTAGCGCGCTAATTCCGCTCCGACCATAGTGCTTTCAGATTGTAATACTCGCGTACAGCGGGCAACATGATGTGCACAATCACATCGCCCAAATCAACAAGCACCCATTCCCCTGTCTGCTCCCCTTCCATGCTGTAAACCTTTCCCCCGGCAGCTTTGACTTTTTCTTGCACATTATTGGCCAGCGCTTTGGTCTGACGGGACGAATCGGCACTGGCGATAATGATATATCCAAACATCGCAGTAATTTTGGATACATTGATCACGTCAATATCGTGCGCTTTGATTTCCTCCAAAGCATCGACAATGACAGGTACCAGTTTTTCTGAATTCATAGATTCCCAGTGTATAAGCGATTAAATTTCATATACTCAGCGACATTCTCGGGCAGCAGATAGCGTATGCTTTTCCCAGCGCTGATCAGTGACCGTATTTGTGAAGCCGATATTTCCAGCAACGATGTTTGCGCCGTATAAATAAAACCGCAGGATTGCGATTCCAGGTCGCTGACATTGGTGACGCAGCGAGAAGACAAGACCTTCCGCACCTCATCGGGCAAATTCTGATCCGCCTTGATAGAAACAAAACCTGGCCGGGTAACCACGATGAAATGACACAAATCAAATAACTCATGCCATTCAGACCATTGATTGATCTTAGCAAACGCATCGATTCCCAATACGAAGCAAAGCGCGGTGTTATCTCCCAGCTCGCGCCGGTACTCCCGCAACGATTGCACCGTTGTGCTGATTCCAGGCCGGTTGATTTCCCGTTCATCCAGCGAAAACCGGTTGTTATCCTGAATGGCCAGCCGCACCATAGCTGTGCGATGCCCTCTCGATGCCGTGGGCGCAGCCCGTAACCTCGGAGCGCCCGAGGGAACAAAGATCATGCGCCTTAATCCGGCGATATCGAGCAGCTCTTCAGCGACCCGCAAATGCCCATAATGGATAGGATCAAATGTCCCGCCATAAATGCCAATCAGTGGAAACTTATCGGTAACAGCCATGGTTATAAATAAAGAAATTAACAATACGGATCATAGCAGCGCCAAGCGCATATCCGTCAATACTTCCGACAGGTGCGTCGTGAAACGGGCCGCCGTTGCGCCATCGATGACACGATGGTCATAGGAGAGCGACAAAGGTAACATTAAACGGGGCACAAATTGATGATCGCGATAAACCGGTTTAATACTGGCTTTGGAAATACCCAAAATGGCCACTTCCGGTGCGTTGATAATGGGTGTAAAAGCTGTCCCGCCAATGCCGCCCAGGCTGGAAATGGTAAAGCTCGCGCCTTGCATGTCAGTGGGTTTTAACTTGCCCTCACGCGCCAATGCAGACAATCTTGCCAATTCTTCGGCAATAGTGATAATCCCCTTCTGGTCAACATCCTTGATTACCGGCACCACCAATCCGTTGGCGGTATCCACGGCAAAGCCAAGATGGTAATAATGCTTAATGATTAAATTGGCTTCACCATTGCTATCGTTATCCAGCGATGCATTGAATTCAGGAAATTTCTTCAAAGGCGCGATTAATGCTTTCATTAAGAAAGCCAATAAGGTCAGTTTGACTCTATTTTCTTTACCGCTATCGTTGGATTCTTTCCGCAATGCTTCTAGATCGGTGATATCCGCTTCGTCGAACTGTGTAACGTGTGGAATCATCACCCAGTTGCGATGTAAATTGGCACCAGAAATTTGTTTAATGCGCGCTAACGGTTTTAATTCAACCGGGCCAAACTTAGCAAAATTCACCTGTGGCCAAGGCAATAGATTCAATGCCGCACCCGTCCCGGTGCTACGGGATTTCGACAATTCGGCCTTCACATACGCTTGCACGTCCTCTTTGAGAATGCGATGTTTGGGGCCGCTGCCGGTAATTAAATCGAGATTGACGCCGAGTTCCCGCGCAAAGCGGCGGATCGACGGGCTGGCATGCGCTTTGGATGGAGCATTGCTCACCGTGGATACAGTTTGTGGCAGGTTCTGCGGCTGGTTAACAACCGGCTTAGCATCGTGTTGCGGTTGCGGTGCGATTTCTTTTTGAACTGCGGCCGCCCCGGAAACTTCAGGAAGTGTTTCCGTGCGGTTGTCATCGGAAACTTCCAGGGTCAACACGGTGCTGCCTTGCGATACCTTGTCACCCGGTTTGACTAAAATTTCCTTTACCAAGCCGGGATAAGGCGCTGGAATTTCAATCGTCGCTTTGTCGGACTCAAGCGTAATCAGGGAATCTTCGGCTTTTACCCTATCGCCAGCTTTGACCAGCACTTCGATGACCGGTACCTCTTTAAAGTCGCCGATATCCGGAATGAGCACTTTTTTTAATTCAGCCACACGCTTTCCTCACACACCTTCGAATGGGAGAATGCAATGACGCACATTCATTGTTGTTAACTCATCACCGGTTTAACTGGTCGCCGGATTGGATTTTTCCGGATCAATACCGTACTTCTCAATCGCTTGAGTGACTTGCTGCTGGGTGATTTTTCCTTCTTCCGATAATGCTTTGAGTGCCGCCACGGTAATATAGAACCGGTCGACCTCAAAGAAATGACGCAGTTTCTGGCGCGTATCGGAGCGGCCGAAACCGTCGGTTCCTAACACGCGATACCTGCCTGGCACAAATTCACGGATCTGATCTGCATAGATTTTCATATAATCCGTTGCGGCCACTACGGGGCCTTTTCTGCCCTTAAGGCAATTTTCTACATGCGATTCTTTTGCCAGTTGTTCCGGATGCAGCATATTCCAGCGGGTAACAGCCAGAGCCTCGCGTCTTAACTCATTGAAGCTGGTTACACTCCATACATCAGCGTGCACAGCATAATCTTGTTTCAGTATCTCTGCGGCCGCAATCACTTCGCGCAAAATGGTTCCGGCACCGAGCAATTGCACGCATGGTGCTTTAGTATTTGCGCCTGCTTCACTGAATAGATACATGCCTTTTAAAATATTTTTCTCAGCATCAACCGGCATTTCAGGGTGACTGTAGTTTTCATTCATCACCGTGATGTAATAATAGACATCTTCCTGTTCTTGATACATCCGGCGCAGTCCATCCTGGATAATCACAGCCAGCTCATACGCAAATGCCGGATCGTACGCTACGCAGTTAGGAATCGTAGATGCAACGACATGACTGTGCCCGTCTTCATGTTGCAATCCTTCACCATTCAATGTCGTACGCCCTGCTGTTCCACCCAGCAAGAAACCGCGGCAGCGCATATCGCCAGCGGCCCACGCCAAATCACCGATACGCTGAAACCCGAACATCGAATAAAAAATAAAAAACGGAATCATCTGGATGCCGTGCGTGCTATAAGCCGTCGCTGCCGCTATCCAGGATGACATGGCGCCCGCTTCGCAGATTCCTTCCTGCAAAATTTGCCCATGCTTATCTTCCTTGTAATACATGAGCTGATCCGCATCCTGCGGTGTATACAATTGACCGCTCGAGGACCAGATGCCCAATTGCCGGAACATCCCTTCCATGCCAAATGTACGCGATTCATCGGCGACGATCGGCACGATATGACGGCCGATTTGCTTGTCTTTTACCAGAATGTTCAGAATCCGCACAAACGCCATGGTGGTCGACGTTTCGTGTCCTTCGCCGCTGGCTTTGAGCAACGCTTGAAAAGCGGACAATGGCGGTATTTGCAAGGCTTGCGCGCGCGTCTTACGCCGGTGAAAAGTGCCGCCCAATGCTTTGCGCCGTTCGCGCATATAGATAAATTCCGGCGAATCTTCAGCGAAAGTCAGATAGGGAATATCATCTATTTTGTCGTCGGGAATATCCAAACCGAAGCGATTGCGAAACGCTTTTAACGAAGTCGTTCCCATTTTCTTCTGCTGGTGAGTAATATTTTGCGCTTCGCCCGCTTCACCCATGCCATACCCTTTGATCGTTTTCGCCAGAATCACGGTCGGCTGTCCGGTATGTTTTGCCGCCGCTGCATACGCCGCATAGACTTTATGAGGATCATGACCGCCGCGGTTTAATCGCCAGATATCGTCATCGGACATCGTAGCGACCATTTCCAGCAATTCAGGGTATTTGCCGAAAAAATGCTCGCGCACGTAAGCGCCATCTCTCGACTTGAAATTCTGATATTCACCATCCACGCACTCCATCATGCGCTTCTGCAACAATCCTTTGGTATCTTTCGCCAAGAGCGGATCCCAATACGAACCCCAGATCACTTTGATGACATTCCAGCCCGCGCCGCGAAAGGCGCCTTCCAGCTCTTGGATAATCTTGCCATTGCCGCGCACCGGGCCATCCAGACGCTGCAAATTGCAATTAACTACAAAAATCAGATTATCCAGTTTCTCGCGCGACGCCAGCGAAATAGCGCCGAGCGATTCGGGCTCGTCCATTTCACCGTCACCCATGAAAGCCCAGATTTTACGGCCATCGGTATTGACCAATCCGCGGCTGCCCAGATATTTCATGAAACGCGCCTGATAAATCGCCATCAACGGCCCCAGCCCCATGGAAACTGTGGGAAATTGCCAAAAATTAGGCATCAGCCATGGATGCGGGTACGATGACAAACCATTCCCGCCGGCTTCCTGACGGAAATTATCCAGTTGCTCCTGGCTTAATTCGCCGGATAAAAATGCGTAGGCATAAGCCCCAGGGGAAGAATGTCCTTGTACATAGACTAAATCGCCGCCGTGCGTTTCACACGGCGCATGCCAGAAATGATTGTAACCGACGTCGTAAAGCGTTGCGGCTGAGGCGAAGCTGGCAATGTGCCCGCCGACATTGGTATTTTTGTTGGCGCGCAATACCATCGCCATTGCATTCCAGCGTACATACGAGCGAATCCGGTGTTCGATGGCATTGTCACCCGGCGAGCGCGCTTCCTTACCTGTGGGAATGGTATTGATATATGCGGTCGTGGCGCTATAAGGCAGATAAGCCCCGGAGCGGCGCGCCTTTTCGATCAGTTTTTCCAATAAAAAATGAGCGCGTTCGCCACCTGCACTGGCGATGACCGAATCCAGCGCATCCAGCCATTCTTGTGTTTCCTGCGGATCAATATCCGGTTGCTGTTCCATGTGCACGCACGCTCATTTAAGTTTATTTACTTGCTTACCCGATTTTAAGACCGGCCTGAGCCCGTTCCGCCGCCAGAATGGTATTGCATAGCAGCATGGTGATGGTCATCGGTCCAACCCCTCCTGGAACGGGTGTAATAAAACCCGCAACTTCCTTGACAGTATCATAATCGACATCACCACAGAGTTTGCCGTCCGGTAACCGGTTAATACCGACATCAATGACGACGGCACCGGGTTTTACCATCCCGGCAGTAACCATGCGCGGTTTTCCGGTCGCCACAACCAGAATATCCGCATTTTTTGTAAATTGCTGCAAATTGCGTGTTTTTGAAGTGCAGATAGTCACCGTAGCACCCTGTTCCAGCAACATGAAAGCCATTGGCTTACCCACAATGTTGCTGCGTCCGATCACCACCGCATGCTGTCCTTCAATCGGAATCCGGTTTCTTTCCAGCATCACCATCACGCCATACGGTGTGCAAGGAGAAAAAATGGTATTGCCGGTAACCAATGCACCAACGTTATAGAGATGAAAACCATCGACATCTTTTTCAACAGCGATGGATGCGATGACACGGTTATTCTCAAAATGCGCAGGCAACGGCAACTGGACCAAGATGCCGTGGATGTGAGGATTCTGATTAAGCGACTGAATGCACTGCAATACTTCATCTTGATCGGCGTGCTGCGGAAAGTTATGCACTTCGGAATAAATACCGATTTCGCTGCACGCTCTGACTTTATTCCTGACATAAAGACTGGATGCTGCATTATCGCCAACAATAATGACTGCCAACCCTGGCTTGATACCCAGTTGAATCAATTTTTCCGCACGTGCGTTCCATTCAGTCCGCACCAATTCGGCCAATTTCTTGCCATCGATAATCTGAGCACTCATTTTTACACCAGCATCTGGTTGATCAATCCACGTGAATTCTTGCTATATACCGAACAGTTAGAACATCTTGATTCCGCGAGCAGCGCTAACTCGCTTGTTTTGATTTTTTGATTTTTGTGCGGTAGATGAAAATACCGATTAAAAACACCGGAATGACAAAAATCGCCGCAGCAATAAGTCCGCTCGCAAGTATCGCAATCGTCGTATTTCCCGGCATGAATAAAGTAACAAACCAAATCACTAAAAAGGCAATTCCCAAACCGCCGTACAACATGATCTTTCTGCCGCGATCGTACAATCGCCAGAACGCTCCGGATACTTGCGTATCATCCACGTAGTGATCAAACACTTCCGCCAGACTGTTATCGCCGGGTTCAGATTCATAACCGATAGCGACCGCTAGTGCATTGTGATCTTCTTCAATTTTGGACATTTTCCTGAGAAACTCAATGCGCTTGGCAACCTTCTGCTGGGGCATGCGCTCTTGCACGAAAAATTCCGCCAAAGCCGCGAACGCCAGCTCGCGCGCATCCTCAGCACTTCCCAAGTTTTCCGCGAACTTCCACATGACACCAAACAAATAAAGTTGAACAGTCATGTCCCTGAATTCAGGCGCAAAGTCGTAACCCTTACTCTTAATAAGCTCAAGTTGCGTAGCCTTGACTTCTTTGGCATGCGCAATACAAGCATCCATGATTGAAACATCCGGACCTGCCTTATCTGCACCCTCTAATTCTGCAGTAGTCTTATCAGAAGCAGCTATCTTCTTTGTCATTTTGAAACCCCATGCTTTTTCATTTTAATCAGAATATTGATGCGCATTATATACTGGCTGAGGGAATCAGGAAAAAGTTCATTCCGGTTTCGTGGCTTTTATGCCATGAAACCGCATCGGGCAATTTCGTGGATATGATGTTTTACTAGCGTAGAATAGCTGATAAAACAATGTACTGCTGCGAGTTGATTGTTAGCGCGCGTGAAGATTAAGACGCTGCCAAATAGCGGATGTCAAATTGGCGGAGTTCAACGTATAAAAATGCAATCCGGGCGCACCGGCTTGCAATAGCTGTTCACATAAGCCGGTGACAACATCCAATCCAAAAGCTTGAATGGATTCACTGTCGTCGCCATAACCTTCGAGTTTCTTACGAATCCAGCGTGGAATCTCCGCGCCGCAAGTATCCGAGAACCTGACCAGTTGTGAGAATTTATTGATCGGCATGATGCCGGGAACAACCGGAATATTCAAACCGGCTGCTTCGCACAACTCGACAAAGTGAAAATAAGCGTCGGCATTATAAAAATATTGCGTAATCGCCGAACTGGCGCCCATTTCAATTTTACGCTTGAAATTATCAAAATCCGCTTGCGCAGACCGCGCCTGTGGATGGTATTCAGGGTAAGCCGCCACTTCGATATGGAAAGAAGACCCGTATTCCTGCCGGATAAAAGCAACCAGTTCGCTGGCATAACGAAACTCACCGGCTTGCGCCATCCCTGAAGGCAAGTCGCCCCGCAATGCGACAATATGACGGATTCCCGCTTCATAATACTTTTCCAGAATGGCACGAATGTTCTGTTGCGTTGAGCCGATGCAAGATAGGTGCGGCGCAACGACATGACCTTCCGTTTGAATTTCCAGCACGGTCTCGAGCGTCCGCTCGCGCGTCGAACCTCCCGCACCGAAGGTTACCGAAAAGAACTTGGGATTGAATCGTGCCAACTGCTGGCGCGTCAACCGGAGTTTCTCAACGCCTTCGGGGGTTTGCGGTGGAAAAAGTTCAAAGCTGAAGGTAGGAGGAAATTTTTTTTGTGATTCCATTTGTGCAAGCTCTATGGATACAGAATTAGTACGGCTGCTGCCGTAGCTACGCAGACATTAATCATTACTTTCTTACTGGAAGAACCAGCAGAGCAGATGCAAACTCATACACCCGTTCTTCCAGTAAAAAGATAGACGATTAGTACCGGTACATTTCAGGTTTGAATGGACCGTTTTTGCTCAATCCCAGGTAATTAGCCTGTTCATCCGTCAATTCAGTGAGTTTCACACCCAATTTACCGATGTGCAAACGCGCCACTTTTTCATCCAAGTATTTAGGCAATACATAAACATTTTTCTGATAATTTGCGCCGTTCTGCCATAGCTCCATTTGCGCCAATACTTGATTGGTAAACGAGCTGGACATCACGAAAGAAGGATGGCCAGTCGCACAACCTAAATTCACCAACCTGCCTTGCGCCAGAACGATGATGCGGCGCCCGGTCGGAAATATGACGTGATCCACTTGCGGCTTGATATTTTCCCATTGGTATTTTTGAATGGATGCGATATCAATTTCCGAATCAAAGTGACCAATATTGCAAATAATGGCCTGATCCTTCATTTTCAGCATGTGATCATGGGTGATTACGCGCAGATTACCGGTTGCGGTAACAAAGATATCCGCTTGACTGCACGCATCGTCCATCGTCACTACGCGATATCCTTCCATCGCAGCTTGCAACGCGCAAATCGGATCAATTTCAGTGATCCAGACAGTCGCACCCAAACCTCGTAGTGATTGCGCACAGCCCTTGCCAACATCACCATATCCGCAAACCACAGCGATTTTGCCGGCAATCATGACGTCCGTAGCGCGTTTGATACCGTCAACCAGGGATTCCCTGCAACCGTACAAATTATCAAATTTTGATTTAGTGACGGAATCGTTGACGTTGAAAGCGGGAAACGGCAATTCGCCATTTTTTTGCATTTCATATAAACGGTGCACTCCGGTCGTGGTTTCTTCTGTTACACCGCGTATCCTGGCTAGATTGGTTGAATACCAATTGGGTTCGGTCGCTAATTTCTTTTTGATCGATGCAAATAATGCGGTTTCTTCCTCGTTGCCCGGATTCGCAATAATCGCAGGATTTTTCTCGGCTTTTGTACCCAAAATCAACAGTAACGTCGCATCCCCGCCATCATCCAGAATCATATTGGCACCGACCGATTGACCGGCAGCCGTCCATTCAAAAATCTTGTGCGCGTATTCCCAGTAATCTTCAAGCGATTCGCCCTTATAGGCGAATACCGGAATATTTCTGGCAGCAATCGCAGCAGCTGCGTGATCCTGAGTGGAAAATATATTGCAGGAAGCCCAGCGCACTTCGGCACCGAGCGCTACCAGTGTTTCGATTAACACTGCCGTTTGAATCGTCATATGCAAAGAACCGGCAACCCTGGCACCTGCCAGTGGCTTTTGGTTCGCATATTCTTTACGTAATGCCATTAAACCCGGCATCTCCGTTTCAGCGATCGCGATTTCTTTACGACCCCATTCCGCCAATGCAATATCGGCAACTTTATAGTCAGTAAAGAAACTACCATCGGAATTAAGCACAGCGTTCATAATAATCATCTCCTCAATTTATGAACGAGCGCCGTTGTGACAAATACCCGCCTATGCTGAGCCTCACGGAACCAGCCGCTGCAGCGCTCCTCACCATAGGGGAAAACCAATTAAAGGTTATTGATGTCGGCAAAGATTACAGAAAATTTAGAGACCGGCATCAGCACGTAATTGTGCAGCCTTATCCGTAGCTTCCCAGGTAAATTCAGGAAGTTCACGTCCAAAATGCCCATAAGCAGCTGTTTTAGCATAGATCGGACGTAACAAATTAAGCGCATGAATGATACCGCGTGGACGTAAATCAAAATGCTTTTCGATGAGTTGAACAATCTTTTCATCGGCAATTTTACCCGTGCCGAATGTATTGACCATCAGTGAAACAGGACGTGCAACACCAATGGCATAAGCCACCTGCACTTCGCATTTACTCGCAATTCCTGCTGCCACGATATTTTTAGCCACATAACGTCCGGCATAAGTCGCCGATCGATCGACCTTGGATGGGTCTTTGCCGGAAAAAGCGCCGCCGCCATGATGCGCTGCACCACCGTAGCTATCGACAATGATCTTGCGCCCGGTCAAACCGCAATCGCCCATCGGACCACCCACTACAAAACGCCCGGTGGGGTTCACCAAATATTGAATACGATTACTGATCATCGAAGCAGGCAGTACCGGTTTAATGACTTCTTCAATAACCGCTTCGCTCAAAGCGGAGTGTGAAATATCCGGATCATGCTGAGTGGAAATCACAACTGTTTCGATTTGCTGCGGCTTACCGTTCTGATAACGCACCGAAACTTGCGATTTGGCATCAGGGCGCAGCCAAGGCAATTGGCCTTTTTTTCTCAATTCGGCTTGCCGTTCAACCAAACGATGCGCATAAAAAATGGGCATGGGCATTAATTGCGGTGTTTCGTCGCAAGCGTAGCCAAACATAAGGCCTTGATCGCCCGCTCCTTGTTCCATTTCTTCTTCTTTGGAACGATTAACACCTTGAGCGATATCCGGCGATTGTTTATTGAATGCAGTCAATACTGCACATGTGGTCGAATCGAAGCCGATATTTGAACTGGTATAACCAATATTTTTAACCGTTTCACGCGCAATGATATTGTAATCAACCGATGCATGGGTCGTTATCTCGCCTGATAATACAATCAACCCGGTACTGCACAACGTTTCGCACGCAACCCGCGCGTTAGGATCTTGACTCAGAATTGCATCCAATACAGCATCAGAAATCTGATCGGCAACCTTGTCAGGATGTCCTTCAGAAACAGACTCAGAAGTAAAAAGATATTCACTCATAATTTAACCAATAAAGTAATGATAAGTTTTAAGTATAGCGGATTGTGTCTTTGAAAATAGAACTCTGTCAATTTCGACAATGCTATTGTGACGGAAGAATTGAGCTATGAATCATGGAAATAGACAGTGATTTGCTGATCTATTTCATTGTACTGCCAATAACAACGTGTTTTATGCTTGCATTTATTTGCTGGGCAAATCGATAATTCAATTGCTTCCCGTCCTTGAATTCTCTATTCAATCCAGCATATAACATAAGCATAATCAGCTTTGAAGCGTATATTACCCATTCACACCCGTTAGCCGTAAGAAATTCTAACCCAATTTGTTAAAAATATCGAATAAGGGACGGTAGAGAAGCGAAGAAGTGTTTTTTCTTATCGAAAAAGTGTTGTTAAAAATAATTTTATGAGAACATGATATGGGAATGTTAGCTTCTGTCAAACGCATTGATTTTTGTCCACTGGAAACTCTAAGAATCTCAAGTTAATGAACCATCAATTCATGGAAGTTACATTTACTCGTATCGCTCAGTCCATTACGCCTATCGCAATCTGCTTCTCACGA
>SSFX01000003.1:0-32361 GCA_008015635.1 Nitrosomonas oligotropha
CGCAACTCTTCAGGTTGGGTCGCATTAAATAACATTCGTTTCATTTACAAGCCTTACGTGTTCTATTTATAAATACACTATCCGCAATTTCTTCGGTTAGATTTTTTTGGTATGCGTAGTTGTAATGACGAGGCTTTGATTTAATAATTTTATTGTAATGCTTATTTATCAATTAAATTATTTTATTGTTATATTTCAATATCTTATTTTTTTTGGTGAAATTATTTTCGTGTCGAAGTCATTAAAGCTCGCCCATGCTCTACTTAGCAGGTTTAATTGTCCTCGTTTAAGGTAACAGATTTTACATAAAGTTCCAAATAGAACTTTGTTTTATGTCAATATTATTAATAACACTGCTTGTAGTGAGTATAGTCGGTAAATTTTACAGCAACAACTTTAAAAAGAAATTAGTAAAATCTTTAGATTTATGTCAGAAATCTGCATTTCTTTTCATCAATAACCGAAATAATCAAAAATGTGACAATGAATACTCAATCCCCTTTATCAATCGTCAAAGAATGCATAGGAGAAGAAGAAAACGATCAGCGGATTGATAATTTCTTGTTCAAGCGTTTTAGGAATGTACCGAAAAGCCACATCTATCAATTGGTAAGAAGCGGCCAGGTGCGTGTTAACGGAAAACGGATAGATGCCAGTCATCGCCTGAAGTCGGGCGATATGGTAAGGATTCCGCCGATCAAGACCACTGAAAAGAATGCGGTCAAGCAGATTGCTCCGGTCAATTTTTTTAACTTCACTGTTTTGTATGAAGACGATGCATTATTGGTGATTGATAAGCCCAGCGGCATGGCGGTCCACGGTGGCAGCGGTATCAGTTTCGGTGTCATCGAACAGCTGCGCACACAGCATCCAACCTGGAAATTTCTCGAACTGGTGCACCGCTTGGATAGGGAGACATCCGGCGTACTTTTGCTGGCGAAGAAACGAAGCGCGCTGGTTGACCTGCACCGGCAAATTCGTGACGGCTTGATGGAAAAGCATTACCGGGTGATGGTCAAAGGGGAGTGGCGTAACGCCAAGCAACATGTCAAATTGGCGCTCGATAAATATGTGACAACAGCCGGTGAACGGCGTGTGATGGTTGCCAGCGGGACTCACAAAGACAGCAAGCCGATGCAGGCGCATACGATATTCACGTTGCAAAAATCCTGGAAAAATTTCAGTTTGCTCGATGCTGAGATTAAAACCGGGCGGACACACCAAATTCGCGTCCATTTGTCGCATATTGGGTTTCCCATCGCCGGTGACGATAAATACGGCGATTTTGAAGTGAACAAGCAACTGGCTAAAGCGAGCGGAGGAAATAAACTGGCGCGCATGTTTCTACATGCTCACACGTTACGCATTACACACCCGGTTTCAGGAGCGCGCATGCTGCTGCAATCGCCGTTGTCGATGGATCTACAGAAATTTATCGATGGTCTTGAGCATGTGCAAGCGTCGCACACTCGCGAATCTTAATAGAATGAGCCTAAGTGCTATAATGCGCTGCTAGTTTTCCGGGGTGGCAGCAACTTGTTTGGTTTTAAACATGGTGTATAAAACTTCCCAAACATTTTCTACAATCTTTTTCTGCGCAACTTCGTTCGGGTGTATTCCATCGGACTGAAAATATTCGTGTTTATCGCCAAAACCGGCTAATAGAAATGGCACTAATTTGATTTTATAATTTTCAGCGAGTTGCGGAAAAATAGCCTGGAACTTTTGTGTATAAGTCATGCCATAATTGGGCGGCAGTTGCATTCCAGCCAGCAAAACCAAAGCGTTGTGCTGTTGACATTTTTCAATGATCGCCGCCAGGTTGCTATAGATGGATTTAATCGCCGCGCCACGTAAACCGTCGTTTGCACCAAGCTCAAGGATAATAATCTCAGGGTGATGTTTCTCAAGGGTTTGTTGAATCCGGTTGCGGCCACCCAGCGTGGTTTCACCGCTGATACTGGCGTTGATGATTTGATAATCGGCAAATTCGGATTGTAACCGTTGCGTGAGCAATGCAACCCAGCCGGCTTCTCTCGCTATTCCGTAATTGGCGGACAGGCTATCGCCAAAGACCAATACTGTTTTGCTGGATGCAGTAGCGGGAGTGGCGAAAGTAAAAACAAGAATCAGAATAATCAGGAAATTTTTTTTCATGTCAGATAATCGTATTAATCAACCCATTCTTTGGACGCAGGCGCTCACCAAACAGGTGAATACCGGCGATCAGCAATTGACTATATTGCAGGATATCGAATTGCAAGTAAATCCTGGTGAAGCGGTTGCAATTATAGGCGCATCCGGTTCCGGTAAATCGACTTTATTAGGGCTTCTGGCTGGATTGGATTTGCCTACTTCCGGGAAAGTTCATCTGGATGCGGTGGATATTTTCTCGCTGGATGAAGATAGCCGGGCGGCATTGCGCGGCAGGGTTCTTGGTTTTGTGTTTCAATCATTCCAACTGTTGCCTGCCTTGACCGCGATTGAAAACGTTATGCTGCCGCTCGAATTGGCCGGCACCGGCAACGCGGAAACTACCGCGCGAAGACTGCTGGAACGCGTCGGATTGGGGCAGCGCCTGCATCATTATCCCAAACAGTTATCCGGCGGAGAGCAGCAGCGGGTCGCCATTGCGCGTGCGTTTGCAACCGATCCCAAATTGTTATTGGCCGATGAGCCTACCGGCAATCTCGATTCGGCTACCGGTGTGCAAATTATCGACTTGATGTTTGAACTCAATCGCGAGCATGGCACGACCCTGGTACTGGTTACGCATGATGAAGCTTTGTCGCGGCGTTGTGCGCGCCAGATCCGGTTGGCGGACGGGCGGTTGGTGCGGTAGTTGCAACAACTGAGCAGCGCGGGTATTCATTCTCCATTTCTTCACCAAGGCCCTTATTTTATGAATCATTTTAAGCTGTCTTTGCGCATGTTGCACCGCGATTGGCGCGCGGGTGAGCTCAACGTTTTGCTGCTGGCTCTGATTATTGCCGTCAGCGGCATTGCCACGGTTGGTTTTTTTGCCGACCGGGTGGAATCGGCGCTGGCGCGTGAAAGTAATCAATTGCTGGGTGCGGATTTGCTGGTTATTTCAAGCCAACCGCTACCCAAGCAATACGCTGGTGAAGCTCAGCGGCTCGGTTTGTCCGTTTCATCGCTGACCAAACTTGCCAGCATGATTTCCAATGGGGAAAGCAATTTGCTGACCGAGATTAAATCGGTTACCGAAGGCTATCCCCTACGCGGACGTGTGCATTTGGCTAATCAGTCAGCACAAGCTTCCGTTGCGCAAGCGGAAATCCGCGAAGCCGATGGAATCCCGCAACCGGGCGCCATCTGGGTCGATGAAAAAGCCATGACCCGATTGGATCTCAAGGTAGGCGATGTCGTCGATGTCGGTGTGACGCAATTGACGGTCACCGAGCTGGTGGTGCGTGAGCCGGATCATTCTGTGGGATTCATCAACATGGGGCCGCGCGCTATGATCAATGCAGCCGATCTGGAAAAAACCGGTCTGATACAAGAAGGCAGCCGTGTTTCTTATCAATTACTGATCGCGGGTGAGCCGCATGCGGTGCAGCAATTCCGTGATTGGGCAAAACCTCAACTGACCAAAGCGCAACGAATGGAAGGGATACGCGATGCGCGTCCGGAAATTAAAGCCGCGCTGGAGCGTTCGGAAAAATTTCTCAGCTTGGCGGCACTGGCCAGCGTGGTTCTGGCTGCTGCCGCAATCGCCTTGGCCGTGCGTCGTTTTACCCAGCGCCATCTGGACGGTTGCGCCGTGATGCGCAGTCTGGGCGCGAGCCAGCGCCAGCTGTTTTATTTGTATGTTTATTATTTCGTTGCCCTGGGAGTGATCGCCAGTAGCATTGGTTGTTTGCTCGGTTTTGCCGCGCAGCAAATTCTGACGCATTGGTTGACCGGCCTCGTAGAAACCGAGTTGCCGTGGCCAAATTGGCTGCCTGCGGTGCAGGGGCTGCTGGTGGGGATGGTTTTGCTGCTTGGGTTTGCCTTGCCGCCGGTGCTCAATTTACGCAGTGTTCCGGCATTGCGCGTGC
Organism: Nitrosomonas oligotropha; assembly: GCA_008015635.1. Lineage (GTDB taxonomy): Bacteria > Pseudomonadota > Gammaproteobacteria > Burkholderiales > Nitrosomonadaceae > Nitrosomonas > Nitrosomonas oligotropha_B. The sequence continues at coordinate 4,062 of SSFX01000003.1, forward strand.
TGCGCCGGGATATTGGATTGTCCAACGCGCACAGCATTGCGGGTTATTTACTGGGATTGGCGGCTTTATCCTTGCTGTTTATCTGGAAAGCGCAAGATCTGAAGTTGGGACTTTATATCGTGACGGGATTTATCTCGGCCATCGCCATTTTCGGTGGTCTCGGCTGGTTGCTGATCCGCTTGTTGTCGAGTCTGCGGCATCAGGCCGGTGGTGCGTGGCGTTATGGTCTGGCCAGCATCCGCCGCCGCGCGGTTTCAAGTGTTCTGCAAGCGGTAGCGCTGGGTTTGGGATTGATGGCTTTATTGGTGCTGACCCTGATCCAGGATGATTTGATCGACGATTGGCATACCAGCTTGCCGCCGGATGCGCCAAATCATTTTCTGGTGAATATCCAGGCGGATCAGTTGCAACCGCTGCAGGAATTTTTTCAGCAGCACGCGCTGGAGCCGCCAAAGATGCACCCGATGGTTCGCGGCCGATTGATTAAAATCAATGGCAAGGAAGTATCCGCGGAGGATTATGCCGATGATTTGCATGCGGAAAGACATATCCGGCGCGAGTTCAACTTGACCTGGGCTGATGAGCTGGGATCGGATAACCAAGTGGTACAGGGCGCTTGGTGGGATAACGGTACACAGAAAGCGGAACTGTCGATCGAAGAAGGCATTGCCAAAACCATTCGCGTCAAACTGGGTGATGAACTGACTTACGATATCGCGGGCAGTCATTTTTCCGCCAAAATCACCAGCATGCGGAAAATCGATTGGGATACTTTCCGTGTCAACTTTTTTGTCGTTGTGCCTCCCGGTTTGCTGGAAAATTATCCGGCTAGTTATATCACCAGTTTCTATGTGCCGCCTACGGAAATTCATCGCGTGCATGAATTGGTTAAAGCGTTTCCGAATATTCTGGTGGTCGATGTGGCGACGGTGATCAATCAAGTCCAGCAGATGATCCAGCAAGTTTCGCAAGCGATTGAATTTGTCTTTGTGTTTACGTTGCTGGCTGGTTTTGCCGTGCTATACGCTGCGATAGCCGCAACGCAGGATGAGCGCATTTACGAAGCGGCTATTTTCCGGGCATTGGGCGCCCGGCGTGAACAATTGTCGCGCGCCTGGGCTGCGGAGTTTGTGATCCTGGGCGGGTTATCCGGATTATTCGCGTCGGCGGGCGCCAGTGCGTTAGGGTATGTGATCGGTAAGCATGTGCTGCATCTCAATTACACGTTTAATCCCTGGATCTGGGCGGTGGGTGTGTCCATCGGCGTAGCCGGTGTGTTAATCGCCGGTTTGCTGGGTACGCGCTCAGCGCTATCGAGTCCGCCGTTATTGACGTTGCGCAAGATCGGATAAATCCATGAACGATTTACCGGTACCAAAACTTAAAGCACTGCCGCCGCTGAGTTTGTATATCCATATTCCGTGGTGTTTGAAGAAATGTCCTTATTGCGATTTCAATTCGCACGAAATTCGCGGGCAGGACAACCAAACACCCGAGGATGAATATGTGGCGGCACTGATACGCGATCTTGAGCTTGCCCTAGCCGATGTGTGGGGGCGGCGTCTGAGCAGCGTATTTTTCGGCGGCGGTACGCCGAGTCTGTTCAGCGCCCGGTCGATCGATACCATCTTGACGGCGGTACGCACATTGTTGCCGCTGGAGCATTTCGCGGAAGTCACGCTGGAAGCCAATCCGGGTACGTTTGAAGCGCAGAAATTCGCCGATTTTCGTGCGGCAGGCATCAACCGTTTGTCGATCGGCATTCAAAGTTTTAATCCCCAGCATCTGAAAGCCTTGGGGCGGGTGCATGACGATCAGGAGGCGCATCGCGCCGTCGAAATTGCGCAAAAGAATTTCGACAATATTAATCTCGACCTGATGTACGCATTGCCCGGACAAACCTTGCCAGAAGCGCAAAGCGATATTGAAACGGCATGCGCTGCGGGTGTTACGCATATTTCCGCTTATCATCTGACGCTCGAACCGAACACGTTGTTTCACCGTTTCCCGCCTGCGCTTCCCGATGACGAACAAGCGGCGGCGATGCAGGAAATGATTGAACAATTTACGGCAAAGCAGCAGTATCGCAATTACGAAACATCGGCGTTTGCGCGTGCAGGCAAGGAGTCGCGTCATAATATGAATTACTGGCAGTTTGGCGACTACCTGGGGATTGGCGCGGGCGCGCACAGCAAAATCAGCTTCGCCGATAAAATCGTGCGCCAAATGCGCTACAAACAACCGAAGGAATATCTGGCCAAAGCGCAATCCGGCGAGTCGTTGATTCACACACACCAGGAAGTGACTGCTGAAGACCGTGGTTTTGAATTCATGATGAACGCGCTACGGCTCAACGGCGGATTCGACACATCCTTGTTCCAGGAACGCACCGGCTTGCCGCTCAGCGCCGTGCGGCAAAAGCTGGACGAGGCTGAGCAACGCGGTTTGCTGGTGCACGATCATCTGCGCATTAAACCGACCATCTTGGGCAGACGATTCCTCAACGATCTGCTGCAAATCTTTCTGCCCGAAAAAAATTCCGCCGGATAATGCGCTAAAATCGCAGCCTCGAATTTGTACTGAGGGGACACGGATATGGCGTATGTAAAACCGGAAGAAGTCGTCGAAAACATGTTGCAGGCGGGCGCCAAGAAAGCCGGTTTGCCGGTCAAACAGTTGCTGATCCGTGGCTTCCTGTCGGGTGCTTTCCTAGGATATGCCACCACGCTGGCGATTCTGGCAGTAACGCAAACCGGTTGGGGCATCGCTGGCGCGCTGGTGTTTCCGGTGGGTTTTGTCATGATCGTGCTGCTCGGATTGGAACTCGCCACCGGTAATTTTGCGCTGATCCCAATTGCCGTCAAAGATAACAGAGTTCCGTTCAATCGCCTGCTCGTCAATTGGACCTGGGTGCTGACCGGTAACTTGATCGGCAGCGTCACGTATGCGTATTTGTACTGCATCGTGGCGACCAAAATGGGTTCCATCGACCCAGCCACTATCCCAGCATTGCAACGTACCATCACCATCGCCGAAACCAAAACGCTCGAATACGCGAAACTGGGCTTCGACGGCACCATCGCTGCATTCACCAGCGCAATGTTGTGCAACTGGATGGTGACATTGGGTGCCGTGATGGCGTTTACCTCGACCAGTACCATCGGCAAAATCGCCGCGATGTGGCTGCCGATCATGACGTTCTTCGGCTTGGGTTATGAACACGCTATCGTCAATATGTTCGTCATCCCCGCCGGTATGTGGCTCGGTGCGGATATCACTATCGCGGACTGGTGGTTGTGGAACGGACTGCCGGTGATTGCGGGGAACTTGTTTGGCGGGATGCTATTTACCGGGTTTATGTTGTATTGGAGTTATGGCAGATCGATTAATCAACCTTAATCCTGCTGATTTATAACCTGTTCTCGTAATTTCTTCCGCTAAATTTGTACGCTCTGTGTCTGAAGGAAAAATATGCACCACAAAAAAATATCAATAAGGATTCGGCAATTAATTGCACAGTCTGAGATTGTTCTGTCTAGCCGGCGAACAAACTCATTCATCAATGGTATTTATGTTGACTCAGGAAAATTAGCTGGTTTAAGGGCGTCAGTATTGTCATTTATAGCAATGGTGTTTGGAAAAGAGCACTCTCATTACTCAGAATTTGAAAAGGCTACAAGTGATAATTTGGAATCTAGTGCTAAGAAAGGGTATGGAATACTCCTTGCCATTCAAGATGAGATAGATGGTGGATGGATTTTTTCAGTGAAAAAATTAGTTTCAGCAGAAATCTTCTCTGACTTTCTTGAAATGGCAGAACACCTTTTGGAACAAGATTATAAAGATCCAGCAGCAGTAATGATTGGCAGTGTGCTTGAAGAGAATCTACGCCAGCTTTGTCATAGCATAGGAGTAGAAACAGAAATTGAGAAAGAAGATGGCATTTTTATTCCAAAAAGCGCTGATCGTATTAATTCTGACTTGGCGAAAGCGGGGATATACACAAAGTTGGATCAAAAGTCAGTTACTGCGTGGCTTGATCTGCGAAATAAAGCGGCTCACGGAAAATATCGTGAATATGAAAAAGAACAAGTTGTGCTAATGATGCAAGGTGTTACTGATTTTTTAGCAAGAATGACAGCAAAATGAGCGGAAATATTGTTTCCTGATTCTCTAATTCTATTTGCTTGATCTACTAAATCATTTTATTTTTACTCTATGCCTCGCACCGGCGCTTTACTTTCCTTATCCCGTGAACACCATTCGTCACTGGTGTTAGCGCGTGCTATCCGTCAAGCAGCGGAGAGCGGCGATAGTGAGGCTCTTCCAGCGATGATGCAGCGCATCGAAGAGCATTGGCGAACTGTATTGTGTGAGCATTTCGCACGAGAAGAACAATTGTTGCGTTTGGCGGCGGATGCCGTGGATGCTGAATCTGTCGATCGAATCCTGGCCGAACATGCGGAATTGCGCATGCTGGCTTGCGGGCCTTGCGAATTGGATTTGCCTGCGCGGTTGCGCCGGTTTGGTGAATTATTGGCTGCGCATGTGCGCTATGAGGAACGTGTGCTTTTCCCGCAATTGCAATCGCACCCGAGCATCGAGTCCGCAGCAACGGAATCAACTTGAGGCATATCAAGCCAGATGGCAAAATCGGGCGTTTTCCGGAATCTCGTCCGGTTAGAAAAACAAATCCCGCTACTTGAGCGGGATTTGTTAGCAATGCAGTGAAATGCGATTATGCGTTTGCTTTTTTGCGGCGCGCTGCGAAACCCAATAGTCCGAGACCTGCTAACAGCATGGCATAAGTTTCGGGTTCGGGAACCGGTGCGATACCGGCGACACCGACTGTAAATCCGTGCCAGCCTTCGGAGACATGGGTAAACGTGATGGAATCAAAAGAGCCCGGCAGTCTGATCACGCCATGCACTTCACCAGAACCGAAGAATCCCGTGCTTGTTCCGTTCAGAATGGGGGTGCCCGAACCCCAGTATCCCGGACCAAAACTGTCGATCACGATAGGCACGCCAAAATCCACGGTATTGCCATTCCAGCTCACCAAGCCGATGTACGGATCCACGACGGTTTGTGAAAACGTGATCGTGACTGTGCCGCCTGTACTGAGTGCAACGATATCGGAAGCAGGTGGTGCATTATCGACAGTACCGTTGGTATACGCTGATCCTGTCCAAAAATTCGTTCCTGCGCCGGTTGTTACGAAAGAATGCGCGCCAGTAGCGGAGTAACCGACACCGACTGTGGTTGATCCAACCAGCAAATCACCGGATGCCGAAAATGAATCGGTAGAAGTCGTCCAATCCGTCCAGGATACGGTTACCGCAAATGCGGATGCGGAGAAGAAAGTTGCAATGAGAGACCCGGTTGCGAGTTGTATGATGCGTTTCATGATGTTCACCTTGTGTCTGTGTGAGTAAAAAGTAAATCCAATCGTTGCCAACAATATATTCAACACTAAGGCGTATGCTAACCGGTAAGACGGTTTAATGCTGTAGTCAGATGTTCCTTAATTTTTTAGGATGGTTGCCCTGGTTATGGGGTACACGATGCGTAAAATCTAGCCAGTTGGGCATTGGAACGGGGATCCGCGGTTACCACAAAATTGTGGCGCACATGGGTAATTGGATGGGCGAGGCGACTTGCTGACGGTACTGAGACCCGGAGAATTTACCCGCCGGAATGAAGGTTTACTTTAAAGCAATGAATAAACGGTTTTATGCGGCTCAAGCAATTTTCTCCAGGTCGCTGCCGGCTTTTTCAGCCGCATATAAATGCACATGCAACAGATCGTATATGCGCTCTCCGCTGAGTTGTTTCACATCGAATCCGGTTGCCAGCTGGATTTGCGTGAATTCCTTGCTGGCCAGCGTATCGTAGCCGATGTAGCCCATCGACCATTGCGAAAAACGGCGCGCGTTTACCGGTTCGAAATCAAGAACTACCACATCGCTATGACGTTGATCGCACTGAATGCGTTCGAAAGTTTCCTGAATATCATCGTGCACGCCTTCGAGCACCTGAGCAAAGCATTTCCGGTTGAACATGAGCGCGCCGGTAATGCCGGAGGCCGCATTGCGTTGCCGGGAAATGGCCAGTATCTGTTCGATTTCCTTATGAACATTTTCATTGCTACCAAGAATCGTGTTGTGACTTAAATAAATCAGCCGGTATAAATTTTGTGTCATGGTTGCTTCCTCACTGCGATGGTCATCGTAAACTATGATATGAGCGCTTGAATTTGTTCAGCCGGGACCGGTTTGCTGATTAAATAGCCTTGAATTTCCATGCAACCATTGTGTGCCAGATATTCGAACTGCTCTTCTGTCTCAACGCCTTCGGCCAGGGTTTTTATCCCCAGCGCGCTACCGAGAGTTATTACCGCTTTAATCAGGGTGCGTGACTTGTCAATTTGCATACGATGAACAAACGATTGATCAATTTTGATTTTTGAAAACGGAAAACTACTCAAATAATTGAGTGAAGAATATCCTGTACCAAAATCATCCATCGCAACGGATACGCCCAACGCCTGTATTTCCTTGAGTTGCTCCAAAGCGTTTGCTACATTTTTGATCAGCAAGCCCTCGGTAATTTCCAGTTCCAGGCGTTGCGGTGTAAGGCCGCTGGTTGAAAGCGCCGCTTGAACGATTTGTTTCAGGTTGCCGTTTTCAAACTGCACGGGAGAGACGTTGACGGCAATCTTGATATCTTCCGGCCAGGCTGTTGCTTCCTGGCAAGCCGTTTGCAGCACCCACTTGCCAATTTCGTGAATTTCCCCTGTTTCCTCCGCCAACGGAATAAACCGGACCGGCGATATGATTCCAGCGCCTGGTTTTTCCCAACGGATCAGTGCTTCAAATCCAACTATTTTTCTATCCTGCATGCGGACTTGTGCTTGATAAAATAACGTGAATTCCTGTAGAAAAAGCGCGCGCCGCAAGCCCACTTCAAGATCATGCTGTTCGCCCGCATTTTTTTGCAGGGATTGTTCATACAAGCGATAGCTCCCGCGCGCATTGTGCTTGGCATCATGCAGCGCCAGTTCCGCATGTTTGATCAGATCGCCGCTTGATCCGGTATTCTGATGCAAAATCGCAAGACCGATGCTGGAACTGATATTGGCTTGTTGACCATTGATCAAAAAAGGGCGTTTGAGCAGCCCGATGATGCGCTCCGCCATTGCGGTAGCGGCTACGGGTTGATTTTGATTGATTTGCAGCACGACGAATTGATCGCCCGCAAAATGCGCTACAAAATCATCCGAACGAACGATGCGCAATAATCGCTGCGCGGCGAATTTCAATAATTGATCACCGGCATCGTGTCCCAGCGTTTCATTGATTTTCTTGAAGCGATCCAAGCCGATCATGATCATGGCCAGCGAAGCAGCGCCGGATTCATCCGGTTTCCAATTTGCGATGCATTCACTGAGCATGCCGCGATTGGCCAATGGTACAGGCCTATGATTTTGTGCTTGATGGTTGATTCCGGATTGCGAAAAATTGCTGGAAGACAAACTCTCAATCATGATCAGCCGCTGTTCCTGATTGCATGCGATGACATGCACATGGAGCGTTTTGTTATCGACTGTAGAAGTCAGTTTGATCGTTTCCGTATGCTGTCCGGCAACGGCTTGCCGGAGTAGATCGGGTGCTGACACATTGAGCGGAGCGGTCAAATCAAATAATGTTTTATCCGCAACATCCGGTGGCAGGGCCAGAAGATTTAGAAAAGCCGGATTGGCGGATATGATTTTTCCTGCCGTATCAACCCAGGCGAATCCGCAAGACGAATCGATAGCCGTAAAATTCATTGCACTATGCTGTAATTGACGATTATTAATCTCGTGTTCCCCAATAGCTGAATGATGCAGGAAATTATAAATCATTCCAATTCTAAACCGGGATAGCGGATGAGAATGCGATTTGCATGAAGAATCGCCGCTACTGCTGCACTATGCGGTTGTGCTTATTGAGTTGATTCTGAAAGGCAGAAAAGAGTTAGGTCTAGAATAAAAATGTAACGGACGATATTCTTGATTCGTGACCTGAACTTGTAACTGTCGGCTCACTGTCTAGTCTTCAGTTCCAGAATCAAGAATCAAAGCCCATTTCAGGTCTTCTAATTTGGTTTTAAAAGATGTGCGATGTAAAACTTATTGCTTATCCAACCGGCGCTACTGAATCGCTTCCGCAATGTGCTGATTATTAATTTCTTCGGCACTCCCTAAATCCTCAATCGTCCGCGCGACTTTCAGAATGCGATGATACGCGCGCGGATAGATTCAAACGGCTGATGGCCTGTTTCAGTAAATGCTCGCTGGCGTTATCGAGTGCGCAGAATCGGTCGATTTCCTTAACACTCAAGCGGCTGTTGGTTTTGCCTTGCCGGTTAAGCTGCAATTGGTGGGCTTTTCCAACGCGCTGGCGGATGGTGCTGCTTTTCTCGCCTGTTGTTTTCTGTTTCATCAATTCTTGCTGCGGCGCCGCTGGTACTTCGATTTGCATGTCGATGCGGTCGAGAAGCGGGCCGGAGATTCGTCTGCGGTAGCGGGCGATTTGGTCGGGGGTGCAGTGCATTTGCCGGATGGGCGACCCAAGTAGCCGAAGGGGCATAGTTGCGTTGCCTTTTTGCAACATACCCATATTTATCTTAAGTCATTAATTCCTAAGCCTTATGATTTTGAGCCAAAAACTCTTGGTGAGCATGTACTAAAATGCAGGCTTTATCTCAAATTATCTCAACCCAAGTTAACGAAGTGTAAGAAATCTTAGGGCTGTTTGCAGAAAGGTTGATTGAAATAAGCGGAGAGTATTTCATAGGGAGTAGCATTATTCAATCTCTTATGTGGCTTCACAGTATTGTAGAATTTAATGAAACAGAAAAGCTGAGTGCGCCGATCAGCGCAGTCTTTAGAGCAAGTTTGGCTATATCGCATATCCATTAGGGTGTGAATGATTCGTTCGGCTTTGCCGTTGATTTGCGGATGATCGATATGGGTAAGCTTCCGACCGATAATGTATTATCTGCAAGCTCTGACGAAAGTATGATCGACAGTTCCTTTAAATTCCGTACCGTTTTCGGAATAAGCATAGTCGATATCGATAAAGTGCTGATCCTGACCGACAGAATCGATAAAGATCAGCGTATCACCAAAATCAAAAATACTACGACGGCGTTGGCCATTCGTCATCGCTCCATTGGTAACTGAATTTGCATCCAGACGGGTCGATAAAATTTAGTATTGGACCATCTATGGTAAATTGATAATTTATAATTGCATCATTAGCTGTCGAAATGGCAATGTGTGCCGCATCAATTATGTCGTAACTGCCAGCATCCCATTGCATAAACGCACCCCGCGTATTGCTGTGTCCAAAATACAGTTTACCGGCACGAAACTCCAAATGATCAGGATACACCGCACTGCATGGACTCTGCGTGGTTTTCTGCCAGTGGCCAATGATCGCATGTTGTGTCATAGGTGGTATCTCTCCACAGTATATGCCTACCGGTGTTAGCAGGGATGCCCGCACCGATAAACAACCTACGCTTACAGTGACTCGATCAGATCGTTAATATGTCCACTGCTTCTGATCTTGCCAATCTTGCCTTTCAATGTTTTGGCCACGGCTTTTCTCTGATTACTGTCTGCTCCTTCAGTCTTGAACAGCTCTGCTGCTTTTTTGATCTCTGACAGACTCATGATCGTATCGTCACCGATCAATTCCGATGCTAATTTGAGATTGGCTTTACGTTTGCCAAAACGCTGGGCAACCCGTTTTGCTTCAATGTAGGCAAAATGCGGTCGCAACACGGGGTTGGTCAATGCCACCTGAATCGCCTCGATGCCGTGAGTCAGGTGATCGCCACCCAACGCTAATGTTAACAAGGTGTCAGGCGTCGACAACACTTTTAATGCCGCACACGAATGGGCTTCATCAACCGCCGCTGTTATCATTACATTACAAGTCCCAGTCACGATGGCTTCCATACCATCATCCATGTCCCATGATGCCTCTACTATAATCTGGTGGACGCCTGCAGACGGGAATAAGGCACCTTCGGCACCACGTAACAGTGTCGCCGCGTGATGCACTCTTTCGCCCGGCTTGAGTAATGTCAGCTCATGATCATCCACGCATAACATGAGCGACCGAAACGTACGTGAATTACCACCCACATCTGTTACCAATCCGCGAATATTTCCCAACTTCATGCTCAATTTTTTGGGTGCAACAAGGGTAGTGGATTCAGTGACATTGACCAGTTCGATGTTAACCCGCACCGGTGCTCCCAGTGGTACCGCTTCCAGTAAGGGCGTTATCCGCAAAGCAAAACCATCGGCGTTAGCGCTGAAGTCAGTTGGACTGATCGGTGTCGAAGCATATGATGTACCAAACGGTAGACTACCTGGCCGCACATAAATGTCCGGCATATGCCGTAAACGTTTGGCGTCTTCCGAGTTATATGACCATTGCACATTATTTGGAAATTGTGTACTTCCCGGCGTTAATGAATTGCTGGCGATGACATCGGTCGTATTCATAAAGCCGTTATCGGCAGTATTGTGATACAAACCCATCGCGTGACCGGTTTCATGTACCGCTGTACGGAAATAAGGCATGGTTGCCAGACCAAATCGCATATTTCGTACCAATCCCCATTCTGCAGTATTCGGTGTCACCCAATGCGATGACAAGGAACACCCTTCGCGTGGAATATTATTTGAGTCACCACCGTCCGCATCATACATAATTCCGCGCGATGTCGAATCCAGTCGCCGTACCGCCAGCACATGATAACGCCATTCAGCATCCAGATTGGATGCATCGCGCCGTGCCAGCATCGCCGCGTGACATTCTGCGTCTGACCATGACTCTCCGCTAGGTTCGGCAACATTCGAATCACTGTTGTCTACTGTAATTTGCCAGCCAATGCCATTACCAATCGATACCCAATCCACGCCTGCACCATTGTTAAGTGGCGCTTCGGATTGTGATACGCGATCGATTTCCACGGTGGCCTTGCGCAAGTGAGTGGATATCCAACCCATTTTTAACCGTCCGATAACTGTCCCAGAACTGTTTTTAACATCTCCTTCGAGATAATCACTGCTTGAGGGATAACCGGTAGGGGCAGTTTGCCAGGTCATTACAGCTGTATATGCGCCTTCATTCGTCCAGGTACCACCTGTGCTCCAAGCGCCTGCTGCCTTGGTAAAGCGGTGCATTTCAAATCCCAGTGTAAAGCCGTTTGCAAACGTAAAATATTCCAGAATTTGGGTAATGCGTAGATAATAGCGGTAACTGCCACGTGATAAAATCGGAATACCTGCCGCCGGTTTAGGTCCACTCGCTAAAACCGCTTTTGGTCGGACAATCGGAACACTCGGAAATCTCGGGAGAATAATCGGTGGCAAGAATATAATTGGGCGTTGATAGAGATCTCCACTAGCTGTGCGTCCTGCACTATGACATTCCACACGAATAGTTCCATCGTAACTGATCAAGCCACCACTACTGGGTGTGTAATTCATCAGATAGCAACCACATCGTAAACTGCGAATACGTATCGGTGGGCGTATTATTTCGCCAACCAGCTCAGGCAAACGCGGATTAACCACAAGTGGATCATCTTCTGATGTTGTAACGTTAAAAGGCAGAATATCCGGTAGAGGTGGATAATTGCCTGGACTGTTAAATGAAGATTGCTGTTTTGAAATCATAATGCCTCCTCAGATATCGATTAACTACCTGTTGAAATATGGCTGCTGCGAAAAGACAGCTTGCTTGCATCAACCTGGATTCAAAACTATAAGCATTCCAGGGAAAAACTGCGTAGGTTGTAGTTGTGCAAACAATTTGCGATTTTTTGATGGTTTAATGCAGCTATAACTGTAAGTTGCGTGATGATCGAATCAAGAAGTAAAAACGTAAAAAATATATACAGAAAAGTAAACTTTAACGTTTAATTCAAATCGCAACTTCAGCGAATTAGCATATTTAATGTACTAATCATTCTCCAAATTAATTTGAAATTAACTACTTGTAAAGTATATCCAGATAAGTAGTATTTGTTTGTGAGAAAAATCACACTAAGTGATTTTTTCCCAAACTAATTTGTATTAAGAAAAAATTGCTGGGTAGCCGAGTTGGTTTCTTAATGGGTTTTTTGTATGGATCAAAACAAACTCATGTGAGTGTTTCGATCAAAATAATCAATTGTTGATATTGAACCCAACATGAAGAATCAAAGCTTAGTATTAGGCTTCCTAATTTGGTTTAAAAGATGATGCAGTATGTAATTCACTGCTTATCCAACCTACGATACTGAATCGCTTCCGCAATGTGTTGATTGTTGATTTTCTCAATGCTCGCCAAATCCGCAATCGTTCGTGCAACTTTCAGAATGCGATGATACGCACGTGCGGATAGGTTCAAACGGCTGATGGCTTGTTTCAGCAGATTCTCGCTGGCGTCATCGAGTGCGCAGAGTCGGTCGATTTCCTTCACACTCAAACGGCTGTTGGTTTTGCCTTGCCGGTTAAGCTGCAATTGGTGGGCCTTTTCAACGCGCTGGCGGATGGTGCTGCTTTTCTCACCTGTTGTTTGCTGTTTCATTAATTCCTGTTGCGGCACCGCTGGGACTTCGATTTGCATGTCGATGCGGTCGAGTAATGGACCGGAGATTCGTCCGCGGTAGCGGGCGATTTGGTCGGGGGTGCAGTGGCATTTGCCGGAGGGGTGCCCCAAGTAACCGCAGGAACAGGGATTCATTGCAGCGATTAATTGGAATTGCGCCGGAAATTCAGCTTGCCGTGCGGCGCGGGAGATGGTGATTTTGCCGGATTCGAGCGGTTCACGCAGGACTTCCAGGACTTTGCGGTCGAATTCGGCCAGTTCGTCCAGAAATAGCACGCCGTGCATCGCCAGCGAAATTTCTCCGGGGCGCGGGTAGCTGCCGCCGCCGACCAGAGCAATGCCGGAGGCGGTGTGGTGCGGGGAGCGGAAGGGACGACGTTTCCAGTTCTCAATATTAAAGTGGCCGTGGCTGAGCGATTGGATCGCAGCGGATTCCAGCGCTTCCGCTTCGGTCATGGGCGGCAGAATACCGGGGAAGCGTGCCGCGAGCATCGATTTTCCGGTGCCGGGCGGGCCGATCATCAGCAGGCTGTGTCCACCTGCGGCGGCAATTTCCAATGCGCGTTTGGCGTGTGTTTGTCCTTTGACTTCGTCCAAATCGGGATAAGCGGAACCACTGGTGTCCATGTCATTGGCCGCGGGGTTTTGGTAAACCGGCAAGGATTCATGTCCGCTTAGGTGCGCGCAGATTTGCAACAGCGACTTGGCGGCGTAAATCGTGGCTTTATTGACAAGTGCCGCTTCGGCGGCGTTTTGTTGCGGTAAAACAAAACTTCGTCCGGATTGCGATGCGCTGTAAGTCATCGCCAGCGCGCCGTGGATTGGCCGTAATTCACCGGTTAATGCCAATTCTCCGGCCCATTCGTACTGATCCAGTTTGTCGCTGGGAATTTGCCCCGTTGCAGCGAGTATTCCCAAGGCAATAGGCAAATCGAAACGCCCGCTTTCTTTGGGCAGATCGGCGGGCGCCAGGTTAACGGTGATGCGTTGCGCGGGGATTTTGAATTGCGCGTTTTGCAATGCTGCCCGGACGCGGTCTTTACTTTCTTTGACTTCGGTGTCGGGGAGTCCGACGATGGTGAAGCTGGGCAAACCGTTGGCGATGTGTGTTTCCACCGTCACCAACGGTGCTTGAATACCTGCCAGCGCTCGGCTATACAGAACAGCGAGAGACATAGGCGAGTCTCAATCCTAGAGGCGCAAGTACGGCCTGGAGCAAGTCTGAATGAAGCCAGGAGTGATGATCTGGGTAAATTACCCTTCGGTTTGTATTTGATCCGATGTCACATTTCTTTCAGTTGAGGTAGAGGTGGATTGATTAAAGCGTGCTTCCAGTTCAGCAACCCTGGCTTCGAGAAGTATTAATTTCTCCCGGGTGCGTTGCAGCACTTCCTGCTGGATATCGAATTCATCGCGCGTAACGAGATCAAGCCGTGAAAATGCGCCCGATAACAGGACACGAATATTTTTTTCGATATCTTTGGCTGGGCTGTTCTGCAATATTTCGCTGACTTTGGTATTGATTTCGTCGATTACATTTTTGTTAAGCATTGATGTTCTCCTTGTTGATGAGACTTACCAGTTGATCAGCTGATTGGGATGGCTACGTGATAAAATCCAAAACACTTTTTACTTTACGAAAACGGATTATCCACTGTTATTGAATTGGGTTCCAGTTTAAACAAACTGTTATCAATCGCTGGTTATTGTGCCATGTTGCCGCTAGCCAGTGAATAGATGAATACACTCAATTAGTGCTTTGTTTTAATACCGGTAAATTATCCGGGTACATCAATGGAACGTAAACAATTACTCGAACGTTGGCTGCAAGATCAATTTCCCGCGCAGCCCTTTACTTTGCAGCCTGCATCCTCGGATGCCAGCTTCCGCCGCTATTTTCGTGCATCCTTGGGCGATCAGACCTTCATCGTCATGGATGCGCCGCCGCAACAGGAAGACTGCACGCCATTCTTGCGCGTAGCGGAAATTCTGGCGGCTAGCGGTGTGCATGTGCCTAAAATACTGGCGCAAAATTTGGATCTGGGGTTTTTGCTGCTTTCTGATCTGGGCAATACGACATTTTTGCAAGCATTGAACCACCAGAACGGTAATGCCAGCCAGCTTTACGGGGAAGCGGCGGATGCGCTGATCAAGATACAATTGTCGCATCAGGCAGCAAGTTTGCCAGCTTACGATGAAGCCTTGCTGCAACGCGAACTCGATTTGTTTCCGGACTGGTATATCGCGAAGCATTTGCAAGTGGATTTGACGGAACAGCAGCAAGCCGTTTTGCGCGCGGTTTTTTCCCGGATTTTGCAGAACAATCTGGCGCAACCGAAAGTGCTGGTGCATCGTGACTATCATTCGCGTAATCTGATGGTGGCATCTCCGAATCCAGGCATCATCGATTTTCAGGATGCCGTGTATGGCCCGGTTACGTACGATCTGGTGTCGTTATTTAAGGATGCGTATATTCATTGGGACGAAGAGCGTGTCTTGGATTGGACGATCCGTTACTGGGAGAAAGCGCGCAAGGCCGGATTGCCAATCGCCGCCGATTTCGCGGAATTTTACCGGGATTTTGAATGGATGGGCGTGCAGCGCCATCTTAAAGTGCTGGGGATTTTCGCCCGCCTGAATTACCGCGATGGGAAAGCCAATTATTTGGACGATATGCCGCTGGTGATGCATTATCTGCGTAAAGCGTGCGAGCGCTACCGCGAACTGGCTCCGCTGCTGAATTTGCTGGATGAATTGCATCCTGTTGAGTCAGATCAGAAAATTGGCTACACCTTCTGAGCGCATTCCGTATAAAGCGATGATTCTTGCGGCGGGACGCGGCGAGCGCATGCGTCCGCTTACCGATGCGGTGCCCAAGCCTTTATTGAAAGCTGGCGGCCATGCGTTGATCGAATATCAATTGCACAATCTGGCGCGCGCGGGTTTTACCGATATCGTCATCAATCATGCGTATCTGGGTGAAATGATCGAAAATGCATTGGGTTGCGGTGAACGTTATGGTGTTAATATTCACTATTCGCCCGAGAGAGTGGTGCTGGAAACTGCCGGTGGGATAGCCAATGCTTTGCCGCTATTGACGGATGAATCCGGTAGTTTGCCGTTTCTCGTCGTCAATGCGGATATTTTTTGTGGCATGGACTACGCGGCGTTGCTGCCGGTTTTGCATGCGATGCAAATGGACACAAACCAGCGGCTTGCTCATCTGGTGCTGATTGACAATCCGCCACATCATGCCGATGGTGATTTTGCGCTGCATGGCGATCAAGTAAAGCTGACTGGAAATCCTAAGCTGACATTCAGCGGTATTGGTATCTATCAGGCGCAGCTTTTTAGCGCTATATCGCCCGGCTTGCCGGTAAAACTGGCGCCACTGCTGCGGCAGGCCATGACAGAAGGAAAAGTCAGCGGTGAATATTTTTCCGGGCAGTGGATCGATGTCGGAACACCGCAGCGGCTTGAATGGCTGGACAAACAACTCCAATCGCGCGCAGAATCAACAGCAGGATCGGTTTAAGGACATCAGAACTCGTTTATGACACATTTTCAACATTTCATCGCCCGCCGCCAGCAGCTGGCCAGCACAATGCAATCCGGCATCGCGGTTATTCCGACAGCGCCGGAACGGTTGCGTAACCGGGATGCGCATTATCCATACCGGTTCGACAGCTATTTTTATTATTTGACCGGCTTCCGCGAACCCGAAGCAGTGTTGGTCCTTGTTGCTGGGAATGACAAAGCGCCGTCGAAGCATATTTTGTTCTGCCGCCAGAAAGATCAGGAACGCGAGATCTGGGATGGCTTCCGTTACGGCCCCGAGGCTGCCAAAACAATATTCGGTTTTGACGAAGCGCACCCAATCGATCAGCTGGATGAATTGCTGCCCAAATTATTGGCCGATCAATCGGCGGTTTATACCGCATTGGGATTGGATGCGGCGTGGGATCAACGCGTTATCGGCTGGTTAAACCGGGTGCGTGAGTTAGCGCGCACGGGCGTTGCCGTACCGGCGGAAATTCATGATAGCCGCGCGCTCCTGGATGAAATGCGCCTGATCAAAGGCACCGATGAATTGCAGATCATGCAGCGTGCCGCGGATATTTCGGCGCAAGCGCATCAGCGCGCGATGCAGACGGTGCGTCCGGGTATGCGCGAATTTGAAGTCGAAGCGGAATTGCTTTATACGTTTTACCGGCATGGGTCGCAAGCACCGGCTTATACTTCCATTGTTGCAGGCGGCGCTAATGCGTGCGTGTTACATTATGTGCAGAATGATGCCGAGCTGAAATCAGGCGATTTATTACTGATCGACGCCGGGTGCGAGTTGGATGGCTATGCGTCGGATATCACCCGTACATTTCCAGTGAATGGTAAATTTACCGCCGCGCAGCGTGATGTTTATCAACTGGTGCTGGCTGCGCAAGCTGCCGCAATGGCGCAAATACAGCCGGAAAAGCGCTGGAATGATCCGCATCAGGCGGCATTGCACGTATTGGCCCAAGGCTTCATCGATCTGGGGTTGTGCCAAGGCAGTGTCGATGCGGTGCTAGAATCGGAAGATTACAAGCGTTTTTACATGCACAGAACCGGGCATTGGCTGGGCATGGATGTGCACGATGCCGGTGAGTACAAGCAGAAGGGCGAATGGCGTGCATTGCAGCCCGGCATGGTGCTCACCGTTGAGCCGGGGTGTTACATTCGTCCGGCGGATAATGTGCCGGAACATTTCTGGAATATCGGTATCCGCATCGAAGACGATGTCATGGTTACTCCATCGGGCCATGAGATTTTGACGCTGGCAGCGCCCAAAACAATTGCCGAAATAGAGGAGTTGATGCAATGAGCGACGAAGAAAGGAAAATTATTATCAGCAGAGTTTCCGAGTACCGCCAGGACGAATCAGGCCAATATCAACGCGTGCCGGTTTCTCCGGTGAATCGCTGGTTGACCTATGCGATACTCATTCCCGTTGTGGCGATCATGATCATACTCGGCATATTCTTTTTTGCCGCTTTTCTTGCGTTGCTGGCGGTGGCCATTCTGGTGGTCGGAACACGCTTCTGGTGGCTGCGCAGGAAGTACGAAAATGCCATGCAACATCCCGGCGATGCCAACCGGCAAGCAGAAACGGATCAGACCGTGATCATCGAGGACGCGCAGATCATTGAAGAAACGGAAGCCCGCAACGAGCAGAAGAAACATTAAACGCAGTTAAATCAGCCGGTACACATTGTGTTACCAGCTATTTCGATGGAATCAATTTCATCTGCCTTTCAGCAACACCCGGAAGAAACGCCGTCGGTTTTCCGCTGACCCAATTGGCATGCCCGCTGCCGTAATACGGTGATAGCGGGTGTCCGCTTTGCCCGCCGGGCATATCAAAATACCCTTGTTCTTCCTGCCCTGGCGCAACCACCGAGCGTTGCGATGCGCCGAAGTTGGGCGATTGCACGCGCGGCATGTTGTGATCGCCGGGCAGCCGGTCGTGCGGCATATCCAGCCATTGAGCGATCCATCCGGGCAGTTTCTGGCTGAGCGGATGTTTGATCCGCGCGGCGTTCTGCATTCCCCAGTTGCGTTCCGTAATACCGCCATCCTGCTGCAATTGCGCCGCAATCGTTTGCGCGCAGCGGTAGAGCAATTCGTCCCAGGTTTTATACGCTGCCGGAAGCAGATGCTGCGGCTGGTGCTCGATCAATTGCCAGAGAATCGATTCGGTTTGGCTCAGCCTGGGGAGTTCAAAATTTTCATGATGCTGCCGCACCGCTGCGGCAAATCCATTTAACACGGTTTTCATCACTTCATAGCGGTACGCACGTACGATGCGGTATGCGACGGAATCCGCGGCGGCCTGTTCATTCCAACCGGCCAGCGCGGTTTTCATGACCGGAATCCATGAGGCCGCGTCGTCTGCTGTTTCGAGTGTGGTTTGCAGCAACTGATGCCAGCGGGTTAACAACAGCGCGCGGTAATCCAGCTGAATGGCTTGCAAGTCATCGACGGTAAACTGTTCGCGCGCCAATAAGCTGTCACGGATTTGCGTGGCGCGTGCGCCCAGATCGAAACCGCCATTACCCAGTAGCGTGAGTTGATCGCCTGAGACGGTGCGGGAATTGGCCGACCATAATCGCTGCGAAGCGGGATTATGGAGCACCGGATAATGCCCAGGATCGAGCCAGCCCTGCCAGCCGGTATCAGGTTGCGTCCAATCGGCAGGTATTTGCGCATCATAATGGCCGGAACGGGCGGGAATGCGGCCCGCGAGCGTCCAACTGATATTGCCGTCGCGATCACCGGCAATGAAGTTTTGTACCGGGATGCCAAATCGTTGCGCAATTTTTGCGGCCTGTACGGCAGTTTTTACTTGTTCCAGTTGGATCAGATTAAGATTGACGGCTTCCGGCCGCAGCGCAGTCCAAGCCAGCGCCAGCGGCGTTTTATCATGATCTTCCGCAATGATCGGTCCCCATCCGGTTTCGGAAATCGTCAACACTTCATCCGGGGCGTTGCGGATACGGATAGTTTCCTCGACGATTCGCAGCGGTTGCCAGCCGGTTGCGCCGAGATAGCGCGTGTTATCGCGATCATCGATTGTAATGCGCACCCAATCGGAAAAATCGCCGTGGCTATTGGTGAAGCTCCACGCAATATGCCGGTTTGATCCGGTCACGATCGAAGGAACGCCGGGCAGGCTGATGCCGGTGATGTCGTGTTGCTGGCCCGAAGTGGTTGCATCGGGATAAATCAGCCGGGAACGGAACCACAGATTCGGCACCCGCAGCGTCAAATGCATGTCGTTGGCGACGATTGCGGCACCATCGGCCAACGCGCCGGAAATCGCGAAACTGTTACTGCCCGGGGATTGTTCCGTGTCCGGACGGCCATTCTTGAATAAATGCTTATCCAGCACTTGCAAGTTGATGTCGGTTGCCGGCGGGAGTTGCGCCTGGATAATCGGCGCATCAAGCAGCGGCGCATCCCAATTTCCGGCATTCTGCGTTAGAAATTGATAGACCGAGGCGGGCAGCGTTGCGCGTAACCGCGATAACGCCAGCTCCCGGTCGATGTTTTCTTCGTTCAGGGTGAAGAACATCGCATAAATGACCAGGATACTGTCCTCGTTGCGCCAAGCGACAGGCTGATTTTGTGTCAGTAAATAAGGAAACGGGCGCACCGCCAAAGCGGTGAGTCCCTGATTCACGCCGGTCCGGTAAGCATCCAGCAATTGCCGCTGTTCTCCGGAAAGCTGATTCAGCACCTCGGTTGCGCGTGCGCGCATGCGGAATAACCGTGCTTTACGATCATGTGGCGCTGCACCGGAGCCGAATAATTCGGCCAATTCACCTGCCGCTTGGCGGCGCATCAAATCCATCTCGAAGAAACGTTCCTGCGCATGCACGTAACCCAGTGCCTGCGCCAGATCCAGCCGGTTTTGACCTTGCAAGGTGACACTGCCTAAAGCATCCCGGTCGATAAATACCGCGCTGGCCAAGCCGGGTAATGCCGCTTCGCCGTCATACTGCGGCAAGCTGCCGCGCAATAATAACGTTGCTGTAAGCATCGATAAGCAAACGATTAACAGGCTTGTTATCAGGAAGGGGCGGATAAAACGTAACGTAGACTGCATAAGGAAATGAAAGTAATTAGATCGTTAGGTGAGTACCGATGCGGGGCATATATCGAGGGTGCAATATTATGCGTGAATTATTATTTAACATGTTGATATTAATAATTATTCGTCGTTGTTTTCAATGTTTCGATAATAAAGGGGATGATTCCTTCTTTATTCCCGCTATTGAATCCCAGTGTTCGCAATGATAATTCATTTACAGATAATTGGAGCTTGTCATGGCTGAAGATAGTGATTTAGAACGTACCGAGGAGGCGACGCCGAAGCGCATAGAGAAAGCGCGAGAGGAAGGTCAGGTTGCGCGTTCTCTGGAACTGACTACGTTTACTGTATTGCTGGCATCCTCTGCCGGGATATTGTTCATGGGAAGCGGCATGATGGACAAGTTGCTGAAACTCATGAAAGCGGGCATGCAATTGGACCGTGAGCTGGCATTTCAACCGGATCTGATGGTCAACCGCATGTACGAGCTTGCGTTTGAAGCTTTAATCGCGATTGCGCCTTTGTTGTTTTTACTTCTGGTCGTAGCCTTCTTCGCACCGATGTCATTGAGTGGCTGGATGTTCAGCACCAAGGCACTGATGCCCAAATTTGACCGCATTGACCCCATTAAAGGTATCGGCCGGATTTTCTCCGTGAACAGCCTGATCGAGCTGGTGAAAGCGATTCTTAAAACGATCGTGATCGGTGGTGTCGCCGCGTTGGTGATCTGGTACAACAAGGAATCCGTGATGATGCTGCTGACGTTGCCTATCGATCTTGGCATCAGCCGCACGGGTGAATTCCTGATGATGAGTTTTCTGCTGATTGTGGGCGCGATGATCCTGGTGGTTGTGATCGATGTGCCTTACAAAATCTGGGAACATGCCAAGCAATTGCGCATGACCAAGGAAGAGATCCGCAAGGAATACAAGGAAAGTGAAGGCGATCCATTCATTAAAGCACGTATCCGCGGTTTGCAACGGGAAGCTGCGCGCCGCCGCATGATGGCGGAAGTGCCGAAAGCCGACGTTATTGTCACAAACCCGACGCATTACGCCGTGGCACTGCGCTATCACAGTAACAGCATGCGGGCGCCGAAAGTCATCGCCAAAGGCGTGCATTTACTGGCAGCGCGCATTCGTGAGGTTGCCGAAGAACATCGTATCCCAATTCTGGAAGCTCCGCCGCTGGCGCGTGCTTTATATCATCACGCCGAATTGGAAAGTGAAATACCGGAAAAATTGTATACCGCAGTTGCCGAAGTGCTGGCTTATGTTTTCCAGTTGAAGCGCTATAACGAATACGGCGGAAAAGCACCGCAACCGCCGGTGGATGTGCCAGTCCCTGCGGAATTGGATCCTGGACAGCAGGCTGTCTAGCGGGACTGGATAACGTTGAACACTATTAATGAACAGTTTTTATGGCCCACACTATGAATAATGCAGCTACATTGTCATCCGTAGGAATGCTCAATAATCTTAAGAACTTGGCTGGGCCAATGTTGATTATTATGATTCTGGCCATGATGGTGTTGCCGCTGCCGCCATTCATTCTGGATGTGTTCTTCACTTTCAATATCGCGGTATCGATCATCGTGCTGATGGTCAGTCTGTACACCCGGAATCCGCTGGATTTCGCGGTTTTCCCGACAATTCTGCTGATTACTACCTTGCTGCGGTTATCGCTGAACATCGCTTCCACCCGGGTGGTATTGCTCGACGGTCATACCGGGCCCGATGCCGCCGGTAAGGTGATCGAAGCGTTCGGACACTTTCTGGTGGGCGGGAATTACGCTGTTGGTATCGTCGTATTCATTATTCTGGTGGTGATCAACTTTGTTGTGATTACCAAAGGTGCGGGACGTATTGCCGAAGTCAGCGCGCGTTTCACTTTGGATGCCATGCCGGGTAAGCAAATGGCGATCGACGCCGATCTGAACGCCGGATTGATCGGCGAGGATGAAGCGCGCAAACGCAGAGCAAATATTTCTCAGGAAGCGGATTTTTACGGTTCCATGGATGGTGCCAGCAAATTCGTGCGCGGCGATGCGATTGCCGGCATCTTGATTATGTTGATTACCATCATCGGCGGGTTGATTGTCGGTGTCATGCAACATGATCTGGAGCTGGGCGCGGCGGCAAAGAATTACACCTTGTTGACCATTGGCGACGGCTTGGTAGGACAAATCCCGGCGCTGATTATTTCGACCGCCGCTGGTTTGATGGTGAGCCGTGTCACCACCGATGAAGATCTGGGCGAACAAGTTCTGAATCAGCTGTTCAACAAACCGCAAATATTGGTTATCACCGCAGTTATTTTGGGCGTGATGGGAATGATTCCCGGCATGCCGAATTTTGTATTTCTGCTGATTGCATCCATTTTGGGTGGAATAGCTTACTTGAAAATAAAAAATCCAGTTGTTAAGCCGGTTGAAACGGTGGTTCCGGAATTGCCTTCCATCGAAAAAACGGACGCAAGCTGGAGTGACGTCACACCGATTGATACGTTGGGATTGGAAGTCGGCTATCGCTTGATTCCTTTGGTCGATAAAGCGCAACAGGGCGATCTGCTGAAAAGAATTAATGGCATTCGCAGGAAATTCGCCCAGGAAATAGGTTTCCTTCCGCCGGTCATTCATATCCGCGACAACCTGGAACTGCGTCCGAATGCTTATTGCATCACGTTGAAAGGTTCGATCATCGGGCAAGGCGAATCGTATTCCGGCATGTATCTGGCGATCAATCCTGGCCGTGTTACCGCGCAGTTGCCGGGCACCGCAACGACCGATCCGGCGTTTGGTCTTCCCGCCGTTTGGATCGAAGCTAATTTGCGTGAGCAAGCCCAAATCAACGGTTATACAGTGGTCGATGCCAGTACCGTGGTGACCACGCATATCAATCATTTGATTCATATGCATGCGGCCGAGTTGCTGGGTCGGCAGGAATTGCAGAAGCTGCTGGATCATCTCAATGCGCAGTTTCCGAAACTTATCGAAGACTTGGTACCGAAATTGCTACCGTTATCGACGGTACAGAAAATTTTGCACAATCTATTGGAAGAAAATGTGCATATCCGCGACATGCGCACCATCATTGATGTGCTGACCGAGTATGCAGCGCAGACACAAGACGCGATCGAACTGACCGCAGTTGTCAGAACCGCTTTGGGGCGTGCGATCGTCGATCAATTTTACCCTGCCGGTTCTGAAGTCCAAGTCATGAGCCTGCATCATGACCTGGAAAACATACTGGGTCACGTTATGCAGACCGGCGGCGGACAGGGCGCCGGAATCGAACCCGGGTTGGCCGATACTTTGTTGAGAGAAGCGCGTAACGCAGCCCAGCAGCAGGAAAAACTGGGATTACCGATGGTATTGCTGGCGCCGGGCTCGATCCGCTTCCTGCTGGCCAAATTTTTACGCCGCGCGATTCCACAGTTAAGGGTGTTGGCGCATTCTGAAATTCCAGATTCACGAAAAATCAAAATCACTTCCGTGATTGGAGGTAACAAATGAAAGTAAAACGCTATCTTGCTTCCACATCCCGCGAAGCGCTCCGTCATGTGAAAGAGGAATTGGGTGAGGACGCGGTAATTCTGTCGAACCGGAAAACCCGGGATGGCGTGGAAATCATGGCATTGGCGGATTCCGATATGACCGACCTGGTGCAACCCCACACACCGGCTATACCGGCTAAGCCATCAATGCAATCAACGCCTTCGATGCCTTCAATGCCGCCGTTGCAGGGTATTTCGCATTACGAGCAAAGCAAAACGCTGAGCGCGGCGGATCCGTATTCAGACATGCTGCCAATGCGCAATGAACCGGCGGAATTGCCCAAAACTTCGAGTGATGTGCTGTCCGCATCCTTAGCCAAGGACATCATCGCCGAGATCCAAGCGATGAAAAGCACGCTGGAAGATCAGCTTGCAACCGTGGCCTGGGGGAGTTTCACCCAACGCAGCCCGGAAAAAGTAAAACTGTTACGCACCCTGCTGGATACGGGATTCAGTCCGCTATTGGCGCGCCGTCTGATTGACAAGCTATCCGCCGGTCTCGATTACGAGCACAGCCTGAAACAAGCCATGTCCGCGCTGGCCTTTAATCTACGGACAGCGGCCAGTGACGACATCATTGAAAAGGGCGGAGTGTATGCACTGATCGGCCCGACCGGCGTCGGTAAAACAACGACCACAGCAAAACTGGCGGCGCGTTGCGTGATCCGGCATGGTGCCGACAAAGTGGCGTTGCTGACGACCGATAGTTACCGCATTGGCGGTCATGAGCAATTGAGAATTTATGGGCAATTATTGGGTATTCCCGTACGTAATATCAAGGATACCGAGGATTTGCAGCTGACGCTGTCGGAACTCAAAAATAAGCATATGGTGTTGATCGATACCGTGGGCATGAGCCAGCGCGATCAAATGGTGGCGCAGCAAATCGCCATGCTCAGCAACTGCGGCGCGGATGTGAAGCGCATGCTCGTTCTCAGCGCTGCATCCAACGGCAGCACATTGGATGAAGTGATTGCCGCTTATCAGAAGAACGGAATTTACGGTTGCATCATCACAAAAATCGATGAAGCTGCGAGCCTGGGCGTGGCGCTGGATGTCGTTATCCGGAGAAAGTTGCCGCTGCACTATGTCGCCAACGGGCAGAAGGTTCCGGAAGATATCCATACCGCCAATTCACGCTATTTGTTGCATCGCATTTTTAAATCGGTGCCGGGTGACACGGCTTTTACTTTACAGGATGCCGAGTTCGCGTTGGTCATGGCGACCCGGAATAGCGAGCCAGCGCCATCGGAAGAAAGATCATTAGCGGGATTCATGTATGACTAGGTTGATTTTACAAGATCAGGCCGCGGGCTTGCGCAATCTGACTTCTTATCAGAAGCGTGATCCGGCGCGCGTCTTTACCATCGCCGGCGGCAAATCGCGTGTCGGGAAAACCAGTGTGGTTGTGAATCTTGCGGCAGCGCTGGCGCAGAACGGTCAACGGGTTTTATTGATCGATGAAAATCCTTGCCATAACAATATCTGCACCAGTTTGGGCTTGCAGGCGCGCTTCGATTTACTGCATGTGATTCATAAGGATAAAAGACTCGACCAGGTGCTGCTGCAAGGCCCGGAAAATATCACGATCTTATCAGCGATGCGCGGCATTCATGCACTGAACAAGTTGAACCCGCTCGAACAGGATTGGCTGGTCAAGAGTTTTTCCGAACTGACGGAGTCCGTCGATATTGTGTTGATCGATACCGCCATGACCGGCACGACGCATGTTTTACCTTTAAGCCTGGCTTCGGAGCAAGTCATGATCGTGATTTCCGGTTCTGCGGCATCGATTACCGGTGCTTACGCGCTGATCAAAATTATGAGTCAGGAGTATTCCAAGCAGCATTTTCTGATTTTGGTGAATAAGGTTGAATCAGAAACGGAAGCACTGATGATTTATCAGAATTTATACCGGGTGGCGCGCCAATATTTGTCGGTTTCGCTTGAATATGCCGGTTACGTTGAAAGTGATGAGCGATTACGGAGCGCAACGCAATTGTGTAAACCGGTGATCGAGATGTTTCCGGCTTCGCAAGCGGCTATTTGCTTCCGGCATGTAGCAGAAAATATTTTGCGCTCTACTTGCCCGGATAAATATAGCGGGGGAATGGATCATTTCATGCAGCGATTGATTATGACGAGTCATTTGAGTATGGCTAATTTTACGGTGTGATTGAATATGTATACTGCGACTGGAACCAAAACGATTGATAAAGAACAATTTGTCACTGAATTTACGCCACTGGTAAAGCGCATTGCTTACCATATGATGACGCGTCTGCCAGCTAGCGTACAAGTTGATGATTTGATTCAGGCCGGCATGATCGGTCTGCTGGATGCGATTAATCGCTACGAAGGATCTTACGGGCGCCAGTTTGAGAGTTATGCGGCGCAACGGATACGCGGTTCGATTCTGGACGAGTTGCGCGAAGCCGATTGGCTGCCACGTAGTATCCGTAAAAAGATGCGCCGGATCGAAGCGGCGGTGAATATGCTGGAACAACGGAATGGGTGCGCACCGAATGAGCTGGATCTGGCAGCTGAGCTGGAAATGTCGTTGGATGAATACCACGAGACGCTGCAAAGTGCACGCGGCGCGCAGTTAATTTATTACGAAGATTTTCAGCAGGAAGATGAAGAGCCGTTTCTGGATCGGCTTTTCATTGATTCCGAAGGCGATCCGCTGAATGCACTGCTGGATGAAAATTTCCGCAGCACATTGATTGCTGCCATTGATAACCTTCCGCCACGGGAAAAACAGGTCATGGGTATGCATTACGAGCAGGAAATGAATCTGAGGGAAATCGGTGAGGTGCTGGGTGTCAGCGAATCCCGTGTATGTCAGTTGCACACGCAAGCAGTGGCAAGGCTGCGCAGCCGCTTAAGAAATACTTGAAGTGTTTTATACCGTCTATCCGCGCCATTAAACGGATTATGTGATGCTTAAAAAATCGAAGATGGATTTGAACAGCGTCTTTGGCATTCTGCTGGCCTTGGTGGCAATCGTAGGCGGGCAGTTTCTTGAAGGCGGGCATATCAGTTCTTTGTTGCAAGCGGCCGCATTTGTAATCGTGATGGGCGGCACTGTCGGAGCGGTTTTACTGCAAAGTCCGATGAAAATTTTTGTCAATGGTCTGCGAATGGGCGCATGGGTTTTCTTTCCACCGGAGCACTCTCCGCAAGCCCTGATTAAACAAATTATAAATTGGGCGCATATTGCACGAAAGGAAGGGTTGCTGGTGCTTGAAGAGTTTGTTCCCGGTGTAAAGGATCCGTTGACAAAGAAGGGATTGCAATTGCTGGCGGATGGCAGTCCGCCTGAAAAAATCCGTGAAGCTTTAGAAATTGATGTTTTGGCTTTGGAGAACTATCAACGTCAGTCGGCCCGGATCTGGGAAGCTGCCGGCGGCTATGCGCCGACAATTGGTATTTTGGGCGCTGTGCTCGGATTGATTCACGTAATGGAAAACTTATCCGATCCCAATCTTCTGGGAAACGGTATTGCGGTTGCTTTTGTGGCGACGGTCTACGGTGTTGGATTAGCCAATCTGGTTTTCTTGCCGGTAGCCAATAAACTCAAAACTATTATCGGTGAGCATGTCGTAATGCAGGAAATTCTGCTTGATGGTTTTGTGGCGATTGCGCAGGGCGAGCATCCGCGACTCATCGAAAGCCGATT
This sequence comes from Nitrosomonas oligotropha, assembly GCA_008015635.1. Lineage (GTDB taxonomy): Bacteria > Pseudomonadota > Gammaproteobacteria > Burkholderiales > Nitrosomonadaceae > Nitrosomonas > Nitrosomonas oligotropha_B. The sequence continues at coordinate 31,591 of SSFX01000003.1, forward strand.
GAACGGCTATTTCATTTAAATCTGATACAAAAAGAACAACGATCAGTAAATAATTTTTGAAAACCCGATGCTGAGAAAAAGAAAGCAAAAAAATGATGATCATACTGAAAACCAGGAACGCTGGTTGGTGTCCTATGCTGATTTCATTACGCTGCTGTTTGCTTTTTTTGTGGTGATGTATGCCGTTTCATCAGTAAATGAAGGGAAGTACCGCGTTCTAAGTTCTTCGTTAGTGAGCGCATTTAAGAGCAGTAATCCAACAAACGCGGTGCCGGTGCAGTCGACGGAATTTATACCGATAAATATCCACCCATCAAATGAAACGGATTCAATCAAACTGATTGATAATCTCAGTATTCATAAAGCAAAAAAACAAGAAAAAATGAAAAGCATGGCTAAGAATATCCTTCATGCTTTGGATCCTTTAGTGAAAGATGGTCAGGTGAGAATTACCCAAAGTTCTTTGGGAATAACGGTTGAGATCAATGCCAGCGTTCTTTTTTCACCAGGACAAGCTAAACTGGCCGAGAATTCAAGCTTGACGCTCCAGGCCGTAGCCAATGTGATCAAAGGTCATGAGCACGAAATTCATGTCGAAGGGCATACGGATAATTTGCCGATCCATAATGGCAGTTTTCCATCAAACTGGGAATTATCGACTGCTCGTGCTAGCAGCGTGGTCAGATTATTTATAGAAAATGGCGTTGAAGCGTACCGGCTGACTGCAGTGGGATATGGCGAGAATAGGCCGATAGAAAGTAATGACACCCC
>SSFX01000004.1:0-12154 GCA_008015635.1 Nitrosomonas oligotropha
ATTCAGCAGATCCATTATGGACTGCACCCGCGAGCGCACGAAGTGGCGCAACTTGCGCTTCCTAAATTCCGCGATGGCGCATGCGTTGATCCGGCTCATGCAATGCCCGTATACATCCGCAACAAAGTCGCGCTAAAGGAAAACGAGCGATGAACATGGCAGCGCAACAACCGATAGAAATCAGACCGATGCAACTCTCGGATCTGGATCGTATTATCCTGATCGAGCGGGAAATTTTTCTGTTTCCTTGGTCACTGGGAAACTTTGCCGATTCCATCAAAACCGGATATGTGTGCAGGGTTCTGCAACAAACCGATACGCTGATGGGTTACGGAATCATGATGATGAGTCCCGAAGAAGCCCATATCCTCACCCTCGGCATTGCCGCCAATTGGCAAAAAAAAGGCTTGGGGAAAAAAATGCTGCAATTCTTCATTCAGCATGCCAAAGAACAAAGTGCAAAATCGATTTTCCTGGACGTGCGCGAATCCAATCAAGGTGCCGCACAGCTCTATAAACAAATGGGTTTTCAGCATATCGCCACACGCAAAGGCTATTACCCCGCCATGTGCGGACGCGAAGATGCGCTTGTTATGCGGCTGATGTTATGAACACCCGGCGCAGACAAATACTGAAGGAATTGAATTTGCTGCCGGTGTGGCGCTTAAAATCAGATACCACCCAGCATAGCGAAGCCGCGGAGCCGTATGTTGCTGCAAACGAAAATTCACCGCTGCCGTCCGAGCCTGTGAAAAGCACAACGCAGACGTTGCCGATCGCACAAATGGATTGGAATCAATTGAAGACGGCGGTAGCGCATTGTGTTGCGTGCCCACTAAGCCAAACACGCATACAAACCGTGTTTGGCGTTGGCGCTGAGAATGCCGATTGGCTATTCGTTGGAGAAGGTCCAGGCGCGCGCGAAGATGAAATTGGTGAACCGTTTGTCGGGCAAGCCGGCAAGCTGCTGGACCAGATGCTCGCCGCGATTCACTTAAAGCGTGGCGAGCAAGTCTATATCGCCAATATTGTCAAATGCCGCCCGCCCAATAATAGAAATCCGAGCGCGAATGAGGCAGCGCAATGCGAGCCTTACTTAACCCGGCAGATCGCATTAATCAGACCCAAGCTCATCGTCGCGTTGGGCAAGGTTGCTGCACAGAATCTTTTGAAGTGCGACGACAGCATCTCCAGCTTGCGTGGCAAAGTACACGATTATTCAGGCATACCGCTGATTGTTACCTACCATCCGGCTTATCTGCTGCGTTCTTTGCCTGAAAAGGCAAAAGCCTGGAAAGATTTGTGTTTCGCACAAATAACAATGCAATCGCTGCGATAGCATCTGTTCTTCATGCAACATCACTCCACGCGAAATCAGTGTATTTTTTTTGCTCCGATCAAATGAAGTGAGTCTTCTTTACTTTGATTTAACAAATGCCATTTCCGGATCAATGCCATCATGACAGAAACAAATAATCCGAAAGCGGCAATCACAATATAGATGTGCACTTCAAACCATATCAACAACGCATAGAGTAATAGCATCGCCAGAATACTGAGGTTTTCATTGAAATTTTGCACCGCAATGGAATGCCCGGCACCCATCAAAATATGCCCGCGATGTTGCAGTAAAGCATTCATCGGCACGACGAAGAATCCTGCCAATCCGCCAATCAGCATCAGCAATGCGATGGCGATCCACAGATCTTTTACCAGAATCATCGCCATCACAACAATGCCCATCGCAATGCCCAACGGGATTACTTTGACGGACTGCCGCAGCGAAATCCACCGGGCTGCCATCACAGCACCCACGGCAATCCCCACTGCAACCACACCCTGCAATTGCGCAGCTTGATTGAGCGGATAATTCATCGCTACTTCAGCCCATTTCAACACAATAAACTGCAACGTCGCGCCCGCCCCCCAAAATAGCGTGGTCACCGCAAGTGAGATTTGTCCCAGCTTGTCGGCCCATAATAATTTCAAGCAGTGACTAAACTCATGAATCAGAAAGAAAGGATTCTTTTTGGGAATACGATGATCAACACCAGTATTCGGGATGTACAGATTGAACAACGCCGCGATGGCGTAAATGACAGCGATGATCAGGATACCGCTTTCCAATGCATTATCGATTCCCGTGTCGATAACAGGAAAATCAAACTGCAGCAGCGCACCGGCAACGGAAGGGGTAATCAGCACACCGCCCAATACCGTGCCCAGTACTATCGATGCCACCGTCAACCCTTCGATCCAGCCATTGGCGATCACCAATTTCTCCGCAGGCAATAATTCGGTCAAAATGCCGTACTTGGCAGGCGAATAAGCGGCCGCACCCAACCCTACAACCGCGTACGCGGCCAATGCGAAATATTGATGCATGGCGATGAAGAGCAATCCGCAGCCGGTAATTTTGATAGTGTTGCTAATAAACATGACGCGCCCTTTGGGCATAGAATCCGCAAATGCGCCAACGAAAGGAGCCAGAATCACGTAGAACAACACGAAAACAAACTTCAGCATGGGTGTTAAATAGGCAGGCGCATGTAAATCAATCAACAGTGCAATCGCCACAACCAGCAACGCATTATCTGCTAATGAAGAGAAAAACTGCGCCGCCATAATTGTATAAAAACCGCGTTCCAAGCTATTTCCTTGTATATTTATTTTTTTCTGAGTAGATTCAGGATTGAATCATTCTTTCATGCAACACATCACTTGTGTAATAAAATCACCAGCCGCCGATCCCTTCAAGGGCCCCCCGGTCGGGTATCAAGATTAGATTAGCATATCATGCCGCTTCGCATGTTAAGGTATGGCGGCATAATAGTTAAATCGGTATCACAAAATTAGATTATTATAAAAAACTTGCGAATAATACTCGCTCTTGCTTATTCTGAACATTAAATTAATGCCACGCCCTACCCAAGCTTTTATCGACCTTGCCGCTTTAACTCATAATCTGTCCATAGTCCGCAAACATGCTCCACAGTCGCGCATCATGGCAATCCTTAAAGCCAATGCTTACGGTCATGGATTATTCCATAGCGCCAGCGCCCTAAAAGACGCCGATGGATTCGGATTACTGGAGCTGGATGCGGCTATATGCCTGCGTGATGCCGGCTACCAGCATCCGATCCTGCTCCTGGAAGGTTTTTTTTCAACCGAAGAATTAGCAATCCTCGAGCAATACCGTTTGAGCGCGGTCGTTCATCATGCTGAGCAAATTGCCATGTTGTCAGCTTCCAAGCATTACAACATTGATTTATTTATAAAGATTAATACCGGAATGAATCGTTTGGGGCTAGCGCCACAGCAATTTTCACAAGCCATCGGCACACTGATCGAGAAGCAATACTACAAAAACATTACCTTGATGACACACTTTGCTTCCGCTGATGAACCTGACGAAGAAAAAAATGTCCTTCAGCAGTTGCAGTACTTCGCAGCCATCACGAAAGAGTACCGCCATTATCCCAGCTCACTCGCAAATTCCGCAGCAATCATTCGTTATCCTGTCACGCATGCCGATTGGGTGCGCCCCGGCATTATGCTATATGGGGCTTCGCCTTTTACGGATAAAACCGCGGCGGAGTTGGACCTGCAACCCGTCATGACGCTTTCGAGCAGAATTATTGCCACACAGGATTTGGGAATTGGTGACAGAGTTGGTTATCACGGCCTTTTTCAAACGGCCGAGCCAATGCGCATCGGCATTGTCGCATGCGGTTACGCGGATGGATATCCACGTCACGCGCCGACGAACACTCCCGTATTGATCAATAATCAACGCAGCCGGTTGTTGGGCCGAGTGTCAATGGACATGCTCGCGGTAGACTTAACCGGTATTGAAAATGCCGGATTGAATAGCCCCGTTATATTGTGGGGGAAGGGATTGGGTGTTGATGAAGTTGCTCAGAGCGCTGGTACAACCAGCTATGAATTACTTTGCGCACTATCTCCCCGAGTAGAAAAGGCTGCTTCGCTGTAGAAACACAACATCACAATCCGATCTACTCAGGGCATATCTCAATACAAGTTTTACTCTACTTTTGCTTTGCTGCGTAATTCTTGTACCACTGTTCCAAATTCGCGCTGCAATACACGTTGTTGAATATTTTGCTTAACTTCTTCAAAAGGCGGCACTTCCATTGGACGGATATCCATTAACTGAATCACGTGCCAGCCAAAAGAAGTTTGCACGGGTTGTTCAGTCAATCCCCCTTTGGATAATTTCACCAGTGCTTCGGAAAATGGTCTGACATAAGCTGCCGGTGGGCTCCAATTAAGCTCACCACCATTTTCTTTACTGCCGTCATCAACCGATTTCTCTTCAGCTATTTTTGCAAAATTACCGCCTTTTTTGAGTTTTGCAATAATATCCTTGGCTTCATTTTCATTGGCGACAAGAATATGGCGTGCCTTGTATTCTTTATCTCCCATCTGCACTTTAAGAACTTCGTATTCTTTGCGCAAGGTCTCTTCACTCACCACATTATTTCTGATGTAGTCCGCTTGAAAAGCTCTGACCAGCACTGCTTGACGAGCTATTTCGAGTTGTGCGATTACGTCGGGATCTTTATCTAATTTCTTTTTCGCTGCTTCTTGCGCGAGAATCTCTTCAGCAATCAGATTTTCACGCAAAGCCTTTCTCATTTCCGGACCATCAGGCTGTCCTTGCGCCGCACTGGCCTTCACCATTAATTCCAGACGTGATTGCGGAATTGCTACGCCATTTACCTTAGCCACGGTACCTGTTGATTGGGCTTGAGCTGATAGTGTAATCACTCCTAAAACACTAATCATCATTGCCTGTGAGAATTTCGTCAAACGCATTGAATTTCCTTTTTTGTGATTGAGATAAAATTATATTCGCCAGAATATATCGCCGAGAGAAAGTATACGCCTTAACTGAATCGACGTGAATCTCTACAGACCATTATTTCTATTGAATAACTTGATACTGTTGAAGAAATGGTGTGCAATCGCTTTATGCCGGCAACACCTTTTTAAAAGGCTTTACGGTCACTTTTTGATAGACACCCGTACTCATGTAAGGATCGGCGTTAGCCCACGCCTGTGCTGCCTCCAGGGATTCAAACTCGGCGACAATCAGACTGCCGGAAAACCCTGCGGGACCAGGGTCTTGACTGTCGATAGCCGGATAAGGACCGGCCAAAACCAAGCGTCCTTCATCTTGTAATACTTGAATTCTTTTCAGATGCTCCGGACGGACTGTCATCCGTTTTCCCAAGCTATCCGGTACATCCTCTCCATTAATGGCATATAACATTATCGTTCCTTGTTCGCTTTATTTTCTCTTTCATCCTTGAAATCATCCGGCTCACTGACAGGAGCATCCTCAGTCAACGCAGCAGGCGCATCTTTCAAATACTTCCCTAACATCAACACTTGTGCGATAACAAAAACAAGCATCAATCCCGTAGCACCAAAAAGCTTAAATGTAACCCAGGTATCTACTGGAAAACTAAACGCGACATAAAGGTTGACACACCCCATCGTTAGAAAAAACCCCACCCAGCTTAAATTGAGTCTGCTCCAGACAAAAGGCGGCAAAACCATCTGTTTCTCAAGCATCGCCTGTATCAGGTTTTTTCTAAAAATTACATGGGATCCTATTAAAACGGTTGCGATCAACCAATACAACACGGTCGGTTTCCATTTTATAAACGTTTCATCCTGGGATATTAGTGTCGCACCGCCAAAAATGACAATAACAGCCAAATTGATCCACATCATTTTATCGACGTGGCGATTGCGAAACCAAAGCCAGACGATTTGTGCAATCGCTGCGACCATCGCAACCGCCGTGGCGATGAAGATATCGTACAGCTTGAACGCTACGAAAAATAAAATTACCGGAAATAGATCAAAGAGAAATTTCATCGCTGTAAATATCGTAAATTTTTTAATGGCTCGTCCGAGAGTAGATCATCAAAAGCAAGAAATGTTTCTTACTCCAATACCGGAGGTAAATGAGGAGTAAGGCTATTTTTCTCTTGCGTCGCCGCACCCAACAAAGCATAACCGAGCAATCGACCGATATCATCTTTATAGAGCGCCTTTACGCCATTCTGATCAGCTTCCACATGCCATTCACCTTTTAGAGTGAAATCGGGCGGCGAAACAACCGCGGGACATGCGGGTGTTTTAACGATAACCGGCATCGCCGGATAACGAACTTCTGTAGGATTACCTGCAAGCGTTGCCGCCAGGGCCCGTGCCGCATGCGTAATCGGCATCACAAAAGGCAGCACTTTTCCTGCCACTTCGGCGCAATCACCCAAGGCGTAGATATTGTCAAACTGCGTTTGTAACAAGCGATTCACAACGATTCCCCGGTTAACGGAAATACCGGCTGATGCGGCCAATTGCGTACGCGCGCGTAACCCGACCGCGGACAGAACAATATCAGATTCAATTGCGCTTCCATCGGCGAATGTCAGGCGTAGCTTCTCTTGGACTTGATCAACGGACTGTGTGGTTGCATTCAAATGAAAAACCACACCCGCAGCTTCCAGCCTTTGCCGTATAAATGCCCCGCCTGCTGGCGGTAAAAGACGTCCCAGCGGCTGCGTGCTGATATCTATCACATCGACATGGTACCCGGAGGTTGCCAGATCATTGGCAAACTCACAACCAATCAAACCCGCGCCAATAATGCTGATACGTTTTTTCCCGGTCAGTGCAACGCGAAATTTTTTATAATCGTCAAGATCATTAATAGTCAATATATTCGCCACACCATCGCCCGAAAGCGGCAAATGCACCTGATCAGCGCCCAGCGCCAAAACCAATTGATTGTAAATAATCTTCTCACCATCGGCCAATGTCACTTCACACGCAGCTTGATCAATCGCGCTGACACGGCAATGGGGGCGAATGGAAATCTTCAATTGTGATGCCATTTGAATCGCGTCACCGTTGATAATCGATTCGGGAGTTTTCCCGGATGACAATGCATTTGACAGCATGGGTTTGGAGTAAAAACCACCATGATCAGCAGATAGCATGATGACATCAAGTTCTGTATTCAGTTTACGTAATTCACGCGCCACCGCATAACCTGCTAATCCACTTCCTATAATAACCACGGGATTTTTCATTAACTTAGATCTCCATCATCGCTAAATCCACCTCATTCATGCTTACCCTATGACCGCCATTGCACCGGCATAGCGGCAATCGGCTTCTTTTTTGGATTAACAAAAAAACAAAGCACACTGATTAGCGGAATACGCTTCCTAATCAATGTGCCTTGTTTGTATCTACTTTATTGTCTGCGCATGGATACGGCTGCATCCGAAGATCAAAACGACTCTCGCGCTATTTATTTTTCTTCAGCCTTATTGTTCACCAGACTTGTACGTCTTTGCAAATAAGCATCGCGCACGAATTCATACTTATCCAACGCAGCTTCTTCCAAGGTCTTATCTTGTTCCAGGAATTGCGCCCGTGCATTAACCGTTCTCGCTGCAGCTACAGGGAGACGTAGCGCTGTCGTATTAAGATAAGGAACACCGTTCATGAAAACACCCGTCACCCCTTGTGTCACAGGATCCATAAAGAAGCTGTCGACAGCGATACCGACCGTATCACGAACAGAACTTGGTCCCAGCAAAGGCAATACGATGTAAGGTCCACTGCCGACTCCATAACGTCCCAGTGTCTGACCGAAATCTTCATTTCGTTTGCTAAGATTAATATCGCTCACCGCACTGATATCGCTCGCGATATCGATCATGCCGAATATCCCAAAAGTGGTATTGACCAATAAACGTGCACTACTGGCAAGCGCGCTCTCGTAATTTAATTGCAGCACGGAGTTAGTGATTACCACCACTTCGTTCAAATTGGAGAAAAAGTTTCCGACAACCAGTTCCACTGGATCGGGTGTAACCCGCTTATAGCCTCTGGCCACAGGGTCAAAAACTTTGTCGTACACCATTTCATTGAAATTAAAAACAGCGCGATTCATGGATTCCAGAGGATCGTTCACACTACTTTGGTTGTTAACATTCGCACTCGCCGTCGTCTTCGTTGAGGCACAACCCGTTAAAAACAAACTAGAAACCAATGCAGCAACAGCCACGGTACGGATAATATTAATCATGTTCTTATTTCTTCTAATAAAAATTTCGGTCGATCTTGCCACATTTATACGATAGGTTCAATACAACCTCGCACAAAGTGCTATTTTTGTTCAGGCGGTCATCCATCGTTACTATGCGGAATCATTACAAAGCTTCCAATTCATCAGGTGGTCCGGCGTTCAATATACGACAGATTATGCCTGCACTTTATAAATTATCACTCAACAATAGAATGGACAAAACGATGCAATTCTCCGGTTAAGCCGCTTCCATCCCGCTATGGCGCAATAACGCATCCAATTCCGGCTCACGTCCTCGAAACGCAATAAATGACTCGAGTGCGGAGCGGCTTCCTCCCACAGCCAGAATTTCTTCCAGAAAATGCGAACCCGTAGCTGCATTCACCACGCCATCCGAAGCGGTTTCTTCAAACATGCTGTAGGCATCCGCCGAAAGCACTTCTGCCCACTTATAACTATAGTAGCCCGCGGCATAGCCACCGGCAAAAATATGCGCGAAACTGTTGGGGAAACGATTGAAGTCCGGTGGAATAATTACTGCGACCTGATTGCGGATATCAGCCAATAACTGCAATACCGTCTGATCGCCATCCGGTTTAAAATCGAAGTGCACATGCATATCGAACAGCGCAAACTCAATCTGCCGCAACATCTGCAAACCACTCTGGAAATTCTTGGCTTTTATCATCTTATCGAACAGCGCTTTAGGTAATGATTCTCCTGTTTCAATGTGCTGAGTCATTCCGGTCAGCACATCCCACTCCCAACAAAAATTTTCCATGAACTGGCTCGGCAACTCCACCGCGTCCCATTCAACACCATTAATTCCAGATACACCCAAGTCTTCAACTTTGGTCATCAAATGATGCAAACCATGACCGAACTCATGAAACAACACGATCACTTCATTATGCGTAAATAAAGCCGGGCGCGGTTGATGATCCATCCTAACCGGCGCTGAGAAATTACAAGTAAGATAGGCAACGGGTAATTGTATGGCGTGCTTCGTCGTGTGTTGATCATCGATCCGGCGGCGTGTAATCGCGTCATCCATCCAGGCGCCGCCACGTTTGGTTGGCCTGGCGTAGAGATCCAAATAAAATTGACCGATCAACTCGCCGTTAGCGTCATGAATATCAAAAAACTTCACATCGGGATGCCAGCACTGAATATTGCGCGCAGGCACCGCAAGCGTGATGCGGATACCGTACAGCTTTTCCACCACTTTAAACATACCTGTCAATACTTTATCTTCAGGGAAGTATTGCTTAACCTCTTGATCCGAAAAAGCGTAGCGCTCTTGCCGCAATTTCTCGCTGACATACGCCAAATCCCACGCCTCAAGTTTCTTCAGATTCAATTTCTCCGCGGCAAACTGTTGCAGTGCTTGTAGGTCGGCCACAGCATAGGGTTTTGCCTTAACAGCCAGTTTCGTCAGAAAATCCAAAACTTGCTGCGGAGAAGTTGCCATTTTTGTGGCCAGCGAAACCTCAGCATAATTATCATAGCCCAGCATGTGCGCCGCTTCACGGCGCAGTTCCAATATTTTGTTGATCAGCGGCATATTATCTTTGCTCGAATCCCCCTGACTATCAAACTCGCTGGCCCGTGTCGCATAGGCGCGGTACATTTGTTCACGCAAATCGCGATTATCGGCATATTGCAGCACGGGAAGATACGATGGCATGTGCAGGGTGAATTTCCAGCCTGTTTTGCCATCCGCTGCGGCCGACTGTTGCGCCGATTGCAGCACATCATCCGGAATACCCGCCACCTTCTCTGCATCGTCAATCAATAATGAATAAGCATTGGTGGCATCCAGCAAATTATCGCTGAACGTGGACGTCAACTTGGATAGTTCTTCCTGGATTTGCAAGAAACGTTGTTTCTTTTCAGCCGGTAACTCGGCACCGCCCAAACGGAAATCGCGCAATTCATTGTCGATGATTCGCTTCCGCGCCGGAGTCAGTTGGTCGAATTCCGCACTCGCACGTAACTGTTTAAATTTCTCAAACAACCGCACATCCTGCGATAACTCGGCATAAAACTGCGTGATCAAAGGCAGATTGGCATTATAGGTCTCACGCAGTTCCGGCGTATTCATCACCGCATTCAGATGCGACACTTGTCCCCAAGCGCGGGATAACCGTTCATTGGCATCCGTCATCGGCTGCACAAAAGTCTTCCAGGTAGGCGCTTTGTCATCCGCCCGCACCTTATCAATCACCGCGCGATTTTCCTTTAACAAGGTTTCAATCGCCGGTGTGATATGTTCGTTGTTGATTTCTGCAAAACGCGGCAGTCCGGAAAAATCAAGTAATGGGTTTGACATGTTGCTCCAAATAATCAGTTAAAAACAAATTCTGTAACAATTGTGCTGCTGAATAAACAAAATGCCGCCCAGTTCAGTGCTCATAAACAATATGACCATTTACCAGGGTATATTTAACGCCACCCGGTATTTCCATCCCCATAAAGGGCGTGTTCTTTCCTTGGCTTAAAATGGCTGACGAGGTTACCTTCCAGTAATGGTCAGGATCAAAAATACAGATATCCGCAGCACTGCCGAGCGATAAATGCCCTGCGTCAATTCCCAGTATCCGAGCCGGATCCGAGGTAATCTTGGATAACACGTTGAGCAATGGCAACCGCATTTCCGATCCCCATTTCAAAGTGAGCGGCAGCAGCAACTCCACTCCCGTCGCGCCCACTTCGGATTGACCGAACGGCAATAATTTGGCGTCTTCATCCACCGGTGCATGATCCGAACAAATCGCACCGATCGTGCCATCCAGCAAACCATGACGCAACGCATCGCGATCACTCGAGCTGCGCAATGGCGGCATCAGATGACAATTGGAATCAAAAAACCCGATATCCATATCCGACAAGTGCAAATGATTAATCGACACATCGCAGGTGATCGGCAAACCTTGCTGTCTGGCTGAACGAACCATCGCCAGGCCTTCAGCACTGGAAATCCGGCACAAGTGCACCCTGACACCGGTTTCCTTGGTTAATAAAACAATATTACCGATGGCAATCGTTTCAGCGCACACAGGAACGGTCAGCAAACCCAGCCGGGTCGCCACTTCGCCATCATGCGCCACCCCATCGCCGGTCAACGTGATTTCCTGCGGACGCAGCCACACGCTAAAACCGAATGTCGATGCATACAACATGGCCTGCATGAGCACCCGCAAGTTCGGCAGTAGCCCGTCCGATTGCCCAAAAACCACGCATCCGGCGTCGTTCAGTTCGGCCATCTCGGTTAAGCGTTCACCCTTCAATCCTTGTGTCAATGCGCCAATCGGATAAACATGCGCCTGATTGAGGCTTTTGGCGCGATGTTTCAGCATTTCCACCAGCCCCGGCTCGTCCAAAGGCGGATCCGTGTCCGGCGGACAGGCGATGCTCGTGACACCACCGGCAACCGCCGCAGCCATTTCCGATTCCAGCGTGGCCATATATTCCAGTCCCGGTTCACGCAAACGCACGGACAAATCGACCAGCCCCGGACACACGACTAGCGATTGCGCATCGATCACCCGGCTGGCTTGAAATTCATCCGGCGCCGCGCCGATGGCAACGATTTTGCCTTTGGCAATAAAAATATCCTGCACGGCATCGATACCGTTTTTTGAATCGATCAAGCGCCCATTTTTAATATGAATTTTCATGCAACCGCCTCTAAACCTGATTGCCTGCCAGAATTGACATCACCGCCATGCGCACCGCTATGCCGAATGTCACTTGCGGGAGAATCACCGACTGCTTGCCATCCGCGACTTCCGAATCAATTTCGACACCGCGATTCATCGGCCCCGGATGCATCACGATGGCGTCGCGCCGGGCGAGCGACAGTTTCTCCGGGGTCAGTCCGTAATATTTAAAATATTCCTCCGGGCTGGGCAGATTCGCACCTTTCATGCGCTCATTCTGCAAGCGCAACATCATCAGCACGTCAATGTCCTTGAGCCCTTTGGCCATATCGTGATAAACATGCACCCCCACACG
>SSFX01000017.1:0-12257 GCA_008015635.1 Nitrosomonas oligotropha
AAGCTGCTGGATGCATTGGATGCCACGCACCAGCAAAGCCCGAATTACTTTTACAACAATTACCAGTCTGCGGGCAGAAACTTTGACGCGGCTTACGAAGCGGCGCAGATCGCGCTGTTCAAGAAAACCGCTGGGCAAACGGTGAAAAAATATGCGCAACGCGTCGAAGCCGAATACGAAGGCTTTGGTGCTCTGATCGCTAAAAACTACCCCGGTCTTGAATCCGCGATGATCGCCGGATTTCCGGGCATGGCCGACGCCACTGGCCTGAGCGCGATCAATGGCTATATCGGTTTGCGCAGTAAACCCATATTGAAATGGTTTGCCGGTATCGTCCTGCCGCCGGAACCGGGCATTACCGATTTCATGTCGGTCTGGGAACAAGACAAACGCCTCGCCAGCTGGGATGAAAGCCATAAACGGCTGATCAACGGCGGCGGGCAATGGAACGGCAATATACCGATGCCGATCTACCGCAACCTGGTCGCCATGCTGACACTGGGATTGGAACAAACCGACGTGCGCGTCGCCGCCTTCGCCGAGGAATTGCTCGATGGTCTGCCCGCCAGCCCTTATCCTTTTGCAGTCGATGTTGCATTAGCTAAAAAGGGACAGGACTTATTCGCCGAACACTGCGCCGATTGCCATCAGCCGAAAAACGGCAAGGTCTACGACAACCTCGGCACCAGCATGAAACGCGCTTACGTGGTCGGTGCAGTGCTGAACTACGCTGCGCGCAAGGGGTTGTACGACAACTGCTCCCCGGATACCACCATCCGGCTGTACAACAAAGACATCAAGCCTTGCGCCGAGTTTGACGGCGTCTCGCTGGCCGGTAAAAAAGACTTGCTGATGTCGCCCAACAGCGAACACCACGGCTACAATGCGCGGCCGATGAGCGGCGTGTGGGCGCAAGCGCCGTATTTGCACAACGGCACGGTGCCGACGGTTTACCATCTGCTGGTGCCGGACGAACGCCCGGTCAGTTTTGTCAAAAGCCGCCTCGATTACGACCAAAAACTGCTCGGTTTTTCCTGGAACTCGCAACAGACCAGCGATAAAGAAGAAGGCTATGTGTTCCAGACCAACGCGGTTCCCGCGTTGAGCAACAAAGGTCACGACAAGGATATCGTCGAAGGCAAGAAAACCTACCGTCTCAACTGGTCTGGCGACAAGGACGGCGCGTTCGCGATCATTGAGTATCTAAAAACTTTGTAACGCTCTGCAAAAGGAGGAATCATCATGACCAACCCTTTAATTCAACCGTATTTGATGTTCGGCGGGCGCTGCGAAGAAGCACTCGAATTCTACCGCACCGCACTCGGCGCGCAGGTCGACATGCTGATGCGCTTCAGCGAAAGCCCAGACCCCACGCCACCCGGCATGTTGCCGCCGGGTTTTGAGAACAAGGTCATGCACGCCAGCTTCCGCATCGCCGGTAATGTGCTGATGGCTTCGGACGGCTGTGAAGTGGGAGCGCAATTCAAAGGCTTTTCGCTGTCGATTGCGGTCGCCACCGAAGCCGAAGCGGATCGTTATTTTGCCGCGCTGTCCGACGGCGGCCAAGTGCAAATGCCGCTGACCAAAACTTTCTGGTCGCCGCGTTTCGGCATGCTCACCGACCGCTTCGGCATCGCTTGGATGATCAACGTCGTCGGCAACGAACACGCCGCATGAATTTCCGCATACTGGCCGCTGCCGTCGCTACTGCCGCTCTGACGATTGCAACCGGCTGCGCCACCCAGCAACTCTACTCCACCGGCCAAGCGTGGCAACGCAACCAATGCACCCGGCTGGTGGATCAACAGGAGCGCGAACGCTGCATGGCCAATGCCGGTGCTTCTTATGAAACTTATAAGAAACAGTCCGATCTAGAAAATGCGCAAGGAAAGTAACGATCCGGCAGCCGGACACTTCCTGTTCATAGACGAAACCTTCAAGGAGATTCCCATGGATCAAAAGGTATACAAAGGCCATTGTTTTTGCGGCGCGGTTGAGTTCACCGTAACCGGTGAGCCGGATGCGATGGGTTATTGCCATTGCGAATCCTGCCGGCATTGGTCTGCCGGTCCGGTCAATGCTTTCACGCTGTGGAAGCCGACAGCGATGCAAATCACGCGCGGCGCGGAAAACATCGGCACCTACAACAAAACACCGCAAAGTTCACGCAAATGGTGCAAAACATGCGGCGGCCACATTTATTCCGAGCATCCCGGCTGGAATCTCATCGATATATTTGCTCCCATCCTGCAGAATTTTTCGTTTCAACCAGCCATTCACGTGCATTACCAGGAATCCGTGCTGCGCATCGCGGACGGATTACCCAAGATGAAAGACGTTCCGAAGGAAATGGGCGGCTCGGGCATCAGCATCGCGGAATAAAACCCAGTTTTAGCGTTGAAGGACATGACTCTGAATTTTGAAACAATGAGCGAACAGCAGATTCTGGCGATCGCTGATCCGATCATGGATAACTTGATGGATGCATCAACCCAGCGCGATCACGCCAGGCATGTCCGCGATTTCACCGAGCGGTTGAAAGCCATCGTCACGCCGGATTACTTGGCATGCGTCTGCCAGCAATACCAAGCAGAGAAAGGCTACTTCACCACCCGCACCCCCATCGCCGTCCTCCGCCGCCCGGACTCGGTAGCGATTCTATGGAAACAACACTTCACGAAAGCACCCGGAGAGTTTGTTGCAGAAATGGTATTGGTGCATCGGGATGGAAGGTATTTAGTGGATCATGTGATGGTGTTTTGAGGGATAAATTGAAGTCGATGCGTGAAATTCGCTAATTTTCGATTTGATGAAGCTTATTATGATGAAAGCTGAATGGGACGATCACTATGAAACATGAGAGCATAATATGACGTGTACAGTAACAGATCTCATGTTAGACATCTGAATCCACCTTGCATGTCTCGCCCACCTCGGAAGCTCCTTCAGCAGCGTCAGGAACTCGTTAACCGCTACATTCGCTTAGCCGTTCACAGGTGGATAATGCGTAAGGCGCAAGCCCTCGCGAGACGCCTTAGTCGTCCTCGACTTCAGTGGTCGGAAAGGAAAAGACGACTCGCGCTTGCCTCTGCACTTGAGACACTCGCATTTGAAACTGCCAGGGCACGTCGACTAGGATTCGAAGCAAATACTGTCGTCATGAATCTAGGGCTCTTCTTTCTGATTGCCGAGAGAGACATTCAGGCGGTAAAGATAGACGCTCTGACTCATCCCGGCGCTTGGACGCGAGGGCTCGCTGCCAGAGTCATATTGCTGACGATTCATGAGTTGGATATTGACAAGGTGGCTGGGAACAAACTGCGTCAAGCTCTTGAAGACGGCAAAACTCCCGAAGACCTACGGCAACAGGTTACTGAAGCAATGCGCTCAATCCGAAGAGCCCAAGCGCGGGCTCAACGACAGTTCGCCAACCTCAGAAACTCAACGATCGCGCATCGAGATCCGAACGCCATTCAGCAGTATCGCGACATCATCGGAATCGACGGACTGGAGGTCACACAAATCGCGGCCGACTTCTACTCTGGAACAAGCCAGTTCATCGAGATGATTCCGCGGCTCCTTGCACATTTGAGTACATTACAAGGCATGATTGGTCAACTAACTGCCCAGAGCGCACGCAAAGGCGACGGCAAGTGAGCAAACACAAAACTCTTGTACGCAGATGCCCAATCCTTCGTTCGAACCGACCCGCTAAGGCAGACAGAGGAAACAAGTAGCTAGGTCTCGAATAAAGAAAACAGATAATTAGATCGCTATCTAACGATGTCTAGGAAACCCATGGCTATGCCCGCCGCCACGGCCTTTACCGAATAGTATCGCAACGGCGACAAGCGCAACGATAGCAACGCCCGCCACTACTTTTCTCCAGTCAACAACGGTTTTATAGAGCTGAAAATCCTCGCGCCAGCGCATGCGTTGCCAGATTTCATCCGGGGCCAGTGCGTGGGGTTGGCCGATGGCATTTGGCGTGACGGTAATTTTTTGATCCGCCCGGACAACCACGAATTGCCCGGTATCCTCCCGCGTCATCACTTCGACTGTGCCACTGAGCACCATGATGTCGGTTTGCTGTTGCGACACATTGATTTGCAGCACCGCGTTTTGGGCTTGTATCCTGGCATGCAGTGTCTCGATGTCGTGCAAACAACTCGATGTGTCCGCGTACGCTTTGCCGGCATTGAACCTGTCGATGCGTATCGAGCAAGTTGAGTCCGATGCTTTGAATTCAATGCGCGCGCCGCTTTGCATCCCCGAGCTTATGAACGCGTTATTCTTTACCGGCGCGGAAACTTTTACTTGATCGCCATTCAGCAGCACATTTTTACCCGATGCGTAGAGCGTTCCGATGACGGCATCGCTTGCACCGGCGTTGCGATGAAAGCGAACCCCCATATTCTCATCTTGCTCCCAGAAACCGCTACTTTCCGCAAAATTCCTATCCTGAATCGGCACGGTTTTACAACCGGAAAGCAGCAGAACGGCTAGCAGAAACAGTAACACACTTCGACTACCGGAAAAATCCAATACAGAATACGCTAACCGTTGATAGCGATTCGAGCCAATTCCCTTGAGTTCATAGAAGAATAATCCGGTGTTTTGCGTGTCCATTGTGATCCTCCTTTCAGTCGCTCTTCTTTGCTAATGGAGTCACTGTACAGTGGCCGATGTGAATCGGGACTGAATGATGCAAGGAAAATGAATTGCGCCGGATTTTCGAGGGCTAGAAGTTGGAAGATGGAGGAAAAAATATGAAGAATCAGAGTAGTTATTCACTAACTCATTCCGGTGCCTTGTGAAACTAGACAGTAGAATCAAGTGGCCAAGTACGCGCCAAACCTAAACTGGTCATCAATCTACGTGCTTCCACGATGTTGTCCTCAATGCTACAGTAAGTCCAATTGCCATAACGGCCAATACTATACACTCCAAACTTAGACAATTCAGCTGTTAGTCGCGCGTGTTCAGCTATCGATTGGGATGTAATGTGTGCATAAGCTGGACTCAGTATCACATAATGTTCAGCAATAAGTTGTTGTCCGTTTACTATTCCCTCTGCACGCAGATCCTTAAGTACACGTTTCCGTTCTGCTTCCACCTCAATCCGGGCTCCCATCGGGAAACCTATCTCCACATAGAGACTCATTCGCGGAGCGTCGAAGATATTGTCATAAAAACCTACTCGATAGAAACAACGATCCCGATTCGGAACGTACAGCCAATGAATATCCTGAGGTCCTTTAGCATCAAATCCCAGGTTAAATACCAGCACCTTGTTACACGTAAAAACCTTCGAATCGTGAGGAATACCACATTTTACAAGCAAAGCCGGGAAAGGCATCGAACTCACCAATCGATTGAAACGATAGAAGCCCTTTGCGGTATATGCCGTCTTACTCGCCAAGTTGATGTGCTCTACTTCCTCCTCCAATCGCAGCGATTGCGGTGCCAATTCACTGGCGAGAGCTTTGGCATACTCGATTGCTCCACCCATAGGGTAGATGAAGGTTGAGTTGTAGCTTGAGTTATCTGTTGAACGCATGTTCTGAATCACGTCATAAAAATCGATATGCGGAAAAAACCTCCCCATCGCATCTCTGTCGAGATTCGCCAAATCAGTCGCGTAAACTTTCTCGTTATATGGAATAAGGAATTTCTCTGAGATACTGCGGCCGTAACGCGAATAAAGCATTTCTTTGAAGTTTGTCTCTGGCAGCTTCTTTGTGTTTGGTGATCTCGCAAGAAAAAGATCAACCAGACAATCGATGAATTCATGTCGTGGTAGCTGGTGAATATTCTTCTGGAATGGAAAATCTACACGAACACCGTGGTAAGAAACGAACGACCTCTTCGCAATGGTGCGAATTTCTTGTCCAATCATGCGATCTCGCAACCACTGTTCGATGCTAGGCCACTTAAAGTGAAAGAAATGCCCCGAATAGTCCCAGGTAAAACCATCGCAGATAACTGTCTTGCAATAGCCACCAATTTCACGATCGCGCTCGAGTACAATAAAATCGTCATTTTTACCGATAGCAGCTGCTGCGGCCAAACCGCTGATACCTGCGCCAACTATAAGGGTGTTAACCTCGGTCATCCAGCCACAATCCACTGAGCACAGGATCAATCTCAGCAATCGGCTGCTGTCGAAGACAGCATTTCATACTGCACACACCTTTTCTATGAACACGTTATCATTCTGGAATCAGAGACGTAGTAAGCTCCTGCCCGCAAATTGGAATATTTGGATCCGGAGTTGATTGACTGAAGCCAAGTACTGCAGCAAGTGAATAACAATTCCATGTATAGATCGAAATTATTGCATCGGAAATACTTCTTTTTCTTATTGCAAGAACCAAAATAATTCCCGACCAAATAAGAATCTCTGAGACGACTAGCGCAGTAATGGTATTAATTAATTCTAGTTGCATTGCACCTAATACTGCTAATATTCCCGCCATAACATGAAGTATAACTGTAGCGAAAAGAAACCATAATTGACATACAGTTAACCACCACCATGGACGCCTAAAGGCTGTCCGGAGATATGTACCATAAGCATGCATCTGGCGATTCCGCCACAGCCGGCAAAGCATCCGAGAAGTACTTTCAGAATAACCCGTGTGAATTACAGCTATCTCAGGGAGTCGAATGAGGCGCCACCCTTTAGCCCGTAGACGCGCTCCAAGTTCCGCTTCCTCGCAAGCGCGAAGCCATCGATGAGCAAGATAATCTACAGATTCAATCGCACTACGGCGATAAAGGCCACCACCACCAAGCTCAGAAACTTCCACTATCTGCTGTTGTGCTTTCGCTATGGATGCCCGTCGCCTGTCGGCCCATGACTTGATACTTGTATCTAGCACTTTCCCCGCCACACCGGCTACATCAGGATTAGATTCAAGGTAATTCATAGCTGCAGATATGAAGCCAGGTTGTAATACCATATCTCCATCTAAAACATACAAAAACTCACTCTCCCCATTTGCATATTGGTAACCAGCTTGTACGGCAGAAGCTGCAGAGCAGTCTGCTTTATTCAGAAATTGGATGATTCGAATGGGATAATGTCCAGCAATTTCAACAGTTCTATCAGTAGATAACGAATCAACTAAAATTACTTCACCATCAGACTTTCGTGCTTCTTCCAAAGCAGATTCGAGACAATTTGCAATCAATTTCTCCTCATTCAGCGCATGGATCAGAATTGAAAGTTTCATCACCTACCTCTCTACATATGAAATTTATTATAAAGAAATGATCATAGCGTACTTCAGAACAATAATTGGAGCTAGAATCTAATAGGACGTCAATTCTATATTGAATCAAGTGTTTATAATAAAAATAAATTCTCTTGCACAAAGAACTGTCAAATTTATTCTCTAGTTTTACTCATCAATAACCAAACATTTCAAAATCACGCTGGTAAGTCTTTTCAATGAGTATTCGCTGCTTTCGTGAAACTGGCTTCCAACTTTGCCAAACTCGCATCGAACTTTTATGTAAATGGGGAACAAATACAACATATTTGAGAATTTCAGAAACCTTCTGACTTAGGTCACCATCTTCAAAACGCAAGATAACTCGAGGAAGAACACAGTGATTGAAAGAAATAAACTCATGTTGCGGAGCTCCGTGAATGAAAATATATCCTTCTTTCTGATCAAAGCGATAGACATTATCGGCTATGTGCGCCAAGTAATCTTCAAACGTCTTCGCGACTCGCGGATGATCACGATATTGCCGCAAATGTTCCGAGTACGCTGATTTGGCGCGCGTAATCGGATTTCTGACGATCGCAAAACTAACCGCATCATCAAAGAAAAGACGCCAAATCTCTGGATAACGAGTGCGTACAACTTCTGCAGTTGGGTGAGCCAGATCCAATCCGTCCTCAATACCCCAGTATTTAATGAGCTTTGGATCATCAGAAAGGAACTTGGCCAAAGTGTTTCGAACCGATGTTCCTGCAGTTTTGGGAATATGGCAAAAAACAATTTTGTGTTTCAGAGACGCAAGCATAATGGTCACTCTCAAACAGAGACATAACTAATTTTTTCCAAGCGCCCTGCACCTATCCCTGCGGCAAGACGACGGGGAATTACAAGTTAACCATGAATTACAACACTTGAGCTGAAGAATACCTGAGAAGGAGTCACAAGTCCAAGTCATGCTCTAAGTCAGTATTTAATAGCTCTTGCTGTATCAATCTCTTGTTGTGCAGGGGTAGTGAAATCACGTCTTTTGGGGAAGGAATAACCCCGGGGGTTTTCGAAGATAAAATGATTCTAGAAGAGGAAAAGATGAAGAGTCGAATCAGTTACTCACCGGAAGTACTAGAACGAGCGGTGCGATCAGCATTTGAGCTGTAATCAAATCGATCACATCGAAGATTGGCTGCACAGCAGCAGACATTACGAGCTTGGGTAACGCGGATGAAAACCAATCAAGGGATACACGCAGGCATATAAATGCAGATTGCCCCGTCGAGCAACTCATGAGCATAGGGCATGGCAGCTAGATCCTCAGCGGCTAACCGATCGCGTCAAACAAGACCGGGCGCTTAAATACGATAGACAACATATGTTGTCCCAGAAAATTTTTCTTTGATACCACGTACGCTACAGCGTACGCTCCTATTTTTTGGAGGTAACTATGACCATACTCAACGCCACGGAAGCCAGAGCAAAACTGTACAGTTTGATTGACGAAACGGCCCAGACTCACCAGCCGATCATGATCAAAGGAAAAAGATCCAATGCGGTACTGCTATCCGAGGAAGATTGGAATGCGATCAATGAGACGCTGTATTTGTTATCGATTCCCGGCATGCGCGAATCGATTATTGAAGGACTCGCTACCGACACCAGTCAATGCAGCAAAGACCTTGATTGTTGATGGTAGTCACTCGTTTGCACCAGCCAAGCCAGAAAAGATGCAAAGAAACTATCATCCGCCGGTTTAAAACAAACGGCGCAGGCACTGCTCGACATTATCCGGCAAAACCCGTATCAAAATCCCCCGCCGTATGAAAAATTAGTGGGGGATTTATCCGGCGCCTACTCGCGGCGCATCAACATTCAGCACCGGTTGGTCTATCAGATTCTCGAACAAGAAAAAATCGTAAAAATCCTGCGTCTGTGGACACACTACGAATAACCGCACCCCTCCGGCTTTTGTGAATCGTCGCGGCCGTTGCCGCTTATCCTATCGCTTCCATCTTGTACTATAATGCCCCACTACCCGGAAATTCATATCCTTATCAAACGAAAGCCATGAACACCACAGACATCAAAAGTTACATGCAAGCCGTCGGACAGGAAGCGCGCGCCGCGTCGCGGTTGGTTGCGAAAGCGGATACGGCGGCGAAAAATCGCGCGCTGACGGCGATGGCGCAGGCCATCCGGCGCGACGAAGCGCTGTTGTTGGCGGCCAACGCCAAGGATTTGGACAATGCGCGCGCCAAGGGCTTGGAGGCGTCGATGATCGACCGTCTGACGTTGTCGGCCAAGGGCGTGGTGACGATGGCGGAAGGCTTGTTGCAGATTGCAGCGCTGGCCGATCCGGTGGGTGAGATCAGCGGATTGAATTACCGCCCGTCCGGCATTCAGGTGGGGAAAATGCGCGTGCCGCTCGGTGTCATCGGCATCATTTACGAAGCGCGCCCGAACGTTACCGCCGATGCCGCAGGGTTATGCCTGAAAGCGGGCAATGCGGCGATTTTGCGCGGTGGCTCGGAAGCGATTCACAGCAATCAGGCGATTGCCGCGTGCGTCAAGGAGGGTCTGCGTTCAGCCGGTTTGCCGGAAAGCGCGGTGCAAGTAATCGAAACGACCGACCGCGCAGCGGTGGGTGAGCTGATCACGATGAAGGATTTCGTCGATGTCATCGTGCCGCGCGGCGGCAAGGGGCTGATCGAACGCATCGCCAACGAGGCGCGCATCCCGGTGATCAAGCATCTGGACGGCGTTTGTCATGTCTATATCGACGATCAGGCGGATTTCGACAAAGCGATCCGCATCGCCGACAACGCCAAAACGCAGCGCTACGGCACTTGTAACACAATGGAGACGTTACTGATCCACGAAGGCATCGCAGAGAAAATCCTGCCCGCGTTGAGCAAGATTTATTTCGACAAAGGTGTTGAATTACGCGGCGACGCGGCAGCGCGCGGCATCGTTGCGCAAATCAAGGAAGCCACGGAACAGGATTGGTACGAGGAATATCTCGCGCCGATTCTCAGCATCCGCGTTGTCGACGGGCTGGATCAGGCGATCGATCACATCACGAAATACGGTTCGCAGCACACCGACGCGATCGTCACGGAAAATTACACACGCGCACGCCGTTTTCTGCGCGAAGTCGATTCCAGCTCGGTGATGGTCAATACCACCACGCGTTTTGCCGACGGATTCGAATACGGCCTGGGTGCTGAAATCGGCATTTCAACCGACAAAATCCACGCGCGCGGCCCAGTCGGTCTGGAAGGATTGACCAGCCAGAAATTTATCGTGCTGGGCGACGGCCAGCTGCGGCAGTAACCTGCTGTCAGCCGGTTTGATAACGCATAAGCCAATGCTCATTGCAGCCAAAGGATGTCATGACGCAAGTTGTTGAAATAAAAATTCCCGATATCGGCGATTTCAAGGATGTTCCGATCATCGAAGTGCTCGTTGCACCCGGTGACAAGGTTGAGAAGGAAACTTCGCTGATCACGCTGGAAACCGAAAAAGCTTCGCTGGAAGTGCCCGCGCCGCAAGCCGGAGTGGTGCAAGACATTAAGATCAAAGTCGGCGATAAGGTATCGGAAGGAACCGTCATCCTGACGCTGGCAGCCACAGAGCAATCCACGCAAACGGCGCATACCCAAACAACAAGTGCAGCGCCGGAAAACGCGCCATCCGCACCCGTTGCCGCAACGCCTACCACAGTACCCACGCAATCCGTCACACCAAGCGACATGCACGCCGATGTCGTGGTGCTCGGCGCAGGACCGGGCGGTTATACCGCCGCTTTCCGCGCGGCCGATCTGGGCAAGAAAGTCATTTTGATCGAACGTTATCCAACACTCGGCGGCGTGTGCCTGAATGTCGGCTGCATTCCGTCGAAAGCATTGCTGCATGCGGCCAAAGTCATCACCGATGCAGACGAAGCGGCAGCGCACGGCATTGTATTCGGCAAACCGCAGATCGATCTCGACAAGCTGCGTAGCTGGAAAGAATCGGTCATCGCCAAGCTGACCAAGGGATTGAAAGCACTCGCCAAGCAGCGCAAAGTCGAAGTTGTACACGGCAACGGAAAGTTTGTCACAGACCACAGCATTCAGGTCGAAACGGCGGAAGGATCGAAAACAATTTCTTTCGAGCATTGCATCATCGCCGCCGGTTCCAGCGTCACGCGTATTCCCGGTTTTCCGTACGACGATCCGCGCCTGATCGACTCCACCGGCGCGCTGGCGCTGAGCGATGTGCCGCAGCGCATGCTGATTATCGGCGGCGGCATCATCGGCCTGGAAATGGCCACGGTTTATTCCGCGCTGGGCAGCAAAATCAGCGTGGTGGAATGGATGGATCAGTTGATTCCGGGTGCTGATCCGGACTTGGTCAAACCACTGCACCGCCGTATCGGCAAACGCTACGAAGCGATTTATCTGAAAACCAAAGTGACCAAAATAGAAGCCGCCGAAGCCGGGCTGACCGTTACTTTCGAGGGCGACAAAGCACCGCCGCCGCAAACGTATGACCGCATTCTGTTGGCGGTTGGACGCCGTCCCAATGGGCGCGAGATCGGCGCTGAGGACATCGGCGTTCAGGTCAATGAACGCGGCTTTATCCCGGTTGATCCGCAAATGCGCACCAATCTGCCGCATATCTTCGCCATCGGCGATATCGCGGGTGAACCGATGTTGGCGCACAAAGCCACGTACGAAGGCAAGCTGGCCGCCGAAGTGATCGCCGGACATAAAGTAGCTTTCGATGCACGCACCATTCCGTCGGTCGCCTACACCGACCCGGAAATCGCCTGGATGGGCTTGACCGAGAAAGAGGCGATCAAGCAGGGCATCGATTACGAAAAAGCCGTCTTCCCGTGGGCTGCCAGCGGCCGCGCGATATCGATGGCGCGCGAGGAAGGCTTGACGCAACTGTTGCTGGATAAAACCACGCGCCGGATACTCGGCGCCGGCATGACCGGCATCAACGCCGGTGAATTGATCGCCGAAACCGTACTGGCGCTGGAGA
>SSFX01000027.1:0-17384 GCA_008015635.1 Nitrosomonas oligotropha
GACTACATCCAGGAAGAATTACGGCCGCTGAAAACGGAAGTGCGGATTATTCGTGACACGGGATCGGAAGCGAACCTGGACGAGATCACAGTATTCCACTTACCACCGAAAGTATACCCATCGGCCTCGATTACGGTAGATCACACCTTTCCGGAGAAAGGCAAGTTTGTAGGGCTGGTGACGGTGACGGGTGGAGCGCAGGACTATGTATCACGCTTTCCGTTCTCGGTAGGTGAAGGCCGCCCGACCCCGAAAGTAGCGATTATTGCACCGGTTGTACTGGTCCTCGCTGTTGCCGCTTTCTTCTTCTTGCGGAAGCGTAAACCTGCTAATCAAAACCCAGCGTAGTTACATCGAATGCTGATGTGAAATCAAGGATGAGTTACGTATTGAACTCATCCTTGCTGGTAGAATCAAATAGCGAAAATATATTTAATCTGAAAAATTGAGGGGAAACTGTGCAAGAAAAGCGATCAATACAGTTTGTTATTAAAAAGATAGCAGTCCTTGCTTCTCTGGTGATAATGTTTTCTTTTGCATTTCAAGCAAAATCAGTGATGGCGCATGCAGCGCTGGTTAAATCCGATCCACCCAGGAGAGCTACACTCTCCATATCGCCTAAACAAGTACGGCTTTGGTTTAATGAGAAAATAGAAGGGTCTTATGCAGCCGTTACCGTACTCGACTCCAATAAGCATTCAATAACTGGAAATAACCCTGAAAGCGTTGCAGATGATCCAAAATCTGTCGTCTTGAGCTTACCGCAACTAGGATCTGGACGATACACTGTGAAATATCGTGTGATGTCGGTTGATGGACATGTTATTGAATCAAGTTTTGATTTCAATGTAAAAGAATAAAATGTAGCAAAATGGTAGAAGTTATCGCAGCAATTGCACGTTGGTTTCAACTTGCAGCAAACATGATTTTATTGGGTAGCTGTATCTTTCTAGCTATCGCCAATACCGGGAAAAGAGTCCACCTGGGAGCATGGATTGTACGACTGGAACGTCTGTTCCCATGGTTGGCTATCAGTATTCCCATCGGTCTTGTGGTAATGCTGATGACATCCTTAGTTCAAATTACCGGGAATGTCAGTAATCTATGGCAGCAAGATGTTTGGTTAGGATTCATCAGCGATACGCGCGTTGGTCAAATATGGAGCTGGCGTACATTATCTGCGCTAATGCTGTTACTCGTCATTATTTTACTTCGTAAATCTCCCAAAACCCGCTGGCAGTACATTTTAATTGCTTTTGCTGCAACTCTGCCTCTGATCGCAGGCTCACTAGCAAGTCATGCTGCGGCTGAAGGATTATCCGTATTGGCGGTTTTGCCTTATGCATTGCACATTATTCTAGCTGGTGTTTGGTTTGGAGCATTACCGGCTTTTTTACTATTGATTTATGAGAATAACAAAAATGCTAAGGCTAAACCTGGCAATGCGCCGGAATATAAAACGTTGATGCGGTTCTCAGCAATTGCGTTACCGGTGATGCTATTGATTATTTTGACCGGAATCACCGTGGCCGATCGTATCTTTGACGGCTTTTATGCTGCGCTTGTTGCGACACCCTACGGCTGGTTGCTTAGCATCAAGATATTTATCCTCAGTATCATTCTCTTAATCGCAGCGCGAGTCCGTGTGCATTGGTTGCCGTTATTAGCAAGCGATTCGCAATCTGATAATACGAATCCTGGCAAAACAGGGATGAGGAAGTGGGTGCGCATTGAATTCATTCTGGCATTGCTATTACTATTCCTGGCAACTGTAATTGCCAATACTACGCCGGTAAAGCACGCGCTGATTGAAAATTGGCCCTTCCCATTCCGGTTTTCGATTCTGGCAACCTGGGATAAGCCGAATGTAGCCATTCAAGTATGGATTGGAGTTTTCATTCTGATATTAGCGGCAGGAGCAATTCAGTTCGGCCAGCTCCGCAACTGGGGATTCAAGCGTTTGATCGGTGTTCCTGGGCTATTGCTGGCATCCGGTCTTGCCATTGCTTTGCCGCCATTGGCAATCCAAGCGTATCCTGAAACCTATCGTAGACCGTCAGTGCCTTTTGACGTAATTTCTATAACCAATGGTGCCGCTTTATTCAATCAGCACTGCGTTGAATGCCATGGTCATCAAGGAATGGGCAATGGCATTAAGTCACGAACGCTATCGACAAAATTACCCGATCTGTTGATCGAACCGCATACCACAGAGCACACACCGGGAGATTTTTACAATTGGATTAGCTACGGAATGGTTAATACCGATATGCCGGGTTATGCGGAAAAAATATCCGAAGAGGATCGCTGGGATCTGGTGAACTATGTACATGCATTATCAAGAGGTTATCAGGCGCGAATTTTAACACCGGAAATCATACCCAATAAAGCCTATGTAAAACCGCCACTCTTTTCGTATACGGAAAATAATAGCAACAGCGGCTCGCTGCAGGATTTTCGTGGACATAAAGCTGTCTTACTGGTTATTTTCTCATGGCCGCAATCGCAGGATCGTATCGAGCAATTAAAGCAAGCGTATGACCGCCTAAGTGAGCAAAATATCGCTGTATTGGCAGTGCCGGCAAACGAGCTTGCTGCCGCTGAGTTAACTCAAATCGCGGCTGAATTGCCGTTCCCGATTGTTACGCAAGGCGCATCCGAGATTGCTGCCAGCTATGCACTATCGCGCCGGACGCTGACGCATCCGGATATCATTGGGAAGGGGAAAAATCCGGATCATATGGAATTTCTCATTGACCAGAACGGTTATATGCGGGCGCGCTGGATACCGTTAATAGATCAAGCCGGTTGGTCCGATATCGATAAGTTATATCAGCAAATCACTCTGCTGAATCGCGAGAATATGAAAGTGCTTTATCCGGAAGATTTCGTCCGCTAACCGGTCGCTATTCACTGAACCGCAAAAATAGTAACGACAGAGTAGTACCGCAATAATTCCTGTCGTTGCACACGGGTACAAAAATGCTCTGATCATAGAGAAGAATTGGGATCGAGCGTGATACGACAAGCTTTAGCATGGTCGATCCGCACATGCCGGATGCTGGCGTGACGCACATCAATATCGAGGATGCATTTGAGCGGATGCTGCATAATATGACAGACGATCATCCGGATAACACCGCCATGCGTGATCAATAAAACCTTTTTTCCGTAAAATTTCTGTTGAATATCTTCCCAAGCTGATAAAACACGTGCCTGGAAATCCAGCAAATGTTCGCCATTAGGTGGCGGGTAATCGAAGGGGTTTTGCCAGAAGCGAGATAAAGCATCGGCATCGGTGTGCATCAATTCAGCGCTTGATCGATCTTCCCAATCACCAAAATGTATTTCCCGGATACGATCATCCTGAGTGATGGGGATCGAATAATGTTGCTCCATAGCATGCGCAAAGTCTGCGCAGCGTGCTAAAGGGGAGGTAACGATGTGTTGCCATTGCGTCGATTGACTGTTAATAGCATGCCACATTTGTGTCCAACCGAGCGCGGTCAACGGATAATTCGTGCTGCCGCAATATCGCTGACTGTTTTCTGTTACGCCATGCCGCAGCAAATCAATTGAAGTCGTCAAAATACTACGAAAGCTCACTTTGTTGCGAAACCTGCGCTTCGGAAAAAGTCGCCATTTCATTATGTAACTTGCACGCCATGCGCAACAGATTCAGTGTGACGGCTGCGCCGCTGCCTTCTCCAAGACGCATCTGCAAATCGATGAACGGATCGGCATTGAGTGCTTTAAGCACGAGTGCGTGTCCCAGTTCGGAAGATTGATGGGAAAAAATAAACCAATCTTTACATCCCGGAACAACATGTTCAGCGGCTAATGCCGCGACCGTACTGATAAATCCGTCAATCAGCAGTGGCAAGCCTAGTTGAGCGCCATGGATATAAGCCCCCGTCAATGCGGCAATCTCAAACCCGCCAACGCGGCGCAATGCGTCCAAGGGTGAATCCGTTTGCGGGCGGTGCAACGATAATGCGCGCGTGATAACTGTTATTTTATGCGCGATGCCTTGTTCATCCAATCCGGTGCCGCGTCCGGTCAGCCGTTCCGGTTGCTCATTCAGTAGAAGACACGCCAACGCGGCGGCGCTGGTGGTATTGCCGATCCCCATTTCCCCGCCGATAAAGAGCTGCTGACCGGTCTGATGTGCATGTTCAGTGGTTTCAAAACCCGCTTGGAATGCTTGACTCAATTGTTCCCAGGTCATCGCGGGCTGATGAACAAAATTGGCCGTACCCGGCCCCAAATGACAATGCCGCACATGGGCCAGTGCTTGCGTATCGTGTACTGTTCCCAAGTTAATGATTTCCAGCGAAGCATTCAATGCGCGCGCCAGAACATTGATGGCTGCGCCGCCGCGCGTGAAGTTTCTGATCATCTCACCGGTGACCGATTGCGGAAACGCTGAAACACCTTCGGCGGCAACACCATGATCGGCGGCAAATATGGCAATGTGTACACGATCGGCATTGGGCTGTTGTGTGTTTTGCATTGCAGCAAGCCGGATGGCGAATTCTTCCAAACGACCGAGAGAACCGGGTGGCTTGGTGAGTTGTGTTTGGCGTTGCTTCGCCAATTGGCGCATTTCCTGGTTGGTAACGGCCGGTGGAGTGCTTAGCCAATGAAGAGCAGTAGGTTGCGTCATACTGGCTCTCCTTTGAGCACCAGAGGTAGACCGGCAACGGTTAAAATGACCTGATCGCAGTGTTGCGCCACTTCCTGGTGTAATTTACCGGCTTCGTCACAATAGCGGCGGCTCAATTCCCCCATCGGGATAATGCCCATGTTCGTTTCATTGCTGACCAAAATCAGTTTGTTAGTTGCCAGGGAGAGGGCAGTGAGGAATGCCGCGCGTTCGGCATCGAATCGCTCGACTTCCGGGTGGATCAACCAATTTGTCAACCAGAGTGTCAAGCAATCAATCAATAGACAACACTCGTTGTTGGCATGCTGCGTCAATACGGAAGCCAATTGCAGAGGTTCCTCGATGACTTGCCAGTGATCAGGACGCCGCGCCTGGTGCGCAGCTATTCTTGCGTGCATTTCGTCGTCCTCGCTGGTGGCGGTAGCAATGTATATGACCGGCAATTGACTCTCCAGCGCTAGGCGTTCGGCTAACCGGCTTTTGCCGGAACGTACACCGCCCAGAATCAAAGTCCGGACGGATGTCATGATATCCGTACAGGCAGGTTGAGCAACCGGTTCAATCGCGCGGTATCCAAGTATTGCTCGACACAATCGGCTAAGCGCTCAATTGCGGCATTACATATCGATTGGTAATCGGGCATGCTGTGTTGATCAACCAGTCCGGCCCAGGTTAGTAATTCGCGGCAAGCGGCAGCGGATGTGAAAATGCCATGCAAATATGTTCCTGCGATTAAACCATCATCGCTGATTGCGCCATCCTGACTTTGCGCTAAATGGATAAGCGATTGATAACGTGTGTGATAAGTGGTTATTCCCGCATGGATCTCATAACCTGTCACGGCCGCATTGTTCAAAGATAAGCGTCCATGGCAATTGCGCAGAATTTTATCCGCCGCCAGTGTCGTTTCCATATCGAAAAAAGCGAGTCCTGGCGCGCTACCGGCATCGCCCTCAAGACCGATGGGGTCATGAATCCATTTGCCGAGCATTTGGAAACCGCCGCAAATGCCCAGCAATTTCCCGCCGTAGCGTAAATGGCGGTAGATTGCTGGTTCCCAACCTTGCTGGCGTAACCAATCCAAATCTGCGCATACGCTTTTTGAGCCTGGCAGGATGATCAAGTCGGCTGGCGGAATGATTTCACCGGGACCGATAAATTGCACGTGGACTTGCGGATGCAGCCGCAACGGATCGAAATCGGTGTGATTGCTGATACGCGGTAGTGCCGGGACGATGATCCGGAAGAGTTTCTGCTCCGGCGATACGGTTGAAGCAGCGGGGCCGGGCAAAGCGTCTTCGGCTTCCAGGTGTAAGCCCTGCAAGTAAGGCAATACGCCAAGCACTGGTTTGCCGGTATATTGCTCAAGCCAATCCAATCCGGGATCAAGCAATCTTTTATCACCGCGGAAACGGTTAATGACAAAACCTTGAATGCGCGCTTGCTCGCTTTCGCTCAATAA
The DNA here is from genome assembly GCA_008015635.1 of Nitrosomonas oligotropha. GTDB lineage: Bacteria > Pseudomonadota > Gammaproteobacteria > Burkholderiales > Nitrosomonadaceae > Nitrosomonas > Nitrosomonas oligotropha_B. The sequence continues at coordinate 6,129 of SSFX01000027.1, forward strand.
TGCCAATGTGCCCGCGAAGTGCGCGAATACACCGCCGCGGTCGATATCGGCAATGAGAATGACCGGACAATCGACTGCTTCGGCAAAGCCCATATTGGCAATATCGTGGGCACGCAGATTAATTTCCGCCGGAGAACCCGCGCCCTCAGCAATAATCCGCTCGTATTGATTACTGAGCCGCGTATGCGATTCCAGCACTGCTTTTAGTGCAATCGATTTATAGTCGTGAAAAACACCAGCATCCATGTTGGCGATGGCATGACCGTGAATGATGATTTGCGCTTTTTTATCGGTATTGGGCTTCAGCAATACCGGATTCATGTCGGTGTGCGGCGCCAATCCGGCAGCCCAGGCTTGTACTGCCTGAGCCCGGCCGATTTCTCCGCCATCGGCGGTGACGACACTGTTAAGGGCCATATTCTGCGGTTTGAACGGTGCGACGCGAACACCTTGGCGCGACAGCCAGCGGCACAACGCCGTGACCAGCATGCTTTTGCCGGCATCTGACGTGGTGCCTTGAACCATCAGTGTTTGCGTATTCATCGCGGGTGTTCTGCCGAGTTAAGGAATTGATGCTGAATGAGGGTCAAAGCGTGCTTCGGGTGCCGCCATGTAGCCATGCGGAGGAAACAATCTGGGTAATACTCATTCCGGTGGCATCGCCGAATTATTCCAGCGATTGTGAAAAAGCAATTCTTGCAGCGGACGTTCTTCGGCCCAGCCTTGCAGCTTCAGCATCGGCGCGGGATAAAAAGCTTCGACATGGCCCAGGCATAAAATAGCGATCGGCATACTACCGGCAGGCATGTCGAGCAATTCAGCCAGCTGCATGGGATCGAACAATGACACCCAGCCCATGCCCAATCCTTCGGCGCGTGCGGCCAGCCAAAAATTCTGGATCGCACAGGCGACTGAAGCTAAATCCATTTCAGGCAAAGTACGGCGGCCAAAAATGTGTTGCTCGCGCCGGTCGCTCAATGCAACGACCAGCAGTTCTCCACATTCCAGAATACCGGCGACTTTCAAGCGCATGAATTCGTCGCTGCGTTCCGCCAGTGCAGCGGCGGTGCGGTGCCGCTCTTCTTCCACTTGGGCTGCGATAGTCGTGCGCAATTGCGGATCGGTGATGCGGATAAATCGCCACGGCTGCATCAAGCCGACACTGGGCGCTTGATGGGCGGCAGCGAGCAGGCGCTTCAATACCAAAGGATCAACCGGATCGGGCAGAAAATGCCGCATATCGCGGCGTTCGGCGATCACGCGATAGATGGCGGCACGTTCACTGTCACTGAAGCGATGGTTATTATGCATAGCGCTACAGATCGATTCCTTTTTGCGCCTGAACGCCCGCCCGGTAGGCGTGTTTGACGTCGGTCATTTCCGTGACGGTATCCGCCGCTTCACACAGCGCTTCGGGCGCGCCGCGCCCGGTAATGACGACATGCTGCATGGCCGGGCGGTTTTTCAGGTCATTCAGAACAATATCCAGATCCAGCCAGCCGAATTTGATCGGATACGTTAATTCGTCGAGGATGATTAAATCGAATGCCGGGTCGCTTAGCATGGTTTGCACCACCGACCAGCCGCGGCGGGCTGTTTCCGTGTCGCGCTCCAGGTTTTGTGTATCCCAGGTGAAACCTTCGCCCAGGACATGCCACACCACCTGATCTTGCTTGCGGAAAAAAGCCTCTTCACCGGTATCCGAGCGGCCTTTGATGAATTGCGCCACGCCGACGCGCATGCCGTGCCCCAGTGCCCGTGCCATCATTCCGAAGGCCGAACTGGATTTGCCTTTGCCGTTGCCGGTGAGAATCAGCAATAAGCCTTGTTCGCGGTCGGCACGTGCAATCGCCTCATCAATCACTTCCTTTTTGCGCTGCATACGTGTGCGATAACGCTCTGCGCGTCCGGAATCGGTCATACTGTTATCCTGCCGAAGTGTTGCGTGAATTGAGTTGCTGCGCAATCACCGTAAACAGCACATGAATCACAGCGGCGATACCGGCATAAAATACGAAGGTTTCGATATACAGCGGGAAATATTTGATCAGTTGCGTACCGAATTCAGCGAAACTGGTTTCGGCAATGCGGCCGGAGAAAAAGTAAAACCCGCCGCCGGAAAATAATTCACACAGCATTAAACCGGTTACGATGCTAGCGGAAAGCGGCAGAACGGTGTTCCAGGCGAATTGGTGCCGCTTGGCATACCAGCGTCCGGCCAGCCATAACGACGCATAAGCCGGCAGTAAAAAGAAATAGGCCGGTGTCATGCAAAAATCACTGACACCACCCCAGGTAGTGGCGGCAACATCCAAGCCCCAGCCAAAGGCAAAGAATCCCAGCAACGGCCATGCGGAACGCAGATAAATGCCTGCCAGGAAGAAAACCGCCCAGGAAGCGTCAGCAAGGTTATACAACGTGGCAAAATGATGGCTGCGGGTGAGCATCATTAAGCTTGCCAGTAGCAAGCCAATAGCGATTTGATGACGAGTGGATAAAGTCAGCATGTTTAACTCCTTATGTTAGGGTTGATAACGCAACATAGCGAAAAAATTCCGCCCTGGTTGATTGTAGAATGCAGCGGTTTGGTAGTGCTCATTAAATAAATTTTCAATCCGCCCTTGTAAGCGCCAATGCTTGCTCAGATTATATTCGGCACGCAGGTCGAATTTGACGTAACTGTCCAGCTTGCGGGTATTGGCCAAATCGTCATAGCGTTGGCCTTCGACCAGCAGCATAGCGCCCAGCCGGTATTGGCCGAATTGCCGGTCGGCTTCCAGCCGGAAAGATTCTGCGGCGCGCCGTGGCAGTATATTACCGCGATTTGGTCCGGATGAACGATTTTCGGGATCCATCAGCGTTAGATTGGTATTGAATTGCCAGCCTTTGATTTGCGTGCTGAGTATGCCTTCAAAACCGCGAATACGCGCCTGATCGACGTTGGCGGGAGCGAAGATACTGGCATCGTAAGCGATCAAATGGTAGATGTGGTTTTCATAGATATTCAACGACCAAGTTCCCCAAGTTGCATTGCCGCGCGTTCCGAACTCAAAACTGCGCGAATCTTCCGGACGCAAATGCGGATTGCTGAAGCCGGGAAAATACAATTCATTGAATGTCGGTGCTTTGAAAGCGCTACCAAAATTGGCCAGCAGGCGGACATTATCGGTGAGCGAGTAACCCCAACCCGTGCCGCCGGTCACCCGGCTGCCGAATTGCTGATTATCGTCATGCCGCAGCGACAGCTGAAAATTATGTTTGGCAACGGTGGCTTGATGCTGCGCGAAAACACCCCAATTGGTACGCGAATTCACGGAAAAAGCTTCTGTGCTATTAATGTGATCTTTCTGATAATCCATGCCGATGGTCAGCAAATTTTTCGGATTGATGGTGAAATCGTTCAAGACCGAAATGGTATTGCGCTTGGTATTGAAGCGGCTTTGAAACAGCGTGTTGAGAAAATTATCGGTATCCTCACGGCTGCTGCCGCCGATCAGATTGATGCGCCAGAATTTGAGCGGCGAATAGCGCGCCGTGCCACCAAAAACTTGCTGCATCACAATCCCTTTGTTGACGAAACTGCCGTCGAATTCAGTTTTGCCCGCGGATCGCATAAAATTGCCGTCGATTTCCAGTCCGTTTTGAAAACGGTACCCCGCGCGCGCGGAACCGGCGGTATTGCGGTAACCGTCTCGGTCGTATAACGTGGGATCGGACGAATCGACAAAGCAACCGGCATCGCTGGAGCCGTTACAGGCATTAAACCCGCGCGTGCCGATGCCGCTGGCGGTCATATTCAACCAGCTCTGCTTGCCGCTGTACGCGAATCCGGTGGCGCCTTCCATAGTTCCGTAACTGCCGCCGCCGAAGTTGAAATTCGGTTTAAATCCGCTGCCGCTGCCTTTGCGCGTAATGATATGAATCACGCCGCCGATGGCTTCGGAGCCATATAAACTGGAGCGCGGGCCGCGCACGATTTCGATGCGCTCGATCTGATCGATCGGAATATTTTCAAACGCCGTAGTGCCCGAAGTGGCGGAGCCTACCTTGATGTTGTCGATCATCACGAGCACTTGATCGGATTCGCTGCCGCGCATGAACACGGCGGTGTCTTTACCGGCGCCGCCATTGTTGGAAATACTCATTCCCGGCACGCCGCGAAACAAATCCTGAATCGAACGCGCTTGCTGACGCTCGATATCCTGGCGCGAAATCACTGTGACCGAAGCCAGCGAAGCATCGGCGGTTTGCGCCGTGCGCGTTGCGGTCACAATCACCGGTTTCTCCTGTTGATCTTCATTCGCGGCATACGCATTCAGAGTCGTGCCGAGCCACAGCACAGCCATCGCCGCTAGACGGCATTTTTGCATGAGTTGATTCCTTCGCGCACACCCGCGCGTTATCAATGATTAAGGAATGCGAAGGGAAATTGGAAATGGACAGAAAACCGGTTCGTGCAATGAAAACCGGTCAAAATGCCACTGATTGCCCGCCGCAATACCGTAGTAATGTTCACTTCGGGCCGGTCTCCGGACTCATGAGCGGAATCAATTCCAAATCTGCGCCTTCCCGTGTTGTTACACAGTGGCATGATGCAGATGATTAACTCATTTACCGTTGCGGGGGCAGTGCCGGCATTGCCTGATTCGAATCAGACGCACCGGCTTCCCGTTTAACCTTCAAGAACGAAACCTTGAAGGCACCTGAAATGTGAGCGCGAAACATACCTGACCGCTGATGTATCTGTCAAGAAATTGTCTGTATTAAGGGATGTCATCTTTATTGGATCTACCCGTTTGCCGGATTAATTGCTTACAAGTAATCGCCGATAAGAGTCGAAGTTATCCGGTGGTTATGAGATGCGTATGACGATTTCGTATCCATTCATGCATAATCTTAATTTGTGCGGTATCGCGATGCTCGTTTGAACATGGACTGGTATGAAAAATACGGCGATCAAATTTTTGAATGAATCGATCAAAATAAAAAACTCTATTTATGTACGTTAAAGTAAGTTGCTCTATTTTCGCTGCTATCAGCGTGATTCTATGCAGTTCTTATGCGCTGGCTGAGGCGGGATGTTCGCTTGATGCGAAGCTGGGCATTGGTGCATTGGGGCGCATTGAGCCACGTTCCCGGGTGATTAAAATTTCCCATAACGCAGGTCCCGAAGGTGCTCGTGTTGAACAGCTTTTTTTTCAGGAAACCGATCAAGTTAAAGCGGGCGATACATTAGCCATACTGTCCGATCATCTTAAGAAAAAGGCGCAAGTGGAAGCTGCCAGAGCGCGCATTAAAGTGCTGGAAGCACAGCGCGCGGTGGAGCAAGCCGCGCTCGCTTTCAATAAACGGGAATACTTGCGTTATCAATCATTGGAACATAGCTCCGCGACCAGTGTTTCGCTGGCTGATGCCAAACGATTGGCGCTTGAACAATCCGGAATTCATCTGAAGCGTTTGTCGGCTGAGATTACTCAAGCGCAATCCGAGCTGAAAATAAACGTAGCGGAACTGAACAATACGCAAATTGTGGCACCCATTGGCGGTACTTTATTAAAAATTTTTGCTCGCCCGGGAGAACGGATTGGCGATAAGGGAGTGCTGGAAATGGCGGATTTGACCGAGCTGGATGTTGTCGCGGAGGTTTATGAATCGGATTTGCTGCGGATCAAGGCGGGGCAATCCGGATGTATCCATGCCGTGGGTTTTAAACGACCCTATCAAGCGCAGGTGAGGGAATTGGGATTTCTCGTGCGGAAAAACGATTTGAACGATACTGATCCCTTAGCCGACCGGGATAATCGCATCATCGAAGTGCGTTTGACGCTCGAACCGGAAGCTGTGGCGGAATTGCGGCACCAGATTTTCCGGCAGGTCAAGGTGCGGATTGCGCCGTGAATAAGCTGGCCTGGTTTTACTTTCCCGCCCGCTTGGCCTGGCGGCAGCTCATTTTTGACCGATCCAAGCTGGTGGCTGCGATTTGCGGGGTATTGTTCGCGTGCGTCTTGGTGTTCATGCAGTTGGGTTTCAAGGATTCCTTGTACGCCAGCGCGGCCTCCGCGCCGGTCAAATTGAGCGGCGATTTATTTTTGATGCACAAACAAAGCGAGGCCATGTGGCGGCCGATCCAGTTCAAGCGCAGCGAGTTGATGCGTGTGCTGGGAAATCCGGCGGTTGCGGAAGCTTATCCACTGTATCTCGGGTTGGCGCCGCTCAAGAATATTAAAACTCAGGTCAAACGCACCTTGATGGTTTACGGTTTCGATCCGGATTCGCTGATCTTCAATGTCGGTGAAATCAAAAATAAGCGGCATGAATTGCGGCTCAAGGATACCGTGCTGTTTGACGAATACTCCCGCCCGGAATTCGGCCCCATGCGTTCATTGCTCGAAGCGGGCCGGAATGTCACGGAAATTAACGATTATAAGGTGAACATCGTGGGCTTATTCCGCCTGGGCGTGTCGTTTGCTGCCGACGGCAATGTGATGACCAGCGATTTAAATTTTATGCGCATTTTTCCCAGAAGGAATCTCAGCGAGATCGACATGGGCGTCATCAAGCTCCATCCTGGCGCGCCGGTCCAGCAGGTCAAAGCGGAACTCAGAAGCCAGCTCAACGAGTTCGTGAATATTTTTAGCTACGAAGAATTGCTGAAATACGAAAAGGATTATTGGGCCAATACCGCGCCGATCGGGTTTATTTTCGGTTTCGGCACGGTCATGGGATGGGTGGTCGGTCTGGTGATTGTCTATCAAATTTTGTTTACCGATATCGCCAATCATCGCAACGAATTCGCCACACTGAAAGCCATGGGTTATGAGCACGGTTATTTTGTCCGCCTGGTGTTTGCTTCGGCTTTCTTTCTGGCTGTGTTGGGATTCATTCCGGGTTATGTGCTTTCCTTGGGGTTATACCACCTGGCTGAATCGCAAATGTACATGCCGATGCCGATGCTCTGGAGCAAAATGATCACGGTGTTTCTATTTATTCTTTCCATGTGCGTCATGGCCGGGTTGCTGGCAATCCGTAAGCTGAAAGACGCCAATCCGGCGGATATGTTCTGATGCCTACAGTCATCGATGTCGAGCATCTGGATTTCAGCTTTGGCAGCGGCGCGTTAACGCAGCCGGTGCTGAAAGACATCACTCTGTCAATCCGGAAAGGTGAGATCGTACTTATCACCGGGCCTTCCGGTTCCGGTAAAACAACTTTTCTGACCATTATCGGCGGCCTGCGCCAAGCCTTTCACGGCAGCGTGAAAGTCCTCGATCAGCAATTCATCAACAGCAGCGAGCAGGTTAAAGTCAAAGCCCGGCAACAGATCGGCTATATTTTCCAACAGCATAATTTGCTGAAATCACTGACCGCGCTGCAGAACGTCAGCATGACGCTAGAAATGAACAACACGTTGACGGAACAGCAAAGACGCGACCGGTCGGCGGAAATGCTGATCGCCGTAGGACTGGGCGACCGGCTGCATTACAAACCAGGCCAGCTTTCGGGCGGACAACTGCAACGGGTTTCCATCGCCAGAGCGCTGGTCGGGCAGCCTAAAATCGTGCTGGCCGATGAACCGACCGCCTCACTCGATAAACAGAGCGGTTACGAAGCAGTCAATATTTTGAAACAACTGGCAAAGGAATCGCAAACCACCATCCTGTTAGTGACGCACGACTATCGCATTCTCGATGTCGCGGATCGTGTGGTGGAACTGGAAGATGGCGTGATTAAAGTTGTTTGATTTGAGATCAATCGATGAATTTCCAATCTCGCTTTAACTGTCTGAGATGGAATGTCAAGTTAAAGCTATCAACTTCAATCTTTTTTCTGTGTGATTCAGAAATAAAAACGGGAGCCTAAACTCCCGTTTCGTTTGATTAAGCGGTTAATCTTTTTCGCTGCCATGCGAAACCCAGTAAGCCTAAGCCCGCTATGAACATGGCGTAGGTTTGCGGTTCGGGAATGGCTTGCATTACGGCATCAACCTCAAAGTCACCATCGCCATAAGAATAGGGAGGTAAAGGTGAGCCAACGACACCTTGCGTAAGTCCGACCACAGCGGAGATCATGTTAACCGGCGTGCTAAACTGCCAACGGGTGGCGCCATCGTCAGGTAGTCCCGATGAACTCCACCCTTGTTCGTATACCTCGACGACCTTGCCGAGACTCCACGTTGAGCCCCCATCGTTCGATCCCCACAGCGAAGATTCTAGCGCTTCATTCGGTAAGGGTGCATGGTCGATTGTCGGATAAAGATAATAATCGCTTGCCGACGCAGAAAATGTCCAGATCGGGCTGCTCGCGGAACCGGGCGTTATTCCTGCAGAACCAAGAAAATGGTAGTCTGGAAAGAAACCGGCCGCCGGATTGGTGGAGCCATCCGTCGAATAATTATAGCCTCCGGTTGGATTAAAGCTGAAGAACGTGGTCGGAGCGTTGGTTACAGAAATTGCCGGAACACCGATAGGAATGGTGCCTGGGTTGTAAGTGGCGCCCATTTGAGCAGCAGGCGTGGAAAATACTCCTGCGTTGACCGTGTTGCTCGTGTATAGCGTTGCTACCAATGCTGCAAAGATGATTCTGAGAGTAGTTGTCATAAGTAGTTGTTATAGGGACGCCTCCCGGTTTGGCAAGTGATACACCGTATTCAGGTCAATTACATACTTGCAGTCCGTCACTCGGTTTATCTGCCTGCTTAACCTATCAGCATTCCACTCCTTTTCAGTGATTATTCTTTGCTATCCGAGCACCTGGCTCACATAACCCTCTTGGTATTTTCGGCTGTACACTAGCATTACCGCTCCCTAAAGCCGGATACTTTGTTTTTATTATATTGTCATAGTGGGATTGTTTGTTTGATAAGTATATAAGCTAAATGCTTATTTTTATCTAAGCTATTACTTATTTCAGGCTTAATGTAACTAGTGGAGAGATTATTCGAGGTGAACTTAACCATAGTTTGATATGGTTTGAGCTTGAGATTCCCCGTGGTTTTGCCACGGGGTTGTTTATTGCCAAAGTGTTTGCAGTAATATTTCAGTGTGCGGCTAACTAAAACCCTGAACAGATTCGGGCCAATAAATTTTAACGGGATACTGCTACTGTTAAAACTTTGCGCCGGTACCTACGAGTTCACCGGAAGTGATTTTGTAGGCAAAGTTTTCGTGATCCAGGCTATCCAAGAGTTTTCCGTCAATTTCCGCTTGCGGATACATGAAGAAAGGCAATTTGCTGGCGGCATTACCGGGATTCAGTGCCAGATCTTCGGCGTGGTTGAATGTCAGCCAATTCATCTCCCAGGTGCCGAAGAATTTTTCTCTTAATTGCATGATTTTTGCATCGTCCAGCGGAAGTTTTTCCAGTTTGGATACTTGCCGTACATCGGATGGGTTGACCGGTATCCAACCGTGCCCGGCCAGAAAGAATTCCGCACGGCAGTGTTGCGATTGACTGATGTCGCCATATTGCCCGATGGAATCGTGCAGGCTTGATTCATTGATACGAATACCGTATTGGTTACGCGCGGGGATATTGGCCGCTCTGGCCAGCGCGACAAATAATGAATTCAAATCAACGCACTTTCCGTTGAGTTCATTTTTCTCGAGCATGGCTCTGACATCGCCTTGACCGCGTCCGCGCGTGTTTTCATCGTATTGCGCATTATCGATTACCCAATCATAGATTGCTTTTGCTTGTTGTACTGTCGTTTCGGCATGCTTTTCTTTCAAAATGGCATGAGCGGTTTCACGCACAATGCCATTGGTCGGCTTCAAATGCGTCGGGTTAATATAATGTTTGATGCTATTGGGCAACGCTGAATTCTTGATAGCGGGGTAATGCGCCAGATCAAAGGAGTGATGAGATGTTTTTACAATGCAACTGACGCTGACATGGCGTTGGCCGCTTTTGGGTTTGCCATGCCATTCCGCCTTGAATGCCGGGAAGGGACTCGCACCGAGAGTGGAGAATGATGCCTTGCTCGCATTACCGCTCCAGTTACTGCCTTGCGTGAATTGAAAAGAGGAATCATTGGTGTCAGGAAGCGGGAGCCATAAACGGGCTGAATTACCTTTAGCCGGAAGATCGACTTGATAACTCAGGCGGTAACTGGTCCAGTTGCTGAAATCCGAAGAGAGCAGTTGCTTAGCCATTAAGGATGAAGCAGGGAAAGAGAGTACACTTGTGCCGATTAATTTTATAAAATCCCTGCGTTTCATAACTTCCTTTATGGTGAATTCGTTGAGTTGCGGAATTTTATCTGATCGATTTTTTATGTCAATGCAATGTGAATGGGTATTTTTCTATCGATGAAGAAAGTAATTGATTTATTACCTGCTGTGGAAATTGAAACCGGCGGCTCACCGGCGCATACCATAGTGTGGCTGCACGGTTTGGGGGCTGACGGTAATGATTTCGTACCGATCATCAATGAACTGACGCTGCCGCCCGGCGCATCGATTCGATTTATTTTTCCGCATGCGCCGGAGCGTGCAGTCACGATTAATAATGGTTATGTCATGCGTGCCTGGTACGATATTTATCGCGCAGACTTTAACGATCCTGAGGATCAATCCGGTATCCGGAATTCGCAGGAAGCGCTGGATGCTTTGATTGAAAGGGAGATGCAGCGCGGCATTCCATCCGATCACATCTTTCTCGCCGGGTTCTCGCAGGGCGGTGCAATGGCGTTGCAGACCGGATTGCGTCAAAACAATCCGCTGGGCGGCATTATCGCCTTGTCATGTTATATGCCGCTCGCGGAAACTCTCGCGGTGGAAGCCCGCGTGACAAATGCAACGACACCGGTATTCATGGCGCATGGTATTTACGATCCGATAATACCGCTCTCGCATGCTGCGGCGTCTCGCGATAAATTGCTGGTAGCCGATTATCCGCTGGAATGGCATGAATACCCCATGGCGCATAGTGTATGCGAAGCGGAAATTACAGATATCAGCCGCTGGTTGCGGCATATCATTGGTTATTGATTCTCCTAGCGGTTGAAGCTAGTAAGCATTATCTTTTCGGAGCACGATCCAGACGGTTTTGAAGATGATCCAGAGGTCGAGCCAGATGGACCAATTTTTGAGGTAGTAGAGATCGTGCTCGATGCGGGCTTTCATTTTTTCCAGCACATCGGTTTCACCGCGCCAGCCGTTGACCTGGGCCCAGCCGGTGATACCGGGTTTGGCCATATGGCGCAGCATATAGCCCTTGATCAGCTTGCGGTAGAGTTCGTTATGCGCCACCGCGTGC
>SSFX01000096.1:0-19419 GCA_008015635.1 Nitrosomonas oligotropha
GCCGCTACTGACGTAGGTTAGATTACTCCCGCTTTTATCAATCACGCCAAAACCAGTAATACGTAAACCCGGATCTATGCCAAGAATGCGGATTTTATCACCTGCTGATCGGCGGAATTTTTATTCATCAAGTACGGTCGTAGTGTAAACATTTTGCACATCATCAAGATTTTCCAAGGCGTCCAGTAGTTTCTGCATTTTTACTGCATCATCGCCCGTTAAAACAGCTTCATTACCGGGTTTCATAGTGACTTCCGCCAGCTCAGCTTTAAATCCGGCTTTTTCCAACGCTACCTTTACATTGATAAATTCGTAAGGCGCTGTAATCACTTCGATACTGCCGTCCTCATTGCTGATCACATCTTCTGCACCGGCTTCCACTGCGGCTTCAATCAGTTTATCTTCATCGGTTTCCGGAGCGAAAATCAACTGCCCGCAATGTTTGAATAAGAAACTAACGGATCCATCTGTACCTAGATTTCCGCCATATTTGGTAAATGCATGCCGCACATCGGCCACGGTGCGGACACGGTTATCGGTCATACAATCCACCATGACGGCGGCACCCGCGATCCCATAGCCCTCGTAACGGATTTCTTCATAATCGACGCCATCCAGCGCGCCGCTGCCGCGCTTAATAGCACGTTCGACATTATCCTTGGGCATATTCTGATCGTATGCTTTGTCCACCGCCAGACGTAAGCGCGGATTGATGTCCGGATCGCCGCCACCCATACGGGCAGCAACGGTTATCTCCTTGATTAACCGAGTAAACACCTTACCCCGCTTGGCATCTTGTGCAGCTTTTTTATGCTTGATATTAGCCCACTTACTATGACCCGCCATTTGTATATACCTTTTGTTTAAGTATTTTTATATTACCACCCTGCATCCCTTGGATAAAGTATCAAACTTCATGAACAATGAAAGAAGAAAGAGCAGCTCAGTGGTATATATATACAGTCTTATTGAAAAAGATCCAGCGTACGCAATAGCAATTTTTATTCAACCGTCACTGCTTTTGCCAGATTTCGCGGTTTATCAACATCCGTGCCTTTCACCAAAGCAACATGATACGCCAGCAACTGCAGCGGTATGGTATGCAGTATCGGACTCAGCAAACCGGCATGTTCCGATAAACGAATGACATGTTCATTTTCACTCTGCGCAATCTGTGAATCCGCATCTGCGAATACATATAATTCGCCACCTCTGGCATGCACTTCCTGCAAATTCGATTTGAGTTTCCCTAACAATTGATCGTTTGGCGCTATCGCAACCACCGGCATTTCATCATCTACCAAGGCCAGCGGCCCATGCTTCAGTTCTCCGGCCGCATAGGCTTCCGCATGGATATACGAAATTTCCTTTAGTTTTAGAGCTCCTTCCATGGCAATCGGATAATGAACGCCGCGACCGAGAAATAATGCGTGGCGTTTCTGCGCAAAACTTTCCGCCCAAATGCGCACTTGCGGCTCGACTTGCAGCGCGTGTTGCAAAGCCATCGGTAAATGACGCAGCGTCATGATCATCTGTTGCTCATCTTGAGCGGATAATTTATGGCGCATTTTTGCCAACGTTACTGTCAGCAGCAACAATGAAGCTAATTGCGTAGTAAATGCCTTGGTCGATGCCACACCGATCTCGGGTCCGGCACGTGTAAGAAAGCGCAGGTCGGTTTGGCGTATCAACGCGCTTTCCGGTACATTGCAAATCGCCAGACTATATTGATGACCCAGTTTCTTGGCGTAATTGAGCGCTGCCAACGTATCTGCGGTCTCACCCGATTGCGAAATACCAACCACTAACGTATGGGGATCTGCAATCGGATCGCGATAGCGGTATTCGCTGGCAATCTCAACGTTGCATGGAAGACCGGCAACGGTTTCCAGCCAATAGCGCGCAACCAGTCCGGCATGATAACTGGTCCCGCATGCCAGAATGAGAATACTCTTGGTTTGGGAGAATACTTTTTCGGCCTCGCTGCCAAATAAATTGGGCGAAATAGATTGCGCATTGAAGACCATTTCCAGGGTGTTCGCCACCGCACTCGGTTGCTCGAAAATTTCTTTCTGCATGTAATGGGTATAAGGCCCGAGCTCGATCGCTTCGCTGGAGAGATTGCTTTCATGTACTGTCCGTTTGACTTCTCTGACCGAGTTACCCTGCAGACAATTCACAATTCGATATCCATCGCGAGTCAATTCGGCTACGTCACCTTCTTCCAGGTAAATCATATTCCGGGTCGCTTTTAACAACGCAGAAGCATCGGAAGCCGCATAATTGCCGCTTTCACCCAGTCCCAGCAGCAATGGAGCTCCATTACGCGCCACCACAATTCTTTCCGGCCGTGCTTCTTCCATAACTGCGATCGCGTATGCGCCTTGCAGTTCGTCAATAGAATTGCAGACTGCTGTTAACAAATCGTCGGTATGTTTGAGATTAAACGCGATGAGATGCGCAATGACTTCCGTATCGGTGTCGGAAACAAACTCATACCCTTCAGCTTGCAAGCGCTTACGCATAACTTCATGATTCTCAATAATGCCATTATGCACAACGGCTATCCGTACCGATGAATCTGGCATTCCGGAAAAGTGGGGGTGTGCATTTCGCTCGGAAGGTGCACCATGCGTTGCCCAGCGAGTATGGGCAATACCGGCAAAGCCGTGGGTATTTTTTTCGTGAGCGAGTTTCTGCAACTCGGTTACACGGCCTGTTGTTCGCAATCTTTGCAGACCGTTGCAGGTAACGACAAGTCCGGCGGAATCATACCCGCGGTACTCCAGGTGTAATAATCCATCCAGCAATACCGGAACAACATTGTTATTAGCCACTGCACCAACTATTCCACACATAGCGCATTCTCCTCACAACTCTAGCTAAAAGAACGATACTGCATAGACTTTTACTATGCCTTTGATTTTTGTGGACGCTTCCATCCAGCAATACTGACTTGCTTTGATCTGGACAAGGTAAGCTGATTCTCCGGGGTTTCTTTCGTGATAGTCGATCCGGCACCAATAGTCGACCCTTTCGAAATCTTAACGGGCGCAATCAACTGTGTATCGGATCCGATGAACACATCATCTTCAATGACGGTTCGATATTTGTTTGCCCCATCATAATTACAAGTAATTGTTCCAGCGCCAATATTGACATTTTCTCCTACTGTAGAATCACCAATGTAACTTAAGTGATTCACTTTACTTCCCGCAGCAATCTGACTATTTTTGACTTCGACAAAATTTCCGATGTGCACTTTCTGTGCCAGCCTCGTCCCTGGCCGGATGCGCGCATAAGGACCAATCTTGCTATCTGCTCCGATTTCGGCATCTTCGAGCAGGCTGAAGGGATGAATAATACTCCCCGACGCAACCGCTACATTTCTTAATATGCAATGGGCGCCTACCCGGACGGAATCGCCCAACTTAACGGTTCCTTCAAAAATACAGTTAACATCAATTTCAACATCAGAACCACAGCTCAGTTCACCGCGTATGTCTATCCGATTGGGATCAAGTAAGCTGACCCCTTCCTCCAATAACATCTCAGCGCGGTTTTTTTGGTGAACACGCTCAAGTTCCGCCAGCTGATGCTTGTTATTAACACCCATGACTTCCCAGAAATTATCCGCTTGTGTCGATGCGACATATATACCATCTTTTACCGCCATCGAAATGATGTCGGTCAAGTAATATTCGCGCTGTGTGTTTTTGTTCTCAAGCTTTGGCAGCCATTGATGCAAATGCTGATTGGGTATGAGCATTATTCCGGTATTAATCTCACGGATACTCTGTTGTTCTGCAGTGGCATCTTTTTGTTCAACGATTGCAACCACCTCTCCGCTTTCCCGTTCACGCAAAATCCTGCCGTAGCCAAAAGGATCGTCGATTATTGCTGTTAACAGCGCACAGTTCTTTTCCTCAGCCGCTGTGATTAATTGTTGCAAGGTTTGAATCCGCACCAATGGCACATCGCCATACAAAACCAGCGTGATTCCATCGGCATTCAATTGCGGTAAAACCTGCATGAGCGCATGCCCGGTACCTAATTGCTGGGTTTGCAAAACCCAGGTCAAATCATCGTCGGTGATTGACTGTTTTACTTGGTCGCTACCATAGCCTACAACAACACAAATTCTGTCAGGAGAGAGCATGCGCGCTGTGTTAATGACATGCATTAACAATGGACATCCCGCTAAAGTATGCAGCACCTTGGGAAGAGTTGATTGCATACGCTTTCCGGCACCGGCTGCCAGTATCACTACATTAAGCTTGGACACGATAATCTGCTTTTGAAATGAAGTTTTCGATGGATTTTATCTAAATGCGCCATGATTGAACAACAAATGCAGTCAAATCTCCTCGACCATTTGACGTAATCCAGTGCATTATTTTTTACCGTTTACTGCTCAATCATTGTAACCAGATCGATGCTCGAGAAACAGATACAAAAAAGGCGACTTATGTCGCCTTTTTCATCATTAGAACTTATGAATCACAATCAATGACCGCGTTTTCTCAGCTTATCAATCGCTGCTAATTGCGCCATGGCTTCTATCAACTCAGCTTGCGCTTTAGCGTAATCCAGTTCTGATTCTCTATTTTTCATTGCTTCCTCAGCAGCTCGCTTCGCTTCGATCGCTTTAACTTCATCAAGATCGTGACTGCGCACTGCGGTATCCGCTAATATCGTCACCACATCAGGCTGAACTTCCAGCATTCCACCCGATACATAGATTAACTCTTCTTCTTTAAGTTGTGCCTTGATTCGCACCATTCCGGATTTGATTCTTGTCAGCATCGGTGTATGGCGCGGATAAATACCTACCTCACCCATTTGGGCCGGTGCCACCAAAAATTCGACCGGACCGGAATAAATAGATTCTTCAGCACTAACGATATCAAGATGAAATATGGTACCCATGGCTATTTCCTCTTGGTTTATTGAAGTGTTTTCGCTTTCTCAACAGCTTCTTCGATACTGCCGACCATATAGAATGCTTGTTCTGGCAAATCATCATATTCACCTTCAACAATTCCCTTAAAGCCTTTAATCGTATCTTTAAGAGAAACATATTTTCCTGGTGAACCGGTAAATACCTCAGCTACGTTAAACGGTTGCGATAAGAACCGTTGAATCTTACGTGCCCGGCTAACTGCAAGCTTATCTTCAGGGGATAGCTCGTCCATTCCCAAAATCGCGATAATGTCTCGTAACTCTTTATAGCGTTGCAATGTTTGCTGAACAGCACGAGCTGTGTTGTAGTGATCCTCACCAACAACCTGTGGATCTAACTGACGTGATGTGGAGTCCAGTGGATCCACAGCCGGATAAATCCCCAATGATGCGATATCACGCGACAATACAACGGTTGCATCCAAGTGCCCAAATGTTGTTGCTGGAGACGGGTCGGTCAAGTCATCCGCTGGCACATAAACTGCCTGAATAGAGGTAATTGAACCTGTTTTAGTCGATGTGATACGCTCTTGCAATCGTCCCATTTCTTCCGCCAGCGTCGGTTGATATCCCACTGCGGATGGCATACGTCCTAGCAAAGCTGAAACTTCGGTTCCTGCCAATGTATAACGGTAGATATTATCAACGAAGAACAAGACATCCTTACCCTCGTCACGGAATGACTCTGCCATTGTCAATCCGGTTAGCGCAACGCGGAGACGGTTTCCGGGCGGCTCATTCATTTGTCCATAAACCAATGCCACTTTATCCAGAACCTTCGATTCTTTCATCTCATGATAAAAGTCATTTCCTTCGCGCGTACGCTCTCCCACACCAGCAAATACGGAATATCCACTATGCTCGATCGCAATATTGCGAATCAATTCCATCATATTAACTGTTTTACCGACACCTGCACCGCCGAATAATCCCACCTTACCGCCTTTTGCAAATGGGCAGATCAGGTCAATCACTTTAATACCGGTCTCCAGTAACTCCGTTGATGCCGACAGTTCATCAAACGCAGGTGCTTCACGATGAATCGACATTTGTTGATCAGCACCAATATCGCCCATTTCATCTATGGGACGACCCAAAACATCCATAATTCTTCCCAAGGTTTTGGTTCCGACAGGCACGGTAATTTGTTTACCGGTATTTTGCACTATCATGCCACGGCGCAATCCGTCAGAAGATCCCAATGCAATAGTGCGCACCACGCCATCACCAAGCTGCTGCTGTACTTCCAGCGTAAGCTCTGAACCTTCCATAGTTAATGCATCATATACTTTTGGCAGAGAATCGCGCGAAAACTCCACATCAATCACTGCACCAATACACTGAACAATTTTTCCTTGACTCATCGTTGTTCCCTAGACTCTATATTCAAAAATGTTTTAAACAGCTGCAGCACCACCGACGATTTCGGATAGCTCTTTCGTAATTGCCGCTTGTCGAGACTTGTTATAAATTAATGTCAATTCATCAATGACACTGCCCGCGTTGTCTGATGCAGCTTTCATCGCCACCATCCTGGCAGATTGCTCCGAAGCCATGTTTTCTGCTACTGCCTGATATATCAAAGCTTCTACATAGCGCACCATAATATCGTCAATGACAGGCTTTGCTTCTGGCTCGTAAATATAATCCCAAGTCGCTTTAGATTTAACGCTATCTTGTTCGCTACTTTGCATGCGATCATCAGTCAACGGAAGCAATTGTTCCATAACTGGTTCTTGCTTCATGGTATTGATAAAGCGATTATAAAAAATGTACACGCGATCAAATTTGTCTTGCGTATAGCCATCAAGAACCACTTTTACGGCACCGATGAGTCTTGATATATCAGGAGTATCACCCAGGCTTACTACTTGCGAAGTAACACTTGCGCCAACTCTGCTCATGAAACCTAAGCCTTTGTTACCGATACAGCAGACTTCGATTTGTTCTCCTTCTACTTGCCAGGTCTTCATCTGATTCAGAGCTTTACGTAGGACGTTGGTATTCAACCCTCCGCAAAGACCTTTATCCGAAGTCACGATAACGATACCAATTCGCTTAACGGTATCACGTGCAATCAAAAAAGGATGCCGATATTCGGTATTTGCCCGACTCATATGAGCAGCTACATTACGTATCTTCTCACCATAAGGACGAGCTTTCTTCATACGATCCTGAGCTTTACGCATTTTCGATGCCGCGACCATTTCCATGGCGCGCGTAATCTTCTGTGTATTTTTTACACTCTTTATTTTATTGCGGATTTCTCTACTGCCGGCCATTTGCTTAATAGGTTCCGTTTTGCTTGAATTCTTGAATCGCAGCTGTCAATTCTTTTTCTGTTTCAGCATTGAGTTCTTTACTCTTCTCAATTTTGTCAAGAATTGCAGCATGCTGACCGCGTATATAGTTTTTTAGCGCAGATTCAAATGCAAGTGCTCTATTTACTTCCACATCATCAAAGTAACCATTATTGATTGCGAATAGTGTAAGCGCCATCTCCGATACGCTGAGTGTTGCATACTGCGGCTGCTTCATCAATTCTGTAGCCATCTTGCCGCGCTCAAGCTGTTTACGAGTCGCTTCATCCAGGTCCGATGCAAATTGCGCGAAAGCTGCCAATTCACGATATTGCGCTAACGCCAGCCGTATACCGCCTCCTAATTTCTTGATGACCTTCGTTTGAGCTGCACCGCCCACACGAGAAACCGATACCCCTGCATTAATAGCAGGACGTATACCGGCATTGAACAAATCTGTTTCAAGAAATATCTGTCCGTCGGTAATTGAAATTACGTTCGTTGGCACAAAAGCTGTCACGTCACCGGCTTGTGTCTCAATAATCGGTAGCGCTGTCAAAGAACCCGTTTTACCTTTTACCGCACCATTTGTTGCTTTTTCAACATAGGCCGCGCTCACCCTCGCCGCTCTTTCCAGCAAACGCGAATGGAGATAAAACACATCACCCGGATAGGCTTCGCGACCTGGTGGCCGACGTAGCAACAAAGATATTTGACGATAAGCCCAAGCTTGTTTAGTTAAATCATCGTATACGATTAATGCGTCCTGACCTTTATCACGGAAATATTCCCCCATCGTACATCCAGAATAAGGTGCGATAAATTGCATTGCTGCTGACTCTGATGCAGTTGCAGCCACAACAATGGTATATTCCATGGCGCCATGTTCTTCCAGCTTGCGCACTACGTTGGCAATCGATGATGCTTTCTGCCCGATTGCCACATATATACACAGCATGTTCTGGCCTTTTTGATTGAGAATCGCATCAATCGCTACCGCAGTTTTACCTGTCTGACGATCACCGATAATCAACTCACGTTGTCCACGCCCAACCGGAACCATCGAATCAACAGACTTCAGTCCTGTTTGCACGGGTTGATCTACCGATTGCCGCCAGATTACACCCGGCGCAATTTTTTCGATTGGCTCAGATTTCGCCGCTGTAATCGGACCTTTACCATCAATCGGCTGCCCCAGTGCATTCACAACGCGACCCAGCAAGCCTTCACCTACGGGTACCTCTAAAATACGACCGGTACATTTGACTGTATCACCTTCGCATATGTGCTCATACGAACCCATAATAACTGCGCCCACGGAATCACGTTCCAGATTCAACGCCAAACCAAAAGTATTGCCAGGAAATTCCAACATCTCACCTTGCATCACGTCGGATAAACCGTGTATACGAACAATACCGTCTGTTACAGAAACAATCGTTCCTTGCGTACGAACCTCTGCCGTATCAACAAGTCCTTCTATCCTTTTTTTTATCAGCTCACTGATTTCGGATGGGTTTAACTGCATTTCATTTAACTCCTAGCTTTTAAGGGCAATGGCCATAGCTTCAAGCTTACCCCGTACCGAGGCATCTAGAATCTCATCACCAATCTCAACTTTAATACCACCAATTAACTCTGGATCAACACTTACTTGAGCCTCTATTTTGCGCTTGAATTTCTGTTCCAGATCTTCAACTAATTTTCTTAGTTGCTTGCTTTCCAACGCAAAAGCACTGGCAATTTTTGCTTCCAGAACACCCTCGTGTTGCGCTTTCAACTGCTCAAATAACTGACTAATCTGCGGTAATATTGATATCCGTTTATTCTCTGCCAGCAGCATCACTAGATTACGAGCTTCGGAATTAAATTTACTCTTTCCGATCTCTAGAAATATTTCGCCAAGTTGTTTTGCTGAAATTATTGGATTACCGATCAGTGATCTCATATCATTATCTTCAGCAATCATTCCAGCTAGCTGCAATATTTTTGACCACTGCGACAAACTCTCGTTAGCAACAGCATGCTTATACACTGCTTCTGCATAGGGTCGCGCAACTGTAATCGCTTCAGCCATTATTTCAAATCTTCCTCAATTGCAATCAGTATATCCGCATGCGCTTTAGCATCAACTTCCCGGCGTAATATTTTCTCTGCACCAGCAATTGCCAACTGAGCTGCATGCTGACGCAACGCCTCTTTTGCGCTGAATACTTCATGCGAAATATCCGCTTTGGCACCCGTTATAATGCGATCGCCTTCTTCTTTTGCGATTCGCTTAGCTTCCTCGACGATTTCGGTAGCTCGTTTTTCAGCTTGCAGAATAATTTCTGAAGCACGTTGTTTCGCTTCTCTCAACACATCAGATGAGCGTTGACTGGCCAACTCCAGTTCATGACGGCCACGCTCTCCGGCAGCCAAACCATCGGCTATCGTTTTTTGACGCTCTTCTATTGCACGCAGCAGTGGCGGCCACACAAACTTGACCGTGAACCAAATGAATACCGAGAAGGCTATCGCCTGAGAAATTAAAGTAAAGTTAATATTCATGACAAGCCTGTAATTTCCGATCTAAACAACAACAGCATTGTTATTGAATCACTGCCAACAATGGGTTTCCAAATGCAAACAGCATAGCCAGACCAACAGCAATAATGAAAGACGCGTCAGTCAAACCAAGCAGAAGAAACACTTTACCTTGCAGAGTCGGTATCATTTCCGGTTGACGTGCCGCACCTTCAAGAAAACGGCTACACATAACACCCACACCAATACATGCACCTGCTGCACCAAGTCCGATCATCAAACCAATACCTATTCCGGTATACGCCTGAATCATTGCTAAAAACTGCAAATTCTCCATTTTAATTTCCTTTTTTAAGATTAATAATATGTTACAGATGAGCTTATAAAAATTTAATTTAGTGAGATTCGTGCGCCATTGATATATAAACCACTGTCAGCATCATAAAAATAAATGCTTGCAAGGTAACGATCAATATATGAAATATTGCCCAACCAGCCCCTAAAATTGAACCAAAAATCGTACCCGACACACCCGTAGCTGCCCACATACCCAACAGCAGAAAAATTATCTCGCCCGCATAAATATTCCCAAAAAGCCGTAGCGAATGAGACAAAGGCTTGGATACATACTCGATAAAATTAAACAACAAATTCAATATCCAGAGTAACGGATTTTTACCAAATGGTGTACAGAACAGCTCATGCATCCACCCGCCGAATCCCTTGACCTTGAGATTAAAGAAAATCATTAAAAACCATATTGAAAGAGCCAGCGCAAAAGTCGTATTGACATCCGTTGTAGGAACAATCTTCCAATTATGCAATCCGAATACATTTTCCGTAACCCAAGCCATAATATCGATTGGCAGTATATCCATGGCATTCATCATCAGAACCCATATGAATACAGTCAATGCCAAAGGCGCAACCAGCACATGCCGATTACCATGAAATGTATTTTTTACTTCGTTATCAATAAACTCAACCGCAAGCTCAACGAATGCTTGGCTTTTAGAAGGCACACCGGGCGTAGCTTTACGCACAATTAACCAAATAAAACCGAAACTGATAACACCGAGGATTATGGATGTGATCAAAGTATCAACATGCAACACCCAAAAAGAACCTTCACTGACTTGCGTTGTTAAATAGGTTAGATGATGATCAATATATGATGTTGGAGTAAGTTCTGTTCCCGATGCCATGCGTGCCTACTTTACTTTTATAAATTTATCTTACTTTGTATCGTCTGATACCAACAATGCCATGCTATAAGCTAAAACTGTCAGGATAAATGTTCCGATAAACGCGGACGCATTTAAATTTTCATAAAATTTAAACACTACCCATAACAAGCTTACAGTCAATATTATTTTTACCGATTCTGCTCTTAGTGCCGTTCTAACCGTTTCTCCAGCGGTATAACCTTTGTGATGAGAAACAATGATTGCATACGCTGCCGAGGAAATCACACTTACGCTCCCTCCCAACGCCGCTGAAATCGCACTTTGCATGCCAAGAAAAACACCTACGGCAACTGCCACCACTAGCGTTATCAGCAACTGCACGCGCAAAACAATCTTGAGCGGCCTATTCTTAATCCAAGACATGTTCACCACCTGCCCTTGGAAAGACAGCTTTACCCGTACTTAAAAAAGCCGTGACTATAGCTTAATTACCCACCCCAGTCAATGCGAAATTCCGGTTAACCAACATTCTCGAATCTTTCAAAGTCTTTCAAAAACAGCAGCAATCCCTTGTCCGCCACCGATGCACATTGTAACTAGCGCATATCGCCCGCCACAACGTTGCAGCTCGTAAATCGCTTTGATCACCAAAACACTTCCCGTTGCACCGATGGGATGGCCCAACGCCACAGCACCACCATTTGGATTAGTTTTCTCCGGATCAAACTGCAATTCCTTTGCTACTGCGCAAGCTTGCACAGCAAACGCCTCATTGGATTCAATGACATCGATATCCGATATCTTAAGCCCGGCACGCCGCAACGCATTCTGAACTGCGGGAACTGGACCAATGCCCATATATTTAGGATCAACGCCGGCATGACCATAAGAAACCAGCCGCGCCATCGGAGTGAGGTTACGCTTCTGCGCTACCTCACTTTCCATCAACACCAATGCCGCTGCACAATCGTTAATGCCGGAAGCGTTACCCGCCGTCACCGTGCCGTTTTTCTGAAAAACTGGACGTAATTTAGCCAAGCTTTCAATACTTGTATTTTCACGCGGATGCTCATCGGTATCGAAAATAACGTTTTTTTTATGCTCAGTCACTTCCACAGGCAATATCTGCTCTTTGAAATAACCATTTTTTATCGCCCGTAGCGCACGCCGATGACTTTCCACAGCAAATGCATCCTGCGCTTCCCGGCTAATCTGCCATTTGGCAGCGATATTTTCCGCAGTAATTCCCATATGCACAGTATCGAAGGGATCGGTTAACGCACCCACCATCATGTCCACAGTACCGCCATCGTTCATGCGTTGCCCCCAACGCAGTGCTGGCAATAAATAACCGCCACGGCTCATGGATTCGGCTCCGCCCGCAATGGCCACATCGGTATCATTAAGCAATATATTCTGACTGGCTGAAATAATGGCCTGCAGGCCGCTTCCGCACAGCCGGTTTACCGTCAGCGCCGCAGTATGGTGCGGCAAACCGCCGTTGATGCCAGCCACGCGCGCCAAATACATATCGCGCGTTTCGCCATGTATGACGTTACCAAAAACCAGGTGCCCGGCTTCATTAGGATCAATCCTGGCGCGCGACACTGCTTCACGCACCACTTTAGCCGCCAGGTCAACAGGCGCAACCTGTTTGAGCGCGCCACCGTAATCGCCTATCGCCGTACGCACGCCGCTTAAAATGACAACTTCACGCATGGATTTTCCCCTGCGGATAGTGACGGGAAGCCGATGCGCAACAAACCCCGCAGATTGCATTGCAAGTCAACATTTCTTCAATAACTCTTCTAACGCGGTTATCACCCGCTGGGATTCATTTTGCATTTCCACCAGCAACTCAGTAGCTTCACTGAGCTGATTCTTATCACCACATTCTTCCAATTGGCGGCAAATATCGGCAAGTAATTCGGCGCCGATATTTGCCGCGCTAGACTTGAAAGTATGCGCCGCTTTGACCAATGCATCGCTATCCGCAGCTTGAATAGCATGCTCAATCCGTATCTGAAATGCAGGCGCAGACGACAAATAAATGGTGATCAGTTTTTTTATAAACCCGGCCCCACCCTCGGGATCCATTTGCCGCCAGGTATTGAGTTTTTCTAAATTGAGAACTGGATCGCTCATCGGTTCTTTGGATTGTCTAAATGAAGCCGCTTATTGAATTACGCGGCGCTTCCGGCATGATTTACCGTCGTAGCGAGAAGATTAAGCTTATCAATGTACTATAAATCAACCATGAAGTCAGAAGTCTTCATGCACAGTCAGGTAATCACTGAGCAGACTATCTGTTAAAACAGAATCACCCGCTCAGTTGATCCGGTTGCTTATTTCTTTACGAAATCAACCAGCTTCTGATAGGTAAACAAATAATCCTGCGCTTGCAGCGGTGTATGGCATTGCACACAGTTCAAGTCGTTGCTTTTGGCAGTGCCATCAGGATTGTAAACAGCGAATCCCCAATCTCCGGTGCGATTTTCCTTTGGAAAGGAGGCATCCCAATTATTTCTGTTTTCCATCACCGCAACCGCAGCCAGCGAATCGATCTCGAAGAGTCCGTCGCTACCGGCAACAGGTTTACCATCCGCGCCTTTTTTAGGGGTATAAATTTCCATCACCACAACGCCGCCGGGAGCGCTTTTATTTCCCTGCTTATAGCCGGAAATCGCAGCCTCGTTGGCATACAACTTGGCCACCTGGGTTTGATTCGCACGATTCATGGTGCCGTATTGCGTGAAAGTTTTGCTATAGCCTTCAGGAAACTTAACGTGTTCAGGATCTCCGCCAGCGTAGGCATACACCGAGGTTATCGCAAATACAGCGGCCATTGCTTTCAACGTATATTTCATGTTCTCTCTCCTTTTTAGAATATTCCTGGATAAAACAAGGTTTGGATCGCTATCATACCGTATTGCGCGAAGAAAATTGCTGGCATGAAAAATGTCTTCTATTGAGCAAGATCCAGAACCAATTGGATAGACAAATAAATAACCAGCCACGCAACCGCCAAATGGATCGTAAAGCTAACCGGCTTCTCTTTAACCGCATCAAAGAAAGTTTTATTTTTCCCCTCTTGCTTGAGACGAGCATATTCCGCCCGCATTCTGATCGTCCGCTCCTTTTGATAAGCATCCAGCAGCTCGCGTGCCTGTTCAAACTGGCCGTCGTCCTTGAGCCATATCGCCGGCATCGATACCCCCCAATTTCCCGCCGAAGTTTCATAAAAGTCAATCGCATGGCTGGCTAATAATTCGCGCACATCGTGTGCTTCATCATCGGGAACATCATTTAACCTGAATATAATTTTTGCCATGAATAGTCTTCGATTATGTTATTTTCTGTTGTGAAAAGCTTATCATCCGCAATTGATGCTATCGCTGCACTGAATCCGGTGTCAAGCTTCAGAAAATAGAAATACCCATTACAAGTTGATCTGAAAAAATGAAAAAAACCATATTAATCACAGGATGTTCCAGCGGAATCGGCTACTGCGCCGCCAAGGGATTGCAAGAACGCGGTTACCGCGTATTTGCCACAGCCAGAAAACGCTATAGTGTAGAAAAACTACTGGCCGAAGGACTGGAAAGCTTCCGTCTGGATTTAAACGATTCCAATTCGATTCATTTTGCTTTTGAAGAAGTCATGCGCCGCACCGGTGGTGAATTGTATGCGCTATTCAACAATGGCGCTTACGGCTTGCCGGGTGCTGTCGAAGACTTGAATCGCGACGCCCTGCGCGCGCAATTCGAAACCAATGTGTTCGGCTGGCAAGAATTAACCAATCTTGTGATACCGGTCATGCGCCGCCAGGGATACGGACGGATCATCCAAAATAGTTCGGTACTCGGCTTCGTCGCTCTGCCTTTCCGCGGCGCTTACAATGCTTCCAAATATGCCATCGAAGGCTTGAGCGACACGCTGCGGCTGGAACTCAAGGGCAGCAATGTATATGTCAGTCTGATCGAACCGGGACCGATCGCCAGCCAGTTTCGCACGAACGCCGTCCAAGCACTGCAAAAATACATCGACATCGAAAACAGCTTTCACCGGGAGAAGTACCAAGGTGTGCTAAGCCGTCTGAACAAACCGGGACCGGCCGTTCCCTTCACGCTGCCGCCCGAGGCGGTACTCAAACGCGTAATCCTTGCGCTGGAAGCGGAAAAACCCCAAGCGCGTTACTATGTGACCGTTCCCACGTACCTGTTCGGCATCCTCAAACGCATTCTCAGCGCGCGCGCGCTGGATTTCTTATTGGCAAAATCCGGGAATAACAACTAGCAGGCGGAATCAAGCCCGAGGTATCAAGGTTTGGCCGTAGCAGCCACGCACGACTCCACGATTTTCCAGGCAATATTGGCGAAGAATGGATCGCCGCGCAAGGATGCGGTAACTTTCGCATCATCCGCTTGCTGCAGCAGTAAAGCGAAAGCATAAACCGGCTTGTCATTGTCATTGCGTTGCGCGGCGGACTGAATTTCCAGCGCCGGACTACCATAAATCAATATCGCATCGGGATTTGAAGGCGCGTAAGTCGCGATGGCGTTGCGCAGATACCGGGTATCGTAGGCATGAATCTCCGACGCATGCATATCCGGATATTGGCGGTTTTTGAATTGCAGCGGCCGCAAGAACGACCGCCCATCGGATTGTAATTTTGCCACCACGCACGCCGCGAGTGCGGCATGCTCTCCGGCAAATTGTTCCTCGTTGCGTTGTGCTATATCGGTCGCCCCGTTTAGATTCGCGCATGCCACCAGGACAAATGCGGTTAAAACGGCAATCCATCGCTGCATGGCAACACCCCCCGGAGATCAGCTCGCTATCGATTGATAGCAGCTGAATGGTTACAAAATCTTACCCGCCAAAATAAACATAGGGCTTCATCGGTTCAGCGGCTTCCTTAAAACGCTTACGCTCTTCCAAGTTCTGTTTCTTATCCCACCATACACTCCGCGCAGCCAAGCGTTTTTCTTCCACTTGCGGATTCTTTTCCAGAAATTCACGCATAAATTTGGTGTGTTCAGATTCGTAGTTATAATCCATGACTTACCTCGTGCACTAAAAATTACAAAAAACGAACTTTAGCACAGACCTGATTTTCGATACAGCCCCGGCATCTATCTTCCAGTCCGCACGCAAACAAACCGCCGCAGTGCATCGTGATAAAATAGCGGCCTACGATCAATCCCCCATTAAACCAACCCTCACTTTTCCTGATGCTCGTTCTCGGTATTGAAACTTCCTGCGATGAAACCGGAATCGCGCTCTTTGACACAGAGCGCGGGCTACTGAGTCATACGCTCTACTCGCAAATCGCGATGCACAGCGAATACGGCGGCGTGGTCCCGGAACTAGCGTCACGCGACCATATCCGGCGCGCGCTCCCGTTGATCCGGCAAGCATTGCATTCAGCCCAATGCGAGCTGCGCGATATCAACGCCATCGCCTACACACAAGGCCCCGGTTTGGCTGGTGCGCTACTGGTCGGCGCCAGCATTGGCGCAGCGATGAGTTTTGCGTTGAATATCCCGGCGCTCGGCATCCATCATTTGGAAGGCCACTTGCTGTCGCCGCTGCTGTCGACTCCAGCACCGGTTTTCCCGTTCATCGCGTTGCTGGTCTCGGGTGGGCATACCCAGTTGATGCAAGTCGATGCTGTCGGTCATTACAAATTGTTGGGTGAAACCGTCGACGACGCCGCCGGTGAAGCATTCGACAAAACCGCCAAATTATTGGGATTAGGCTATCCCGGCGGTGCAGCATTATCGCAACTCGCCCGGCAAGGACGGCCCGGGAAATTCAAACTGCCGCGCCCCATGCTTAACAGCGGCGATCTGAATTTCAGTTTCAGCGGACTGAAAACTGCGGTGCTGACTGTGATCAACAAACAGGAAATCACCGATCAAATCCGCGCCGATATCGCACTGGCGTTTCAGGAAGCCGTAGTGGATGTGCTGACGGAAAAATCATTGATGGCGTTAAGTCAAACCGGGCTGAAGCAACTGGTGGTAGCCGGAGGTGTCGGTGCGAACGAACAACTGCGCCGCAATCTCAGCGGCAAAGCCGCAGCCAAAGGCGCCACAGTGTTTTATCCGGAACTGGAATTCTGTACCGACAATGGCGCGATGATCGCGTTTGCCGGTGCCCTGCGGCTGCAAGCAATGCCGGAATCCACCCGGCAACCAGCCAACAGCTTTACCGTCAATGCACGTTGGAATTTGGAGATGCTGGAAACGCCTGAAGCCGATTAAACCCCAGGCTCCTTTTTATCGCCAATCCGCCCTTCCTTGCCCGCCAGCAAATTAACGATGTTCGATTGATGTCGCCAGATCAACAGCAATGACATCGCCGAAACCGCCAAGGTGCTGACTTCAAAACCGAGCAGAGCGATACCATACAGCGGCGCTAACACCGCCGCAATCAAAGCGGACAGCGACGAAATACGCCAAGTGAACGCAACCGCCAACCAAGTCGCCATCGCCAGCAATCCCAGCCACACATTCAAACCGAGCAACACGCCGACCGCCGTCGCCACACCTTTGCCGCCTTGGAAACGCAAGAAAACCGGGAACACATGCCCGAGAAACACCGCCAACGCCGCCACGGCGGCCGCTTCATCGCCCAATCCCCACTGCGGCGCGTAAGTTTGCGCCAGAAACACCGCCAGCCAGCCTTTCCCGGCGTCGCCGAGCAAGGTCAACACCGCCGCAGCTTTCTTGCCGCTGCGCAACACATTGGTCGCACCGGGATTTTTCGAGCCGTAAGTGCGCGGATCGGGCAATTTAAAAATCCAACTGGAAATCAGCGCAAACGACACAGAGCCCAGCAAATAAGCCAGCACGGCAAACAACAGTAACGTCATCGGATTAGCACCACCTGAAAAAAATAGACTAGAATCCGGTATCGCCCGCTCTCAAAAGCTTCCGGCCATACCCGAACAATCCGCACATTTTAGCGCTTAATCATCAATGGATATTATTTTTCTGCACGACTTCAAAGCCAAAACACTGATCGGCGTATACCCGTGGGAGCGCATCGTGCCGCAAACCATCCAGCTCGACCTGGAAATCGCTCTGCCCAGCAGCCGCGCGTGCAAAACCGACGACATCGAAGACGCGCTCGATTACGCACTGATCGTCGACCGCATCAACGACATTCTCACCAACAAACACTTTTCGCTGCTGGAAGCTCTGGCCGAACATATTGCACAAACTATCCTCAGCGAATTTCACTCGCCGTGGGTCAAGGTCAGCGTCGCGAAACTGGGGATTATTCGTGGGGTAAAGAAACTGGGGATATGTATTGAGCGGAGATCTAATTCCGTCTAAGCGTTACGTTATTTGGCAACGTTACGCAAGCAAAAATATATTCCGCATTAACTTCGTCAAGACATTCATTTTGTTATCACTTTCCCTTACAATGCACGTGGCCTTTTCATCTGTTAAGAACAAATGGAATCTTTGTCTGAATGGAGACCCATTTTTAATTCGACCGATATGACGAAGCCACAGGCATGGAATCGATAGCCGAGCTATCTCGGCAACATTTACCACACTCATTAATGGAATAAGATGTAAGAAACCTTAGGGTTGTTTACAGAGAGGTTGATTGAAATAAGCGGTGAGTATTTCATAAGGGGTGGCATTATTCAAACTCTTGTGAGGCTTAACAGTATTGTAGAAGTTAATGAAACGGAGAAGCTGAATGTGCCGATCGGAGCAGTCTTTGAAGTGAATCTTGCTGTGCCACATATCCATCAGGGTGCGAATAACCCGCTCAGCTTTACCATTGGTTTGCGGACGATTGATGCGGGTAAACTTCTGACCGATACCGTGTTGCCTACAAGCCTTGATGAAAGCATGGGTGTCAGTTCCTTTAAATTCTTTGCCGTTGTCAGAATAAGCATAGTCGATCTGGTAAGGACATTGAGCAACAGTGCTTGTGAGAAAGCAAGCTGCACTATGCTGGGTTTTATCGGGAAGAATATCGGCATACAGCTCCCTGGAGAAATCATCGATAGCCACAAATAGATACTCGCGAGGTTCATTGGCGGATTGCCCTTTCAAGAAGGGAAGCCGCTTGGTATCGAAATGAACGAGCTCGCCCGGGTAAGATTTGTTATAGCGCTTCGCTTCACGTTTGAGACGTTCCTGGATGGTTTGCTCGATCTTGGCCAAACGTTTAAGACCGTACTGCAACGTCTTGAACCGTTGGTTGGTACTATTACGTGGAGTAAATTCCTGTAGCCTGGCTCGTTTCAGTACGTCATAAATCGTTGGACGGCTGACGTGGAAGTGTTCTGCCAGCTGAACTACCTTCCACAACCGGGTTTGATAAAGCCGCCAAATTTCCTGGCAATCCAATAATGTTAACCGAGTGCGTTTGTGTATGTTCATCTACAGTATTCTCCTGAATACTGTAAACAA
>SSFX01000090.1:0-12965 GCA_008015635.1 Nitrosomonas oligotropha
GTTTCAACGCTTCATACAGTTCGTTCGGTACGCTCGGTATGTCAGCTTGGGCCGCTCCTATCAGCATCCCTCCTAACAGTACCGCTACTATCCTCGGCCATAGCTTGCCTTTCATCCCTCTCTCCTTTGGTTTTCCATAAGTTTCTTCCTTGCCTCTTCTTTACTTTGCTCTTCTTCTTGTTCTCTACCGCCATGGATACTTCTCACAAACCCAGCATCCAGAGCTTTTACTTCCTCAATCCATCCGGTTCCCTCTGCCCGCACAGCTTCCCAAAACACAGGCAGATAGCCTCCCCTAGACTACTTAGTCACCTCAACACTGTCAAGGGGACTGTAGATGATCGAGTATTAAATTTCTATTTTTTAGACTGTGCTATCGATTGAAATGCTTGATTCCAAACCTAACTCGGATATTCTCCCTTGATTCTTGCGTTTGCTGTGAAAAGACAATCCCGTCCCTGCTGGAACTAGTCTTCCTACGATCACATTTTCCTTCAGACCACGCAAATCATCTTTTTTACCCATGATGGCAGCTTCGGTCAACACGCGCGTTGTTTCTTGGAAAGATGCCGCTGAAATGAATGAATCGGTAGACAATGATGCTTTTGTAATACCAAGCAGCTGGAACTCATACGTAGCAGGCATTTTTTTCTCAGCGACCAACCGTTCATTCTCTATCAATAGATCGGCACGTTCGACTTGCTCACCGGTAATAAACGTGGAATCACCGGCATTAGTAATCTGCACTCGTCTTAACATCTGACGCACAATGACTTCAATATGCTTGTCATTAATCCTAACGCCTTGCAACCGGTATACGTCCTGAACTTCATCGGTAATATAACGCGCCAGTGCTTCAACACCCTGTAAACGTAATATGTCACGAGGATCAGCTGGACCGTCAACGATAATTTCGCCTTTGTTAACAACTTGTCCGTCATGCGCCATCACATGCTTATCTTTTGGAATTAGATATTCATGAACGGTGCCTTCTAGATCGGTAATGACAAGCCGCTGTTTGCCCTTGGTATCTTTCCCGAACGATACGATGCCTGTTACTTCAGCTAACATGCCCGCATCTTTTGGTGACCGTGCTTCAAATAGCTCAGCCACACGCGGCAAACCACCGGTAATATCACGCGTTTTCGATGTTTCCTGAGGAATTCTTGCCAGTACTTCGCCAACACTCACCTGCTGTCCGTCACGCACTGTAATAATACAACCGATCTGGAAAGTAATGCTCACAGACTGATTGCTTCCAACCATCTTGATTTCATTACCATCATCATCGAGGAATTTAACTAATGGACGCAAACCTTTTGATTGCGAAACCCCGCGGCGTTTCGGATCAATGACCACTAATGTCGACAATCCGGTCACTTCATCAATCTGTTTGGCGACCGTTACACCCTCTTCGACATTCTCAAATCGTACTTTACCGGTATATTCAGTGATAATTGGCCGTGTATGCGGATCCCATGTGGTCAATATTTGACCGGCTTTTACCGCTTCACCATTCCGTACCATCAATGTCGCACCATACGATGCTTTATGCCTTTCACGCTCGCGGCCATTTTCATCTTGAATGATGATTTCACCACTGCGCGATATGGCGATTAATTCATTTTGCGCATTCGTTACGTAACGCATTGTAGAAGAGTAATGCACTACACCACTTGATTTACTCTCAACCTGACTGACAACGGCTGTTCTGGACGCTGCACCGCCGATATGGAACGTACGCATTGTCAATTGCGTGCCTGGTTCGCCAATCGATTGCGCGGCGATGACACCCACAGCTTCGCCTACATTGACCGGCGTGCCACGCCCCAAATCCCGGCCGTAACATTTGGCACATAGTCCGTACCGAGTCTCGCAAGTCAATGGCGTGCGTACTTTAACTTCATCAATACCTAAGGACTCGATTAAATCAACAGCGTCTTCATCCAATAGTGCGCCCGAGGCAAATACGACTTCCTGATTTTCGGGATTAATTAAATCGTTTGCCACCACTCTTCCAAGAATCCGCTCGCGGAGCGCTTCAATAATTTCGCCACCTTCCACCAGTGCCTTCATTACCACACCGTTGCCGGTACCGCAATCATCTTCTGTAACTACAAGATCTTGCGTGACATCAACCAAACGCCGTGTCAAATAACCCGAGTTTGCAGTTTTTAACGCGGTATCCGCCAGACCTTTACGAGCACCATGCGTCGAAATGAAGTACTGCAAAACGTTCAATCCTTCACGGAAATTGGCGGTAATCGGAGTTTCAATAATCGATCCATCCGGTTTCGCCATCAGTCCACGCATACCCGAGAGCTGTCGTATTTGTGCTGCCGAGCCGCGCGCGCCGGAATCCGCCATCATATAGATCGAATTGAACGATTCTTGCACCAATGGCTTACTATCTTCACCCAATTTTTCTTTACCCGTAGCCGGATCTTGCACTGTTTCCACGCCAAGTTGATTCATCATCGCCTTGGCGACCTGATCGCCCGCACGTCCCCAGATATCGACCACTTTGTTATAGCGTTCGCCTTGCGTCACAAGACCTGAAGTATATTGACCTTCAATTTCTTTCACTTCTTTTTCCGCTGCAGCAATAATATCGCCCTTCTGCGTTGGGATCAGCATATCATCCGCGCAAATTGATATCCCTGCACGTGTCGCATACGTGAAGCCCGAATACATCAGTTTATCTGCAAAGATAACCGTCTCGCGCAACCCGCAACGTCTGAAGCTCGCATTAATAAGCTTCGAAATCTCTTTCTTTTTAAGAGTTTTGTTCAGTAGTGAGAAAGGTAAGCTCGGCGGGAAAATCTCAAATAATAAGGTTCTTCCCACAGTTGTTTCATACCGAGTAATCTTTTCACAGCGCTCTCCATCGGAGTTTGTCTCATACTCCTTGATTCTCACTGTGATTTTGGCATTCAACTCGACATTACGGGTTTCATAAGCGCGCGAAACCTCGCCCACATTCTGAAATATCATGCCCTCGCCTCGCGCCCCAACCTTTTCCCGCGTTGTATAGTAAAGTCCGAGCACTATATCCTGCGACGGCACGATAATCGGTTCGCCATTGGCAGGTGACAACACATTATTGGTTGACATCATTAAAGTGTGGCATTCCATTTGGGCTTCTAAAGAAAGCGGCACGTGGACAGCCATTTGGTCACCGTCAAAGTCAGCATTAAAAGCTGCACATACCAGCGGATGCAATTGAATTGCCTTGCCTTCAATCAGTACCGGTTCAAACGCCTGAATACCCAATCGATGCAGCGTTGGTGCCCGGTTCAGCATGACCGGGTGCTCACGAATGACATCTTCCAATATATCCCAGACTACCGGGCTTTCATTTTCGACCTCACGCTTAGCAGCTTTTATAGTGCTTGCAATTCCCATTATCTCCAGTTTATTGAAAATAAATGGTTTAAACAGCTCGAGCGCCATCTTCTTTGGTAGTCCGCATTGATGCAGCTTGAGCTGTGGTCCAACCACAATGACTGAACGTCCGGAATAGTCCACACGTTTGCCCAGCAGATTCTGACGGAAACGACCGCCTTTACCCTTGATCATATCGGCCAAGGATTTGAGCGCACGTTTATTCGCACCCGTCATCGCCTTACCACGGCGGCCATTATCCAGTAACGAATCAACCGCTTCTTGCAGCATCCGCTTTTCATTACGAACGATAATCTCGGGTGCTTTCAGTTCCAGCAGGCGCTTTAGACGATTATTACGATTGATGACACGCCGATACAGATCATTTAAATCAGAGGTAGCAAAACGTCCGCCATCCAATGGTACCAATGGACGAAGATCCGGCGGCAATACCGGCAGCACCGTCAATATCATCCACTGTGGCTTTATACCGGACTTATTGAATGCTTCGAGTAGTTTGAGGCGCTTAGAGATTTTCTTGATTTTTGTCTCGGATCCTGTGCTTTCCATCTCACGCCGGAGGATTTCAATCTCTGCAGTGATATCCAAGTTGCTCAATAAATCGCGAATGCCTTCAGCGCCCATGCTGGCACTGAAATCATCGCCATACTCTTCTGTTTTGATTAAATAGTCATCTTCCGTCAAAAGCTGGCAGCGCGTTAACGGCGTCATCCCCGGATCGGTAACTACGTAAGCTTCAAAATAAAGCACCCGTTCAATATCGCGTAAGGTCATGTCCAGCACCATACCGAGACGAGACGGTAACGATTTGAGAAACCAGATATGCGAAACCGGGGAAGCAAGTTCGATATGCCCCATCCGCTCGCGACGCACTTTGGATAAAGTAACTTCAACACCGCACTTCTCACAAATAACACCACGATGCTTCAGACGTTTGTACTTGCCACACAAGCACTCATAATCCTTCACTGGGCCAAAAATTTTGACGCAGAACAAACCGTCTCTTTCCGGTTTGAAAGTGCGGTAATTAATCGTTTCCGGTTTTTTTACCTCACCATACGACCATGAGCGTATTTTCTCAGGAGATGCAAGGCCAATTTTGATGGCATCGAACTCTTCTTTGTGAGTAACTTGTTTAAATAAATCTAGCAGTGCTTTCATTTGTCACTCCTGTCAATCAGGGGGCAATAAAAATTGTATAAATCAAAGTATGAATGGCAGAATAGAATCGCGTGCGATCATCCAAGATTATGAATAATCAATACTGTTCTAAATCGATATCCATTCCCAATGAACGTATTTCTTTTACCAGTACATTAAATGATTCCGGCATGCCGGCATCAATCTTATGATCACCCTTCACAATACTTTCATATACTTTGGTACGCCCGGTCACGTCATCAGATTTCACAGTCAACATTTCCTGTAAGGTATAAGCTGCGCCATATGCCTCCAGCGCCCAAACCTCCATCTCACCAAAACGTTGCCCGCCAAATTGCGCTTTACCGCCCAATGGTTGCTGTGTCACCAAACTATAAGGACCGGTTGAGCGCGCATGCATCTTATCATCCACCAAGTGATGCAGTTTCAGAACATGCATATAACCAACCGTTACTGACCGGTCGAAAGCTTCTCCCGTTCGGCCATCGTATAAAGTGATCTGGCCTGATTGCGGTAAACCAGCAAGTTCCAGCATATCTTTAATCTCATGCTCGGTTGCTCCGTCAAATACCGGCGTTGCAAACGGAACGCCTTCAGTCAGATTTTCGGCTAACGATAAGATTTCACTATCCGATAATGAAGCAATATCTTCTTTTTTACCGCTTCCGTTATAAATCTTATTCAGAAACTCTCTGATCTCATTCACATTCTGTTGAGCTCGCAGCATCTCATCGATTTTTCTGCCCAATCCTTTTGCTGCCCAACCCAAATGAACTTCAAGAATCTGCCCCACGTTCATCCGGGAAGGCACGCCTAGCGGATTCAATACGACATCGACTGGTGTTCCATCCGCCATATAAGGCATGTCTTCCAATGGTACGATTTTCGAGATCACACCCTTGTTACCATGCCGTCCCGCCATCTTATCGCCTGGCTGCAATCGACGTTTAATCGCAATATAAATCTTAACCATTTTTTGCACACCGGGAGCCAGTTCATCTCCCTGTGTGAGTTTTTTCTTTTTCTCATCAAATGCCGCATCGAATGCTTTGCGCTTTTGCGCCATACTTTCGCGCACCTGCTCCAATTGTATGCTCGCATCTTCATCGGCCAGACGGATATCAAACCAATAATGCGGATCAAAGCTATGCAAATATTCAGCCGTAATCTCTTTACCTTTGACTAGCTTATGAGGACCGCCAGTTGCGATCTTACCAATCAGCAAGCGCTCAATACGTTGAAATGCATCTTCTTCCACGATACGCAACTGATCGGCCAGATCCTTTTTATAACGATCAAGTTCATCATCGATAATTTTTTGCGCGCGCTTGTCACGTTCGATTCCTTCCCGCGTAAACACTTGCACGTCGATGACGGTTCCAGATATGCCCGATGGTACCCGCAGCGAAGTATCTTTTACATCTGATGCCTTCTCGCCAAAAATTGCCCGCAATAATTTTTCTTCCGGTGTCAGCTGCGTTTCACCTTTAGGTGTAACTTTCCCAACCAATACGTCACCGGCTTCTACTTCCGCGCCGATATAAACAATGCCCGATTCATCAAGACGGCCCAATTGATGTTCCGATAAATTGGGGATATCAGCTGTTATCTCTTCCGTACCCAGCTTGGTGTCCCGGCTCACAACGGAAAGTTCTTCAGTGTGTATCGAGGTGAAACGATCTTCCGCAACGATCCGTTCAGATATCAGAATCGAGTCTTCAAAGTTATAGCCATTCCAGGGCATAAATGCCACCAGCATATTTTGTCCAAGAGCAAGTTCCCCCATGTCGGTGGAAGCGCCATCGGCTATCACGTCGTCTTTACTGATATTGTCTCCAACCTTAACCAGAGGCCTCTGATTAATATTGGTATTCTGGTTCGAGCGGGTGTATTTGATCAGATTATAAATATCCACACCCACTTCACCCATGCGCGTTTCTGCGTCATGCACCCGCACAACTATCCGGCTCGCATCGATATAATCTACAA
This sequence comes from Nitrosomonas oligotropha, assembly GCA_008015635.1. GTDB lineage: Bacteria > Pseudomonadota > Gammaproteobacteria > Burkholderiales > Nitrosomonadaceae > Nitrosomonas > Nitrosomonas oligotropha_B. The sequence continues at coordinate 6,556 of SSFX01000090.1, forward strand.
TACCGCCACGCTTGGCTCGCACAGTAGTTCCTGAATGCACTGCCACGACGCGCTCTATACCCGTACCGACAAATGGCTTTTCAGCCCGCAAACAGGGAACGGCTTGACGCTGCATGTTCGATCCCATCAGTGCACGGTTCGCATCATCATGCTCTAAAAATGGTATGAGCGAAGCAGCTACGGAGACAATTTGCGCCGGCGCCACATCCACGTATTCGATACGTTCCGGCGACGATAATGCAAACTCGTTTTTGTAGCGACAGGACACGATATCGCTAATTAGCTGATGATTTTCATCAAGCTCAGCGTTAGCCTGCGCAATCATATAATTACCCTCTTCAATCGCGGACAGGTAATCTATCTCTTCCGTCACCCGGCAATCTTTTACTTTGCTATAAGGCGTTTCAATAAAGCCATATTCATTGGTTCGCGCATACAATGCCAGCGAATTGATCAGACCGATATTAGGTCCTTCCGGTGTTTCAATCGGGCATACCCGGCCATAATGCGTAGGATGTACGTCACGCACTTCAAAACCGGCTCTTTCCCGTGTCAATCCACCCGGACCCAAAGCTGAGATGCGTCGTTTATGCGTAATCTCAGATAGTGGATTCGTTTGATCCATGAATTGTGATAATTGGCTGGAACCAAAGAATTCACGAGCCGCTGCTGAAACGGGTTTCGCATTAATCAAATCGTGCGGCATCAGATTCTCTGATTCGGCCTGACTTAACCGTTCTTTCACCGCGCGTTCTACACGCACCAGTCCAGACCGGAATTGATTTTCCGCCAGCTCACCGACCGCACGTACACGGCGATTACCAAGATGATCGATATCATCGATCTCACCACGGCCATTGCGCAATTCGACCAGAATTTTGATAACCGCGATAATATCGTCATTCGATAGTGTCTGAGCACCCGTCAATTCGGTTCTGCCTACTCTGCGATTAAATTTCATTCGACCGACAACGGATAAATCATAGCGTTCGGGCGAATAGAATAAACCGGCGAACAATGCCTTAACAGCTTCCTCGGTCGGCGGCTCACCCGGGCGCATCATGCGGTAGATCGCAACCTGCGCATTCATTTCATCGGTCGTTTCATCAATCTTCAGCGTTTGTGAGATATAAGCGCCATAATTAAGATCGTTTACATACAGTGTATGAATTTTTTTGATGTTGGCTTTACGAATTTTAGCCAATGTATCTTCGGTAATCTCATCGTTGGCAAGTGCGACAACTTCGCCTGTTTCCTTATCAACAATATTCTGCGCCAGTATCCGTCCCAGCAAGAAATCTTCCGGCACATCCAATTGATCGATCTTGGCTTCTTGCATTTCGCGTATGTGTTTGGCGGTAATGCGCTTATCCTTCTGAACTATTACTTTCTTGCCTTTAGCCGTAATATCAAAACTCGCTACTTCGCCACGCAACCGTTCCGGCACAAGCTCAAACTGGATACCTTTATCTGAGAAATGGAAACAATCAAAAATGAAAAACTCTTGCAGTATCTGTTCGGAAGTGCAACCGATTGCCTTTAACAGAGTTGTCACAGGCATTTTGCGGCGGCGATCAATCCTGAAAAACAGACAATCCTTCGGATCAAACTCAAAATCCAGCCACGATCCGCGATAAGGAATAATCCGTGCAGAAAATAATAATTTTCCAGAAGAATGGGTTTTACCGCGATCATGCTCGAAAAACACGCCAGGTGAGCGATGCAGTTGCGACACAATCACCCGCTCAGTGCCATTGATAACAAAAGAACCAGTATCGGTCATTAGAGGTATTTCACCCATATAGACTTCTTGTTCCTTCACTTCCTTGACAGTCGGTTTGGATATTTCCTTATCCATGATCGTCAGTCTTACTCTGGCACGTAACGGTGATGCATAGGTTAGCCCGCGTTGCTGACACTCCTTGACATCGAATACCGGTGCTCCGAGTTCATAGCTGATAAAATCAAGACGCGCATTTTTAGTATGACTCTCGATTGGGAATATTGAATTAAAGGCAGCTTGTAATCCCTGGTTTTGGCGCTTATTAGGCGCGACATTTTCCTGTAAAAAAGCTGCGTATGATTCGAGCTGAGTAGCAAGAAGAAACGGTATAGGCAATACGCTCGCACGTTTAGCAAAACTTTTGCGGATACGTTTTTTCTCTGTGAACGAATAGCTCATGAATTTTCTCCGAGAGAAGAAGACAGAGGATTGAAGGACTGAGGCCAGATAACTATCAATTGTTCAAATGCCCAAAATGACACATCAAATGGTCAAAATATCAAAGGCTGGCGGCTACAATAGCCTACCAGCCTGGAAAATTTATAATTTTTATTACTTAACTTCGCAAGTAGCGCCAGCTTCTACCAGCTGTTTCTGAATTGCAGCAGCATCTTCTTTGGATACACCTTCCTTAACTGGTTTCGGTGCACCATCAACCAAGTCTTTTGCTTCCTTCAAACCGAGTCCGGTCACTGCTCTTACCACTTTGATCACATTTACTTTACTTTCGCCAGCAGATGTGAGAATAACGTTAAACTCAGTCTGCTCCGCAGCAGCAGGAGCAGCGCCTCCACCACCCGGTGCGGCAACAGCAACAGCCGCTGTTGCAACTGCGGATACACCGAATTTATCTTCCATCTCTTTAATCAATTGCGATAATTCGAGTACGGTCATGCTCGCAATTGCTTCTAATATCTCATCTTTCGTTACAGCCATTATTTTCTCCTGGTTATTTTCTATTTACGTATTAAGGAAGCTTGAAGAACGCTATTTACTATCTCGTACCATGGCTAAGCCACGTACAAAACGAGCAGGTACTTCATTCAATGTTTGTACAAACTTGGCGATAGGTGCCTGCATTGTTCCCAACAATCTTGCCAGCAATTCATCACGACTTGGCAATACTGCGAGTGCAGTAATCTCATCACGCGATATCACTTGTTCGCCGATCGCACCAACTTTGATTACGAATTTTTCATTGTCTCTAGAAAACTCATGCAACACTTTCGCTGCCGCTACCGGATCGGTACTGATGCCATAAGCAAGCGGACCAACCATATGTTTGGCTAACCCTGCATAAGGCGTATCTGCGACAGCGCGCCGAACCAATGAATTTTTTATGACATGAAAATAAACTCCTGACTCGCGAGTTTTCGCTCTCAGTTGCGTCATTTGACCAACTTCCATCCCTCGATACTCTGCAATAATAATCGCTTGAGCGTTAGCTACTTGAGCGCTCACTTCAGCTACTATTGCTTTTTTCTCATCAAGATTAAGACTCAAGGTTCACTCTCCATCAGTTAAAAATAGCATTCGATTCATGAATAAATTTTTCATCCTCGAACACTACACACTGGCGACCTTAAACCAGGAAAAACAAAATTCCTGTCTGGGTTCACCATCTACGCTGGGTTCTCAGGACATCGCAGAAAAAAACTAAAAATTCTAATATTTTTTTCTGCATAGTTAAGAGTTTAAGTGTCATCCAGTTAAATCCAGAAAGTTTTTCACTCACCTTCAGTACACCCCAACGGTCTTTGATAATCCTCAAATACAAATTGTATTTGATGGCCCAAAGTTCTTTTGTTACGTTATGCTTGTTTGATCTACCCGTATACCAGTGCCCATAGTACTTGAAACGGACACTTTTCTTAGATAAATGCCTTTTGACGAAGCCGGTTTGGATTTATTCAGCGCTTCAATCAATGCCTTCAAATTTTGTTTTAATGCATCCACACCAAACGACGCACGGCCAATTGTGCAATGAATGATGCCAGTCTTGTCCGCTCTAAATTGTACCTGCCCAGCTTTCGCATTCTTAACCGCACCGGCAATATCCGCAGTCACGGTACCCACCTTTGGATTTGGCATTAAACTACGCGGCCCCAGAATTTGACCTAATTGACCCACGACCCGCATCGCATCTGGACTTGCGATAGCAACATCAAAGTTGATATTCCCAGCTTTAATTTCAGCAGCCAAGTCATCAAAACCAACAATGTCTGCTCCCGCTTCTTGGGCTTCTTTTGCTTTATCGCCTTGCGCAAATACCGCAACACGCACTGTTTTTCCTGTACCTGCGGGCAAAACTACCGAGCCGCGCACAGCTTGATCGGATTTCTTCGCATCAATACCCAAATTGACTGCAATATCAATAGATTCATCAAACTTTGCTGTTGCAGCTTCTTTAACGAACCCCAATGCCTCGTCAATTTGATACGCCTTATTTCGGTCCACTTTACTTGCAATAGCCTGGTAGCGCTTCGATGAACGTGCCATTTTATATACCCTCCACTTCTATGCCCATACTTCTTGCACTTCCAGCAATCGTACGTACAGCAGCATCCAAATCTGCCGCCGTCAAATCCGGCATTTTTGTTTTGGCAATCTCTTCGGCTTGACTACGGCTTAATTTGCCTACTTTGTCTAAATGTGGCCTAGCGCTTCCCTTTCTAACACCTGCAGCCTTTTTAATTAGGACCGATGCCGGCGTTGTTTTCATTACAAACGTAAAACTTTTATCAACATAAGCAGTAATGATAACGGGAACAGGCAAGCCTGGCTCCAATTTCTGGGTAGCCGCGTTAAACGCTTTACAGAACTCCATAATATTTAACTGCCGCTGACCTAGCGCCGGTCCAATAGGTGGACTTGGATTAGCTTTTCCAGCAGGCACTTGCAACTTAATATAGCCAATAATCTTCTTTGCCACTACATCCTCCTGATGGGTACAATCGAACGACTACGCGCTCTCCCCGGTGATAAACAATAAAAAAACACCTAAAAAACTTTAATTCAATTTATTTTCAATTCTGAAATACAATAACTATCCCATTAGGATTTCTCTACTTGATTGAAGTCCAACTCAACTGGTGTTGGGCGTCCGAATATGGAAACAGAGACTCTGAGTTTGCTTTTGTCGTAATTGACATCTTCCACGTTGCCATGAAAGTCTGTAAACGGCCCTTCCTTAACCCGAACTGCTTCACCAATTTCAAATAGAATTTTCGGCTTTGGTTTCTCAACACCTTCTTGAATTTGATGGAGTATATTATCGACTTCCTTCTGACTTATCGGCGTAGGTTTCATAGCGGAACCACCAACAAAACCTGTCACTTTCTCGGTATTCTTAACCAGATGCCATGAATCATCGGACATCTCCATTTCTACGAGCACATAACCCGGGAAGAACTTACGCTCACTAATATTTTTTTGGCCGCTTTTCATTTCTATCACCTCTTCAACCGGTACTAGAATTTGACCAAACTTATCTTGCATGCCAGCTCGCTCAATACGATCCTTTAATGCACGCTGTACACTTTTCTCATAACCTGAATAAGCGTGAACCACATACCATTTCATACCCATTCTTTCCTCTGAGAGACGCGATCAAGCATCCGGATTCATCATAACTTTTACAAGTGACATCAACCCAGCATCAATCAACCATAAAAACAATGCCATGGCAATGACGAAAGCAAATACCACACCCGATGTTTGTAGTGTTTCCTTGCGGCTAGGCCAAACTACTTTTTTCGCTTCTTCAGAAGATTCTCTGCAAAATATATAAAATTCCTGACCTTGGGTTGTAAATTTTGCAGTGACTGCTGCCAACAAAAATCCTGCCAGGATAGACAATATGCGCACAACCGTGGCGCTCTCATTTAAATAAATGAAACCTGCTACACCAGCAATAATAAATACAAATACAAGCCCAAGCTTCAATTTATTCACGTCTATTGAATCCTTTTTTCCTAGCGATTGTGAAAAAACATTCGATTGCGCTACAGAGCTGAATAGCTCATTTTATTGCCACAATCAGAACCGCCATCCACCAACTAACGTCCATTTAATTATTATCAAAGCAATATCAGTTATATGGCAGGCCAGGAGGGCATCGAACCCCCAACCTTCGGTTTTGGAGACCGACGCTCTGCCAATTGAGCTACTGGCCTTTTAACTGAGATGTATATGAAGCTAAAACCACAAAAAAACAATTACTATCGTGCTTTTATTATAACAACAAACTTACTCAATAATTTTTGCGACAACGCCGGCACCAACCGTGCGTCCGCCTTCTCGTATCGCAAATCGCAATCCGTCTTCCATCGCAATCGGTGCTATCAGATTTACCGTCACCGATACGTTATCGCCAGGCATCACCATTTCCGTGCCCGCAGGTAATTCAATCGCTCCCGTGACATCCGTCGTTCTGAAATAAAATTGTGGACGGTAACCAGGGAAAAATGGGGTATGCCTTCCACCTTCTTCCTTACTTAACACATATATTTCCGCTGTGAATTTGGTATGTGGCGATATGCTACCCGGTTTTGCCAGCACTTGTCCGCGTTCTACTTCTTCACGTTTCGTGCCACGTAGCAGTATCCCTACATTATCACCGGCCTGA
>SSFX01000036.1:0-73833 GCA_008015635.1 Nitrosomonas oligotropha
ATATTAACGGTATCGAGTCTTTCTGGAGTTTCGCTAAAAGACGTTTGGCTAAGTTCAATGGTGTGCCCGAACATACTTTCTATCTGCACTTGAAAGAAACCGAATTTCGTTTTAATCATCGCCGTGATAATCTCTATCATCGCATTCTCAAATTATTACGTTTAAACCCGCTTTAACTTCCTAAGACCCTTGTTTAATTAACTCATTGATTGCTTATTCTTGCTATGGCTAACAACTGCCATTAAGAGAAAAGAGGAATATCAATCATCATTTTGCTCTTTACCCATTCTCAATAGCCATTCGATTTGCTTGCGTGCTGTAGAAATTATTTGGTTATAAAGCTGCGTTTCCACTTGAGGCTCTGTGTTAATGATAGGAAAGTCTTGTGAACGCCGGCCTCCTATCAACAACACTTTAATCTTAGGACTCAGGTAGTTGAATAGATCGTGACGGTAATTAGTTGCCTGAATGTAGTCATCACGATTGAGTGGATGGCTTGGTCGCTTGAATTCGATCAATAAATACTCGCCACTTAAATTTTCATTTAGTAAAAGATCAGGGCGTTTATCTGATCTTTTTCCGGTATAGATCTTTCCGAGAAGATCTTCTATTTGCCGTCGTAGCGTGGTATTTGAGCTGAATAAAGAATATTCATTTCCTAAGACCCAGAGATTACGCTCCAAGGCCTTATGTAAGATTGCCTCTGTGGTTGTGCTGTCACGTGCCAGCGCTTCAAGCTGATCGAGAAAAACTTGCCGAGCGGTAGCTTGCTGAACTAGAAAAGCCATATCGGCTAAGCCAAATTCATTCAGATTATCTGCGATACCCGCAACATCACTCGGCTTGGCATCAGCGATATGCTCGAGAAGAAGGCGGTAATCAGAGTGCTCCAGAGCTTCTAGTAGTACATAGACAATCGGTTCTACTTTGCTTTCAGGTTCGCCGTAATACTTATCGAGCACCCCCTTAATCGCGCGATCAGCGAAATGGCGCTTGTATTCAGGTAATTTAGATAAACGTTTATGTATGCTTTTCTTTAGTCGTGCTTGGGCTAGTTGTATTTCGCGTCGATATTGTTGTTCAAATGCATCGCGTAAAATGGGCAGGATATAGTTTTCCACGATCTTCAGCAGTTCACTGTTTTCTACCGGAGCATCCCAACCGGCAGTGATATGATCGCGTAGACCGTTGGCTTCTACTTCTCCGAATAGTTTACGTAAGAGCTTTTTAGGAAAATCGTCTTGTTCATCTAAACCGAAGAATCCTGGTCGACCAACTGATTTTCCATCAACGCGAAGAGTGATTCCAGGCTGACGTAAACCGGTTTTGCCGTCGCTTAATGAGAATCGGAGACGGACCTTACCTACAGAAGGTAGTTCCTGTTCGGTTTCGACGTAAGAGCCAGATATGTCATCAACATCAAGCTGTTTGTCATTAATTGTGATGATAAAGTCATCTTGACGTCCATAATCCTGTAGCAATACTTGACGTAGTTTACTGGCACTTGGGTAAACCAACCCTTGGTGCAAATCGGTAAGTGTAATCGTAGTGCCATGAAGTTCGGGATTGCATGGTTCAATTTGGAAGTCAATTTGTAGTTGCTCAATGTCTTCGACATTAGCCAAATCTTGCAAACGCAAGATAAAGCTGCATTGACGTCCTCGCGCTCGGGTTTGTAGGATCATCACCGATGCGGCCATGAGACCGGCAAATTTTCCGATACCTTTGCGCCCTTTGATTCGTCGATTTTTTCCTGTAGTACGTTCACCGCGGCGTGAGCGTCGATCACTGGCTATGAATAGATAGTGACGACGTAGTTCCTCTTCCGTCATACCACTACCGTCGTCTTGAATAATGATGGGTTCGCTACTCATCGGTTTGGGAAGCGTTACTGAGACATTTTCAGCATCGGCATCCCAGGCGTTGTCAATCAGCTCTTTTATTGCGCGTTCGGACGATGTGTATTCCTGACTGAGCAAAGTGGCGATGCGGGAATCAACTTGAAAGTTTAGACCGACTTTGCTGCTTTGTTTTGTGTCTTCTGCAATCATGTTGCTCCCTTGTATGGACTGGAATGCGCTTGAACTGAAGTAAATTTTGTCGTGCGATACTGGGGCGAAAGTTGATTAAAGAATTGTGCCAAATCGCTCAAAGTCTAGCATCAGCCCATAGAACTGGCTGCATCGGCTAAGCGGATTACAACGTTTGCCGATTCGTAAAGTCTTTCAGGCGGAATCCCAGCAGCCAGAGCGCGGCAAAATAGCTGCTTGCGCCAGCTGCAACCACCCAACTTAACCGCCCGGCGCGTGTCAGTGTCGAATCGGTCAGCCACGAGGCATCGCTTCCTGCCGCAAACCATAACACAACGCCCATTGCCGCTAATGCCAGCAGTATTTTGACGAAGAAAACCAGCCAGCCGGGTTGCGGTTGGTAGATTTTCTGGCTGCGCAATTGGTAAAACAGCAGTCCGGCATTCAAGCAAGCACCCAAGCCGATAGCCAGCGCCAATCCGGCATGCTGGAGTGAGCTGATGAAGGCGAGGTTCATCAGTTGCGTGGCGAGCAGTGTGATGACGGCGATTTTGACCGGTGTTTTGATGTTCTGGCGGGCGTAAAATCCGGGGGCGAGCACTTTCACCAGGATGATGCCGAGCAAGCCAACGCTGTATGCGACCAGCGCTTCGCGCGTCATCCATACGTCGTGTTCGGTGAATGCGCCGTGGTGAAACAATGTGGTGATCAGCGGCACCGACAGCAAGGCGAGCGCCAGCGCGGCTGGGAGCGTCAGCAGCATGGTCATGCGCAGACCCCAATCGAGCAGGCGGGAGTATTCGTCGTTGCTGTTATTGCTGTAATGCTTTGCCAGCGATGGCAGCAGGATGGTGCCGAGCGCGACACCGAGCAGACCGGCGGGAAATTCCATCAGCCGGTCGGCGTAATACAGCCAGGAGACGCTGCCGGTGACCAGCAGCGAGGCGAAAATCGTATTGATCAACAGGCTGAGCTGGCTAACCGAGACACCGAAAATGGCTGGGCCCATCAGTTTGATCACGCGCCACGCACCGGTGTCGGGATTTTTGAAGCGGATGCGCGGCATGAGTTTGAGCCGCAACAGATAGGGTATTTGAAACGCCAGCTGCAAAATGCCACCGATAAAAACCGCCCAGGCTAGTGCTAGAACTGGCGGATCGATAAGCGGCGTCAACCATAACGCGCAACCGATAAATGCGATATTCAGCAGCGCCGGAGTAACGGCGGGTACATTGAATTTGCCGTAAGTGTTGAGAATCCCCCCGGCCAGTGCTACCAACGAGATGAATAAAATATATGGAAAGGTGATTTGCAGCAGCTGAACGGTGAGCTGGAATTTATCCGGATCGGCGGAAAAACCGGGCGCGCTGACATAAATGATCAGCGGCGCCGCAAAAATACCGATCAGCGAAATGAAAAACAGTATGGTGCCTAGCAGCATCGTGATGTGATCGATCAGGCCGCGGGTTTCTTCAATGGTGCGGTTGTTCTTGTACTCGGCAAGAATCGGCACAAACGCCTGAGAAAACGCACCCTCGGCAAACATTCGCCGCAACAGATTCGGAATGCGGAATGCGACAAAGAAAGCATCCGTTTCCATGCCCGCGCCAAAAATCCGCGCGATGATGATATCGCGTACAAAACCGAGAATGCGCGATATAAAAGTCATGCTGCTGACCGCAGCGAGTGCTTTAAGAAGATTCAATGGTTTGCGATGTTTGAGCGATCAAGGCGGTGGTGAGAAGCTGGGCAGACTGGATTGAAAAATCCGATCTGCCCGGCTGAAAATTCAAATAATCATTCTGCTGATTCAAGCCTGTTATTGTAAACGGGCTGGATGACGGTTTGATGGCCGCTTAGAAAAGACAGCTTACTTTTTTGATCAAGCCTTCTTCTTCCCAGCTCCATTGCAGGCAGTATTCCACTCCCCGTTTCGGGTTCTTGATATCCGCTTCAATGGTTTGCCCGGTGATTACGGGTGGTAGCAGCGCTTCTTCTTTGCCGTCATGGATGCTGAAAAAACGGGCGGTTGAAATAGCGCGTCCTTCGGGTAATTCAACGATCAGGCGTAATCGTTTCGTGTCATCGTCGACGACATGGGAGAGTATGCCTTCGTTCTGCGTGAAAGCGCCTTCGCATTGATACGTCAGGGTTAAGTCGGAGCCGTTGATGACTTTTAATTCCGGCGGGAATTTCATGCAGACTTGATAGCTGTCGTTTTCTTTTCGTAGCTCAGCTGGATCGGTGTTATTGATGCGGAAATTGCTGATGCTGCCGATCGAGCGGATATTTTTAAACCAGTATTCTGAATTATCAACATGACATGCGGTAGTCATTTGCGTTTGCGTCAATGTCGCTTTTTTCCCGCAAGTATCGTGCACCGTCAGTATTTTTCTTAAATCCGCGATGGAAAATGCGTGTTTGTTTTGTCTGATTTGCTCGTAAATCAGCAACGCGGCGCAGACTGCAACGATCAGTGCAATCACGATGAATTTCGTCAGCAGTGCAACCAATACACCAAAGACAAAGATTGCGGCATTGATGTAAAAAACAAGCTGGTTGGGTTTGTCAAACATTCGGAGCTCCTTAGTTAACTGGCATATTTTTATAATATTTTTCGAAGCGCTGAGTTTATCAGAGAGGCGCAGGCAACAAAAGTAAGATAGGCCAGATTGATGCTGGCCGCGTAAAAATGGGATGTGCTGGTTTTTAGCCGGTATTGGCGGCTAGTGGTGTTATGCATGGCGAGCGCCGTTCAGACTGAGCGGGAGAAACGAGCGACTTCGCGCCGATTTGGCGTTATCATTGGCGTTTGCAGTTACGATCAATTTTTATGGAGAAAATAATCAATGTCGAAAAAATCAATGAAACCCGTTTCACTGGCATTAAGCACCGCATTAGTCACCAGCTTGGCGGCCAGCAATCTGTCGGCTGACACCGTTGCCAACCCATTTGCGATGAATGAATTATCAGGCGGCTACATGCAATTGGCCGATGCCAGCGGCGCGAATAAACCGGCGCAAGACGGCGGCAAGGAAACCAAGCAAGATATGGAAGGCAAGTGTGGTGAAGGTAAGTGTGGCGGTAAAAAAGAAATGAAACAAAATATGGAAGGCAAATGCGGCGGCAAGAAAGCCGAGCAAGAAGGTAAATGCGGTGAAGGTAAGTGTGGAGCGAATAAGAAGTAATCCGTGCAAACCATGAACGGTCTGTGTTATCCAGTTCATGGTGCTGGTTTGGGTCTGCGGCGTTCACTGCTCGGTGCGCTGGCGGATCAAACCACGCAGCCGGTGAATTTCTGGGAAGTTGCTCCGGAAAACTGGATCGGTGTCGGCGGACGGTACGGAAAACAGTTTCGTGAGCTGACCGAGAAATTTCCTTTTATTTGTCATGGACTATCGCTTTCGATCGGCGGGCCGTCGCCGTTGGACGAGGCTTTTCTGCAACGGCTGAAGCGTTTTCTGCACGAGCATCAAATCCGCTATTACAGTGAACATCTGAGTTATTGCAGCGACGACGGGCATCTGTACGATCTGCTGCCGATCCCCTTTACCGCAGACGCGGTGCACTATGTGTCGGAGCGCATCCGGCGGGTGCAGGATATCCTGGAACAGCGTATCGCAATGGAGAATGTTTCCTACTATGCGGCGCCTGGTCAGGAGATGAAAGAGATTGATTTCCTCAACGCCGTGCTACATGAGGCGGATTGCGACTTGCTACTGGACGTGAATAATATTTATGTGAACAGCATCAACCATTGCTACGATGTCGAAACATTTCTGCAACAGCTACCCGCATCGCGCATTCGCTATGTTCATGTTGCCGGACACTACCAGGAAGCCGAGGATCTGATTGTGGATACGCATGGCGCGGATGTCGCCGATCCGGTCTGGCAATTACTCGAAAAAACATATCAGTATTTTGGTGTTATTCCAACCTTGTTGGAACGCGATTTTAATTTACCGCCGCTGGTGGAGCTGCTGCGAGAAGTGGACGTCATTCGCACACTGCAATCCAAATGGCAGGACCAAACCGGTGAGCACGTACAACACGGCTGATCGTCCCGATTTTGTGCGGCAGCAGTATGCTTTTGCAGCGCATATCCGCGATCCGGAGCGAAATCCTTGCCCGGAGGGGATCGAAGACCGGCGCATGAAAATCTACCGCGAATTGTTTTATAACAATGTGGAGGATTTTATCGCCAACACGTTTCCGGTATTGCGGCAAATCACGCCGGATGCGCGCTGGCATGCCATGATTCGCGACTATTTCACTAATCACCTATCGCATACACCGCTGTTCCCGGAAATGCCGCGCGAGTTCCTGAAATATCTGGAGCATGAACGCAAGCCGCAGCCGGACGATCCGCCTTTTCTGCTCGAACTGGCGCATTATGAGTGGGTCGAGTTAGCGCTTTCGCTGCTGGACGAAAAAATTGACGCAACGAAAATCGATGTTGATGGCGATCTGCTGGAGGGAGTCCCTGTTATTTCACCGTTAGCTTGGCCATTGAGCTACCGCTTTCCCGTGCATAGAATCAGTCCGGCTTTTCAACCCAAGGAAGCCGATGATCAACCAACGCATTTGATTGTTTATCGCGATGCAGACTTTGACGTGCGTTTTATCGAAATCAATCCGGTCACTGCGCGGCTGTTGCAATTGCTTTCCGGCGATGATTCTGTGCCGGGACGGACAGCGCTGCAACAAGTCGCTGCAGAGCTGAATCATCCCCAGCCAGACGCTGTGATTCAGGGGGGCATCGAAATATTGCAAAACTTAAGAAAATGCCATGTAATTCTAGGAACCTATCCCTAACCCGCTGATTGCACTTCAACACTACAGGTTTAAAGTGATTTGCCGTTAGATTCCCCATTGATAACGAATCGAAAACGCATGCTATGCGGGGAATCACATGATAGGAATATCGAATAAGAAGCAGACGAATACAACCAACACCCCGGTTGTGTTCAATATGGCAAACTTTCTGGTTTCTTCCGTGCACGACATGAAAAACTCAGTCAGCATGCTCATTTGCGGTCTGGATAAGGTGCTGACATCGGTTGAAGCGGCCGAACTTTCCACGCATGCCGAACTGGTGCAAATGAATCATGAAGCGAAACGCATCAATAACCGCCTGATTCAATTACTGACACTCTATAAGCTCGGTCAAAAAATATATCCCTTTGATCCGCAATCCGTTTGCCTGGATGACTTTTTGCGTACGACCGTAGCGCAATATGCGCAGTTGCTCAAATTTCGCCAGATTCACCTGGAAGTCTGGGTAGATCCCGGACTGTACTGGTATTTTGATGAGGATCTCATCAGCGGTGTCATCGGTAATGCTTTAAATAATGCCATGCGCCATACGCGTGATCATATCTTGATCAGTGCCGAAGAGCATGATGGTCAATTAATGTTGCGCGTTGAAGATGATGGTGATGGCTATCCGCCTGAGTTACTGGAAGGAAACGGTAATGTCATGCAGAGCGTCGATTTTCATGGCGGTAATACCGGTCTGGGGCTTTATTTTTCCGCCATGGTGGCAAGAATGCATCGTAATCAAGGCGCTCAAGGCGATCTTTGCCTTGAGAACGGCGGCTCACTGCAAGGCGCCTGTTTCGTACTACATCTGCCGTAACAATCATTCATCCTAATTTTTGAATCATGCATATTAATCCGCTAGACATCTCAACGCCTGCCACTGAGTTAAATTTTTCAGGGAAAAATGTATTGATCGTTGATGATTACATGGAAATGCGCAGTATTTTGCGCGATATTCTCAGTAGTTGCGGGGCTGAAGTCAAGAAGATACATATGGCAACCAATGGCAATGAAGCCATTGGCTGGTTAAAAAAAGTGCGATTTGATATCGTACTTTGTGACCTGATTCTGGGTTCCGGGAAAAATGGTCAGCAAGTGCTTGAAGAAGCCAAGCATCAATCGCTGGTTGGCCCTTCCTGTTTATGGATCATGATTACCGCGGAGAAAACCATGGAAGCGGTTACCGGTGCTGCGGAATATCAACCGGATGCGTATTTGTTGAAACCAGTCACAGAAGCGAGCCTGCGCTCGCGATTGGTCAAGATTTGGACAAAAAAAGAAGCGTTTGCGGAAATTCATAAGGCAATGAAACAGCAGGATTATTCAAGGGCTATGAGTTTGTGCGATCAGCGCCTGGCTGCGGATAAAGCGCATGCGGCTGATTTACTGCGGACTAAGTGCGATTTGCTGCTGGTTAGCGGTGAATATGACCGCGCCAAGAAAGTATTGGAAGAAATTCTGGCTGAACGCGATCTGCCCTGGGCTAAAGCGGCGCTGGCCAAAATATTGCTGAAGAAAAATGATTTGGATGCGGCTAAGAATTTGCTGGAAGAGACGGCGGAAGCAAATCCGGCTTATCTTGAAGCGCAAGATCTGCTGGCGCACACTTTGCAAGTGATGGGCGATCTCGAAGGAGCTGGCAATGTGCTTGAGCGTGCGGTAAAGCTATCGCCAAACTCGGTTACGCGGCAAAGAAACTTGGGCCATGTGTCAATGAAGCTTGGGAAGCTGGAAGATGCCGAGCGGGCTTTCCGCAAAAGTGTATCGCTCGGGGAAAATTCCGTGCTGCGCACGGCCGATGCTTACCTTGGGCTTGCCAAGGCATGCAGCGCTAATAAAAATTCCGAGCAGGCGCTTAAAGTGCTGGGGCAACTCAACAAAAGCTTTGCTACCGACGATGTGCGCGTGAAAGCCTTGGCGGTTGAAGGCATGATTCATCATCAAAGCGGAAATGCCGGTAAGGCAAAGCAGATTGCTGATGAGCTGTGTCAGTCTATCGGTAATGACGGTATTCAACCTGATAGCGATGGAGCTTTGGAAATCGCGCGTTTATTAATGGCTGCCGGCGGGGATAAAGAGAGAGCCATCAAATTATTGCAAAACGAGATCAAGAATAACCCCGAAAGCGCCGCCTTGTTGCGAGATGTAGCGGAAATATTCGAGCAAGCCGGCATGGGTGAAGAAGGCAGTAAATTGATTGAGACCTCGCGGCAAGAAGCCATGTTGATTATGAATCGTGGCGTACTGCTGATCAGTAAAGGACAGTATGAAGAAGCCCTCAGCGCGATGCGCGACGCCTATGCTGCGATGCCCGCTAATATAAGAGTATTACTCAATTTGGCTTATGTGATCATTACGTACATGCAAAAAAATGGATCGACACCCGAACTGATCGAAGAGGCTCGCAATAGCCTCCGGGCGGCAAATGAATTGTCACCCGGTGAGCCGCGTTTTATACGCTTGACGGCTTCACTGAACGAACTCATCGCTTTGAAATGATCTCCGCAGATGGGTTTATTTTCGTTTAAGGAAGCTCTGAGAAATTACTGTGCTTGGCCATGCGGCGTTGAAATTAGGTTCAAAATACTCATTTACTCCTCGTAAATTGCGCTTTTTCACCTGATTTCGCCGCATTACCTTCCTTAAGCATTAGACTGCATCAGTTACTTGACCTTGACAAAACGGCCGTCCTGCTTGACCCAGGCTTCTCCCGTAAAAGCATCGGTAATTGTGGCGGCATCGGTAGCAAAGCAATCCGCTACAATGGCGTTTTTATACGTACCCGTTGTCGTGTAGGTGATGGGCGGGGTTACTGCCACACCGGGAATGGATATGCTTCCCAGTTCTTTGGAAAATACCGTAGTGATATCAAGACAAAGATTTGAATTGACTGTCAGATTCTCAGTTCCTGCCGGTGCATTGATAGTGCAATGTTTAACATTTGCCGCTGAGTTGATGAGTTCTGAGAAAGGATCGGGCAATCCTGGGATGCTAATCGTAATTCCGCTGATTGTTGATGAGGTGATTGTGTTGCTGCCCAGCGCATGAATACCGCTTGCGGTTGTTTGTGACGGGACTGTACACAAATTGGTTGTGCTAAGATCCGGTAAGACGACACAGCTGCTACCGGTCGTGACGGTGACAACATTACCGCTTTGACTATAAGATACGCCGCTGAGCGTATTTGACGTATCACAAGCAGCAATGCCGCCATTACCGCCGGAACTATCGACTTGGCTGATCAAGTTTGCGAGCGTGTCGATCAATGTCGGATTGTTTCCCCAGGGTCCGCCAAGAACGTAAACAGCATTGTCACTTTTATTGACACCCGCATAAACGCCAGTCTCCGGATAGTAGCGGAATAACCAGGGCTCGATATTTTGTGTGGCTTGAGGGCTAGGGAAGAATTGCGGGAAGGTCTTTTCAGCCCAATTGAGCAATTTTTCCGTGTCCGTAGACGTCGTGGCGAAAGCGAACTGTATGTGAGCGATTAGAACGAATGCGCAAGCCGATAGAATAAGCCGTTTCATGATGAAGATCTCCGGTTGATTGGAACAGATGGATAAATATCCGGGTATGGATTCTTTTTTCGATGATCAAAAAATAATTAAAAATATTGTACATTCGATGTATTCAATCTAAACCGAGATTTAGCCGGGAAAATGCGGGTATTTCTTAGTAGCAATGGTGAAAAAAACACTATTGATGTACTTTAGCGGCCAACTGAAGCAGTTTTGAGCTGATATCCAGTCCCGACTTGCGTGCGATTCCCAGATTGATTTCAAATACAATTTTTTCATTGACCAGGTTCATATTGATGATCACCCCTTGGGATATGGCGTTTGGGTTGTCGGCCAATGTCAGGATGGGTTGGCCGGGCAGACTGCTCAATAGGTTTGACAGGTTGCTGCTGACCGACTTGGAGAAGAATATCACCTGGCACCCGGTTAATTTCTCCGGATTGTCTATCCGCGCGACTTTGATGTGACGCTTGTCGACCGGTTTGTTTTGCAGTTTGTCGATTTCGCTGCCAAAGAAATCTTCGCCGTAAACGCACAGATTAATCGTTTGACCCACATTCTCGGGCCACTGCGTGAAGGCGATAAAGTTATAAATAAAAGCGGCCTTGACTTGATACTCAACGATACTGTCGGCTTTGGCAGTTGAGTGCGTAACCGGCAGACCGTAACCTAACCCCAGAGCTAAAATGAAGCCGTAGACACATCGTTTCACGATTGTGCCTGAGCGTCGGATGAGCTGGTTAAGTGTGGGCATATTCATTGTTCTGATTAGAAGCGCCACTGTGCTCCGGCGTAAATTCCTCGCGGAATGAACGCGGGTACGATTGGAATAAACTCAGAGCCCATCTCTCGATGATTCTGGCTAAACAGATTTTGACCCACAACGAATAGCTCGGTATTTTTGGTTGGTCTGTATGCCAGTTTTGCATCCATCGTGACATAGCTTGGGATGTTGTAAAAAGAGATATTGCTGGTATAGCGCAGCCAAAGATTGAGTTGTAATTTCTCGGAGAAATCGTAGTTAGAACGAACCGACAGCTGATGCTGAGGATTTACCTTACTGATACCGCCAGCGGTTGGGTCGGATTTTGTCAGCAAATTATTCGAGGAGAAGTCTATGTGGAGAAAGCTGTAACTGCTTTGCAGGCGCCAATTTTCTTTTGGCTTCCAATCAACCGATGTTTCAAAACCATAGGTTAGCGCGGATCCCTGATTGTTAATGGTTAAGGGCAGCAGAAGTTGCCTTGGGAGTCCGGTCATGAACGATAGTGTGCCAAAGCTTGCGTCACGCATTTGACTATAGTCGTTGACGAACCCTGCCAAATCAATGGAGGCCTGGGGAGTGAACTGGCGCCGGTAGCCCAGTTCATAGGCGATTAATTTTTCCGAGTTAAAGTGATGGCTGCCGTTCAGTATAGCGGTGATAGGGAATGACAACGCGGATAATCCGGCCGCATTTTGCAATTGTGGTGTGATATTAATCATGGAGTCGTTTTCCGCGCGCGAAGGCGTCCGCACCGCGCGGGATACCGCCAGCCAAATTGAGTTCTCGGTATTCGGCGTCCACATCAGGCGTGCATTGGGTTGTATCTCCATGCCGGTAAAATCGTTGTGCTCAAATCGGCTGCCTAATGTAAACAACAGGCGATCCGGTATCAACGTGATGTCATCACGGATGAAAGTGCCGATTAAATGATTCGTTTGTTCACGCGGAGAGAATGTCAATAAATGAGTATCGAAAACTTTGTTGTGATAAAGCCGGTAATTAGCGCCCCATGTCAAATTATGCCGCTCGAATAAAGGAAACCGGTATTGCATGTCGACGTCAAAGCTCTCGGCGTTAAATTTCCCTATGGGTTGCAGTATCGACTGATTCTGGTCGTAGTAAGCTTGTAGCATGAAGGAGGAATTCTCGGAGAACGTCCGGTCCCAGCGGAAGCGTATATTTCCCCCTTCATTATGTCCGCGCATTTCACCGGACCGGTTGATCGATAGATTGGAAGCGCTTTTATCCAGCGTGCCGCCATCGAAATTGGAAAAGAAATCGCCTTGCAATGTAAATTGGTCAATGCCACGGCTATGGTCGAAGCGAAATCCACCCCTGGCCGAATGCCATTGATCGTTAGCGCTTTCCCCGGATAACGATTGGGTCTGGCCTCGGGTGAATCCTTTCGCGTAGACACGGAAAGGCGTGTCTTCATTGATCATGCCGCCATAGCGGGCGCCTGCGAAACCGTTCTCGAAACTTCCCCCGCCGGCGGTAAAGAGCGCGCCCTGGGTATCGGCGGCTTTCTTGGTGATAATATTGATGACGCCATTGACCGCATTGGATCCCCACGATGTGGCGGCAGGGCCGCGGATCACCTCGATGCGTTCGATATCTTCCATCAGCGTGTCTTGCTGTTCCCATAATACGCCGGAGAAAATCGGTGAATAGACACTGCGGCCGTCCATCAGCACTTGCAGCTTGTTGGCATAAAGGCCATTAAAGCCGCGAATACTGACCGCCCACTTATCGGTGCCGACGCGATCGACTTGCACGCCGGGCGCCATTCTTAAAGCATCTGGAATACTTGTCGCACCGGAGCGGCGGATGTCGTCCTGGGTAATGACAAAAACTGCGGATGCCACTTGGGTAAGCCGTTGCGGATTTCTCGAGACCGTGGTTACCTTGACGTTCATCAGCTCTTCAATGCTCAGGTTCAGAAACTGATTATTGATCGATTGGTTCTCCGCCATCGCCGGATTCGCAAGGTATCCAAGCAGAAACAAGCTGGCAAGCCGCAGCGTCAAGGTTTTACGATGCTGCTGCTTTGGTTGCCGGTGAATGGGATGCAATTGAGTAAATGGACAAAATATCTTCATAGGGATGTTTTCATCTACAACGGTCTCTTTTCGCTGATGTGGGTACTACAAAGGTTTTCAGGGTTGAACTGAACAAGTTTCAGCACACTCTCGAGCGATGTTGGTTAGATCGGGTGTGGCAGTGCAATCGCTTAGAGTGACTGCGACGGCTTCACAACTCGACCAATATTCGGATGAAATTTTCGCATGCTATGGATCAGCGCTATGGCAGGAATTGGCTGATAAAAAATGACTATTTCTTACAAAAAAGCAGGAATTTTTGTGCAGGGATAATCACAGTGACGTTTGGGAAGGATCCCGGCAATCGAGTGCCGGGGGGGGCTATTGATACACTTTGACAGCAAGTTGCAGTAATTTTGAACTGATATCCAATCCGGACTTGCGTGCAATTTCCAGATTAATTTCAAATACAATTTTCTCATTGACCAGATTCATATTGATGATCACGCCTTGTGCTATGGCATCGGGGCTGTCGGCCAAGGTCAAGATAGGCTGCGCCGGTAAGCTGCTTAAAAAGTTTGATAGCGAGCTGCTGACCGATTTTGAGAAAAATACCACTTGGCAATCCGCCAATTTTTCCGGATTGTTGATGCGCACTATTTTGATAGTGCGCTTATCCACTGGTTTGCTCTGTAATTTATCGATTTCACTGCCAAAATAGTCTTCGCCGTAAACACAAAGATGGATGGTTTGTCCGGTAGTGTCCGGCCATTGCGTGAATGCGACAAAGTTATAGATAAAAGCCGCTTTGACCTGATATTCAGTGATGCCGCCCGCTTGGGCGATTGAGTATGTGACTGGCAGACCGTAACCTAACCCCAGGGCCAGAATGATGCCGTAGACACATCGTTTCACGATTGTGCCTGAGCGTCTGATGAGTTGGTTAAGTGTGGGCATATTCATTATTCTGATTAGAAGCGCCACTGTGCGCCGCCATAGATTCCTCGCGGAATAAAGGCTGGTGATGAAGGCAGGAAATCAGCCACGAACTCTCGATGATTCTGACTAAACAGGTTTTGCCCGACAACGAACAGCTCCAGGTTTCTGACCGGTTTATACGTTATTTTGGCATCCATCGTGACATAGCCGGGGATGTTGTATTGCGAGATAGCACTGGTATAGCGTAACCAGAAATTTGCTTCCAATTTATCTGATAAATCGTGGTTTGAACGAAGCGATAAATGATGTTGAGGATTTACCTTTTCAGCGCCGCTGGTGAGGGGGTCAAATCTTTTGGTTAATGAATTCGCCGCGATATCCATTTGCAGAAAACTATAATTGCTTTGCAAGCGCCATTTGTCTATGGGTTTCCAATCAGCAGAAATCTCAAATCCGTAAGTTAATGCAGATGCTTGATTATTGCCCATGACTGGCAATAAGAGTTGAGTGGGTACGCCTGTACTCAGCGACAATGCGCCAAAACTGGCATCGCGCAGCTGACTATAATCGTTAACAAATCCGGCAATATCGACTGACGCTCTTGAAGAAAATTGATGGCGATAGCCTAACTCATAGGCGATGAGTTTTTCGGAATTAAAACCGTGCGAGCCCTGGAATGCCACCAATATCGGAAAAGGTAGCACAGACAATCCTGGGAAATCACGTATTTGCGCTGAACTCATGCGGATGTCGTTTTCAGAACGGGAAGGGGTGCGAACTGCGCGTGAAACCGCCATCCAAACCGAGTTCTTGGCATTGGGAGTCCACATGAGACGTGCGTTGGGTTGTATTTCCAATCCGCTAAAATCATTGTGATCCAAACGCGTGCCGATTGAGAACCGCAAGTAATCGGGTATCAACGTGATTTCATCGCGAATAAAGCCGCTGATGAGCTGGTTGGATCGCGTGCGCGGATGGAAAGTAATGATATCAGTATCATAAACCGTATTATGATAGAGCCGGTAATTAGTACCCCAAGTTAAGTCATGCCGGTCGAACAGGGGAAAACGATGCTGAAAATCAAGATCAAAGCTTTCGGCATCATAATCAACAACCGGCAATATCTTCTGGCGGATACGGTCATAGTAGGTTTGAAACATGATGGAAGAGCGATCGGACATTGTCCGGTCCCAACGGAAACGGATATTTCCACCCTCTTCATAGCCACGGTAACCGTTGACCGGAATTGTTGGCAAATCGAGTACCGCTCTATTGATTCTATCGCCGTTGGAATTAAAGAAAACATCGCCTTGCAAGGTGAACTGATCGATGCCGCGACTATGGTCTACCCGGAATCCTCCCCTGGCCGAATGCCATTGGTCGCGATTGTTTTCTCCGGATAATGATGAAGTATTGTCTCTTGTAAAGCCTTTGACATAGACGCGAAAAGGTGTTTCTTCATTAATCTTTCCACCGTGACGCGCGCCGACAAAACCCTGTTCAAAAGTTCCACCACCCGCGCTGAGAAGCGTTCCCTGGGTATCGGCGGCTTTCTTGGTGATGATGTTAATCACGCCATTCACCGCATTCGCGCCCCATACTGTAGCAGCAGGCCCACGGATCACTTCGATACGTTCGATATCTTCCATCAACGTGTCTTGATGTTCCCACAGTGTGCCTGAGAATATAGGTGAATAAATACTGCGTCCATCCATCAGGACTTGCAATTTATTGGCAAAGCGGCCGTTAAAACCACGCACACTGATTGCCCATTTATTCGTATCGATACGCTCTACTTGTACGCCAGGCGCCATTCTTAAGGCATCCGGAATACTCGTGGCGCCGGAGCGGCGAATATCATCTTGAGTAATCACAAAGACAGCGGATGCAACTTCAGTCAGTTTCTGCGGACGCCTTGACACCGTGGTGACTTTGACGTTCATCAATTCTTCGATGCTTAAATTCAGAAATTGATCTTCGGCAAGCTTACCGCTTGCCGGTGCAAGTTCTACAAAAAACCCCAGGAAGCAGAGGACAGTGAGCTGCAATAGCCATTTACGCATTAGAGTCAGCCCTCGGACCGCAGGTTCGGTTTGCATTCCAACGAGCTGATGGGTTGTTTGTCTGGTATTCATCGCTAAAACCGCCATTCCGCTCCGGCATAAACGCCGCGCGGTATATAGACTGGAAATGAAGGGAGAAAATCGGCAGAGAATTCTCTGTGATTCTGGCTGAACAGGTTTTGCCCGACCACAAATAACTCGACATTCTTGAGGGGGCGATGCACCAGTTTGGCGTCCATGGTGACGTAGCCGGGAATCCGGTAGAAATCCACGCTGCTGACATAACGCAACCAAAGATTAAACTGCAATTTTTCCGATAAATCGTAATTCGAGCGGACGGATACCTGATGTTGCGGACTGACTTTGTCGGCACTGCCGGTTGTCGGGTCGATTCGTCTTAGTGGCGAATCGGAGTGAATATGCATATTCAGGTAACTGTAGCTGCTTTGCAGACGCCATTTTTCATTCGGTTTCCATTCAATCGATGCTTCCACCCCATGTGTATGCCCCGAAGCTTTGTTGGTCAGTCCGACCGGCAGTATCAAGTGAGGCGGGTAGCTTGCGTGAAACAGCGGTAATCCGATAGATAGGTCGCGTAACTGGCTATAATCATTGTAGAAAGCGGAAATATCGATGGAAGCCTGAGGTGAAAACTGATGCCGGTAACCTATTTCGTAGGCGATTAGCTTTTCCGCATTGAAGTTTGAAGCACCATTGAGTTGTGCCAAAACCGGAAACGGAAGCAGCGCTGATAAACCGGGAATTGCACCGAGTGTCCGGGTGTTGAGCTGAATATCGTTTTCCGCCCGGGAAGGTGTCCGTACTGCGCGAGAAACGGCCATCCAGATCGAGTTTTGTATATCTGGTGTCCACATTAAACGTGCGTTGGGCTGGATTTCCATGCCGGTAAAATCATTGTGATCAAAACGCGAGCCCAGATTGAGCCGTAAGCGTTCGGGCAATAGCGTGATTTCATCGCGAATGTAAGCACTGGCAAGATGATTGGTTTGCTCACGCGGACTGAAGGAAATCAACTCGGTGTCGGATACTTTGTTGTGATAAAGACGGTAGTTCGCCCCCCACGTCACATCGTGTTTGTCAAAAAGCGGGAAACGATGTTGCAAATCAATGTCGAAACTTTCGGCGCTAAAAATCGAGCTGGTTAACAAGCGGTAATCGACGCGATCGTAATACGTTTGCAGCATGATGGCCGATTTTTCCGAGAACTTCCGGTCCCAGCGCAGGCGGATATTGCCGCCTTCATTATGTCCTCTGGCCGTTTCTGCCTGGATGATTGGCGCGCTCAATTGCGATTTATCCAGCCGGTCGCCAAAGGCGTTGTAAAAAATATCACCTTGCACGGTAAACAGATCGATGCCGCGCGCATGATCCAGCCGGAAGCCCCCTCTGGCTTGATGCCAAGCATCGTTGGCGTTTTCCCCGGTGACTGTTTTCATGTGGTCGCGGGTGAATCCCTTGACATAAAAACGGTAGTGCGTGTCGTCGTTGATTTTTCCGCCGTAGCGCGCGCCCGCAAAGCCGCGCTCAAAGCTGCCGCCGCCCCCGGAGAATAATGCTCCCTGAGTATCGGCAGCTTTTTTGGTGATGATATTGATCACTCCGTTGACAGCGTTGGCACCCCAGACTGCCGCGTTAGGGCCGCGGATGACTTCGATGCGTTCGATGTCTTCCATCAGTGTATCTTGCTGCTCCCATTGCACCCCGGCGAACAGCGGATTGTAGACACTGCGGCCATCCATCATGACTTGCAGCTTGTCGGCAAAACGTCCATTGAAGCCGCGTATGCTAATGGCCCATTTGTCCGTGCCGATGCGTGCGACTTCGACACCGGGCGCCATGCGCAAGGCTTCCGGAATGCTGGTCGCGCCCGAACGGCGAATATCGTCCTGGGTGATGACAAAAATGGCGGAGGGAACTTCGGAGAGCTTCTGCGAACGTCTCGATGCGGATGTGACCTCGACTTTCATCAGTTCTTCAATGCTGAGATCCAAGAACTGATTGTCAACCGGCCGCTTTCCAATAATCGTTCTGTTTTCCGCCGTCACGGCATTGGCCAGACAGCAGAAAACAATGAAGATCGACAACTTCAAATTGAAGGGTATTGCCAGATTAAACATCGAAACTACAAGCCATTAATTTCCGGTGAGCGCTATCGCGCGGCATTTTTGTCAGAATTTGCCATGATACTTTGTCGGATGGTTCTTTAAAGCATGAATTACAGCAAATTCAGGCTTGTTTTTCAAAAATTAAGAAAAGCCTTCGGGTTAGGGAAGCTCTGAAAAAGGTGGCGAGCGACGGTCAGGTAAGGCGAAATCAGCTGAAAAAGCGCAGTTTACGAGGGGTAAATGAGCATTTTTAACCTGATGTCAATGCAGCATGGCCGAGCGCGGCAGTTTCTCAGAACTTTCTCAGGTTTTAGCCGGTGGTTGCGCGGTGATGGACGGTGCAGGCAGGAGTTTTTCTTTTAGCGCCAGAAAAACCCGGTTTCTTCCGGCGTTTTTGGCTGCATAAAGGGCCTTATCGGCTGCATTGACCAGATGGCCTTCATTTTTCATGCCGGATTCTTTTAGCGCGACACCAATACTAATGGTGATCTGGATATTGATTTCACCGATGTTGATTTGCTGTTGGCTTATTTTCTGGCGGAGTCTTTCGGCGAAAAGGATGACCGACTTGGCATCCGAATTTCCAAGCTGGCAGACGACCAAGAACTCTTCTCCGCCCATGCGGCAGAAAGTATCGCCTTTGCGCGCAGTTTTCCGGATGACCGCGGATAATTCTTTCAGTACTTTGTCGCCAATCGCATGGCCGTAGTTATCGTTAATGACTTTGAAATGATCGATGTCGAGCAGCATGACGGCCATCAATTGGTTGGAGCGGTTAGCGATACTCCAGGTTTCCGCCAGTGTTTCCATGCCGGAGCGCCGGTTCGGTAGCTCCGTGAGCATGTCGGTTAAGGCAAAGTACTCCAGTTTGCGGTTGGTAACCGCCAGCTCAGCGGCAAAACGCTTGAGTTGTTCGCGATCTTGTTCCCAGGATTCCTGCAGTTGCCGGTAATGCCAAGCCGCCCGCAGCCGGGCACGGAAAGCGCGTATATTGATCGGTTTGGTGATGTAATCATCCACGCCTGCATCGAATGCTTTGATGACTTCCTCTTCATCTTCGACGCTGGTCAGCATAATGACATATAAATTCTGGCCCCACTCGGTTGCGCGCAGAGACCTGGTTAATTCGAGACCGTTCATGACCGGCATCATCCAGTCGGTGATGACAATATGCGGTAAAACGTCCATCGCTAGCGCCAATGCTTGCTGGCCGTCATTGCTGGTGAATACGGTATGACCGAGCACGTTGGCAAGCAATTCTTTGGTAAGAATCAAACTGGACGGATCATCTTCCACTAACAAGATGCGCAGTGAGGCGGCATTCGTGGCATTTTCCGGGCGCGGCGCGGATGCGTTCATCATTTTATGGAACGGCAGAGGAAAATCCATGACCGGGATCTTGAGTATTTTTCCCCATGCGTGCCATTCTTGGATGATCTGATCGATAAAGGCGCCGAATGTTTCCGTATCCAAGCCAATTTTTCCACCCAGTAGCAATAGTGCGGAGATACGCTGGTTGCGTTCGGATTCTTCGGTTAAAGCAAAATCGGCGATTTGTTTCGCCAGATACAGCAGATGCACAATCTGGTGCGGCCGGGAGCCTTCGGAAAAACCGGATTCATCGGGTTTCTCATGATAGTAAATGGACTCCACAAAGATCGCCGGAAAGCCGAAATTGATCAGCATGGCCGCCGTCAATTCGTTATGATCGGTTTGCAGATACTGTTGTTCCAATTGATTCAGCGTAATGTCAGGCGATTGTTTCTGCAGTAGCTCGGAATACTTTTCCGGATAAATTGAAGCTAATGCCAAGCAGCCGATACGCATCATCAAACCGCAAGCAAACAACTCATCGGGAGCACATACGCGAGTTACTTTGCCCAGTTCCTGCATGGCAATCGCCATCAATAATGAATGTGACCAGAATTGCTGGTAATCAAATCCCTTGCCGGGGTTTTTCTGATATTGATCGATCAATGAAAAACCCATGGCTAATTGCTTGACGGCAATCAAACCGACGCGGGATACTGCGTCGGACACCGATGAGACAGCGCGCGCAGTTTGTTTGGTGGCATTGGCGCGTTGAATCAGGCGGCCCGAGAGCGCCGGATCGGTCTGGATCAGTTTGGTGATTTCACTAATGGTGACATCCTCTTGCCGGCAGGCTTCCAGCAGGGCGAGCGCTACGCCTTTGGGACTGGGCAGTGCGGTGCTGATGTTTAACTGATTGATATCAGCTACTTTCATGATCGACTCCGTTCGGTCTGAGTGGCTGGATAGACCACTGCTTATCGGTGAGCGCAAGCATTTCTTGCATCGTGATCGGCTTGCTGAAATAGTAGCCTTGCAAAGTTTCACAGCCAAAATATTTCAAGACCTGCGCCTGATTCAGTGACTCGATACCTTCGGCGGTAACGGAAAAGCCAAGATTTTTCGATAACGAAATAATCGCCCGGACAATCGCGAGATTTTCTTTTTTATCCAGCAAGCCGCGCACAAAGCTCTGATCCACTTTGATGTTATTAATGGGTAAGCGCTTTAAATAATTCATCGACGAATAACCAGTGCCGAAATCATCCAAAGCGATTTGGATATGATGTTCACGCAATGCAAGCAGTGTTGCCAAGGTATTCTCGCTATGTTCCATCAAGGCGCCCTCGGTAATTTCCAATACCAGCTTGTCTGGCGGAAAACCGGTTTCCACCAGGATATCGAGCACATTTTTAACAAAATCGGGATTCTTAATTTGCAGCGGCGAGAGGTTGACCGCAACCTGTAACGGCCGTCCGCGTTGATGCCATTGCGCGGCTTCGGTGCAGGCGGTTCGCAGCACCCAGTCACCGATCGGAATAATCAAGCCGTTTTCTTCCGCCAGCGGAATAAAGTCAAGCGGCGAAATAAGCCCTTGTTTAGGATGTTGCCAGCGGATCAGCGCTTCCACCGATTGGAAGTTTTCCTCCGCTACATCCAGTTGCGGCTGGTAGACAAGATAAAGTTCATTCTGTTGTAATGCATTGCGTAAATCATTTTCCAGATGCATGCGTTTCTCGGCTTGAAAGGTCAAGTCGACGTTATAGAACTGACAATTATCCCTGCCTTCATTCTTGGCGTGATACATCGCTGTATCCGCATGCTTGAGTAAAGTTTCCGCGTCTGCGCCATCGTCCGGATACAAAGCAATTCCGATGCTGGCGGTTAACACGACATCGCGGCTCTCAAGCTGAAAAGGGCGGCGCATGGCTTCGCGGATGCGATGCGCCAGAATCAATGCATCTTCGGCGCGCGGCAGATTGGGAATGACAACCGTAAATTCATCACCGCCGAGGCGAGCAAGTTTAACTTCCGGCTGCTCGGCATTGTTGCGGGAAACAAAGTCGGAAGGGCGCGTGCTGCTCTGCAACCGTTCGGCCGCCCACTGTAGAATGGTGTCGCCAGTATTGTGCCCCATGGTGTCGTTGATACTTTTGAATCCATCCAAATCGAGAAACAGTACCGCTAATTTGTTACCCGTAAATTGGGCGCGTTTGATTTCTCCCTCCAGGCGTTCCATGAACGATTGACGATTGGGCAATCCGGTCAGATTATCGAAATAAGCGAGGTGAAATATTTTGTTTTCGGAGTCTTTGCGTTCCGTGATATCGCGCAGCAGGCAAAGTGTTTCCTTGGGGTCAATAACCACGATACGGTTTTCATAGTATCTGGTTTTGCCATCGGCCAGTTTGAGCGGGTACTCGAAAAGCTCCACCGTGCCATGGCGGCGCGCACGATCAGCCGCACCTAGATAAAGGCCGACAATTTGTTCCGGTAAGCTTTGGCTCAATGTGCTTGCCGCACCGGAAGTCAACCAGGGTGTGTTATCAGGATGGCTGCAGATATCGATGATCTTGCCTTTATCGTTCAAGATGAACATGGTATCGGGGATAGCGCTGAAAATGGCTGTGCTGCGCGCATTGGCAACTTTGAGCGCGAGCATGTTCAGATAGCCTCGCCGCAAATATAAAATGCGATAGGCGATCAGATTCCAGTTGATGGGCTTGGCGATAAAGTCAGTTGCGCCGGCTTCAAAGGAACGGTTGATCGATTGCATATCATCCATTCCGGTGACCATCATGATGGGTAATTCGTCGCCTATTTTCTCCCGTAAATACGAACAAACTGCATAACCGTCCATACCCGGCATTTCAACATCCAGCATGACCATATCCGCAGGTCCTGCTTCAAACAAGCGAACCGCTTCCACGCCGTCGCATGCCACGGTGACATTGAAGCCTGCTTTTTCTAAAGCGGCCTGCATGAGCAGTCTGACCGTCGCATCATCGTCGGCCAGTAGGATTCTGAAAGATTCTGTTGTCACGATGGATTGAGTATTTTTTTAATCTCGGTAATTACGCTTTGGTATTGTTGCTGCATGTGTTGTTGTAGCGTTTGCGCATGAGCGAGTTCTCCCGATCGGCCATCCGCTTCCAATTGTTTAAAGATGGCGGATAAGTCTTCGGCGCCAATATTGCCCGAACTGGATTTTAACGCATGGGCCGTTTGGCGCAGGCTATCGGCATCACAATTTAAAATGGCCTGTTCAAGCTGACGGATATTGCTTTCAGCGGATTCGAGAAAGGCTTGCAGAATTTTGTTCAATAAGCTATCTCCGCCCGATGAATCAAGTTCACGGATTTGATTCAGTCGCGTTGGATTGAGTGCAGGCATAATGTTAGCATCATGTTTCATATCAATAGCTTCTAATTTTACAGCATTCAATGAGTTACTTTTTTCTTTAGATAACCAATCGGTGATTTTTTGCTGTAATTGATCGATTGAGTAGGGCTTGGAAAGAAAGTCGTTCATTCCGGCATTTAAGCAACGCGTGCGATCATCTTCAGTTGCATTTGCCGTCAGTGCAATGATGGGGATGTTGCTGAATTGCTTGCGGATTTCCGAAGTTGCTTCAAAACCATCCATCACCGGCATTTGACAATCCATGAGAATAATATCGTACGGATTGCTGTAAACCAGTTCTACCGCTTGTTTGCCATCGTTCGCAATGGATGTCTCCATGCCAAGTCTGTTCAGCATTGCTTTAGCCACTTCCTGATTGACCGGATTGTCTTCGGCGACCAGAATCCTGCCCTTTATTCCGGACATAAGCTGAGCTGGCGGAGCTTGCTCAATAACAGCTTCTGTGACCGATTGGGCGAGATCGCGGCCCATTACGTCACGGATAATTTCAAATAGCTCCTTCTGGCGGATTGGCTTATTGACGCAACGTAAAATCCCGATGCTTTGTCTTTCCAGCTGGCTTGCATCACTATGGGTTGAAGTGAGCATCATCATGCGCGTTTTGCGCATGCCGGGGTGCGCATAAATTTTATCGGCCAATTGCAAGCCATTCATTTTGGGCATATGCATGTCCAATATGGCTAAATGAAAGGCTTCGTTGTTTTCCAGCGCCTTGTTCATGAACATGAGCGCTTGGTCGGCTCCATTGGCGCACACAACGTTAATTTGCCAGTTTTGCAACTGTATTTTAAGAATCTCCCGGTTGGTTTGATTGTCATCGACAACCAATGCCCTGATGCCAATTAAATCGGCCATATTGGAGGAATGGCTGTATTCCAGTTGCGATTTTTCCAGCGGCACATGTATCCAGAATTTGGAACCTTGACCCGGCAAGCTTTCGACATGGATGCTTCCACCCATCAGTTCCAATAATCGTTTACAGATCGTTAATCCGAGTCCCGTTCCGCCATACTGGCGCGTTGTAGAACCATCGGCTTGAGAGAAATGCTGGAAGATCTTGTCATGATACTCCGCAGGAATACCGATCCCGGTATCTTCCACGCATATACTGATATTTGATCGTGTCGCCGATTCATTGGTCAGTGTGGTGCGGATGACTACTTCGCCCTCTGAAGTGAATTTGATGGCATTGTTAAGCAGATTCGCGATGATCTGACGTAAACGGAATGAGTCTCCGCGCACCATGAAGGCGATATTGGGCGGGGTAAACTGTGCCGCCAGCTCTAGGCCTTTTTTATCAGCGGGTTGCGCGAACATGGCCAGTGTGTCTTCAATCATCTTGACCAAATCAAAATCAATGATTTCCAATTCCATGTGATCCGACTCGATTTTGGAGAAATCAAGAATGTCGTTAATGATGCCCAAAAGATGCTGTCCCGAGCTCTGTACAGTATCTGCAAAACGGCGCTGATCCTTGTCCAGGTGTGTATCCAGTAACAGCTCGGTCATACCCAGAATGCCGTTCATCGGCGTACGGATCTCGTGGCTCATCGTGGCCAGAAATTCACTTTTTGCTTTACTCGCGGCTTCAGCGGATTCTTTCGCCAGCACCAGTTCGGCGGTTCTTTTTGTGACTTCGTCTTCGAGGTGATCGAGATGGTTTGCCAGCTTTGCATCGCGTTCTTGGATCATCTCGAGCATGTTATTGAATCCCTTCGATAAGGTATTCAATTCGGCGATGGCTCCCAGTCTCAATCGTGTGGTGTAATCGGCCTTGCTGGTGACGTGTTCCATGACCGAAGAGAGGTCTTTGAGGGGATCCAGCACGGAGCGGTTAAGCCGTTGCAGCATCAGGTTGGCAATGATTAGAGCAAGGAAAGCTGCGGCGATGGTAATGACAACATACCAAAGAATCTGCCAGTAAAGCGGAGATAAAGTTATTTCCAGATAAAGGCCGCCCAAAAGCTGATCGTTGAAGTAAATGGGCTGCGTAATGGTTAATAAGTGTGTATCCGATGCATAGCTTTCATTTAAAGAGGATAAGGTTTCCGGGAGTGATTTATTTTCAACTGAGTACTGCGCGAATTGCTTCTTTTCTTCAGTATAGATCGCCGCAGCCTGGACTTCCGGGGTATTGTTGAGCGAATGTAACAGCGTTTTGGCAGTGGTCGTGTCCTGGAACATCAAGGTTGCTACCGCGTTTTCGGCCAGTAATTTTGCCGTCGATTGACTGGTTTGCAGTAACGAGAAGAAACTGATGAAGAAGTTGCTCAAGATAACCAGTGTTGCAACCAGCAGCATCGCTGTGCCCTGGGTGGCAAAGCTGATTTGTTGCAATTTGGCGCGTAACGTTACAGCAGTTGACGATTGATCCTTCATTATTGATATACCTCACTGGCGAAACGTAGTAATTGAGAGCTGAGTTTTAAGCCACTTCTTTTTGCGCTGGCAATATTGGCTTCAAAGGTTACTTTACCTTCTTTGATAGACATGTTGATTACAACACCTTGCAGACTGGCATTAGGGCTATCACTGATGGTTAATATCGGCTTCCCGTTCAATTGATTGAGGATGGCATTAAGGTCGTGCATGGCGGATCTGGAGATAAAAACTATCCGGCACATGGAAAGATCCTCGATGCGCTGTGTATGTCGAATCAATATTTCCTGCTCATTGGTTTTTTTGCCCCGTAAATGCTGCAAATGCTCACCGAATGGATCTTCACCATAGATACAGAAATTCAAATTGGGATTCTGCTGATCCGGCCACTCAGTATAAGCAATAAAATTGTATAGGAAAGCCACTTTTAAGCGATATTCCGGCGGTTGCTCAGCGTATGTCCCTGGTGAATAAGTCAATAATATGCAGCATAACGCAAGAATGGGGAAATGACGAAGGTAAGATTGGTTGCTATTGTGACGATAGCCCAAAGCACTGGCAGCCTGCTTAACCAAACTATAGTCCGGCATAGGCCAAACTTTCGCTATGCGATCGATGAGCTGGCGGAATTTTGGGAGCAGGCAAGTCATATCGGCGCGCACTTAAAAACGGTAATCCAATCTGAAACGAACCGTCCGACCAGGCTGCCAGAAAGTGTTTTGCCAATTGGAATCCGCTGCCGGATGCAGATGTTTTCGTTAAATAAGTTATAAATACTGAGCGAAGCTTCCAGCCCTTTCACCCGGGCAACATGGGTGACCAGATTGAGATTGGCAAGAACATGGCTATCGGTATTACTGCCGTCGAGCGTTTTACGCTTGCCGTAGTATTGCAATTCATAGCCAGCGCGCATGCCGCTAATCAGCGGGATGGGGATGGAAATATTAATTTTCCCCAAATGATACGGCGAATTGACTAAATGGGAATCGTGTTGTTCGGCGTTCTGGATACCATAGCT
Organism: Nitrosomonas oligotropha; assembly: GCA_008015635.1. Classification (GTDB taxonomy): domain Bacteria; phylum Pseudomonadota; class Gammaproteobacteria; order Burkholderiales; family Nitrosomonadaceae; genus Nitrosomonas; species Nitrosomonas oligotropha_B. The sequence continues at coordinate 26,437 of SSFX01000036.1, forward strand.
TGCGCGCAACCGGCCTCCGAAATCCGATGTTTTATCGAGAGATAGCTCAGCTCCTCTGGCTAAAACTCTTTTTCCAGTTTGTTGATATTGCGACAGCCCGCTGACCGGATCAACACCCAGTGTGATGATATTGTGCATATCCCATTGATAAACCGTTGCGCGCAGATTCATACTGGGCAGTGGCAGGTAATCCGCCACAAACTCAGTGGTATCAGCCATTTCGCTCTGTAATTCCGGATTGGTCACTTGGTAGGCGCCATCGCTGTAATTTCGCTCGAACGAATTGGGTGCGCGATGTGAGCGGCCGTACAGCGCCTTAAATGTGGTTTTCGGAGTCGCTTGCCAGATCAATGCCCCACGCGGGCTAAACACGCTATCTATCCACTTGTAGTGGTCATAACGCAGTCCCGCGGTTACCGACAGAGTGTCGTTGATGCGCCACTCATCTTGAATGTAGACGCCCATCCGCAGCAAGGAATTGTGAATCGCGATATTCTGAACGGGATTGTCGAAATTCTGAAAAGCTTGTTTGATGCCGGTGTTGTTCTGATATTCAACACCGAACATTAACTTATGATTGGCGATTGCAGTTGAAAGCAGGCGCAATTCGGCGCCGTGCCAATCGCAGGGGCCGGTGGATAAAGTTCTCCCGCCGCTGTAGACCATCGGGTTATCGTAGCGGTATTGGCCGAGAAACAGCCGGCCAAGCACGTTCAACGTATCGTTGGCGAAATGATCGTTATATTGAATTTGCGCATTGAGACGGCGATCGCGCTGAAACTGACCGGTAACTAGCGGATCCGATAAATAAGCGCCCGTTGGATCTTCTTTTTTCCGGTTCCCGTAGATGAAGTCAAATGAAAGCGGGCCGTACGAAGCGCGGGCAAACATCTGTTTGATGTTCTCTCCATCCATGTGCCGCGCCACCCCGGATAGGCCGGAATCACCAAATTCAAAAAACCGGTTTACTCCCCTGGACTGAAGGCCCGAAAAGGAAATTAATGCATCCGCACCATTATCGAATTGCTTGCCCAAGGTGACGCGTTCTTGCGGCATCAATTCCGCTGTCTGATATGACGCGGAGAGTTCGGTGCCTTTCACGCCGGCGCCCTTGCGGGTAATAATATTAACCGCGCCGAGCATGGCATTCAAACCGTATATTGTACTGCCAGACCAGTGAATAAATTCAATCCGCTTAATTAAGTCGATATCGAGCGGAGAATCCCATCCCGTAGGGCCTAGATAGTAGGTCGCGTCATTGATGCGATTGCCATTAATCGTAATCAGTACACGAGAATTGAATTCTCCGGGCTGACTGAAGCCTCGTGTACCTAGGTTATTCATATTGATAATCGTATGTGGTATGAATACCGGGTGGGCTTGCCAATGCCTGATTCAGTGAGCGCCAGCCATAGGTGCGGATATCCATGCGTGTAATCACACTGACGGCGGCAGCAGTTTGCTGTTGCTTTTGCTCATATTTTGAGGCGCACACGATATAGATATCCATTAATTCTTCTATGCTTATCTGCTCTAAATTCTTGGCGGCATAGCCAGGTATCGCTTGAGTGAAAAGCAGGGATAGCAGCAATGCTTTATAGCGTTGCATTGCTGCGGGTGTTTTTTGCTTGTAAGGCTGTTTAAATAACATATCGACGTGCGCTTAAAAGCGATAATCCAGCCTGAAGCGAACCGTCCGTCCGGACTGCCAGAATGTATTCTGCCAATTGGTATCCGCAGCCGGGTGCAAATAGTTTTCGTTAAACAAGTTATAAATACTGAGCGAGGCTTCCAATCCTTTCACTTGCGGAACATTAGTGACTAAGTTGAGATTGGCAAGCACGTAGCTGTCGGTATTGGAGCCATCGAGCGTTTTGCGTTTGCCGTAGTATTGCAATTCAGAGCCGGCCCGCAATCCGGTAATCAGTGGGATGGGCAGGGAAAAATTGAGTTTGCCGAGATAATAAGGGGAATTGGGCAGATGAGAATTTTGCTGCTCGGCATTTTGGATGCCGAAGCTGCCGCGTAAACGCGCACCCCAATCCCAGGTTTTATCGAGCGACAGTTCCGCACCCCTAGCGACCACTTTTTTGGAATTTTGCTGATACTGGGACAATCCGCTGAGCGGATCGATACCGAGTGCAATGAGGTGGTACATATCCCAGGCGTAGACGTTCGCACGCAGGTTCAGGGTAGGCTGTGCGAGATAATCCGCGACCAATTCGGCGGTATCGACGGATTCACTGTGCAATCCGGGGTTCGCGACCTGTGAAATATTGTCGCCATAATCACGTTCGTATGAATTCGGTGAACGGTGCGCACGGCCATACAGTGCCTTGAATGTGGCTTTGGGAGTGGCCTGCCAGATCAACGCACCGCGCGGACTCAGGCGGCTGCCGATCCAGTGGTTGTGGTCGTAACGCAAGCCAACGGTGGCGGATAACGTGTCAGTGATACGCCATTCATCCTGCAGGTAAACGCCTAGGCGCATCACGGAGCTTTTAATACGCAGATTTTCATCCGGATTATTGAAGTTCTGGAATGCCTGTGTGATGCTAGCGTTGTTCTGATATTCGAATCCCGCCATCAGTTTATGATCGGCAAAGGCAGTTGACAGTAAGCGTAGCTCCACGCCGTGCCAATCGCTCGGGCCAGTACTCAATGTTTTTTCACCGCTGTAAAAGCCCGGCTGTTCATAACTGTACCGGCCAAGAAATGCACGGCCTAGCACATTGAGGGTATCATTGAGAAAATTATCGTTATACTGAATTTGCGTGTTGAGGCGGCGATCGATGACTGAAGCGCCTTTGACCAGCGGATCGGTCAAAAACATACCGGTTGGATCGCCCTTGTGCCGATTGCCGTAGATAAAATCGAACGACAGCGGGCCATGCGAGGCGCGTGCGAACATCTGTTTAACATTCTCGCCATCCAAGCGGTGCGCGATACCGGAGACGCCAGAATCGCCGAATTCAAAGAAACGATCCGCGCCACGCGATTGCAAACCGGAAAAAGAGATGAGCGCATCGGCGCCGTTATCAAATTGCTTGCCTAGCGTGACACGTTCTTGCGGCATGACTTCAGCGGTTTGATACGATGCTGACAGCTCGGCGCCTTTGATGTCGGCGCCTTTACGGGTAATGATATTGACCACGCCGAGCATGGCATTCTGACCGTACACCGCGCTGCCCGGTCCCGGAATAAACTCGATGCGCTCAATCAGATCGATGTCGAGTGGGAAATCCCGTCCTGTCGGTCCTTGGTCGTACGTGGCGTCGTTAATGCGATTGCCATTGACGGTGATCAGCACGCGCGTATTGAAATCCCCCGGTAACCCAAAACCGCGCGTGCCCAGGTATTCATATTGATAGTCATAGGTGGGATGAATGCCGGGAAGACTTGCCAAGGCTTGATTCAGCGTGCGCCAGCCGTAGGTGCGGATATCCTTGCGCGTGATGATACTGACAGCGGCGGCGGCTTGTTGTTGCTTCTGCTCATATTTTGCGGCACCGACAACGCTGATGTTCATCAGTTGTTCCAGGCTCATCTGTTCCAGATTCGATGATGCGAAAACTGGAAATACCGGTACAAAGACCGAATAAAGAAATAAGTATCTTCTTACGTCAGAATTTTTGCTAGAAGAAAGGAGTTTTGGCAGAGCAAACACAATCGTCAGATTTAATTCTCAAATTATCGAATTTAAACATGGTAGATTGAGTATCAAAATGAAGAGAAGTAGGATTATTTTTATCTTAATCCAATATTCGATAAAAATTTTCATTAAGAAAATATAGATCTGCATAACTAATCCGGATTGATAATGGATGGAAACAGCGGGCAAATTACGCTTGCTATTACTGATGCGCCTCGGTGGCAAGGTGCAGTAATTGGGAGCTTAAGTTTAAGCCGGCTTTTCTCGTCCGATTTAAGTTGGCTTCAAACGTGATTTTGTCATCTTTAATATTCATGTTAAGTACAACACCTTGTGCACTTACTCCGGGCTATCCGCCACGGTTAGAACCGGCTTGTCTTTGATGCTATTGATCACGCCCGCCAAATCACCAATCGCGGAGCGGGAAATGAAAACCAGCTGGCATTGATCGAGACGATCGGTCGTATTCATTCTATGGATGATCACGCTGCGTTCGTTGATATTCTTTCGCAATTATCCCTTTGACATACGGTAATGATTTCTATATACTGATTCCATCGTTAGGAGATCAGCAACATGAAACCGATTACACTTCGTCAGTTCTTTAAACAGTTTCCAGATGACCAATCATGCTTGGAACACTTGTTTAATGTCCGCTTTGGTAAAGGTCACAAATGCCCAAAATGCGAGCGCGAAGCTAAATGGTATCCAATCAAATCTGAGCGCGCTTATTCTTGCCAATGGTGCGGTCATCATCTTCACCCTACAGTTGGAACATTGTTTGAAAAATCCAGAACATCATTACAACTTTGGTTCTATGCAATTTACCTGTTCACCACAACACGTCATGGCGTTTCTGGCAAAGAGCTTCAACGCCAGCTTGGCGTAACCTACAAATGCGCCTATCGCATGGGGCAGCAAATTAGAGAACATATGGCCAGTGTTGACGGTGAATCCATGCTTTCCGGTCATATTGAAATAGATGAAACATACATCGGCGGCAAAAGACCTGGTAAACGCGGACGCGGCGCCGATGGTAAAACCGTTATATTTGGAATGATGCAACGTGATGGCGATGTTATGACTCATGTTGTCCCTGACGTTAAGAGAAAAACACTGCATCCGATAATTAACGCCAATGTAGAAACTGGCAGCACAATATCAACTGATGAACTAAGATCATATAACGGCCTAAACAATTCAGGATATGTCCACAATACTGTTAATCATGGTATTGGCCAGTATGCTCATGGTGATACTCACGTTAACAGCATGGAAGGTTACTGGGCGCATTTGAAAAAGAGTATCCGCAGCACTCATATCCATGTGTCTGAAAAACACTTGGCAAAATATGCCAAAGAATTTGAGTATAGATTTAATTCTCGGAAGAATCCTGAGACGATGTTTCCTGAGTTGATTTCGACTTTTCAGGATGAGAAATAGCAGCTAGGGTTTTATCAAACATATCCTTATCGCCAGAGGCATCTTCCTCATGCTCTTTGATAAATTCTTCTAGGTTTCCTTGTTCTTTAGCTTTCTTTAGTGTTGTCATCAATCGGCTCTCCATCAGAAATTACGTGCATAATATGAACCACATCTATCATTGATAAAGTAGCTACAAGTAGCATTATTAGGCAGAATGAATTAAATAGTGATACTTCCATTAAATTTGTATCTGCCACTCCGCCTCTTAGTATCAAAGCAAAAAGCACCAAAATAAATGACAGTCCAAGAGCCCAAGTTGTTTGGTTTATCTCTCTCCTGGCTTCAGGGAATATTTTCTCTTTCAGTCTTCTTTCAATTCTTCCAAACTCTAAGTGAACCTGAGTTATAGAAACTAATGTTACTGTAACAATTACGGCCAATATATTAAGGATTTCATGATTGATAAAATTGGCTAGAAATGTATTTTTAGATAAAATTTCAGGTGTGACTATTGATATAGTGATCAATGATGCTGATACAACAATAGTTATCACTCCAAATAATATCTTCATCTTTTTATCTTTCCATCAATATCATCTTTAGGAGTTTTGCCAGCATCAAGCATATCTTTTACTTCATCAGGCAACGCAAGCGATTCAGCATTGTCATCAGATGAATAAACAATATGTTTTCCTGATTTTGCTTTTGCAACACCAGCACCTCCCTCAACATATGCAACGGATGATCTCACATCATCATCATTAAGCATGATTCCATCGGGATTTCTGATCTTTATATCTACGTTCTTTGCATTGTTTCTTTCCTTATATTTATTCAAACTTTTCCTAGTAGCATCAGAGCCACCAAAGAACATATTAGGAACAACATAAGAGAAGGATAATTCCGTAATTGGATCAGGATATTCTGCTACAGCTTCCCAAAAACCATTCTTTTTTGGAAGAACGAAAGAATCTATTTTGTATTCGTTTGACCCGGCGTATCTGTTTATGTGACTAACCAAAGCACTTACTAGTGCGACACCTGTTCCTACTTCATTATTTTGTTCAATAAAAGCTACTTGTTGGTTTTCATCGATATTAAGTATAAAAACAGATTTTTCCCAATAATCTACTGCTATTGGTCTCAATCCTTCTTCTGGTGGAGAAAAGTGCTGTTTAACAATTCTTTTCCCTATCGCTCCATACACATATATACCATCGCTTCCAGAACCTATATACGTATATTCTTTGTCACGATAAATGAATTGCCAATCCTTTCCAAAAGCAGTTTGTAGAAATTTCGCTCTTGTTGGACGATTATTTCCTTTTACCAATCCATCAAAAAGTTTAAGTTCATGCCTTTCTGTCAACGACAGTCTGAGCAGATTTCCTTTCACCACATCTCCCAAAAATGCTAATGTAATTAGTGAAAGATTTTAGCATTACGTATAAAATCTGCTTGGATTTTGTACGTATGCTAAAGGGATAATTGCCTAGATTAAAGTTATCCATGCTACGCTCGGGCCACGATGTAAAAATCGCAAAGTTATACAAAAACGCGGCTTTCAACATGTACTCACCCGATTCATCCGCGTGCGCGTTCGATGCCAAAGCGATGCTGGCACTGCATAGCAACAAGCCGAGTTGTGCATAAGGTATTCTTGCGTGCGAATAGCCTGATAGCTGGTGGATGAGTAGCTTGAGCGTTGCCGTCATCGTGCGCTGTTGTTAGAAACGCAACGTGAACCGGCCAAAAACGCCGCGCTGAATTTGTACTGGCATCGTCGGGATCAACTCCGGTGCGAACTCCTGATGGTGTGACTGTAACAAATTCTGCCCGATTACTGATAGTTCCATATTTGCTTTAGGCTTCCACGCCAATCGTAAATCCAATGCTTGGTAACTGGCCACCTTCAGTCCCGGTAATTTATCGATATGACGGAAAAAGGCATCTAGCTCAACGTTCTTGACCAAATCTAGTTGCGTGCGCAAAGTGAATTGATGTTTGGGATCTCCACCCGATTCGGCTTCCTGGCCAAGCGGTACCTGTTTTCTCACTTGCAAGTGGCTATAACTGAGCATGAAACGCAACCAATGCAAATGCATTCCATTATCTGAATCGTTGCCGGTGCGACTTCCGATTCACTGGAAGAATGATTATAGTCGTTGAAAAATCCCGCAATATCGACCGACAGATCGGATGCGATCTGTCGCCGGTAACCGGTTTCGAATCCCCATAGGGTCTCGGCCAGCAGATGCGGATTGCTGATGAGGCGAATAAATTCCGCGCCGTCCCGGATCAACTGATTGCCGTCGCGTTCAAAGCGGGATGGCAAGCGTATCGAGCGAGTTGCGGATGCCCAGAAAGACTGTTTAGCATCGGGTGTCCACAGCAAGCGGGCATTGGGTAAGAAATTTCCGTGTGTGTAGGTGTGATCGAGAAATTTAATCCCCGCAGTTAGTTTCAGCCGGTCTTCCACAAGAGGAATATCGGTTTGTGCGAAAACATTGCCGGTCTGCAAGTGGCGTCTTGCGGGATCTAAAGAAGTCGGCAAGCCACACCCAGGTGATCCGTTGTCCAGCGATAGCCGCCACCCCAGACGATATCCTGCTGAATAGGAACGAAAGGAATTTGTAACGGAAAACGATGTTGAAAATCCACATCGACGGTCTGGCGGGTTTCCTGGAAAGATAATTCGTTGCGATGCGTGCGATCATAATAGACTTGCAATGCGGTATTGGAACGCTCGCCGGTGGTGCGCTGCCAGCGAGCCAATGCATGCCCGCCGGCTAGATTGTCGTCTTCCGCGCGAATAGTTGCGGATTCTGGATCAGCGGGGTTGGCGAAAGCCGTATTCTGACCGACTTTACCATCGTAGTACTGACCTTGAAAAGTCAAGGCATTGCTGTCGTTAACATCCCAATCCGGGCGGAAACCTACCGTTCCGATGCGCCAGCTGTCGTTGGCCCCGCTCGGACTGAAGCTGTTATCGCAAGTGAATCCTTTGGTGAAGAAGCGATAAAAAAAGCTTTCTCCGATTTTGCCGCCGTGGCGTAGCGTGGTGAATCCTCGTTCCTTGCTTCCGCCGCCTGAGGTGATTAAAATTACCTTGTGTGGTTCTGCTGGCATGCTTGGTGATGATGTGAATGGCGCCATTGGCGGCATTCGCGCCCCAGATGGGGCCACTCGGCCCGTGGATGACTTCGATGCGTTCGATATCTTCCAACGGAAGATCCAGTGTTTCCCAAAATGTTCCGGCAAACAACGGAGAATAGACCGTACGACCATCGATCATCACCAGCAAGTCGTCGGCAAAGCGGTCGCTGTATCCGCGCGAGGTCACCGACCATTTGTTCGCACGATGCGTACCACGGATAAACCGGGTGCCATGCGTAGCAGTTCAGGAATGCTATTGGCGCTGGCGCGGCGGGTATCTTCCTAGGAAATGACAAAAACTGCCGCAGGCGTGTCACTCAAGGTTTGCGGCTTGCGTGAGACAGTCGATATTTTGGTACTCATCAATTCGGCAAGTGAAGTGTCGGAAATATCTTGTTTCAACGGCATATTTTGTGCCGTGACCGCAGTCGTAGCTGGAAATAAGAGAAAAAGCAGCAGCCGAATCCAAGTTAAACGCATTGCTTGTTGATTTGAAGTCGCGATCATGAACGTGCAAAGTGCTTTGATAAGAAATTTTTTGCGCGCAAAATCATAGGATTCAGGATTGTAGTCCTGAAGCTTCTTCCTAATAACTTGGAATAAAAGGGAAAACGTGTGTTAGTTTGATGCTATAAAAGTAGCTGTGCCGGTATTATGTGCGTTCGTTTTCCAGCAACCCCAGGAATCCGCCCGATTGATGATTCCATAATTGCGCGTAGAGTTGATTGTTGGCGATGAGTTTTGCGTGACTGCCTTGCTCGACAATCTGACCCTTGTCGAAAACGATGAGCCGGTCCATTGCCGCGATGGTCGACAAGCGATGCGCGATGGCGATGACGGTTTTACCTTCCATCAATTGATACAGGCTTTGCTGGATACCGGCTTCGACCTCGGAATCCAGCGCCGATGTGGCTTCGTCCAGGACCAGAATGGGCGCGTTTTTGAGCAGCACGCGGGCGATGGCAATGCGTTGCCGTTGTCCACCGGAGAGTGTCACGCCGCGTTCGCCGACGTGCGCGTCGTAGCCGGTGCGGCCTTTGATGTCGCGCAGTCCCAGGATGAATTCATGTGCTTGCGCTTGTTTAGCGGCTGCAATCATTTGCGCGTCGCTGGCATCCGGTCTGCCGAATAGAATGTTGTCGCGCACCGAGCGATGCAGCAACGAAGTATCCTGCGTCACCATGGCGATATTGGCGCGCAAGCTGTCTTGCGTGACAGTGCGGATGTCCTGCCCGTCGATGGTAATGTTGCCTTGCTGGGTATCGTAAAAGCGCAGCAACAGATTGACGAAGGTCGATTTGCCCGCGCCCGAACGGCCGACGATGCCGACTTTCTCGCCTGCTGCGATATGCAAATTGAGACCGGAGAAAATACGCAGTGATTCGGATTGTTCCGGATGATACGAAAAAATGACACGGTTAAAATCAATCGCACCTTGCGCTACGATGAGTTCCTTGGCATCCGGCGCATCCGTGACCCGCTGTGGTTTGGAAATGGTGTTGATACCGTCTTGCACGGTGCCCATGTTTTCAAACAAAGCATTGACTTCCCACATGATCCAATGCGACATACCGGTCATGCGGATCGCCAAGCTCATGACAATTGCAATCGCACCGGGGCCGATGCCGCCTTGCAGCCAGATTGCGAGCCCCAGCGCGCCAGTTGCGAATACCATCAGCATATTGATGGTCCAGACGCTGAAATTCAGACCGGTCGCCAAGCGCATTTGCGGATAGACCGTGGCCATGAATTCTTCCATCCCGGCTTGCGCGTAGGCCGATTCCCGCTGGCTTTGGGAAAACAATTTAAGTGTCAGAATATTGGTGTAGCTGTCAGCGATGCGCCCGGTCATCAACGCGCGTGCATCCGCTTGCAAAGTGGAAACGCGTTTTAAGCGCGGCACAAAATACAGCAGTATGCCGATGTACAAAATCAACCAGGCCGCGATTGGCAAACACAGATAAGGATCGGCGTTGACTACTAACAGTAGGGTTGTGGCGAGATAAATGATGACGAACAAAATGACATCGAGCAGTTTCAGCACGGTTTCGCGCACCGACAGGGCGGTCTGCATGACTTTGGCAGCAATCCGTCCGCTGAATTCATGTTGAAAGAATGCGTAGCTTTGGTTGAGCAGGTAACGATGCGATAACCAGCGCACGCGCATCGGGAAATTGCCCATTAGCAACTGGTTAATCACTAAAGCGTGCGACAGCACCAATAACGGAATCCATATCAGAATGAAGATCGACATGGCCAGCAGCGTCGGCCATTCGCTCTCAAAGAAGTGTTCAGTTTTGTGCGCTGCCAGCCAATCGACCATTTGCCCGACCAGACTGTAAAGCATTGCTTCACTGACTGCTAACAGAGTAGTCAGTAGCGCCAGCAGTACCAAATAACGCTCGATGCCGCGAATGTAGTGGCGGCAGAATTGAAATAACCCTTTGGGCGGCTCAACCGGGTGTTCCGGCGGATACGGGTCGATCAGACGCTCGAAGAAGCCGAACATAGTTACGCTACTCTTGGTTTAACTACCGCTGAGTTGCTCGAAAATCCGGAATCCCGCGACATAAGTGCCAATGGCGGCACCCAGTGACGAAAAAATGAAAATTAGCAAAATGCGCGTGACTTGGTTATTCCACCAGCCTTTTAAGCTGGTTGTATCGGTTCTGAGCCGGTTAAAATCGCTGACCTTGGGTTTGCGCAAATAGGCTTCAACAGCCGCTACAACCATTCCGGCACCGATGGCAGGATGCAGCGTTGTGAAGGGAGCCGCCAGGAAAGCACTCAGAATGGACAGCGGATGCGCCAAAGCGATGGCTGTCCCCACTGCGGACAATCCACCGGTTATCAGCACCCAATCCATGACCATGCTGATGCCGATATCCGGGCTTTGCATAAAGCCAAAAACGAAACCGGCCAAAACGAATACCACGATCAGCCAAGGGATGAGCTTGAGCCACGGCGATGGTGGCGGGATGTTGTCCAGTTGCGCAATGCGCTCATCCGGATTATCCATGGGATGCTCAGCAAGCTGCCGTGACATGCCATTCAGATGACCGGCGCCGACCACAGCTAAAATATGCCGGTAATTGTTTTCCCGGCATTCTTTGATGAGCCGCGCGGCCATGTATTCATCCCGTTCACTGATGAGCGGATGGAACAAGTCTTTTTCATCTTCCGCGAATTGCGAGAAAGAGCTTTCCAATACATCGCCTTCTTTCAGTTTTTCGATTTCCGCCGAGCTGAATTTTTCCTGACTGATGACGCTGGCGATCAAACCGGCAAAAATATTGATGCGTTTCCACCATGGCACGCTGTGATAAATCCGTTTCATAGTCGTGCCGATTTCGCGGTCAATCAGCAACACCGGTAATTGCGCCGCTTGCGCATCCTTGATGGCAACCCGCATCTCCGCTCCCGGTTCTATTCCGAACTGCTCCGCCATGCGCTGCTGAAAAGCGCCTAATGCGAGGCTGGCCGCGACCATGCTTGCTTGACCGTTTTTGATGACTTGGAATAAATCCATTTTAGCCATCGCATCGGGATTCACGATGGCTTTATGCCGGCTTGGGCATAACTCAACCGCCACTGCATCGTATTGTCCGGTGGCGATCAGCTCTTGAACCTTGTCCGCGCTGGCTTTTGAGACATGCGCGGTGCCCAGTAAGGTAATGCTGCCGCTGTTGGTTTTGACAATCTTGATCGGCTCGTCTTGCGTGTCACTTTTACCGGTTGACGCGGTAGTTTGTTCTTCTAGTGTGGTCATTGGCGGTGATAGTTATAAATCATCGGAAGTGGATTGTTGTCGCTTTGCATAACGAAGATTATCACGGCGTTAACTAAAACAGAATTTAGTTCTGCACAAATTCAAAACAGCGCGAAATAGTGAGCATTCGGGCGTGACATTTGCAGTACATATGTACTAACAAAAAGGGAATGATGTTCTATGTACTTAAAAAAATTCAAACCTATAATGGAACACGCTGTAATCGTTAAATAAATTTTGCATTGAAATATACAAAGTTTAATTGATTAATGGGTGGTTTGAAATTTAAGTTGGTTGTGAAGAGCTAAGATTCTAACAACTATTTTATGTTGCATCGATAAATTTAGGGAGTTAATTATGAAATTCGAATTGAGAAAAAATTGTCTGGCACAAGTTGTAGCAATCGCTTTATGCGGTTCGTTTGTTTCTGCAGCACAAGCTGCTCCAACCGTAATCAGCGGTTTCGGCACTACTTCCGCAACGATTGATGATGCAGGTTATTTCTCACCTGCTGGCGCACTCGGCTTAAGCTTCAACGGCAGAGAATTTGTTAATCTGGGCACATTTGCATCCAACTGGTCACTCAATGCCAACGGCGGATCTGTTGCTGTTGCTGATTCAGTGGCCGGTAACAATCCATTAGCAACGACTGCTTTTGGCGCAGGTGGCAGCATTTCCGTTGTTACCAATCTTGGCGGTGGCGGTGGTGGCTGGAGTCTGGTTGAGACAGTCAGTGTTCCAGCAAGTGGTCACGTAGCTGTTCAAATTCAATTGACCAACAACACCGGTGCTAATGCAACCGGCGTGCAATGGGGTGTTGGTATCGATGCTGATCAAGGTGTTCCAGCTGGCTTCGGATTTGGTACAACAAACGAAATTCTGGGGCTAGGAAATGCATCTGCTGTAAGAGCTACCAGCTTGGATGGATGGTCGTTAACCCTGGCTAACACAACCAGTGCATCGGCATTTAACATTGCTGGTTATATCGATCCATTCAGCTGCTGCAGCCCAGTTGATCCTGCTGCAATGTTATCTGCAGCTCAAGCAATTGGTAATTATGGTTTTGCAGACAGTTCAATTAACCTGGCATATGATTTGGGCGCGATTGCTAACGGTCAATCAGCAACTTTTGGTTATGAATACATCATGGCTGTTCCAGAACCAGAAACCTATGCAATGTTACTGGCTGGTCTTGGTTTGATCGGTTTCTCAGCACGCCGCCGTAGCGCAGTGTAATTAGAAACAAATTTCAGAAGCCACGGAGATAAGATTTTCTCTGTGGCTTTTTTGTTTTTTGCATTTAAAGTGATTCATACATGCGTTACCAGCAGTGAGCGTAAATAACTCAGGTCAATGATTGTCAAGCACGCTTCCGGTAATCAGGGTTTGTGAAATTCCTTACTCTCGGTATATCAAAGAAACAGATTACTCTTGAATCTGTCTGGATTTATTGGTTTTATCCATCTGGTCTATAAAATCGATAACACATTCGTTGCCGTACTCAATTCCATAATGCGAGCTTACGAGAGCGAATATCGGTGTACAATTCATGGCAATGGATGTGTACAAGTCAGATTCAATGTAATAACTTGCGAGGGAAGTAGTTGTTATGAAGAGATTAATTGCTGCTGTTTTTTTTATTGTTGCGATTACACTATCCGGTTGCGTGGCTTCATCGGGGAATCATCAAGCACCTTATATCTCGCCAGCACAATTTCAAACTTACAATTGCAACGAATTACTGGCAGAGATTGAGCGAATTCAAACCAGAGTCAGTCAATTGACGGGTAAGCCGGATGATAAAACACCGGCCAAGGATAAATGGATACTGGGTGCCGATTTATCGCTTTCCTGGGCAGCGTTATTTGCACTCGGCGGGACTAAAGAACAAGAAGCTGAATATGCGCAGTTAAAGAGTGAATATGATGCGATACAGCAGTGGGCGGTCATCAAACAATGCCCCGGAGTGATTCCACCGGCGGAAAAACCGCCGGAATTTGATCCCGATCTGGTCGATTCTCATAAGCTGGATACCAAGACAAGTCAACGTTAAGACATCATATTTGAATTTTTGAACCGGACTGCACTGAGAGGCGGCGATGTCGTGCGAGATAACGTGGAGTCCAGCCATACGGGAGTTTGTGCACGAAATGATAACGTGCCACATGATAACTGGGGTCAAAGCCGTAAAAATTCAGTTCCATGTGCCGGAGTTCTTCAGTGCGGTAATTTTGTAACGGTTTTAGCTGTTCATCCAATTGCCGCTGCTGTGTTTTTTGTTGCAAGAGTGAAGCGAAATCCGGATTTGAAGCAAGCGCTTCAGCAATACGAACTATTTCCTTCTTAAAGTCATCCGGGTTTAAAGCAAAGCAATCATCGATCAATCCGATGTCTCGGGCTTTCTGTGCGCTGACTGGCAAACGATTTTGTGTCAATGCGTGTACACACGATGCGTCGACCCGGCGCGGTAGCAAATAAGTCCAGTATTCCGAACCGTAAAGATTTCCCATGCTTTTATAATGCGGATTGAGTATGACACTGGCACGCGCAAAAATGTAATCGGCAGCCAGAGATAGAAACACGCCACCGGCACCGGCATTGCCTTGCAGCGCTGCGATCGTGAGCTGCCGCTCAGTGGTGATGATCGACTGCACCAGATCATTCATGGCATTAATGTTGCGCCAGGACTCGACGGCGGGACTGTCGGCATTTTCGATATGATTGAGATGTATGCCGTTGCTCCAGAAATCGGACCCACCCATCAACACGATCACACGAACGTCGCTTGCTGTGGCTTGCAAGTAAGTGTAACGCAAACGCTCACACTGCCCGGCATCCATGGCACCGTTATAAAAATCAAAATGCAGATAGCCGACATCTTTCTTTCGTTCGAACCAGATATCCTGGTAAGTGTCGCCAAACTTCGCCATGAAGGGATCGCAGGGAATTTCTGGCACACCGGTCAAGCGATCTTTCAATGCGCTGGTGGCAGCCAGTTTAAAGGTTAATTCAGCGTCATTCTTATGCTTTAAATGACCGATCCAAACCGCGCCATCCAGGGTAGCCCGGCAGATGGCGTTGTGACGCTTTGCGATAATTGCTCCGGGTGTGCCGGTCAGATTCTCTTCGCTGCATGCATCATACAAATAATAGTATTCACCCAACAACGTATCCAAAACACCGGGGAATCCATCGGCGGCATGGATTTTTCTCACAATAGTGAGCGTGTTGTCTCGTTGCCAATCAATGCGGCGATCAGCTTGCCGGATGGGCGTATGCAAGCGGCCATAGACATCAGCGCGTGAATAATCCAGCGGAATTGGTTTATAAGCGCCGGACTGAAAACGCGCTACCGCTGTGAGCACAGCTCGGGTTGCTGCTTCAACAACTTCGTGGCGGTACAGGCTGCTTTTGCGGGCCAACCGCATCGGAAAAACTTCCGCAGCCCAGATATCGCCCGCATCCATTTCCGCATTGGCTTGTAATACGGTAACGCCCCATTCCTGCCGATCCCGCATGATCGCCCAATCGAGCGCGGCAGGGCCGCGGTCTCCGATGATTCCTGGGTGCACGATAAAACAAGTATGTTTGCGCCAGATGGTTTCCGGGATAGCGCGTTTTAGATAAGGCGCGATAATCAGATCCGGCTGGAAAAGTGCGACGGCTTCGCAGCTTATCGCGTCGTTGATATCAAACTCGATGGATATGTCATGTCCGCAATGCGTTAATTCGACAAACAGACGTTGCGACAGACAATTGAAGCTGTGTGTGAGAAACAGAATTTTCAATTGACGAAAATTAACAGATCCGTGGCAGTTGCTCGCCGCTTAACCAATCAACGACGCGTTTGCCACCAAACCGGGTTTGCATTTGCACAAAGCAGTGCACGTCTTCGATGACTTCGCCGATGATGCTGGCATGCCTGCCCAATGGGTGGGCATGCATCACATGCAATAGCTTTTCGGCATCTTCCGCGGCGCAGATCGCAATCAGCTTGCCTTCATTGGCAATGTACAACGGGTCCAGACCAATGAATTCACAAGCGGCTTGGACTTGCTCCTGGATCGGCAGCCGGTCTTCATAGATCATCATGCCTACAGACGATTGCTGGGCAATTTCGTTTAGGGTGGTGGCCACGCCGCCGCGCGTAGGGTCGCGCAATACATGGATGCCGGGTGTGACGGCGATCATTGTGGCTACTAGATCATGCAAGGCCGCGGTGTCCGATTCGATACTGGTTTGGAAAGACAGGTTTTCACGCAACGCCATGATGGCGATACCATGATCGCCGAGTGTGCCAGATACCAATATCTTATCGCCGGGCCGGGCGTTGTCACCGGAAATATGAATCCCTTCCGGCGCCATGCCAATGCCCGTCGTGGTGATGAATACGCCATCGCCGTTGCCTTTTTCCACCACTTTGGTGTCACCGGTGATAATCGGCACTTGTGCAGCTTGTGCCGCTTTAGCCATGGAATCCACGATGCGTTTCAGATCGGATAATGGGAAGCCTTCTTCCAGAATAAAACTGGCAGCCAGGTAGCAAGGCTTGGCGCCAGACATGGCAATGTCATTGATGGTCCCGTGCACTGCCAAACTGCCGATATCTCCGCCGGGAAAAAATAGAGGGGTCACGACATGGCTGTCAGTAGACATCACCATGCGGCCATTAATGCTCTGGAAGCAAGCCTGATCATTCATTTGGCGCAAGAATTCGTTATCAAATGCGGTAATGAACAATTGCTGGATTAATTGCGCCATCGCCCGTCCGCCGCTGCCATGACTCATTTCGATGCAGCCATGCTTCAGGTCGAGTGCACGGGTATAACCCGGTTTAACTTTACCAGTGGCGGACATTAATTTTCCTGCGTTGCAACATGATTATTTTCACGGAAACGGCCATAGCTGTAATGAGCGGCACATGCGCCTTCAGAGGAAACCATGCAGGAACCGACCGGGTTTTCGGGTGTGCAAACGGTGCCAAAAATTTTGCAATCCTGCGGCCGTTTAACGCCGCGCAAAATAGCGCCGCACTCGCAGGCCTTGTTATCGGCAATGGATACTGTTGAAATCCGGAAACGCTGCTCGGCGTCAAAATCAGCATAGCTTGATTTGATTTTCAGCGCGCTGTAAGGCACCCATCCCAAGCCGCGCCATTCAAAAGTACGGCGTAATTCGAAAACTTCGGCGACAAGCGATTGCGCTTTGCGATTGCCTGCCGGAGAAACCGCACGGGTAAATTCATTTTCAACTTCAGCCCGGCTTGCATTGATTTGGCGTATTAGCATCAAGATGGCTTGCATGACATCGAGTGGCTCAAAGCCGGCTATCACGACCGGTTTCTGAAATTCCTCGGCGAAATATTCGTACGGTTGGCTGCCAATGATGACGGAAACATGCGCCGGTCCAATAAAACCATCCAGCGGAACCAAGCCAAACTGACGGACTTCCGGCGATTGCAAAATATGGGAGATGGCGGAAGGAGTCAGGACGTGATTGCAGAATACCGTGAAGTTATTCAAACCCAGTGTCTGCGCTTGCTGGATTGCAACAGCTGTGGGTGGTGTCGTGGTTTCAAAGCCGATGGCAAAAAAAACCACCTGCCGTTGCGGATTCTCCTGTGCGATTTTTATAGCATCCGCACTGCTGTAAACCATACGGATATCCGCACCTTGTGCTTTCGCTTTCAATAAACTCATTCCGTTGGTGGCCGGTATGCGCAGCATATCCCCATAACTGCAGAGTATCAATCCCGGCATTTGTGCCAATTGAATCGCATTCTCTACGCGGCCGATAGGTAAAACGCATACCGGACAACCCGGGCCATGAATCATATGCACATTGTCAGGCAGCAGATCGACTATGCCGAAACGCGAAATGGCATGGGTATGGCCACCGCAAAATTCCATGAAGTGGTAATCGCGTCTGGGGTCGGCTTCCGATGCGATTTTTGCAGCGATTTGCCATGCCAGAGCGCCTGCGCGAAATTCATCGATATATTTCATTATGAAAGATTGTTATCGAGCGCCGATATTTCGGCGAACATTGCCAATGTGCGTTCCGCTTCCAGCGGATCGAGCTTTTGTAGCGCAAAACCAACATGTACGATGACGTAATCTCCAGGAACAATATCTTCAACCAATGCCAGTGAGATTTCTTTGCGCACGCCGCTGAGGTTTACGATGGCATGATTTGCAGCAGTCAATTGTTCGACACAAGCAGGAATAGCAAGGCACATGGGCACTTAATGGGAATTTCCGGAGAGTGAAATTATGACATAATTAATCATCCTTATTATTGATAGTCAAAAAGTGATCAAGCGAAATTTTTTTATTCAATATTCGATAATTGTGTTGATTGGATTAGCTGGCTTGTGCGTTATGCACAATTCTGCGCGTGCGGATAATAACGTGTGGATCGATGTGGATACCACTGAGCACACTTTGTCTGTGATGCAGGGAGATACTGTTCAGGCGGTATTTAAAAATGTAGCGATTGGACGTTTCGGTACTACATGGTCAAAAATGACAAAAGACGATAAAACCCCGCTGGGTAGATTCAAAATTGGCTGGGTCAATGAAAAGAGCCGTTATTATCGTTTTTTTGGCCTTAATTATCCGAATCTTGATACTGCAAAACGCGCATTGGAGGAAAATAGGATTGATGAAGATACTTGGTTATCAATCTTGGAAGCAAAAAGTATGGGTAAGACACCACCTCAGAATACGCCGCTGGGTGGCCATATCGGCATACATGGGATTGGCAGGGGGGATCGAGAGATTCACCATCAGTATAATTGGACGAATGGCTGCATTGCGCTGACGAATGAGCAAATCGATCAGCTCGGTAAGTGGATCAGACCTGGTGTGTGGGTGAATATTCGTTAGCGTTAGAATGACCATTTATGCAGGTCTTCGTTCTTTGTTGTTAATTAATTGAATTGCGGAATATGGGGAAATAGTTATTCTTATTAATTGCTTATGATTCTGTTTGTGGTTTTATTGATCTGGTGCGTGGTAAATTTGTCATAAAATGCATTTATTTTGCGGGAAAAATCGGATAAGATTCCGGTGCGTTAATGATATTAAAATATCTAAAATGTCATTAACTAGTAGAAATAGTGGATGTTTGTGCGTATTGAATAGAATAAACAACTGAGGAGATCGGAATGAAAGGAAAAATCCAGCATCCAGTTCGTATGTTAACACTGGCAGCAATTGCAGGCGCTTTTATTGGGTTGACAGGATGTGCAACGACAGGTCAATTGGAAGAGCTGCAAAATAAAGTGAATGCTGATATTGCGGCTGTTAAAGCTGATGCAGCTGCAGCGAAAGCAGCAGCAGATGCAGCTAATGCCAAAGCAAATGATGCGCTGCGTATTGCGGACGAAGCAAACAGACGTTCAATGGATACAGAATCCAAAATCGATCGCATGTTCAAAAAAGCAATGCATAAGTAATAAGTAATGTAATACCAAATAAAAATTTGGATTTGCATTCATAAAAAAACCCCTCGAATGAGGGGTTTTTTTATGTGTATCGTTTCACAGCTTACATTCCGTTTGATACTAATGGTTATTTTGCGTGTGTAATTGTGCTTGTGCGGTAGTGCGAGAGATCAGTACGGGCATTCCACTTTTTTCCATGATCGCTTGTTTTAGAGCTTCTTGATCGATTTCAAAATCTGCGGGTATGGTTCTTTTGCTGCTTTTTAATGCGAGAAAATCATTGATGGCGGTGACTACCATGTGTTTATAGTTGGTGTATTTTTCCTCGTCTTCTTCTAATGGCGGGTGAAGTTCAATGAAAAGCGAGTCCAATAACCAGCCCAGTTTAATGGGTTGATTCACTATTTGTACCGCTGTACCGACCGGGACTTTATCAAAGAGTGCTTCTATGTCTTCCGGATACATGCGAACACATCCTGCGGAAACGCGCATACCGACACCAAATGGCTTGATCGTGCCGTGTATCAGATAACTGCCGCTGCTAATACCTAGGCGCATGGCATGCCGGCCTAAGGGATTGGTCGGGCCTGGCGGAACAATACTGGGATAAGGTTGTTCTCCATTGGCAATTCTGTCCATTTGGAGAGATTTTGGCGGTATCCAGGTGGGATCTTTCTTTTTGTCAACGATTTTGGTTGTTCCCAAGGGGGTTATCCAGTCCATTCTGCCTATGCCGACGGGGTGTGTAATAATCATCGGCTTTTCGCCTTTTTTAGGTTCCGGGAAATAATAAATTCTCATTTCAGGTAAGTTAAGCAGTAATCCCTTGCGGTCGCCATGAGGAATAATATAGCGGCTAGGCAGAATGACCTCTGCGCCATCCTGGGGTAACCATCGATCTACATTGGGATTGGCCAGTAGAATCTCAATTTGACCAATATCGTATTGGCGTGCGATATCGAGTAGTGTTTCCGCGCTGCTTGCATGTGTAGTTCGTATCTGGCCAAAAACATCAATATCGGAGGGTGGGAGTACCCACGTTTCAGCTTTAATTGGAAAAGCGGCGATTAGATTCAGTATTGCAAAAAGAAGCAAATAAGATTTACGCATAAGTCGTACCTTGCAAAGGTGGTGCCCTACTTAAGTTATGAGGTAATCAATGTAGCGGATGATAGCTGAAATTTCCTGATTCAAAACATGAAAAACAGTATAAATATGCCTCATCGAAAGAGGGCGAAATTAATTTATATTGCTTTAATATCAGTAATTTTAAGAAATTCTGAATGAATTTATCAGGGATGTGAAATAAAATTTATCATCAGAAAAACAACAAATATGTTGTATGAGAACAACATATTTGTTGCTAAATGTGCAAGATTTGTTTGTTTTTCTTGCAGTATGTTTCTGTATTGGGGCACAATCAGATCAAACCTCCCGATTGGGGAGGTCCGAACAAGCGGGGTGCATTCCACCGGAATGTAGTAAGACAAAATAAGACGGCCCCAGTCGTTTTAACATTAAAGGAGAACTTCGGTATGAAGAAGAAACTTATTTCGTTGGCAGTAGCCGGTGCACTTGCAGCTCCGATGGTTGCATCAGCACAAGGAACAAACGTAACACTGTTTGGTAGCGTGCAAGCTGAATATGCAACAGTGAACAAAGAAGGTCAAAGTAGCCAGGCTCATATCGGTGACGATACAGGTCGTTCCAGATGGGGTATGCATGTTACTGAAAATTTGGGCGCCGGCTTAAAAGCAAAAGCGCATGTTGAGTATGGTTTTAGTACAGGTAGTGGTGCTCTAGGTATTGCGCGTGAACGTTGGGTTGGATTGGCCAATGACAATTGGGGTGAAGTAAAATTTGGTCGCGTTCAATCACCATTTAAAGATTTCGCTGGTGGTATGACCATTGATCCATTCGCATATACGACCCTTCAAGCATCAGGTAGCGGTGGTACTATGTCGGCATCCGCAAATGGTCTGGGATCAGGAGCAAATGGCTTCGTAAATAGCGCAGCTCGCTATGATTCACCAAAAGTCGAAGGTTTTAGCTTCTCGGGTATATTAATGCCAGGTGACTCTAACAGATTAGATCCTGCAAACTTTATCGCTCCATCGGGTAGCTTTGCTGGAAGTCAGTCAAATTCAGGTGGTGAAGATGGTGAATGGGACTTCCAAGTTGCAGGTAAATACGAAGCTCAATTTCAAGGTCATAATTTAGCGGTGTTTGGTGGATATTCTCGTGATAATCTCAGTACCCGTCAAAGAACAGGTAATGCAGGTTATCCTGCTTTGGTTAACAATGAGCATATCTGGCGTGGTGGTGCATCATGGAGCTTCCAAAACTTTAAGTTGAATGGCCAGTATGAAAATATTAATAACGCTGTTGGTGCAGCTACTTGTACCAATGCCGGTATGTTAGGTAACCCAGCAACGGGCTCACCTGATTCGCGTGGACAATGTAACTCAGCGATGAACTGGGGTGGTGACGGTAATATTTGGTTTGCAGGCGGTCAGTATGACTGGGGGAATACCAGCTTTATCGCTCAAGGCGGTATGACAAATGCTCATGGATTGGCTGGTGGTGCATCAAGCCGTGAAGTAAGCAGCTTTACCGTTGGCGCAATCCACAATCTCAGCAAACGTTCTAGCCTCTTCGGCGGTTATCAACGTGCAATGGTTGATGATAGAAATGCTGTATTCAGAGATAGCAATACCTATAGCATCGGTATGCGTCACAACTTCTAAGAAAGTTTTAGTCTCATAAAAAAGGCACCGATTGGTGCCTTTTTTATTGTCAGAAAGAAATATAATAAATCCTTATTAGCCTTTTTCTGGTTGTGCATATGTAATTAAGGAAATATTGAAGGATTTTTAAAGGAGAATTTGCAGTTATGAGTATGAAGAAATGGACTGACGAAGAACTGATTACTACGCGCGACAATCTGGATGCATGGGATAAACGAAGGAAGAGTTCGGGCGCGGGCTCAAAAATGTGGTTGTTGACAGCACTGTTGGGTGCGTTTGCTATTTCGACCGGGGTCGCATTTATCTTCCTTGATGGTATTGATGTGATGAGCGTGATATTGATCATTATGGGTGCAGTGACATGTTTTTCCTGGTACAGAAGTGACAAGCAACTTAAAGACAATATTGGATTTCTGGCGGAGATCAACAAAGAGATTAAAGCGCGAAAATTGAAAGATACTTCAAAATCCACCAATAAAATGGATGAGCACATAAAAGAAATCAAAGAGGATGACAAGCAAGAGTCGTCTGTAACGGAATCTCAGGTTACTGATAAGAAATAAAGCAAAAGAAGTCAGGGTGATAACTCCGATATGAGAATGGGTAATTTATGGACAACATTTGTTCAATTTGTTGTTTCCAAAGTAGCGCATTCAGAAAAAATTCATTTGCAAGATGACTTGTCTGAACAATCGGATTTAAGCGCGGAAGATGGCTTGATTTTTAAGGCACTTTGTCAATTTGTATGGATTCAGGGTGATTTACTGCCGCTTATTTTTGATGTGGAAAATGAGATTTATACGAAGCAAGGAATTACCCGATTGACGCTTAAGCGCCTTGAGGAGATTGATCTGGTTGTGTTTGAGAACGATGGTTTTATTAAGAAAGGCTACGGTAAACATACACGTTTATTTTATGACGGTAAGCCAACGAAAATAGGATTCCAGCGGGATGCTGATAATTATCTTGACTTGGGGCATGTGCTGCTAACCGAGCGTGGTAAGAAATTAGCGCTGAATTTTAAGGTACCGGGAAACCAGCAATTCTATGAATATGTCATCACAAGATGGTTTCAGCAAGGACTGGTATTGTCATCAATACAAGTGGACCGCAATCGAAAAGCGAGTTCTCTGAATTACACATGTTCAATTAAAGAATGAGAATGGCGCGGTAATCATTCACATTGGTGAAAGTTGGGCCTGTGATCACTAAATCGTTTAATAGCTGAAAAAACGTATAGGCATCGTTATTGGCCAGATACGCTGTAGCATTCAAGCCAAGTTTTTCCGCACGATGGAGTGAATCCGGTGTAATGAGCGCACCGGCATTGTTTTCGCTGCCATCCAATCCATCCGTATCGCAGGCAAGGGCGTAAATCGCTTCAGTACCTGCAAGCGCTATCAATAGCGATAGCAAAAACTCGGCATTGCGGCCGCCGCGGCCATTACCTTTGATTGTGACGGTGGTTTCGCCACCCGATAACAGAGCCACGGGCGCTCTTAACCATTGCGGGTGGTGACGGATCTCTTTGGCGAATGCAGCGTAGCTTTTGGCGATTTCGCGAGATTCACCGCTAACGGTATCACCCAGAATCAAAGGTGTAATTCCGATACCCCGGAAATATTCAGCGGCTGCAACCAGTGATTGGTGCGCATTGGCGATGATCCGGTTTTCGACGCGGGTAAAAATAGCGGAACCGGGCTTAGGCGTTTCATTCATAGCACCGGCTTTTCCAGTCAGTAATACGTGCTTAACTGCTGGCGGCACATTGAGATCATAGCGCTCCAGTACCGCGAGCGAATCGGTGAAGGTGGACGGATCTGGTGCGCAGGGGCCAGAAGCGATATGAGTTGCGGCATCACCGGTAACATCCGAAATGATCAAAGCCAGTACCGGTGCCTTGCAAATGGCGGCGAGCCTGCCGCCTTGAATAGCCGATAAATGTTTACGTACCGTGTTAATTTCCTGAATATTCGCGCCACACCGCAATAATTGATTGGTGACTTCCCTCAAATCTTGCAACGAAATACCCTCGATGGGCAGGGACAGCAAGCTGGATCCGCCGCCGCTGAACAGGCAGAGCAATAAATCGTCAGGGTTTAACGCCTTGACCATAGCCAGTATTTCTTGCGATGCCTGTATGCCATTTTCATCGGGGATGGGATGCCCGGCTTCAATGACTCTAATTTTATGCGTTGGTAGTGTGTGTCCATAGCGCGTGACTACCAGACCGTCGAGCGGTCCATCCGCAGGCCAGGCATTCTCGACTGCCTGTGCCATGGCTGCGGCAGCTTTCCCGGCGCCGACAACGAGTGTGCGGCCTGCGGGAGGATTGGGGATATGTTGCGGCACGATATGTGCTGGATCAGCAGCTTTCACAGCCACTAAGAAACTTTCCAGCAAATAGTTGCGCGGATTCATTTTTGCAACATGGGTTGCAGGTAATGGCCGGTAAAACTGTTTGTATTGGCGGCAATATCTTCCGGTGTGCCTTCTGCGATAATGCATCCGCCCCCGTCACCGCCCTCGGGACCTAGATCAATAATCCAGTCGGCGGTTTTGATAACATCGAGATTGTGTTCAATCACCACTACGGTATTACCGTGATCTCGCAGCCGGTGTAGCACTTTCAGCAGCAGATCGATATCCTGGAAATGCAGGCCGGTAGTGGGTTCATCCAAAATATACAGCGTGCGTCCGGTGTCGCGTTTGGATAGTTCGAGCGATAATTTCACCCGCTGTGCTTCTCCGCCGGACAGTGTGGTAGCGGATTGTCCCAGGGTAATATAGCCGAGACCGACCTCCAGCAGCGTTTGCAGTTTGCGGGCAACCACCGGCACTGGCGTGAAGAATTCATGCGCATTCTCTACCGTCATTTGCAGTACTTCGTTAATATTTTTGCCTTTGTATTGAATCTCCAGTGTTTCGCGGTTATAGCGGCGGCCATGGCACACATCGCAGGTGACATAAATATCCGGCAGAAAATGCATTTCCACCTTGATGACGCCATCGCCTTGGCAAGATTCACAGCGTCCGCCTTTGACATTGAATGAGAAGCGCCCGGGCGCATAGCCGCGTTCGCGCGCTTGCGGCACGCCCGCAAATAATTCCCGGATCGGTGTGAACAAACCGGTATACGTGGCCGGATTGGAGCGTGGCGTGCGTCCGATCGGGCTTTGATCCATGTTGATCACTTTGTCGAAAAAAGCCAGTCCGTCAATTTGCTGATAGGGTGCGGGCTCGGCGTTGCTGGCGTACAGGTGCCGGGCGACCGCGCGGTGCAGCGTTTCATTGATCAGTGTGGATTTTCCCGATCCCGAAACGCCGGTGACACAGATAAAGAGTCCAACCGGCAAGTTCAGCGTAACATTCTTGAGATTATTCCCGCAAGCGCCTTCAACCCGCAGTATCCTGTCGTGATCCGGCAAGTGGCGTTTTTCCGGGATGTGGATCGATAATTTTCCGGATAAGTATTTACCGGTCAGAGAATGATCGTCCTCTTGGATGGCTTGCGGACTGCCTTGAGCCACCACGAAACCGCCATGCTCACCGGCGCCTGGACCCATGTCGACGACATAATCCGCGATTTGAATGGCATCCTGGTCATGTTCGACGACGATTACGCTATTGCCGAGGTCGCGCAGGTTTTTCAGTGTATCCAGCAGACGGCTATTATCGCGTTGATGCAGGCCGATGGAAGGTTCGTCCAGAACATACATGACACCTGTCAGGCCGGAGCCGATTTGACTGGCGAGACGGATGCGCTGCGATTCGCCGCCGGACAATGTGTCGGCTGAGCGATCCAACGATAGGTAATCCAACCCGACGTTGTTGAGAAATTGCAGGCGGCTGGAGATTTCCTTGACGATTCGTTCGGCGATCGATTGTTTGTGGCCCGTTAACGCAATCTGGTCAAAGAATTGTTTGGCTTTTTTGAGCGGGAAAGCGCTAATTTCATAAATCGCCTGTCCGGCAACGTGCACATGCCGGGCGGCTTGACATAAGCGTGTACCTTGGCATTCCGGGCAGGTTTGCGCATTGAGATATTTCGCCAGTTCTTCGCGCACGGTTTGCGATTCGGTTTCCTTATAGCGCCGCGTCAGGTTTGGAATGATGCCTTCAAACGGATGTGTTTCTTGCTGCTTGCGTCCGTTTTCGGTTAAATAGGAAAAATGGATTTTTTCCTTACCGGAACCATGCAAGATGATGTTGCGGATGGATTCATCCAAATTCTCAAAGGGAGTTTCCAAATCGAATTGATAATGTGCCGCCAAGCTGGTTAATAGCTGAAAGTAAAATTGGTTGCGCCGGTCCCAGTTTTTGACCGCGCCAGCCGCCAGTGAAAGGTGCGGAAAAGCGACCACGCGTGCCGGGTCAAAGAATGTGATCTGTCCCAAGCCATCGCACTTGGTGCAGGCGCCCAGCGGGTTATTGAATGAAAATAATCTCGGCTCCAGTTCGGAGAGCGAATAGCTGCATACCGGGCAACTGAATTTGGCGGAAAACAAGTGTTCATGGCCGTTATCCATCTCAACTGCCAGCGCGCGTCCTTCGGAATGACGTAATGCCACTTCAAATGATTCCGCGAGCCGCTGTTTGGCCTCCGGAGAAACTTTCAAACGATCGATCACGACTTCAATCGTGTGTTTTTTGGTTTTTTGCAGCTTAGGTAATGCATCGATTTCATGCACTGCGCCGTCGATCCGCAAACGCACAAAACCTTGCGCGCGCAGTTCATCAAATAAATCAGATTGCTCGCCTTTGCGTTCCACGATCAGCGGAGAGAGGATCATCAGGCGGGTATCGGGCGGCAACTGCAATACATGATCGACCATTTGCGCAACGCTTTGCGCGGTTAGCGTGATATTGTGCTCGGGACAGTAAGGATCGCCGACGCGGGCGAACAACAAACGCAGATAATCATGAATTTCCGTGACCGTGCCGACCGTCGAACGCGGATTGTGCGAGGTCGCTTTTTGCTCGATGGCGATGGCCGGGGAAAGTCCTTCGATCAAGTCGACATCGGGTTTTTCCATTAGTTGTAGAAACTGTCTAGCGTATGCCGAAAGCGATTCCACATAACGGCGCTGACCTTCCGCGTAGAGCGTATCGAATGCGAGTGAGGATTTGCCCGAACCGGATAAACCGGTAATTACTACAAGTTTGTTACGTGGCAGATCGAGATGAATGTTTTTCAGATTGTGCGTACGCGCACCCCGTATTTTTATGGATTCCATGAACTATCTATGTAAGAGTCAACCTGCTAATATACCCAACTTTTTAGGAATATCACAACCTGATTCATGTCTGCTTCTTCTTCAACTGAAAAAATGTCCCCGGCAGAATTACGTGCGACCATCGGTTTAGCGGGTGTGTATGGCTTGCGCATGCTGGGCTTGTTTATCATTTTGCCGGTGTTTGCTTTTTATGCCGAGGATTTGCCCGGCGGAGACAACTTCACCTTGGTCGGCATCGCGCTGGGAGCTTATGGTCTCACACAAGCCGTGCTGCAGATCCCTTTCGGTTGGCTGTCCGATCGTATCGGACGCAAGCCCGTCATCTACCTGGGATTGATTCTGTTTGCGGTGGGCAGTCTGATCGCAGCAATGGCCGCCGATATTTATTGGGTGATAGCGGGACGGGTCATTCAAGGCGCCGGTGCTATCTCCGCGGCTGTGATGGCGCTGGCAGCGGATCTTACGCGCGAAGAGCATCGTACTAAAGCAATGGCGACAATCGGTATGACGATCGGCACTGTTTTCGCGATTTCCCTGATTGCTGCGCCGGTTCTAAATCAATGGATTGGCGTGCCGGGGATTTTTGCCATGACCGGTATATTGGCGCTGCTGGCGATGATTGTAGTGAAGAAAGTCATTCCCGATCCGGTGATTAGCCGCTTTCATTCCGATACGGAAGCATCGCCGGCGAGTTTTGCCAGCGTATTGCGCAATACGCAGTTGCTGCGTTTGAATTATGGCATTTTTGCGTTACATGCCGCGTTGATGGCGCTGTGGCTGGTGGTGCCGTTAACCTTACGCCAAGCGGGTATGGCTGCGGACGATCACTGGCAGATATATTTGCCGGTTCTGATTTTATCGATTGTGCTGATTGTTCCAGCCATTATTTACGCCGAGAAAAAGGCCAAATTAAAACCGGTATTTATTGCAGCTGTTGCGACGTTGCTGACGGGTCAGCTGTTACTGGCCATTACTTTGGACTCAATCTGGGGCACGGCTGCTGCATTATTGGTTTTTTTCACGGCATTCAATTTACTTGAGGCCAGTTTGCCATCCTTGATTTCGAAAATTGCGCCAGTCGGAGCGAAAGGAACGGCAATCGGCATCTATAGCAGTACGCAGTTTCTGGGGGCGTTTGCCGGGGCCGCAGTGGGCGGTCACTTGGTTGCCACTTATGGAAGCGATGCGTTATACGCGTTCTGCGGGGCGTTGCTGCTGGTATGGTTGATATTGGCTGCCACGATGCAGGCGCCAGCAGCAGTGCGCTCCAAAATGTACCATGTACAGGAAATGGATACAGATCAATCGGCGGAGCTTTCACGTCAGCTTGCAGCGATACCCGGTGTATATGAAGCTTTGGTTCTGGTCAATGAGCGGGTGGCTTACCTGAAAGTCGATATGAAAGGCTTCGATGAAGAGAAAGTGATTAAATTGCTTGGGGAGGAAACATAAATGGCGTCGCTCAATAAAGTCATACTCATCGGTAATTTGGGTAAAGATCCGGAAACGCGTTACATGTCAAATGGTGATGCGGTGACCAATATTACAGTGGCAACGACGGATACTTGGAAAGATAAAAATGGCGAAAAGCAAGAGAAAACGGAGTGGCATCGTGTCACTTTTTACCGCAAGCTTGCTGAAATTGCGGGAGAATACTTGAAGAAAGGCCGCTCGGTTTATGTCGAAGGCAGGCTTGAAACCCGTAAATGGACGGACAAGAACGGCGTGGAACGGTATACGACGGATATTATTGCCAGTGATATGAAAATGCTGGGGAATCGATCAGGAAGCGGCAGTTTTGAATCGGCGCCTGACCACGAAGAAGACAGCTCAGTTTCTAACCGGTCTTCCTCGTCAGGCAAAGCACCGAGTGGATTTGATGATATGGATGATGATATTCCATTCTGACCGGCCAGAATGCAATTGCGTTAACGTTTTTCAGGTAATCGGACTATTCCCAACCGGCGTTCTGCGATAGAGATATTTGATTGCCGGCGGGGTGGTAATGAAAATTCAATGCTTTCGATGTTGCCGCCAATATCTTTGGCCATATTTCTGAACTCGAGCGCCAGCATGCATTTGGGAACGATAAACGTTTGCTTGAATCCAGACTTGAAATGAACAAGAATTTTCATAACTTTTTTCCAGGTAAGTTTTATTTATTAATGGCTTAGTCAATAAATGAACAGCAATGAAGCTGTTTCAACGACCTAAAAAAAATAAACTTTAGTGGATATTGGCTATGGTTTCTTATCGCAGTGCAATTGTACGTCGTGGAATATCAAATCTGATGGATTACTTATTCAGTGGATTTCACAACTCTGCTGGTAATATTTCCTGAGCAAGATTGTGATTGTCCTGATACAGTCATTGCAACCAGAGCTCCAATCCCTGCTTGAAAAGTATTAACTTCGGAACGCGCAAGCAGTACACACGGTTTGCCGGAATGCTTGCAGTAATGTTTTACGGTGAAGAAAGCTTCATGATTTATGCAGTCAACCGGGCAAATGATCATATCCGCTTGTTTCAGGAGTTTTGGCAGATCTTCCAGATGATCGTGCGAGCCGCCATGGAACCCCATAAAACAACCGTCGCAGCTTTTTACTAATTGGCTGTATTCCGGATAAAGCCTAATCCGGCCCCCAACACACAAAACAGATCGTCCGGCTAATTGGCAGCCGGAATTATATTGATGATCATCCGCCTGATTGTACTTTCTTTCGGTCTCAGTTAAATACGTTGCTTTGATCAGCGGTGCCCAATCAACGACAGGGATGCTTTTATTCGATATCCTGCGGGGACTGGTAATCTTTGGGTTGGCGTGCTCGACTCTTCGCTGCCATGCGCGAGACAATGTTGTGAAAATGCGCAGGCAGCAGGATACGAAAGTATCTGCGGATTCTGAAGCCGTGAAATGATCATGAGGAATCGTGCCGGAAGTATTGGCCAATGCCAGTTTCTTTAGAAATTTCATTGTGATATCTCCTGAGAATCATCAGCGAATAAAAAATTGGCTGGCTGACCTGGAGACAGGCTGGCTGGCTGAATATGCCGCTGAAGAAGGAAGAGGTAAACTTCAGCGGCAGGAAATACTACATCTGACTTTGCAGCCAGTTATGGATACCGATTTTTTGCATGACATTGAGCTGAGTTTCTAGCCAATCAATGTGTTCCTCGGTATCTTCCAGAATCCGTTCAAAAACTTCGCGCGATACATAATCTTGCACTGATTCGCAAGCCGCTATTGCGGCGAGTAACGTGTCTCGCGAAGCTAATTCAAGTTTTAAATCGCAGGCGACGCACTCTTCAGCGGTCTCTCCGATCATTAACTTACCAAGATCTTGCAAATTGGGTAATCCTTCCAGTAACAAGATCCGCTCAATTAATGCATCGGCATGTTTCATCTCTTCGCACGATTCTTCAAACTCGTGTTTTCCTAAACTGTTGAATCCCCAGTTCTTGTACATGCGTGCATGAAGAAAGTATTGGTTAATGGCGGTTAGTTCATGTTGCAATTGCTGATTCAACCAGCGAATAATATCTGCGTTACCTTTCATTTTTAGCTCCTAAGGTGAATATCTCTTGATGTATCCGGGTGGTGAGAAGATATCACTCTGTATGGTATTTATTACTTGCTGGATCTAGCATTTTTGCAGAGAAAACCCCGGCATTACCCCAGATTATGCATCTACTCAGCCTTGCGGTTCATGATGATTTACGACTAGCGAGAGTGCTAACAAATTACACGCATTAATATACATGATATGTGTCTTTTATCCACTATTTGTTCAGAATTAACTTGCCATTCCGTGTGCGACGCAGCGAATATTGCTCGCCTTTATGTAGTATTAGCACAACATCGCCATTCTTGAATAACACATCGCTATTAATCAGTGTGCTTAAATTTAATAAATCAGGTTTTAGTGAATTTTTTATGATCGTTTGAGATGGGTTTATGGTGTTCATGGTTAATTAGAATTACATATAATGAGAATGATTCTCATTATATGTAATTTAGGATGAAATGCAAGACCTCACTGGAAATTTTGTTCGAGCGGCTTTTTGCTACTCGGAATGGCGAAAAGTAAGTGAATCCGAATGGCCATCAAAATGTGAAGAGGTTTTATTGGTGATGTCAATAGATAAGTGTATACTGCAAATCTGTTGTCTAGGTGATTGCAAGCTATTGAGATTTATAGTTAAAGTTTTTGTAAACAATTGAACTGCTCATCGTGAATGAGTAAGACGCTTTGATTCTACAATGATGATTGAACGGCGTAATTTTTATCGAATTCTACATGTTCAGCCCGATGCGCCGATGGCGGTGATAACAGAGAGCTATCGGGTGTTGATGCAAAAGCTGAACATTCGTGCTGATCTGAATAATCCAGATTGGAATGCCAGCTTACTCAATATTGCTTATAACACTTTGCGAGATCCTGTTAAGCGAGCCGCCTATGATCGTGAGTTGCTGAAGCGCTATCATATTAGAGTCCTGAGCCAGGGTGCACTGGGTTCTAAAACGGAGGCTGAAGTAGAAAGTGCAAGAAGTGAACAACCATCCGGATTGAATCAACGCAATTATTACCGGATACTGCAAATCCAGCCCGATGCGCCGATTGCCACAATTAAGGCTAGTTATCAGGCGCTAAAAAAGAGTACTGCCGGAGACACTGCGTTACTTGATGAAGCCTATCGAGTTTTATCCGATCCCAGGATGCGTCAGCAATATGATGATATATTCGCGGGAGGATTGTTTCGTGCGGCGAGAAAAACCACGCGACAAAATAGTAATTTACCTGGATTGACGGTTCGTGAAAACAATGCAACGCAATTTGCTATCGAGCAGTATCGGCCAGTTATCACGCGTTACTGCTCGTTTTGTAAAACCCCCAATGTGCCGCAACCTGGTGTGTATCAAAGTGAAAATTGTCTCGAATGCGGCAGTCCATTGCTTTTATTACATCATGAGAATCTGGAATCATCGCAGCGCGCCATGCGGCGGGTCAACATCAGTGGAAAGTTTGAGTTTTATTTATTCTGGCCGGGGCAGCCATGCCTGGGTACATGCCAGGATCTTTCACCGATGGGAATACGCTTTATGACGACTGAGATACTCGATTCCAACGACGTCATTAAAATTGATGCACCCAGTTTTCAGGCAGTGGCTGAAGTGACGCATAAGCGTTATGAGAAAAAAGGGCTTTCAGTTGGAACTCGTTTTATTGCCATCAAATTTGATCAACGCTATGGGAATTTCGTCACGGTGCAGGTATAAACCGATGATAAAGCAGCCGGGTTTAATCACTCATAGTAGGTCACATCAAATCAAGTTGACCGGTATCTTAAAGTAGGCAACGCCATTTGTCTCGACCGGTGGCAATTTCCCCGCTCTGATATTCACCTGTATCGAAGGCAGCAATAAATTCGGCATCTCCAAGGTTGCGTCACGCCGGTTGCGCATGCTGACAAAAGTGTCTTCATCAATCCCGTCATGAACATGAATGTTGTGCGCGCGTTGCTGTGCCACAGTGCTTTCCCATACCGCCGTGCGCGTAGCAGGAGGGTAATCATGACACATAAACAGCCGAGTTGTTGATGGCAGTGCCAGTATTTCCCGGATGGAATGAAAGAGCTGATGCGCATCGCCTCCCGGGAAATCCGCACGTGCCGTACCGATGTCCGGCATGAAGAGCGTATCGCCCACAAACACGGCATCATCGAACTGATATGCCAAATCAGCGGGCGTGTGGCCGGATACAGAGATGGCTTTGCCCGTTAAATTCCCAACGGAGAATAACTCGCCATCTGCGAACAGGTGATCGAAATCATGACCGTCAGGGACAAACTCATCGCCAAGATTGAAAATTTTTTTGAATGTCTTCTGTACGGCGGGAATATGATCGCCAATACCGGTTTTTCCACCCACTTGATGTTTGAGAAAATCGGCGGATGATAAATGGTCTGCATGCGCATGAGTCTCCAGTATCCACTCAACCGATAATCGCCGCTCACGGATGAATGCAATCAACTTGTCAGCAGAATGCGTACTGGTTCTACCCGATTTAGGATCGTAATCCAGAACTGGATCAATAATGGCGCAACTTCCACCCGATTCATCAAAAACTACATAACTGACGGTCCAGGTTGACGGATCGTAGAATGCTTGAATAGTAGGCTTCATTGCGTTCTCCTGTTATATTATTAGGAAAAATCTTGCATATTATATTGCATTTATCTATAATTATACAATATTACATATTGTAATTAATTTATACATTGTGATCGAAATGCAATAGAAGGAGGAAATCAACCATGTCTATCACTTCTGATTTAATACCATGGCACGCGCTGACCGGTGGTTTTGTCATAGGAATTGCTGTGACCTTGCTACTATTTTTTGAAGGCCGCATTGCAGGCATATCGGGAATCGTGGGTGGATTATACCGGTTAAAAAAAGGCGACATCAGCTGGCGTGTTGCGTTTATTTCTGGACTTATAGTGTCGGCGGTCATCTGGAGACTTTTTTTTGACATGCCGCCAATACAAATAGAAACCAACCATATGATGCTCGCGCTTGCTGGTCTATTGGTGGGCTATGGTACCCGTCTGGGTTCGGGGTGTACCAGTGGTCATGGAGTGTGCGGTTTATCGCGCCGGTCGCCGCGCTCCATTGCGGCGACGGTGGTATTCATGCTGACTGGTTTCGCAGCGGTTTATTTGTTGCGGCATGTTTTAGTTTAGCCTGGATAAATTGATTATCGGAGAATCAAAATGGTTAGTTTTATCGCGTTAATCGCTGGGATTATTTTCGGTTTCGGAATCATCGGCTCAGGCATGGTTAACCCGGCACTGGTTTTGGCATTTCTTGATGTGACAGGGGATTGGGATGCTACGTTGCTATGGGTGATGGGCGGTGCAGTGACTGTTGGTACTATCGCTTTTATGCTGGCAAGAAAGCGCGAGCGATCCTATCTTGGCTTACCGATGCAGATACCTGGCATGGCTAAAATAGATAGCCGCTTGCTTTTAGGGAGTCTTTTGTTTGGAATTGGCTGGGGCATTGCAGGCATTTGTCCCGGACCGGCCTTGGTATTAGCGGGAACGGACAACAGTGACGCGCTGGTATTTTTGGTTGCGATGCTACTGGGGATGGGGATCTACCAAATAATGCAAGATCGTGGCTGATTTGATGTAAATGAATTAGAATCTTAAATGTCAGATAAATATTATTTTATTATCCTAGTCTTATTAATATAAGTTAACGTAAAGAATTAAATGATCATGAAAACAGATTCAGCCTTAAACAATATCGCAGCACTGCATTCATCTGCATCGGAGGCTTGCGCTTTACTGAAAATATTGGCTAACGAAGACCGGCTGCTCATTTTATGCGAATTGACCAAAGGAACCCGGAATGTGGGCGAACTGGAAGAATTGCTGGGTATTCATCAACCTACACTGTCGCAACAATTGACGGTGTTGCGCGAAGAGAATTTGGTTGCGACGGAGCGTCGAGGAAAATACATTTATTACAGTTTGGCAAGCCAGGAGGCCGTCAAAATCATGGAAACTTTATTTAGTTTGTATTGTAAAAATCACTCCGATTGAAAGAAAGGCGCGGTCATACTGATGTCGGCTTGACGGTATCGTTCTGGCGGCAGATCTTCGCGAACCGGTGTGGTAATTGCCGTGGATTATCTTATTTTGTCGGCATGTTACAAGAAACATGTTTGGTGATCTGTAGGTTGCCAATAGCAAAACAGGAGCTACAACAGAACAGAACCTGCTGTAGTTCCTGCGAGTGTTTCATTCATGAATGCTTTTAAGTTGCGCTGAGCCGCTTGACAGGTAAAGCCAAAGCCAAAGCCAAAGCTCAGTTCAACATGATTTCACGCAGTTTTTCTTCCAGTGGAGGACGCAAGCCCGATTTGCGGGCCTCCTCGATCGCTACTTCAGGATCGATGCCTTTGGTGATGCGATAGCTGGCCCACATAGCGCTTGCCCGGTTACCCGATCCGCAATGAATGAGTACCGGTGTTTGCGCCGATTCGAACACTTTGGCGAATTGCGCCACTTGTTCCTTAGTGATGCCGGCCACTGTCGTTGGAATGTTGACATAGGCGATGCCAACCGAGTCGACCAATCCTTTTTCTTCGGCAGTTCCTTCGTTCTTGGTACGTAAATCAATAACCGTTTTGAAACCGGTAGCTGATAGCGCTTGCACGCCGCCATCGCTGATCATTCCTGATATGGCGACTTGTTCCGTAGCGCGGCTGTAATTTTGTACGGGAATTACCTGATGCGCGAACGGCACCCGGCCTCCCGAAGCTTGTACAAGGCCGGTAAACAACATACCCGCCAGCGTCATCAGAATGATAGAGTATTTCATAGAAAGCCCCATTTGCTGTGTTAAGTGAAAAAAGATTGTTTTCATTGTAGCCGGACTGAATAATGAAATACAAATTATTCCTGCCGGTTCCGGTCTATTGAATGGATGCAATGCAATCGGACAAATTTCTTCAAAGGTAAAACACTCATGCCGCATCAATACTCATCGGAAGACGGCGGAACACCCGCATGGCATACCTATCCACCGCAGCAGGCGCTGGATGCGCTGAATACCGGGAGCGACGGACTATCGCAAATGGAAGCGCAGCGGCGACTTGAGTGCTATGGCGCAAACCGTTTGAAGCCTCCGCAGGCGAAGAGTGCCATGATGCGGTTTCTATTGCAGTTTCATAATGTGCTGATTTATATCTTGCTGGTTGCATCAGTGTTGACTGCTGTTCTCGGGCATTGGGTGGATAGCGGTGTCATTCTTGGTGTGGTGGTCATTAATGCCATCATCGGTTTCGTGCAAGAAGGCAAAGCGGAAAAAGCGCTCAATGCAATCCGGCACATGCTGTCGCTTTCTGCGATTGTGATACGTGCGGGTCAACGGGAACAGATTCCGGCAGAGCAGCTGGTGCCCGGTGATATTGTCTTGCTGCAATCGGGCGATAAAGTGCCGGCCGATTTGCGCTTGCTCCACTGTAAAAACCTGCGTATAGAGGAAGCCGCGTTGACCGGAGAATCACAAGCGGTGGAGAAATCTATCAGTGCGGTTGAGGCCGTGACAGCTATCGGAGACCGGTTCTGCATGGCGTACTCCGGCACGCTGGTGGTTTATGGACAAGGAACGGGCATCGTGGTCGCCACCGGCCAGCAGACCGAGATCGGCCGCATTAGTCAGATGATCGCGCAAGTCGATAAGCTGACTTCCCCGCTCCTACGGCAAATGGCAATTTTTGCCCGCTGGCTGACACTGGTGGTTTTACTGCTGGCGGCCGGTATTTTTGTGTACGGATTGTTATGGCAAGACTATCCGCTCAGTGAAATTTTTATGGCGGCGGTCAGCATGGCGATCGCAGCCGTTCCGGAAGAGTTACCGGCCATCATGACAATCACGCTGGCATTGGGCGTGCAGAATATGGCGCGGCGCAGCGCCATTGTACGTAGACTTCCGGCGGTCGAAACGCTGGGTGCCGTGACTGTCATTTGCACCGACAAGACCGGAACGTTGACGCGCAACGAGATGACCGTGCAACGATTGATCACTGCCGATGATCAATTGCAGGTCAGTGGCGCGGGTTATGTGCCAAAGGGTGGTTTTAGCCGGGATGGCGCGGAAATTTCCAGTGTTGACCATGCCGATCTGCGGGAACTGTGCCGCGCCGGGCTGTTGTGTAATGACGCGCTGCTGCGGCAGGGCAATGATACTTGGGAAATTCAAGGCGATCCGACAGAAGGCGCGCTGATTACCTTGGCGATGAAGGCCGAGCTGGATCCAGTGCGGGAACATGAGCAGCTACCGCGCATTGACGTGATACCGTTTGAGCCGGAGCACCGTTTTATGGCGACATTGCATCATGATCACACCGGGCGCAGCCTGGTTTATGTCAAAGGCGCTCCGGAAAGGGTGCTGGTTATGTGCAATCACCAGCGCAGCCAAGGGAAAGACCGCCCGCTTCAGTCCGATTGCTGGCAGGCCAGAATACGCGAAGCAAGCGAGAACGGCCAGCGTATCCTCGCCATTGCCAGCCGTGTGATACCGGTAAAACAACACACATTGGCAATGTCCGATATGGAAACCGGGTTCACTTTGCTCGGATTGGTTGGCATTATGGATCCGCCGCGAGAGGAAGCCATTGCCGCAGTACAACAATGTCATGCCGCGGGCATACGCGTCAAAATGATTACCGGCGATCACCGCATCACCGCCGCTGCGATTGGCGCAAGCCTGGGCATTGGGGATGGTCAACGGACCGTGACGGGAATTGAGCTGGATGATATGGACGATGCGCAATTGCGCCGGACGGTTACGGATGTGGATATTTTTGCCCGCGCCGATCCGGGGCACAAGCTGCGTCTGGTGAACGCTTTACAGAATAACGGTGAAATTGTTGCCATGACCGGCGAC
The DNA here is from genome assembly GCA_008015635.1 of Nitrosomonas oligotropha. Lineage (GTDB taxonomy): Bacteria > Pseudomonadota > Gammaproteobacteria > Burkholderiales > Nitrosomonadaceae > Nitrosomonas > Nitrosomonas oligotropha_B. The sequence goes on from SSFX01000036.1 coordinate 64,332, forward strand.
GGCGTGAACGATGCACCAGCCCTAAAGCGCGCCGATATTGGTGTAGCCATGGGACAAAAAGGAACCGAAGTGGCTAAGGAAGCGGCTGAAATGGTGCTGACGGACGATAATTTTGCGTCAATTGCGCATGCTGTGGAAGAAGGTCGTACGGTCTACGATAACATCAGAAAAACAATGGTGTATGTGCTACCGACCAATGGCGGTGAAGCTGGATTGGTACTGCTGGCGATCATGTTTGGAATGGCGTTGCCGGTTACACCGCTGCAAATTTTATGGATCAATATGGTCACGACGGTGACTTTGGCGATTTCTCTTTCGTTTGAACGGCCCGAAATGAGCGTGATGTCACGTCCGCCGCATGATCCGCATGCGCCGGTTTTGTCGGGTTTCCTGGTGTGGCGTATCGTTTTTGTCACGCTCTTGATGATTGGCGGCAGCTTTGCCTTGTATTTCTGGGAGCTGGCGCAAGGTTCGAGTGTTGAGCTTGGCCGCACCGTGGTGGTGAATGTGCTGGTGCTATGTGAAATCGTCTACTTATTCAATTGCCGCTATTTGATTGCTTCCGTGTGCTCGCGCCAGGGCATGCTGGGTAATCCCTATGTGGTGCTGGCGGCGGGTTCGTTACTGATATTGCAGTTGCTGCTTACTTATTTACCCGTTATGCAACAGCTATTTGGCACCGTTGCACTGGATGCGGCGGCTTGGGGACGTATTGCCGCAGTGAGCTTGATATTGTTTGTAGTGATTGAATTTGAAAAATACTGGTTGCGGCGCAGGGGGATCAAGGATTGATGAAGGGCCAATTTATCCAGTTCAGCATAAATTGGCCCGTTTGCATCCCCCTACCGGCGGATGCAGTTTTACAATGTTACAACGCTGCGAGGAAAGCCACGAGATCGGCTTTTTCTCTTTCAGTCAGACCGATACTGAAGCGGGTGTTGTAAAACTCAACCACGGATTGTAGATCCGGTGCAGAGCCATCGTGGAAGTAAGGTGGGCGTGAAGCAACCGAACGCAGGATCGGTCCTTTAAAGCGGCCAATATCCTTCCATTTGCCAGTCAGCAATGCACGGCCTGGATCGGTCGTTTTGACGATTTCACCCGTCGTTTTGTTTTTCAGGGTGTACAGCGGCATATCCGGTGTGCGGCGTGATTCATCGGCGATACCGATATCCAGAGGCATCGGTGTGGAGTGATTGCCGGAATTCGGGGTGTTATGGCATGTTGTGCATGTGCCTGGCAGTACGCTAACAGCCAAATCATCATTAATGCCTTTTACCCCTTTGATCAAGATCGGTTTGCTGTTGAATAGCGCTTGTCCGCGTGCAATGGCAGCGCGTGCGCTTTTGGTGCCATGAGTGGATTTGGTTGTTTTAAAGCGATTCCAGCTGTCATAGAGTGACATCGCATTGGGATCAAAAGGTTCGCGTGTTTTGTAGTCACCCGCTAATGTATCGTTAATGCCAAAGTGATACTTTTGCTTTTTCAGCGCTTTAGGTCCGCCGAGTGCATCTTCTTCGGTAAGGTCGCCGGCATCATTATCTTTGATTTGCGCAGTGAACAGTCCGGATTCGAATGCCACGATCGCATCGCGCTCTTCTTCGGTCAGATCCCGCAGTGCTTCGGCATGGCCTCGTGTGGCGTGATTGGCTTGTGTGCCCAAGTCAAACGATACCGGAGAGAAGCAAGTCGATGTGCCAAAAATACAATCACCGGAGCCTGGCTTCAGGGTTGTTTCGCGGCCATCCCACATGACGGTGCTGAGAAACTTCAGGTTGGTGGTTGGCATCGGGCGACGGAATAGAGACAATTCGGTTTCGCTGGCGAAGCCATAAGGATCATCGGCTTCGACCAATTCAAATTCCGCGCCGCTGGGAATACCGATTCCCACACGGATATTGGCTTTCTCCAGCAGCATGCTGTAAGCCGCGCGGCGTTTTGTAACCGTAGTTACATCCGCGAGGGGAGAGTTGGCGCCATCCACCAGACGGAAAAGCGGATCCAGACCTTTTGTTTTATTGAACAGTTTCTTTACTTCTTGCGGAGTGATTGTCCATCCTTGATTTGGTGCATGGCAAGAAACGCAGCTGCGGCCATTGGTTCCGATACTTTTGAAAAATGGGTTATTAAGATCAATAAAACCTGCTGTGCTATAGGTCGCATCTTTCCCATGGCTATTCTCTGCGCTAAACATATTAGGCAGGCGGTTTGAATGATGATCACGCTCGTCATCGTGATCATGGCTATCTTTGGCAAACGCGGGTGCTGCCAGCATAATAAATAATGCTGATATTGCTTGCAGCTTAATGTTGTTCTTCACTTACTTTCTCCTATTTGTGGATAAAAAAAGGCTAAATCTTTTTCGGAATTTAGCTCAACAAAGTTTTCTGCCAAGGGCTGAAAATGGGGCGTAGTCTAATTCAATAAATGAAGACCGGCTATAGTCTTGTTGAGCTAGTGGTTATAGTCTAAATAACCTAGAGTAAACTGGCTGTGAGAAAAGTCACATCCGCTGAATTAAGTTGAAATTACTTGCAGAAAAAGTTCCGAAGGGGAAGTAGGTTTGGCGGAGGGATAACTGCTGAATAGAAGACTACCAAACGCGGACTGGCAGTCTTCTTGTTGCTATAGTGCTGATTCTATTTAGAATCGATTTGATCGGTGAATCAAATTAAAGCTTTTATTCTCATTCATTCTTATCGGATTTGTCCTGGTTACCGCTATGCTCACCGAAATGTTTCAACGATTTTTTCCACGCGCTTTGTCCTATGATACGTCCAAATTTGCGCGCCACTAAATCGCCGTCAATGAAATGGATACCGCCGTAGCGTCTGGAAACACCTGCTTCATCAGCAGCATCAGAGAAAGTAGCCCAGTAGAGGACAATATCTTTAGCCGGGACGGTACCGGGTTCGACTCTTGATGATCCGGCCGGTATGACTACGCTATGTCCGAAGTTGTCGCTTTTAGTAAACAGCTTCAGCGTTTCCGCACCTGCGGCACTGAAGATGCTGTGTCCCGAGAAATATTCCGGAAATGGAGGCGTAACTACGCTGGCGGCTTGATAAGGTTTCCAATCGGCACCGTCGATTAACCCTTGCCATGAGGGAATATGTTGACCAGCGAAGAGAAAGTGTATGGCAGTAACGGGTCTGACATAGTCAAAATACCGTTTGATATCCCACGACACAATACTGGCGTCCAGAATAGCATTGGATAAAGCGAAAAACATTTTGATATCTTGATCGATATTGTGCGCGTCACGATCCGATACGAATGTGGCAAACAATGTCCAATGTCCGGGTGGCAGTTCGGATAACGGACCATCCGCCCAGTACTCAGCGATGACTTTTTTCTCGTCGGTTAAATGAGCGCCGTAATCGACAACTTGTTGCGCTTGGATACGATAGCGCTCCGGCTCGGTTTTATAGTTGGCGGGTGCAGGAATATCTTTCCGGAATTGCGAGCCAGATTTCAGCGCATAAGGTTTCACATTTCCCCAATGCGGCGCAATGTAAACCTGATCGTGCCCGCCGACCGATAATGGCTGCCAGTGATTCGGATCGTTAATGGATGAAGACGTGTTGACCGGTGTATATCCGGTGTAATCACTGTAGGGCGCTCCGCCGCCATTCAGATCGCCTAATTGATTGGAGCCGTCATGATGGCGGAATTCAATGACCGCCGCCGCCGCAACATTGCCAACACCCGCTGGGGTGGAGGTATCGGTCGAATTATCCAAAGGATAACCTAATGCACTCATTACACTATTGAAGCTGGTAACTTGTGTGGGAAACAGATCGGATAAGCATTTATGAGCAGCATAGCTCATCGCTTTTGCTTTATTCGCATGGGTATGTTCATTGACAGGGCGGCGCAGATGATCTTCTAGTTGCGTGCCTTTTGCTTTTTTGTCATAGGCTGCCCAAGCATCAAACATGCAAGTATGTGTGATTGCCAGCGATCTAGCCACAATTGGCGGGCCTGGGTGTGTGGTGCGGATGGCTTCCAGCGCAGCGTTATTCCATTTTGTTACGATCGTTTCTGCAATTGTGAGCTGGCTGCAAAAATACATTGCGGTGCCCAAAGTTGCAAATGCGATTCTTCTGATATTTTGGTGTTTCATTTATTTCCTCCTTCATTGTGGATAAAAGAACTAAATTTCTAACATTTGACATCAATGTAATGCTCAGTGATTGCTAAAAATGGTATAAACCCTATTGGAATCAATGAGTATTGGTTTTTTTCATGTTGAATTAGCGGAAATAAAGTGTAGATAAGTTATCTACTATGAGATATGAGAAAAGTCACATGAAATATAAGATAAATATTTCATAAGAAAGGTAATTTTCTGAAATTGTTAATGCTGTGATGGCTTAGAAATAAGAAACGCCAATCTGATGACTCGAAGTAAGACAAGCGTGCAGCCTGCGATCAAAATTCCGTCATTGGTGGGGTTGTGATTGCTCTGCAGATGTTTCAGGAGAGGTACGTTTATCCGAAGCGGTGATTATGGCTAATTCTCGGATAATGCCGGTGATGCGAGCGTATTTGATCGTTTATTTGTATAGACTTGAATAAATGCCATAGACTTAGACCGGGCAGATACGATCTATTAGTATGGAGCTAGTTAAGTGACTAATTTAGAGATTATATTTCTTGATAGACTGCTCAGATAGTATTCTCCAGATGCACTCTTTTAGAGACAAGACCGCGATTCAGAGCCTCTTGAACAATCAGATCCATCAGATCGGGAGCATTGACACCGATGTGGCGCCAAGCCATGACAAAAGGAGCCCAGGCAGATAGGCCCGGCATGGTGTTGACTTCGTTCAATATCGGGCCTTGGGGACCCAGGAAACAGTCGATGCGAGCGATTCCACGCATATCCAATGCACGCCAGACTTTTAGAGCGAAGTCTTGCAGCTTGACGGTATCGGTTTCGTCCAGCCGGGCGGGCACAATGTCGTCCAAGGCATCAGCGCTATACTTTGCCTCGTAATCGTAGTTATCGGAACGGAGGGTGGATTCCGCTACTGCTGAAATCATTGGCTGGGCTTGGTTGCCGACGATGCCGATGCCGTATTCAATGCCCTGAACTTGAGCCTCAATTAGAATGTGGCTATCCCAGTTCAAGCCCGCCTGGATGGCTGGAGCCAGATCTTCGAATCGCGTGACCCGGCTGAGGCCGATGGAGGAACCGAGCCGGGCGGGTTTGATAAAGAGCGGCAACCCCAAAGGGCGGCAGCGCTCCAGGCAAGCTGCCGGATCTTTGTTCCAGGCGGCGCTGTCGATGGCGGCCCACGGCGCCACAGCCAACCCTATGGCTTCACAGCACTGCTTGGTCAGGATCTTGTCGATACCCAACGCCGAACCTTCCAGATTACAACCACCGTATGCTAAGCCTAAGAATTCCAACAGGCCCTGTATGCTGCCATCTTCACCGCCTTGACCGTGAAAGACGGGCAAAAAAAGCCCCCAATCGCCCAATCCGCCATCCCGGAGGCAGCTGGCGCCGGATGGATGGGCACGATCCTGGAGCCAAGAGCACAGATTATCAGCTGGAGCATGTTCACCCGGGCCGAAAAAACTGACTTCATTACGAGCAAAGAAAGTGGCAATGGCTTCCTTGCAGGTGGTTGCGGAAGTTGGATGGCCGGTTTCATCAAAATAAACGCCACGAACCAGGTAACGCGCCGGGTCTAAGTGGAGCAGGGCGAATAATCCGGATTTAACGCTGACCCAATGCTCGGGGCTTTTTCCACCGAAGAGAACAGTAATAGGCTGACGGGTGTCGCTCATAGCCGGTCCTTAAAGCTGATACTAAACTGATTGCGGCGCCGGTGGCGTTCAAGACCGGCCGCCATGATTTGATCCAACATACCGGATGGAGGCAAGCCAGCCTGATTGAACGCCTGCGCATAAACGCTGTGAGCGCCGAAGCCGGGCATGGTATTGACTTCGTTGATCGCGATCTGACCATTTTCCCAGAAACAATCGACGCGTGCGCAACCCTCCAAACCCAGAGCCTGCCAGGCAGCCTTGGCCAAATCCTGGAGCTTCTGCGTCTGAGCGGAATCGAGGCGGGCAGGGATGGCATCCTCTTGGGCCTCAGCGCCGAACTTGGCTTCATAGTCGTAGAAATCGGGATTGAGCGTGTAACCAACAACTAATGAAACTTGAGGTTCATCCAGACCACAGAGTCCAATACCGTATTCTGGCCAGTTGCATTGAGGTTCCACCAGGGCGCGGCGATCGAGAATCAGAGCTTGTGCCAGGGCAACGGCTAAAGACCGGCGATCTCCGGCTTTCGCAACGCCCAGGGAAGATCCCAGGCTGGCGGGTTTGACAAAGACCGGATAATTGAAGCGAGCTTCGGATTCTTGCACCCGCTCGGCAAGGAGGGGGTGGATAGCTTTGAGAGTCTCCAGATCGGGTATGGTTGTGGCGGGCAGAAGGGTTATGTGTTCTTTGATCGCTGCAATGGTATCAACGGAGCCTAGTTCCCAAGCCTCGATGATCACTTGGGGAAGCACAGGAAGGCCGGATACCTGGAGAATAGCTTTAGTCTTGATCTTGTCGATGCCAATAACCGAAGCGGCAATACCGCAACCCGCATAGGGAAAGCCCAGGAATTCGCAGAATCCCTGGAAACTGCCATCTTCGCCGCCCCGGCCATGAAAGGCTGGCCAGATTAGATCCCAGTTGCCGCTGGTAAGCGCGGTCCAGGCCGGTCCGGTCCAATGGATGGCCTGCCGGAAAATAGCGCGGCAGTGTTCGGCACCGGCCGGATCGATCCACGCTTTGATGTAAGGATGGACTGTCCAGGTTTCAAATAGAGCGGGTAACTCGGCCGCTTCCGCCAGACGGCCATCCGGATATTGATAAAAGAATCCTAGCTGGTGATCCCGCCGGAACTGACTCAAAAGCCAGAGAGCGCTTTCGATGCTGCCAATATGTTCGGCGCCGGTGCCGCCACAGATCAGCGCAAGCTTAAGGGAAGGCAAATGAGTTGTGTTCGGAGGTATGGGAGTTGGAATAGAGAACTGCATGAAAAGTCAGGTATTACAATTTACATTAGCGTCGCCCGTCGTACCAAATCGGCAGTTTCTTTTTGTCCTGCAATGCCTTACGTGGACTAAACATGACACTGAAAATCTGACTGGCGATTTCCCGGCCGGTATAGAGTTTTACCTTGCGCGGTGAAGTCACCAGCGGGTGGCGGGTCAGTATGGTGAATTTTAAGCCGTGCTTGCGTCCCCATTTTTTCAGCAGCTCGCTCAAATCGATTTCGTCGGCGGCGAACATTTCCTGGTTAAATCCACCCACGTCGCGAAATGCATCGGTACGGCAAACGACCAGCGCGCCGGATGCCCAGTGGAAAGTGACTGAGCACACGGTCCATAGCCGCATCGCGGCATTACCCCACCACGGCAGACCGGGCATGTGCATGACACTGCCGCAGCCGACGTATTTACCCGATTCAATCATGTGCAGAATGTCGGTAACCATACCGGGATTCAGCAAGCTGTCTGCATCGACAAACAGCAGCCAGTCACCTGTTGCTGCCGCAGCGCCGGTGTTGCGTGCGCGGCCGATCTGGTTGATCGGCTCGAATACGACTTTTGCGCCTGCTTGCGTGGCCAGTTCCGCAGTTTTGTCGCTGGAATTGTTGTCTACGACAATGACTTCATGGGTAAAACCGGGATTTGCGTTGGCGCCGACTGATACTTTGATGGAGTCCAAACAGTCGAGGATCAGCTGTTCTTCGTTAAAAGCGGGGATGACGATCGAAAGATGCATGGCCAGCTTGGAATTGAAAGTGAATATGCGGATTCAGGATGGAGAGCGGGGGACCGCTCTCCAGTGCGAAATTAGAACTCGCCTTGTTTGATGTAAGGTTGTGACCACAGAATCACTTGCATCAGCACGGATTTGCGCCATGCGTCTTGCATGCGATCTACATCATCGCGGGAATGGCCGCCTTTTTCCAGGAATGGACGCAGGGTGGTGGTGATCGGGATCAATAAGGCAAAAATGTAATGCACATGAATGATCGGTACCGCTTTGACGTTGTCCGTGGTGTTTTTCTTGGTAGTGTGGTGACGCAGACCAATTTCGTGTTGATAGTTCAACCAGTCCTGATTGTATTCCGCATTGGCGGTATCCAGAATCCATTGGCCAAAACGTTTGCGCACGCCACCGAGGTAGTCCATGTTAGGTTGACCGTCGGATGCATTGGTAAAGTAGTGCAGCAGGAAAGGGGTTGAGCCGACAAAACCGTACCATACGTCGAGAATTTGCTCGACTTGATCTTTCAATATGTCGTGCGACATTTTCAGATAACGCACATCGTCATCACCGAATAGCGATGCTTGTTTCAGTTTGGCGAAATCATCCAGGGATACGGGAGATTTTCCAACAGCAGCGGTACCGTAGGTATAGCCAGGTATATTTGTTGCCATAAAATTTCCTTTTTAAATGTTTACGAGGTTAATCACCATAACTAACAGCGATTGTCGTTAGCTATGCATTGTATATCATGCTGTTATGCAATGAATTCTTGTTAAATGCTAGAGAAAAATAAACCGGTTAAGTATTTGCAACGCGGATTCTACAGGATTGATAATTTGTGCGGGTAACCTTTTTAAGGTTAATGATTAGGTGTTTCCAATAAAGCATCGAACCAGATTTTCCAGCGCCGGTATTTTTTGACTGAAGCGTTATTGTCATTGAGAACCGTGATGTCCTCGGCGTGCCGGTGGCATTTTATTTTATGTTCGCTCGCGAGTAATGCCGCGCCCAGCAGACTCGCTTCTTTTTGCTGCAAATGTGAAACCGGGCAGGGAGCGCACTGCGCGATGCCATGTTGCAGACAAGGTAGTTCGGATAATCCGCCTGACAGATAGACTCTGGTCAATGGCGAGTGCCGGTGAAAATCTTCTAGAATGCGTGACACCCGGAAAATAATGGTTTCGAGCAATAATGCGCCGATTTGCCGTGTGGTCAGACCGGATACGGATCGCGAGAAATGAATACCCCAGTCGTTGCGAAAATACGGCGCACCTAAACCGCTCGGCTCCGCCAGGCAGAAAATATCACTTTGCGCTAAATCTTCGATGTTGCAATCCTTGACCGGATAAGGTGCGAGCGCGGCGGCGATGGAATTGAGCGTGCCTTCTACGGCAAATTGCGTTTCTTGCTGATTGTTCTGATAAACCAATGTGTGCAGGTAACCGCCAAACGCTGATGTCTCCGCGGCAAGGGAGCGGATCACGAAACCGCCAGTGCCGAGATTCACCAAAGCTTCGGAAGATCGATCGGTCAGGCTGGCGATGAGTGCGGCGGATTGATCGCCCACGCTGGCTTGCAGTGTTAGGCCGATATCCAGCGATAAATTCAATCCGGTGGAAGGCTTGATGTGCGGCAAAATCGAACGGGGAATATCAAACAGATGGCACAAAGTGTCAGACCACTGCTGCTGATGGATATCCATCAGCAG
>SSFX01000024.1:0-105811 GCA_008015635.1 Nitrosomonas oligotropha
CGATCTCAACAATTTCATCGAGACAAAAACCGATCGGAACCGGCCCGCCGATCATGGGAAAGCGGTAGTGAAACTGAAACACTTTTTTCTTTTTTCCGTCGCCATTATTCATGGGTAAAATCGACTCTCGGTCGTCCACACCGAGAAAAATGTAGCCTTGCCGCGCAAACGGCGACGGTCCAGCAGCTGATGCTGCTTGCAGCGCTGCATCCGGAATCCGGTAATTCATATCGACAATCCGCATCAACGGATCCGCCGCAATGACACGCTTGTCCTGAATATTGTGGCCATCCACCCAATGCGCAGCCGCCTCATCCTCCCAGAATGCCTTGTCTTCACCGGACATACCACGATCCCAAGCGCCACTTTTCAAATGCTGGGCGTACACACCTTCGGCATCCCAATAATGCGCTTTGTTTTTTTCCACCAGCGTGTAATGCGGCGCGCTGGCCAGATGTGTTTTCAACGCATGCACACGCTCGGGATAGCGCTCGGCCAGATCATCGCTTTCGTCGAGCAGCATGCTCAGTTTCCGCCCAGAAATTTTTTCATACGATTTACCCGCCCACGGAAAAATATACTTGCCGATGCTGTGCCAAATCAGGTTGAGCACATTGGGTGTACTGTGTCCCAGCGCCAGATCGCTTGCAAGCCGGCCGGGGAAAAGATATTCATCGTCCGGCTTGGCGTTGGGATCGGGACAGAAGGTTTCAGCAAAGCCGCAATGCAGGTTGAGCGTAGCGCCTTGGTAATAATCAAAACCAGCCGTGCGTGTTGTTTCACCGTACCAATCCGCCGTTTCATCGCTGTCGATACGGATGTTAAAGCCACGCGCACCGTGCCCTTGAAATAAGCCACTTTCCACCGTTGGCGCAACGCCCCGGCGGAACAGGCGGTTGAGTTTCTCAAAATGTTTCAGGTTGTCCTGCGGATTGCTCTGTGCGGAAATTTCAGCGCTGACGCGTTGCAGCATTTGCAAAATCGACTCGCCTTCGCGCAGCAATTGGGTCACATCGCCATCTTCCGCGCCTTTGGGCGACTCTTCCAGAATGAAAGTAGTGAATTTATGTTTTAGCGCTTCATTCTGCTTCCAGCCATCAACCCAATCAGTGATTTCCGGCCAGTGCTGCACCCCCGCCGCTGCGGCTTTCTCACCCTCAGACACGCACGCAGTGGATGCCGTCTGCGCATACCCCAGCTCGTTGAAGCCGATTTCGCCCGGACGCGGGCGCAATTGCGGAAATGCATCGTCCGCATAAAATGCCTTGGCATAGGCCGGATCGACCATCAGGAAAAAACCGTTATTCTGATAACCGTACGAATCCTTTTCATCCACCCAGCCCATGGGAAAAATTCGTTTGATATTGTCGATCATCGAGCAGTATGGGTAGTGATCACCGATCGATACGGCGTGGCCATTTGACAAAACCAAGGCTCCCAAACTGTAATGCTGCGTGGCGAACACCAATTGACCCAAATAAATACCATCGTCGATGCGAACGATTTCATCGATCAAGCGCGTCATGGGGTACACCGGACCGAGGTCAGGCCAGCGGTAATTCAGTTGATACACTTTCTTACCTTGCATTTCCGGAACCACGGAAGTGCCTATGTTACAAAGAAAATAACCGCCGGTTTTACTATAGGGAATGGCTTTCTCTTTAGCCAAATTTTCCGCCAGCAGCTGGCAGTCAAATCCGCGCGCATCGGGACGCACCGGCCGGTCTTTCAGCTTCCATAATTGCGTCAGCGCGGGCAATCCGATCGCTTGCAGCGCATTGGGATCGGGCGGTTCACGGAAAAAATTGCGCCCGATACGCACAGTGGCGGGATCATAGCCGCTCATTGTTTTCGCATCGTTATGGGTTTTTGCTGCCACTGTTTCGCGCGATACCGGCTCAAAGGTTTTCCCCATCCACAAACCGGTATCGGCATACGTCGCATTCCAGGCGGTGGCCATCCATTCGATAGTGGCCATCAGGGATCTTTCCTTGCCGAGCAACTGGGCCGCTTCCTTGAAATAATCGCTATCCCGTATGGAAACAGGGATGCCGATCATCGGCCCACTGATGACTTCCGCAGTGCCGCATTTAAATAAGGTATCCAGTTTTTTATGGATTTCCGGCCAGCGCTGGCGCTGATGGTTATCCGCCAAGATGCGCTGATACTCAGCCAGTAGCACGAAGAAACTGCCGTGATACTCGTTTTTCAGAATATCGCTTAATGCCTGAGCCAATGATTGCTGCTCATCACTGGAACCCGTTGTGAAATTGCTACTGTTCAGAAAAGCTGTCATGGATCTTCCCCTTACTATTTCCTAGTTAAGTGAGACTGAACGGCATGAATCTACATGGACAACAAACCCATCAAACTACAATTTCATCTTACCAATCTTTCCAAAAACTTTTGTAATTATGCAAATGAACATTGATCATTATCAACAAATCCTAAGTGTTTTGTCGATAGCAATGCTCTTTTTCATTGCTTTCCAAGGCTTTTCTGTTTCCCGGCTCACATAAGAAGTCTTTTTACCTTATTCCATTTTGATATATCATTACCCCTATCAGGGGATAGAAGAGTTACTTAAAATCTGAAAATGGACAAAGACTTTTTAGAAAACCGGGAAAGGATGAGCATGCGGAATATACCGATTGACCGCGCTACGGCTATGTTGTCAGTTATTAGAGAGTTTCAACATCTGCCGCCCAAGGACATTGAAATGGTCGCAGCCGCTTGCCAATGGCACCGCTATGACGCGGGGAATGAAATCGTGCGCTATCACGATCACACCAATAGCGCATTTTTCATTGTTCAGGGTGAAATCCGCGTGATGTATCACAGCTTATCCGGACAGGAAGTGATCCTGTGCGATTTACCCACCGGCGAAATGTTTGGCGAGCTGACGGCAATCGACGGCCACCCCCGCTCCGCCACAGCCATCGCCAGAACCAGCACGTTGCTGGCATCGATGCCAGCGCTGGATTTCAAAGATCTGGTGTATTCCAACCGGCTGATCGCCGAAACCATATTGAAACGTTTGACCGGACAAGTCCGCCGTCTGACCGAGCGTGTTTACGATTACAGCACATTGGCGGTGCGCAACCGGATTCAATCGGAACTGCTGCGTCTGGCAAGAAATCATATGACTTCGACGAATGTCGCGATCATTTCTCCATCCCCCACCCAAACCGAAATCGCCAATTTGGTCAGCACCCACCGTGAAGCGGTCTCGCGTGAACTGAATAATCTCGTCAGAAGCAACCTCATCCTGCGCCAAGGGCATGATTTACATGTGCTCGATATCGCCAAACTGACTCAAATGGTCAATGAGGCCCGCGGCAGCTTCTAACTGTCTTCACTGTTGTAACATTCCCGGCGTACCATGCCCGATTATTTGTTAAGCCTTGCTTAAATGTGGCAAACTTCGCAATTGAACTTATTACGGGTATTTTAATTCGTGTCTCCCTACGAGCTTTTCATTGGATTGCGTTATACGCGCGCCAAAAAACGCAACCACTTCATCTCGTTTATTTCACTGATCTCCCTAATGGGCATTACATTGGGGATGACTGCGCTGATTACCGTCATGTCGGTCATGAACGGCTTTCAGAAAGAAGTGCGCACCCGCATTCTGGGCGTTGCATCGCATGTGCAGATCGGCAGCGTGCATGGCAATTTAAGCCATTGGCAGCAAACCGCGGAAGAAGCATCTAAACATCCTGCCGTCGAAGCCGCCGCCCCGTTCGTCCATGCGCAAGGCATGCTGTCGCATAACCAAGTGGTGCAAGGCGTAATCGTGCGCGGTATTTTGCCCGCAATGGAAGATAAAGTGGCTAATTTCTCCCATTCGATGGTCAGCGGCGCGCTGGATAACCTGGCGCCGGGAGAATTCGGCATCGTGATCGGCATGGAGCTGGCGCGCATGATGGGCACTTTCGTCGGCGACAAAATTGTTTTGATTTCACCGCAAGGCCAAGTCACACCCGCGGGCATTTTGCCAAGACTGAAACAATTCACCGTCGTCGGTATCTTTGATGTGGGGCATTTTGAATACGACTCCGGGCTGGTCTTGATTCACATGTTCGACGCACAAAAACTCTATCGCATGGAAAACGACGATGTATCCGGCGTGCGCTTGAAACTGACCGATTTGTTTCAAGCACCCAGAGTGGTGCAAGAATTACCCGCGCTGCTGACTATCGACAGTCATATCAGCGACTGGACCAAACAACATGCCAATTACTTCCGCGCCATCCAGATCGAAAAACGCATGCTGTCGCTGATTCTGGCGTTAATTATTGCAGTTGCTGCATTTAATATCGTTTCGACTTTGGTGATGGCGGTAACCGATAAGGAGTCGGATATCGCAATTCTGCGCACACTGGGCGCCAGCCCGCGCAGCATCATGAAGATTTTCATCGTGCAGGGAACGTTTATCGGCGTTTTCGGCACAGTACTCGGCGTGGCCGGCGGCATGCTGCTGGCCTACAACGTCGGTGAAGTGGTGGCGTTCATTGAAAGCCTGTTCAACGTGCAATTCCTGTCGCGTGAAATTTATTACATCAGCAAGATCCCAACCGATCCGCAGATGGCGGACATCACCACCGTTGCCGTCACCTCGTTTGTTTTGAGTCTGCTGGCCACGATTTATCCCAGCTACCGGGCGTCCAAAGTAAATCCGGCGGAGGCGTTGCGCTATGAATGATGTGGTTATTTCCTGTCGCAACCTGACTAAGCAGTTTTCGCAAGGTGATCTGGCCGTTCCGGTGTTAAAGGGCGTCAATCTGGATTTGATCAAAGGCGAGATGCTCGCCATCGTCGGCTCATCCGGCTCGGGCAAAAGCACGTTGCTGCATGTGCTCGGCGGATTGGATGCGCCGAGTAGCGGAGACATCCGGATTCTCGGGCAGAATATCGCGCAGATCAGTGAAGAACAACGCTGCCGCCTGCGCAACGGCTCACTCGGTTTCATTTATCAGTTTCATCATTTGCTGCCGGAATTCAGTGCGCTGGAAAATGTCGCCATGCCGCTGCTGATCCGCCGCCTGCCCAACCAGGAAGCCTACGATCGCGCCGCCGATATGCTCAAGCTGGTCGGTTTGAGCCACCGCCTGACGCATACTCCCGGTGAACTCTCCGGCGGTGAACGCCAGCGCGCCGCCGTAGCACGCGCGCTGGTCACACAACCGGCCTGCATTCTGGCGGATGAACCGACCGGGAATTTGGACCGGAAAACGGCCGAGCATGTATTTGATTTGATGCTGGAGTTAAATCATAAAATCAACGCCAGCCTGATCGTTGTCACGCACGATACGCGCCTGGCCAATCGCGCCCAGCGCATCCAGCAATTGATCGACGGCGTTTTATGCGACATATCCGATGCGTCATGATCCTGTAAACAATCCAATGATTTCTGATTTATTTTTGTAACCGGCTTATGCGGACTTTATATACATACATTATGGTCTTCCCCCAGCGCAGCGCCTTTGTGCTCGTTGCGCTGCTGATTGCCGGTATTGCTGAAGGGCTGAGTCTGACCGCTTTACTGCCTTTGATATCGATCGCAGTCGGTGAATCCGGCGGATCGGGCGATTCCGGCATCGGCAAATTCATGGAAAAAGCACTGCAAGATATTGGCATCGATCCCACGCTGGATACCATTCTGATCATCATCGTCGGCGGCATGTTTTTCAAGGGATTGGTGCTGCTATTGGCCAACCGTCAGGTCGGTTATACCGTTGCGCATGTTGCCACTGCGTTGCGTCTGGATCTGATCGAAGCCTTGCTGGCCAGCCGCTGGCAATATTATTTGCGCCAGCCAGTCGGGTCGCTCGCCAACTCCATCGCTTCGGAAGCTTACCGCGCCGCCAATGGCTTCGAGCATAGCGTCAATGTGCTGTCACTCATGGTGCAGGTGCTGGTGTATGCCATTGTCGCACTGTTCATCTCATGGGAAGCCACGCTCGCCTCGCTGATTATCGGATCGTTCCTGCTGTTTGTGCTCAACAGTTTAGTCAGCGCCACGCGCCGCGCGGGCACGAAGCAAACCCATTTATTGCGCGACTTGCTCGCCTACCTGTCGGACGTGCTGAGTTCGGTGAAATCACTCAAAGCGATGGCACGCGACAACGTGGCCGATGCCATTTTGCGCGAACAAACGCAGCAACTGGAAAAAGCCACGCGCCGCGAAGTGATGAACCGGGAAGCATTGAACGCGCTGCAAGAGCCTATTCTGGCCGCTCTGACCGCCAGCGGTTTGTATCTTGCGCTGGTGGTATGGGAATTGTCGCTGCCGGAAGTCATGCTGATGGTATTTTTGCTGACGCGTATTCTGGGCTTGTTGAACAAAACACAGCGCCGGCACCAGCAACTGGCCGCGCAAGAAAGCGCCTATTGGGCGTTGCGTAAGGCCGCCGAAGGCGCGCGCGCAGCCGCCGAAAGAGCGACTGGAACACTGCAACCCACGTTGCAACAAGGCATTACGCTGCACCACGTGCGCTTCAACTATGACCGCAAAGTCATATTCAGGGACCTGAATATCGAAATACCGGTGAATACTTTTACCGCCGTGATGGGGCCATCCGGTGCGGGCAAAAGCACACTATTGGATTTGCTGTGCGGATTGACCGAACCGCAATCCGGTGAAGTCCGCATCGACGGGGTCTCGCTGCATGACATCAACCTGCGCCAATGGCGCCACATGATCGGCTATGTCTCGCAAGACACCATTTTGTTGCACGACACCATACTGAATAACATTCTGGTCGGCGAACCAACGCTCACCGCCGACGATGCCGAACGCGCACTGCACCAGGCCGGCGCCTGGGATTTTGTCAGCGCGCTGCCGGATGGCATGTTGACCGTAGTCGGTGAACGCGGCGGATTGCTCTCCGGTGGTCAACGCCAGCGGATTGCAATTGCCCGGGCGCTGGCGCACAGTCCGTCGTTCCTGATTCTGGATGAACCCACCAGCGCGCTGGACCCGGAAAGCGAACGCACCATCTGCGAAACACTGCAAAATCTATCCAAGGACTTGACGATTATCGCGGTCTCGCACCAACCGGCCGTCATCAACGCCGCCGATCGGGTGTTCATGCTTTCCAATGGTGAGGCTGAAGCGTTGTCGCAGGAAGTGCAGGTGTAATCAGATTCCGCGGTCTTAATACGAACACTAGGGAAGCTCTGAAATGGCCGATAGCTTATGCTGCAATTCCTGCAACTCGGGTAAGCGCCGCTTGTAGCCGGTCTCTTCGATCAATTTAGCTGCTTTGGAAACATGCTCCTGCAGTGAAATCCCTCCAGGCTCTCCTTTTTCTAAGGGAAATCGAGGAGGATTTTCTCGCTCCGCAATCAATAGCCGCGCCATCTCCAGATGATAATCAGTCAAATGCAGCCGCATCCCGCTCGGTTCGGCGATGTCGTAGACTTCCTGTAAATCCTGGCGAGAGCGGAGAAAGTCGTGATTAGGATTGCAGGTATCGCGGTATAGGGCGGCACGGGCAAGCAGCCCTAAAGGAAGATCATCTTGTCGCATCGATTTATAAAAACTTTGAATAGCTTCATCAAGCCATAAAGCCGTGTCTGCAAAGTTATTCTGCAATAAAAAGCAACGCCCATGAGTTAGTTGATCGAGCGCAATATCAAGCATACTCATTCCCATTCCTACTCCACCATCAGCCCTTCGCGAAATTTTAAAAGCATACTTTGCTAGCCTTAAGGCTCTCAATACTTTCCCTTGCGCCAACAACAAATCACAATAAAAAAAACCAGGCTGCGAATACAATTGCGGATAATTAGGCTGTCTCTTTTGTTGCAATTGCATTGCACGGTTAAAAAAATCCAGAGCAAGAGATGTTTCTCCTTCTAAGTGCAATACACGAGCATGCTGAGCATGTGCTGCGATCATTATTATTAGTAATTTTTGATTTGAGAAAATAATGCACTGATTCGCAGAATCAATACTTCGTTGACTGAAAATGCGTGCTTTTTCAAGATCACCCAAAGTAAGTAATCTTTCGCTAATACTAAGTGCACTCCCTGCACACCCATCCCATTTTTTCTTCTCAAAAGCCAAGTCATATGCCAAATATGCTGACTCTAGTGATTCATGCAATCGTGCCAAAGCATGTAAATTATAGCCAGCCCATCCAAATACTCCGAATCTCCATTTATCATCGAGACTCTCAACTACTTTACTCCAGAGTGTCACAAAAAAATGAGCAACTGCAGCGAGATCATCACTAAATGCGCCTAGTTTGTTAGTTAAATAATGGTCTCCTTTTCGTTTAATCCTCAACCAATAGACTTCTTCTATTACTAGTTGATATAACTCCGCCGCACAGCCATGCGCCACCGCATTAAACAACGGCTGCATTTCTTCCAATGTATCGGGAAATTCCTTCTTAGGTAACGCTTTGTAATATTCGTACAGCCGGGTATGCCCCTGCCGCCAGGCATCGGGTTGCTTTTCCCGCAACTGTCTTCCAAAGTATTCTCGAATCAGCGGATGACAATCTAACTGATTGTCTAATGCACCATCGGTTTTTACATGCTGCGATAGCAGATGATGTTCTTCTCGCAGGGTGATGATGGTTTCCAGCCAATCGTCTTCGCTGATTCCAGCAGTCAAATTCGGGATTTGCTTGTCCCACAGCACTTTCAACACATCTTGTCCGATCGGGTGATCGAACAATCCCAACAAATACAGTAACGCCAGTTCCGGTTCACCGGCAAACCACTCTTCGTAGGCTTGCATGACTTTGAACGCATGGCGGCTTTCGCGGTTACCATCCGCTTTAACCAAATCCCTCAACGTATCGCGCTTCAATACATCGCCCTTATGGCGCAAGCGCAGAACATTGCCAAGCAGACTAAGCGCCAGCGCATGACAACCATACTCTGTAACTGCTTTTTCCAATTCTTTGCGGCTGCCTTTTACGCCGAGCGATTGCAACAGCTGCACACCGTCATCAGGAGCAATATTTTGCAGGTTCTGAGCGATGACATGCGCACGATCACTCAGTTCATGTACGGCAATGCGAGTAGTGATAATGCACAAACCGTTATTCTGCCCAGCCAAACTTCGCAGCAGCTGCCGGATTGCGCGGTCTTTGAGCTCGCCGCGCATGCCTTTTCCTGCATGCTGCAACGGCTCCAATCCATCCAGCACCAGCACGCAGCGCTGCTGCCGCAGCAAATCGGCTAGATGTTCACCCTTATCTTCTTCGGTAGTAAACGAAGACAAAGAACGATTTGAACCGAGCTTTTCAAACGTATGGCTGAAAAACGGCGACGCGGAAACCTGCTTGTCTTCGCTCGATCCTTGCGAATAAAACGACCAGGCAATCAGTGCATCAATATCGTTTGTATGATCCAGCCAATGCCGCAGCAGTTTGGTCTTGCCCGTCCCGCCGGGTGCAATGAATTGAATAATGCGTGTGCCGTCATCAACCCATGCCTCATTGAGCAGTTTGAGCTCGGCTTCGCGTCCGAAGAATTCGCCTTTGACGGTGGGTAGGCGATCAGAGCGGATTGGAGTTGATGCTGTCTGAACATTACTGGGCGGCAAGTGCAATTTACTTTTGGGATTAGGTTTAACTACTAGCGGTTGCCCAGTCAGGTAACGGCACATCATTTCGTAGTTACCACTACGGCTCAGATCGTAATGCGTAAATGCTCTCAACGGCTTAGGAATAAATGCAGCATCAGTTACTTTGAAAATAACCGGCACAAACTTACGGTTCAGACTATCGTTATCGTAGATATCCTGATATGTCAGCAAAGACTCCCATTTAACACCTTTGCCCGTGCCCGGTTTTTCTTGACGTTTTACACGGTTCAGATAAGTTTCAGTACAAATGACGAGGACATAAGTGGAGTCTTCTAGCATTCTCTCCATCCACAAAGGCCAACCTTCGGGTGGTGAACCGTTGATGTATTGATCAATATCGCAATCAACATCATTCTCGTTTAGGCAATCGGCAAGCCCTAACACCTGCTGACAATGTTCTTTGGAATCGTGGCTGTAGCTGATAAAAACTTTAGGCATAGATATTCTTCGTATCAACACTCAAAAAAACAATGATACTGTTTATCCGCTGCATTGGCAGTTTCTCAAGTCAATGCAGTCACACCATGAAAACAAAAACGGCGAACGAAGCACGCGCTTCCAATTCGCCGTTCGCTGGAAGTGACATCAACTTCCAGTTTTTTACAAAGCGCTAGAAACCATCCCCGCAACCGGGTTTGAATTTCTAGCTGTACGCTTATTTTGCTTTTTTCAGTTCATCGCATTTAGTGATAAAGGCTTCGCGTGCAGCTTCGTCGTTCTTGAATGCTGTCAGCGATGATTCCATGCCTCTTCCTGAACAATTTTCCGAACTTGCTTCGGGAACTCCGCCGCAACCGATCAGGGCGATACTCAGGCCAATAATACAAACGATGCTAAATTTAAAATTCATTTACAATCTTCCTCTAAAAATCTAAAAATACACTATGGCTTGATGGTTATATCCGATTTCTCAATCGTTTGGCGTTGGCCCTGCCACACGAACCTAACAGTGCAATTCTACCTGAATTCTCATGGTCTTAGTATTTCTCCGTGTCCATTTCAGGCAAAACGGAACAAAAGAAGGTATTATTTTCATCCTCGCTAGACCGCCTTTATATAACCCGTCCAAAGGCATAAACACAAGATCACGGCAGTTTCCCGGAGATTATTCGCATGTCATGGAGCTTAACGAATTGGCACCGTAACCGGATCCTTCAGCACGAGGGCATTGCCGATGCCGTCTGGCAAAAATTGATTCATCTGCGTTGCCTGAAGGGACTCAGTCTTGAAGAGCTCTTGCGCTTGCGCGAGTGCGCCACGTTATTTCTGCACGACAAGAAATTTTACGGCGCGCATGAATTGGAAATCACCGAGGAAATTCGTGCCACGATTGCGTTGCAAGCGTGCATCCTGATTCTCAATCTTGACTTGGATTACTACCGCAGCTGGAGCCAAATTATTGTGTACCCCGGCGAATTCATGCTGGATTACGATTACGAGGATGAATTCGGCATCGTGCACCATGTGCAGCATGCGGCGTCAGGCGAGGCTTGGTCTGCCGGGCCGGTGATTCTTTCCTGGCAAGATGCGCTGGAACCGGCTTCACACTTGGGAGAGAACGTGGTAATCCACGAATTCGCGCACAAGATCGACATGCTGTACGAGGGCGCCAACGGTTGCCCGGAACTGCACGCCAATATGAGCGCGTATACCTGGCATGAGGTATTCAGCACGGCCTACAAGAAATTCTGCCGTCAGGTCGACCGACAACAGGAAACCGCCATCGATCCGTACGCGGCGGAGAGTCCGGCGGAGTTTTTCGCGGTGCTGAGCGAAGCTTTTTTTGAACTGCCGCTCGTCACGCAAGAACATTTTCCTTCCGTGTACGAGCAGCTCGCGCTGTTTTACCGTCAAGATCCGGCAAAACGCTGGCGCTGATACCTGCTGGTTATTTCATCGGTATCGATGCGTATAGATCCACGGCGGCAAGGTCAATCTCCGCGTATGCATTGACGACAAAATCCGCTTTTTGCAACTTGCCCGGATCATACGTTGTACTGATCGCGATGCAACACATCCCGGCGCTTTTTGCGGCATCGATCCCATGCGGCGCATCTTCGATGACGACGCAATGTTCCGGTGCTGACCCAAGCTGTTGCGCGGCGTACAGAAAAATATCCGGATTCGGCTTGGAGCGGTAGCCGACTTTGTCGAGCGTATAGATTCTGTTTTCAAACAACGCTGAAAGATTGAGGTGTTGATCGACGAGTTTCAGCAGATCCTGATCCATCGCCGTTGCGACACAGGTTTTGTAGCGATTGCGCACGGATTCGTAGAATGGCAGAAAGCCTTCGATAAAAGCAGTTTCATGAATAAAAAGTTCACGCACGATATCCGCGCGCTCGCGCGCCAAGGCTTCGGTATCGCCATCGAACCGGTACGCTTGCCTCATAACTTCCACACCTTCGGCCAGCGTGCGCCCGGTGAGCAGCGGTTTGATCCGTTCCCGGTCATAGACAAATCCTCGGCGTTGCAGAAAAATCGCCTGCCCTTTGTCCCAGATCGTTTCGGTATCAATGACAATGCCTTCCGCATCAAAAATGATGGTATCAATCATGGCACCACTCTCACATTACAGTCGTTCATGCAGCGCAGCTCATCGTCTGTGTACTATTTACCCTTTTTTAATAAACCGCCGACGCTGCCGAATAGCTCGCTGAAGGTTTTCTCGCCGATGGCGCCGTACGCCAGCAGTGCCGCCAGCATCATCACGACAAAGAAGCTGAATTCAAGCAAGCCGAATTTATCGTTGACCATCAGATAAAAACCCAGCCCCGAAAGCAAAGTCACGAAACCGATAATGACAGGGCCGGTTTTCCAGCCGCCGGACTCGGTACGGGATTCAGGCGTCCGCGCAGGGAGATCGGGATATTCAGCGCCAGCGTGCTTTTGCATCACCGCCAAAGCCGACAGCGCCTTTGCCGTGGCCCAGGAAAATAACCGCGGGCCGTAAAAAGCGCCGGTGCTTTCATCAATCTTATCCTTGAGGCTATGCATGGCTTCATGCGCCAATGCGCTCTTTTTGTCGTCGACGCTTTCCGATCCCAACAACAGCTTCATCAATAAGGTATCGGCCATCACCATGAACCCATAACCGCCGGTTTGGCCATCCGTAACCTGGATTTGATCAATCTCCACCCATTCTTCCCGCAACCGGATGGCTTTATCAGGGTTGCGCAGCAGCCATTCTATCGCTTGCTTCTCCTGCTCCGGATACCGGCTCAAGTTATTGGCGCGGGCGATTTGCAATACCAGTGCGGCATAGATGGTATGAATGCCTTGCAACGGCCCCGGCGCGCCGAATGAGCCGCGCACTTCATCCCCGCCCTCGTGATAGTAAGCCTCCACCAGATGTTGCAGGCTCTCCTGAATCTGGGTCTGATACGCGCCGGGGTAGGCATCGTAAGCATCAAGCAAGGCGTTCAGTGCAAAACACGTGGGCATCAGTGCATCGGGTTTGCCACGCGCATAACCCCAGCCTTTGGTATTTTCATTTCTGCGACCCAGCAACCACACGAACGCCAATTGCAGAGGCCGTTCGTCGATTCCCTTACCCGCCTTGATGAGCGCCTGGATCGCATAGGTAGTCCGCACCAAGTCCGGAATATCAACGGTTTCACCTTCGTCCGTGGTTAATTCCCGTGCCCATGAACCGGCATCCGGACCATCCAATGTCTGATGTTTCAGCAGAAAATCAACCGCGCCGCGGATCGCGCCGGTGCCCGCATTGCAAACCCCGCTATCGATCAGCGCAATCACAGCCTCGGCTGTATTCAGCACGTTGACATGACTGCCACGGCGTTCGCCCCATCCTTTGGATTCTTTATCCTGCTGCTGCTCCAGCCATCGGCCCGCATGATTGATAATTTCAGTGATCCGAGTCATGGAATTCCCCTTTCAATTTCTTAGCCCCCGGTATGTCCGGGCGCACGCATGAAGTTATTGCCGGAATGATGTCAACCAATCAATTTGCAGTATGGCAGGATGTACGGATGCTGGGAAGTAGATCACGCGAGCGATAATTTTTACAGTAATCGCCATGAAATGACAAAATACCGGTTTGTGCAGGTTCACTGAACCTTCTGGACTAACGGCGGAATATGAAAAAAACCGGTTGGACACTCATCATCGCCATGCTGGCGCTGGCTGCGTACCTCATCTTATGGCCGGTACCGGTAGAGCCGATAAGCTGGCAAGCACCTGCCGCACCGGGATATACCGGCCCGCATGCAGCGAACGACCGGCTTAGCGGCATCCGGTTAATCGACCTGGGCGATGAAACCGGGCCGGAACATGTCGCATTGGCGCGTGACGGCAAGCTGTATGCCGCGATGGCCAGCGGCAATATCGTACGCATGAATCCCGATGGCACGGCGCAAGAAGTATTCGTCAACACCGGCGGGCGCGTGCTGGGTTTTGACTTTGACGCTGCCGACAATCTGATCGCCGCCGATGCCATGAAAGGATTGCTGTCGATCGGACCGGATCGTGCTGTCCGCGTTCTGATTAACACCGTGAACGGTGATCCGGTCCGCTACGCCAATGCAGTCACGGCGGCTGCTAACGGTAAAATCTACTTTACTGATGCCTCAACCCGGTTTGCGCCGAAGGACTGGGGCGGCACTTTCGCAGCTAGCATTCTCGATATCATGGAGCAATCGCCTACTGGGCGCGTTCTCGAGTACGATCCGTCGCGCAAAACGACGCGCATCGTGGCCAGGGGATTGAGTTTCGCCAACGGAATCGCACTCTCGCAGGATGAACAAACGCTATTTGTCAACGAAACAGGCCGGTATCGCGTGTGGAAAATTGCCGTAACCGCCAACGATCTCGATGTTACGCAAGGTTCACCGCAAGCTGCGGTGCTGCTCGACAATCTGCCCGGCTACCCGGACAACCTGATGCGCGGCCTTGACGGCAGACTCTGGCTCGGCTTCGCCAAACCGCGTAACCCGGTCATCGACGCCATGAGCGATAAGCCGTTGCTGCGCAAAGTTACACTGCGCTTGCCGCGGGCATTGTGGCCGGTGCCCAAGGCTTATGGCCATGTGATCGCATTTAACGAAGACGGCACCGTAACCGCCGATCTGCAAGATCCCATCGGCGCTTACCCGGAAACCACCGCCGTGACCGAAACGCCCGAGCGGCTGTATATCCAAAGCCTGCACGCCAAAGGATTGGGCTGGCTGGCGCGCTGAACCGGTGAAACCAGAATTAGCGGTGCAAAACGTAACGCCGGTATTCGCAATTCCCCACATGGATATCCCGCAATTGAGAATCTGCGATGCCGCCCTCAAAATAGGCGACGAATACCCGCATCGTTTCTTCGTGGGCGACTACTAGCAGGGTTTTCTCCGGCTGCGCTTTTAGCCAATCGATAAAGCGCAGCACGCGCTGCTTGTGATCCAGCAACGACTCGCCGCCATTCACGCGCGCCCGCAGCGGATCGTGACTAATCGCGGCAAAATAATCCGGCACCGGTTGGCTCTCGAACCCCGAGCGGATATCCGCAAGATCCGCGTGCACCTCGATTGGCACGGCATGATGGCGATTGACAATTTCCGCCGTCTGACGCGTGCGCGGCAACGGTGAAACGAGGATGCGCTCAAACGCCGCATCGCGCAGCTCATGCGCCGCCGACTGAGCTTGCACGATGCCGGTTTCCGTCAAATACACATCCCTACCGGGATCGTCGTTACACAAACCGAGGTCGTTGTAATTCGTGCGCCCGTGGCGCATGCAGTAAACATTCATACACCATCTACAAAAAATTTATATCATCAGTGACACTTGCATAAAATATTTTATCTCTATCCTATTAGGGAGTAGTATGAAATACGCAGTCAAATGATTTTTCACAACAAAGGAGTAAGATGATGGGTTCAATCAATCAAGTTAAGCAATATTTCCATTCTTCTTTAGTTGCACTATCTCTCGGCGCTATCGCACTGTCCCCAGTGTCAGCAGCGGCAGAAACCTTTGGCAGTACCACGGACACATTGCTTCGGGGTAGTGTCGGCGGCAGTTTTCCAGGGGAATTTTATGGCGGCTCTCTGTCGGGCAGCTTTCCTGTTGTACTGACTGAAGCAGAAGCGCGCAGCTCGGTATTGGGAGCACCCGACGATCGTTTTTTATCGCTACCGGGTGAGCCTGGCGTTTCGGGCACAGCTTTCACCGGCGCTTATATTGAAGTAGGCTTCGGTGCCAATTTTAGCGCCAACAACATACTCAAAATCTGGGAAACCGGAGATAACGCCGAAAGCGCGCAATTATTTCTCTGGACTGACAATGGCGGCAATATCCAACCGACCGTTACCACCAATGCAGCGGGTGTAATTACCTTGGATCTATCCGGTTATGCAGGTATCCTAGCCGGACTCGGAGCTACGGCATTTACCAAAGTAGGCATCGGCGGTCTTGACGTATTGGGCGCCAGTCAAGGATTCGACCTCGATGCGATTTCTATCTCACCGATACCGGAACCTTCCACCTATGCGCTCTTACTGGCTGGTATTGCAGTACTCGGCTGGAATGTTCGTCGTAATAAATTAAGTTAATTTGCAATACCTCATATCCCGCAGCCAAGCTGCGGGATAGCGCCAAAGATTACACGCAGCTCCTGAATTCTCAGATCATCTTTCACAATATTTTTCCGATTTGCTTGAAACAAGCTACCCGCAATTCATTGTTATTAATATTATCAGTGGTCATCTGTATTTGAGCGGTGATGTAGAAACTGCCGGATGCGAATCAAAATATCCATGCATCCGGCTACCGCATGTATCGCGGTAGCTCACTGCCATTTCTTGCAATTATCTTTTGTTGTAAATGGCCACCCCCACCCGGTCGATATGCGCGACCAGATCGGTGTTTTCCAGTTGGTAATACTGCGACAAATCGACGGTATACGGCAGCATCAAATCGTCGATCTGGTCTTCGATCTGCATGAACTCAGTGAACGGAATTTCATCACCTTTGATGGTCAAGTCGATATCGGAACCGGCGCGGAAATTTCCTTTGGCGCGCGAACCGTAGATCAACACCGAATCGATGGCGCCGTGCTGCGCAAACACAGTGTTGAGCTTTTCCAATGTAACGGGCGATAAGCCGAATGGCCACTCACCGGTCATGGCCGGTATTTTTCCATTTCCGTTTTCAGCGCAACGAACAGCGGATAGTAATCGCGAATGATCACCTCCACCAAACGTTCAGCGGTACGCTCATCGTAAGTATGCGACGAAATATTGTGGCTCTGAATCATCGCCATCCACTGCTCGCCGTCGCCGATCAGCTCAACCTTAAAGGCTTCCCGCGTAGCATCCTTTGAGCCTTTGATATTTTGATTGCCCTGATCCTGCAAGAAATCCTTCAACATATTCCAGGCTAATTCATGCGTGAACTCGAATGCCTGAATCACCCCCTGCTTTTCCAACGAAGTGAGTGCGCGCTGCGAACTGAGTTCGACAGCCCCTTGCAGTTGCAGTAAGGCTTTTTGGTAACTGGCAAAACGTTGTTGCCAGCGGATATCGGGGGGTGGTCATTTGGGGTTTATGCGTGAATTAAGAAAAATTTTCGAATTAAATACAAACTCCTGTCACTACAGATTGTGTCACTTAACATCCCATGAAAACGGTGGTTATACGTTTAATTTTTTTACTCCATCCTTCACCAACTGCCCAAAGACTTTCTTAAAGATCAAAAGTCTTTCAATTTGCCATTTTCGAATTTGCTCTAAATCTTCAGCACTACTTTCAATGCTGCCACTTCGGCTAACGGCGATTCGGGATGCTCGCTTCTCATCGAGACGTTCCCATTGAAGCGGGAAACCACATTTTTTTTCGATTGCATCCTTTTGATCATGCAACCAATCGAATAAAGTCTTGTTGGCTTCAAAGTCACGTAAATCAATGTATAGCTCAACCCGGGCTGTATCTTTACCAGAAAATACGACGCTAACATTAATTCCAGAAACTCCAGACGAAAATGCATACCAGTTTTGCGGCTGCGCCACGCGCGCTCCGGTAAATTTGTGCTTTTCACGAAGTTCATCAATCAGCGGTTGATAGTACTGCCGGTACGCTTCGCCCTTACTTGAGACGCTTCCAGCGGCTTGGCTTCGTTTTGATTTCTGCCATTCATTCGGGAAGACAATTGGTTTGAAGTTATAAGCGGGTTTCGAGTCATCTATTTGAAGAACCTCGACCACTACACCAAAGAACTCTGTGTCGGTGTCTGTTCTTTGATTTAACCATTCGAGAGCTTGCCGGTGTTCTTCACGGATTGACGCCGCAACCCAGATAACAACGGAAGCGCCGAAACCCGCTGCATAGGTAAGCAGTTTTCCAAGGTGATCATGGTCAGTTTGGGTCAGCTGGTTTTCAACAACAACCATCCGGTTTGTTCCAAGATCTTTCGCCAGAAGATCAAGCGAAAAATCACCGACACTTGCCTCTTTGGCCTCGAGTTCAAGGTCTATACCAAGAGCCTCACCGAGTTCTTCGATGTTTTCGGCAAGCCATGGGGTAAAGTCATTTGCTTCTTTCGCCCAAACATCGCGAAGGTTGAGTCGCTTTATTTTGCTTAGTTGTTTCATGACTCTCCAATCTTACGGTTTAAATCCATAAATAGATCCAAAATAATATCCACTATTCACTACCCCGCCTTCCCATCTACCCTCGCGCGCCAATAAATCGGTGCAAACTTAACCGCCCACAACCCAAAACACGTCAACCAAACGAATGCCGCCAGCACGTAGAACATCGGTGCAATCGCCGGGATGAGGTCGGCTAGAATGCGGATCACGGCGGTTGCCTGGAAGCCCAGGAACAGCAGCCAGGTAATGCGGTCGAGTTCCAGTGGCCGTCCGGAGTGGCCGAGGGTAACGCGGGAGGCCATCGCGAGAATCATGCCGGAGAAGAAGCCGATGCCGATGGCGTGCAGCGGCGCGAGACCAAACACCAGGCTGCCGGAAGCGAAATACACCAGGCTTTGCACAGCGTACAGCAGCATCGCCACACCGAACCAAGCGAACGAGACATGCAGCACGGCCAGCAGGCTCACTTGGAAGCTGCGCATAAATCCCCAGCGGTACGATAAATACAGCGCGCAAGCAGCCAACGGGAAATCTGCAATCCACAGGTAGGCGGTGAATTCCAGCCATTGCAGGCAGCCGTGCGCGGCGATGCAGGCGAGCATCAGCCACAGCATCCAGAACGGCCGCACCATTTCGTAATTGTCGAGCACGCGGCTGGAGAAAAACGGGATCATGCGATGCGAAACGGTCAGCACGATCGGCAGCAGGAAAAACCAGATGCCGGCATGGCGGGCAAAATTCAGTACCACCGCACTGTCAGTAACCAGCCAGACTAAATACGCCGCCACGCCCAGCCAGCCCATCAACAGCGCGACACTGGTGACCCGAGCATGACGCTTGTCTTGCGCCGGTGTCGTGAGCAGGATGCGAAACAGCACGTAAACGGCGATACTCCATCCGGCCAGCATCAGTTCCACGCCGGTAATGCTGATGACTTTGTGCGTCAGCAAGCCTGCATAAAACAGCACCACGCCCGCCGCCATCAAAGCACAGGTGGCGATATATTCTTGCGGTTTTACCTTTTCACCGTTCATCCAGTTGGGATACGTGGTGAACAGAAAACCGAAAATAAAAAACGGGAAAAAACCATAAATCATCAGGAATGCGTGCGCCCAGGTCGGGACAATGCTCCAAGTGGTCATCGATCCGGCTATGCCGTAACGTCCTGTCAGGTCGAATATCCACCATAATACCGTCAGCACGCCTTGCAACGCGCCTGCCAGAAAGAGGCTGCGATGCGGTGCAGCGGCCAGATGATCGCGAACAGTTTGTAGCATAGTCACTGGGAGTCCTTACAAAATGGTTTTTCTATCATGGATCTAACTATCTCTTTCATTATCCAATACAATTATTTCTCTTCAATCGGGTTATTTGCTATCATGCGTGTCCCGCGATGCGCAACGGATTTACATGCTCAATATTGATTTGCATTGTCACTCCACCATTTCCGATGGTGTGTTATCACCCGCTCAACTGGTTGAGCGCGCCGCTTTGCGCGGCGTCGAAACGCTGGCGTTAACCGATCACGACGATATCGCCGGACTCGTGGAAGCGCGGCAGGCCGCAGAAACGAAAAGTATCACATTTATAAACGGCGTGGAAATATCCGTCAGCTGGCGCGGCCGCACTTTGCATATCGTCGGACTGGATATTGATCCGGGTTACGCGCCGCTGGTTGAAGGTTTGACCGCCGTTCGCGCCGGACGCACCCAACGGGCCGAGAATATTGCCGCAGAGCTGGCAAAAACCGGTATCCATGGTAGCCTGGAAGGCGCTTATGCCTATGTCGGCGTGCGCCGTTTGATCGGACGCACACACTTTGCGCGTTTTCTGGTTGAACAAGGGTATGCCAAGGATGTTAAATCGGTCTTCAAGAGATATCTGGTTAAAGGCAAGCCTGGATATGCGCCGCACGAATGGGCCACGCTCAGCGATGCAGTCAGCTGGATCTGCGGTAGCGGCGGCCACGCCGTGATTGCGCATCCGGGCCGCTACGATCTGGGCAAAAATGTGCTCAGCGATTTGCTCGACGAATTTTGCGCACTCGGCGGATCAGGCCTCGAAGTCGTTACATCCAGCCACACCCTGGAGCAGGCACAGCGGTTTGCCCAGCATGCCAAGGACAGAAATCTGCTGGCATCGTGCGGCTCGGATTTTCACGGACCGGGGGAAAGCCATTTCGATCTCGGGCAGTTACCTGAATTCCCACCCGGTTGCACTCCGGTCTGGCAGCATTGGAAAAATACGATTACAGCCGAGCTTGCGTATTGATGTTTTGATGTGACATTCAAATAATCCCGATACCGTTTCACTGTGGCCCAATTTTTCTCCATTCATACTGACACCCCGCATTTACGCTTGATCAAACAAGCGGTCGCCATCGTGCGCAGCGGCGGAATCATCGTGTATCCGACCGACTCGTGCTACGCCTTGGGCTGCCATCTCGGCGATAAAGAAGCGATGACGCGCATTCGCACCATCCGGGAAGTTGATGACCGCCATCATTTCACGCTGGTGTGCCGCAACCTGGCGGAAATCGCCACCTACGCCAAAGTCGACAACAGCCAATACCGCCTGCTCAAAGCCACAACGCCCGGCAGCTACACGTTTATTTTGCAAGCAACCCGCGAAGTACCTCGCCGCATGCAACACCCGAAACGCAACACTATCGGTCTGCGCATTCCCGATCATCCGGTGGTGCTGGCGCTACTGGAAGAACTCGGCGAACCGTTGCTCAGTTCCACTTTGATATTGCCCGGAGACGAGCTTCCGCTGAACGATGCGGAAGAAATCCGCGAACGCCTTGAGCATCAAGTTGAACTGGTGATGGATGCCGGTTCCTGCGGCATCGACATGACCACCGTGATCGATCTGACGAGCGACGTGCCGGAATTGATCCGGCCTGGTAAAGGCAGCCTCGAACCGTTTGGAATTGAGCATGGATGAGATTATTCAAGGCATTGCTATTTATGCCTTGCCGGTCATTCTGGCTATCACCATGCATGAAGCGGCACACGGCTATATCGCCAAAAAATTCGGCGATCTCACTGCTTTTAACGCCGGGCGCATCAGCCTTAACCCGGCGCGACACATTGATCCTGTCGGCACGATTTTGGTGCCGCTATCGCTGTTTGTTCTGAGCAAACTGACCATCGGTGCAGGATTCTTGTTCGGCTGGGCCAAACCGGTACCGGTTAATTTCGCCAACTTGCGCCACCCAAAACACGACATGCTGTGGGTCGCCGCTGCCGGACCCGGCGCCAATCTGCTAATGGCAGTTTTTTGGGCATTGATGATTAAGCTGGCTATGGCCATGCCGGAGAGCGGTTTCGCCACGCCATTGGCGCTGATGGGGATCGCGGGAATTAAAATCAATGTGATTTTGATGGTGCTCAATCTGCTGCCACTGCCGCCGCTGGACGGCGGCCGCATGACCATGAGTTTGCTGCCGCATCGTTGGGCGTACCAATTTTCACAGATTGAGCCTTACGGCTTTATGATATTACTGGTATTGTTATTCAGCGGCCTGCTGAATACCGTGATCGGACCGGTGATTCTGTGGGTTAATACTATCATTGCGTCGCTTTTCGGGTTATACATCTAACAACTTCTTTCTTACATTTGGAACATCAACATGTTTGCTGATCGCGTTTTATCAGGTATGCGCCCCACCGGCAGCCTGCATTTAGGACATTATCACGGCGTATTAAAAAATTGGGTGAAGTTGCAGCAGCAATACGAATGCCTGTTTTTTGTCGCCGATTGGCATGCCTTAACAACGCATTACGACACGCCGGAAATCATCGAGCAGAATGTCTGGGACATGGTCATCGACTGGCTGGCTGCGGGCGTTGACCCGTCGCAGGCGATTTTATTTATCCAATCCAAAGTCCCAGCGCATGCCGAATTGTATTTGTTGCTGTCGATGATGACGCCGCTGGGCTGGCTGGAACGCGTGCCGACATATAAAGATCAGCAGGAAAAACTGTCCGAGAAGGATCTCAGCACTTATGGTTTCCTTGGCTATCCGCTGCTGCAAAGCGCGGATATTCTGATTTACCGCGCCAACCGGGTTCCGGTCGGTGAAGATCAAGCACCGCATCTTGAATTCACGCGAGAAATCGCACGCCGCTTCAACCACATCTACGGCAAGGAACTGGGGTTTGAAGAAAAAGCGGAAGCGGCGATCAAAAAACTGGGATCAAAGAAATCCAAACTGTACACCGAGTTGCGCACGCTGTATCAGGAGCAGGGCGACGAAAACGCACTGGAAGAAGCCCGATCGTTGCTGAACGAGCAACAGAACTTGAGCCTGGGTGATCGCGAGCGCTTATTCGGTTACTTGGAGGGCGGCGGCAAAATGATTCTGGCCGAGCCGGAAACATTACTGACCGAAGCATCGCGGATGCCGGGGCTGGACGGGCAGAAAATGTCCAAATCGTATAACAACACCATCAGTCTGCGCGAAGATCCGGAAAGCATACGCAAAAAAGTCCGCACCATGCCGACCGATCCGGCCCGTGTACGGCGCAGCGATCCGGGCGATCCCGCTAAATGCCCGGTATGGCAGTTCCACTTGGTGTATTCCGATGACAAAACCCGGGAATGGGTTCAGCGAGGATGCAAGAACGCGGAAATCGGCTGCCTGGATTGCAAAACACCGGTGATTGACAAAATTCTCGCGGAACAAGCGCCTATGTACGAGCGCATCAAGAAGTATGAAGAAGATCCGACGCTGGTGCGCAATATCATCGCCGATGGCTGCGAAAAAGCCAACAAACTGGCGGAAGAAACCATGCGCGACATCCGCGAAGCGATGGGGCTCAGTTATTCTTGATGTGTTCTCATATTGCACGAAACAGTGAATCTGGTTATTGAAGCCGTCGAATCCCAGCCGGTCGCCAGAATCTGCGGCGAACCGCTGCTGGAAATTCCACAAGACTTATATATTCCGCCGGATGCGCTGGAAGTTTTTCTGGATACCTTCCAAGGCCCGCTGGACTTACTGTTGTATCTGATCCGCAAGCACAATCTGAATATTCTCGATATTCCGATGGCTGAGCTCACGCAGCAATACATGACTTATGTCGAAATGATGCGCGTGGATCAACTGGAACTGGCCGCCGAATATCTACTGATGACTGCCCTGCTGATCGAAATCAAATCGCGCATGCTACTGCCGAATCCCAAGACGGCTGCGGAGGAAGAGCACGATCCACGCGCCGAGCTGGTGCGGCGCTTGCTGGAGTACGAGCAAATGAAAACAGCCGCGCTGCGCTTGAATCAATTACCGCAAGCCGAGCGCGATTTCAGCATCGTTCAAGTCTGGATCGAACAAAAAACTGCGACGCAATTACCCCATATCAATATGGACGATTTACGTAGCGCCTGGGCCGCTATTCTGACACGCACCAAGGTCAACCGCCACCATCACATCAAACGCGAAACCCTATCCGTGCGTGCTTATATGAGCCAAGTGCTGCGCGATCTGCGCGGATTTGAGCAGGTTGAATTTTATGATTTGTTCAGCCCCCTGGCGACCGTCGCCGAAGTCGTCGTCACTTTCCTCGCTATCCTGGAATTGGCCAAGGAGTTGTTGCTGGAAATCTCTCAATCTCCCGATAGCGGAATGATTTATGTCCGTTCGATCAATGCCGCCTGAGTATAGTCAGCCTGAAGTACAGGATTCGCTCAGTCCTGCAAAAACCAGGCAAATTCTGGAGGCCGCCTTGCTTACAGCGCAAGAGCCTTTACCGGTCAGCGAATTACGGAAATTATTCAATAACGAATTAAGTGCTGCGGTCTTGGCGAACTTATTGGAGGAAGTCCGCGAACAATGGCGTGATAGCGGCATAGAACTGGTCTCTGTCGCCAGCGGTTGGCGCTTTCAGACCAAAGCGGAGATGCAACCGTATTTGGAACGCTTGACGCCGCAAAAAGCGCCGCGTTATTCCCGCGCGATTCTGGAAACGCTCGCGATCATCGCTTACCGCCAGCCGGTTACTCGTGGCGATATCGAAGAAATTCGCGGTGTCGGTGTTTCCAGCGCCATACTCAAAACACTCATGGCCCGCGGCTGGATTGAAGCGGTCGGACACCGCAATGTGCCGGGAAAACCGGAATTATTTGCCACTACAGCCCATTTTCTCGACGATCTAAATCTGCGCTCGATTGAAGAACTGCCGCCGCTGGAAGAGATGAAATCCTTGCTTGAGTCCGGCAGCGAAAGTGAGCATCTGCCGTTGGAACAACCGGAAGCATCCGGTCATTGAGATTTTGCCGCGCGCTGCACTTCGATGAGCGCCGGTGTGAGATGCGGCGCGATCACTTGCAGCAAGTGCCCGAATATCTTGGGATTTCCGGCAATTATCTGACCACTTTCCAATTGTGTTTCATTGCCTTCCAGATCACCGACCAACCCACCGGCTTCGGTAATCAACAAACATCCGGCCGCCATATCCCATGGCGCTAAACCGATTTCCCAGAAACCATCGTAGCGGCCGCACGCAACATACGCCAAATCCAATGCGGCAGAACCCGGACGGCGGATTCCCGCGATGCGCGGCACGAGGTCTTTCAACATGGCAAAATACGCATCGATGTGCGTCAAATCACGAAACGGCAAGCCCGTGCCGATCAGGCAATCGTCCAGCTTGGTGCGTTTAGCGACGCGAATGCGGCGATCGTTCAGAAAGGCCCCGCATCCACGGCTGGCGGTAAATAATTCATTATTCGTGGGATCGTAAACCACCGCATGACTCAATGCACCTTTATGCTTGAGCGCGATAGAAACCGAGTACTTCGGAAAACCGTGCAAGAAATTGGTCGTGCCATCCAGAGGATCGATAATCCACTGATATTCTGAATTTTTCTGATCACCTCGGTGCCCGCTCTCTTCCGCTAGAATCGCATGATCAGGATAAGCGGTCTGCAACACCTTGATAATGGCTTCCTCAGCTGCGCCATCGACCTCACTGACATAGTCGCTGTGCGATTTTTTCGATACATTGAGTAGATCCAGATTTTGCGATGCCTGATTGATAATACTACCGGCACGGCGCGCGGCTTTCACCGCGATGGTCAGCATGGGATGCATAGTGTTGATTCAGCTTTTACAAAAAGCGCGATTTTATTATGAATCGAACTTACTTGCTTGATTTTATAGTGCTGCGGATTGCCTATTCAATAGATTGAATTTATTTCGAATGACAAATCAGGATGTAAAAAACCCGCACTTCAATGCGAAATGCGGGCTTCTTGAGAACTAAAGCTTTATGCCTTAAGCACCGATACGGCGGCGTGCTGAGAAGCCAATCAAGCCTAAACCAGCCAGCAACATTGCATAGGTTTCTGGTTCTGGAACAGCCAGGATGTATTCATAGCCGAAAGAAACAGATTGACCATTAGCAATAGCACCTAGATCATAAGCCAGATTGATTGAGCTATCGGCAAAACCGTAGCTGCCAATTGCTTGTGCAGCAGCCAGCATTGCAGCAGGATCGACCGGGCTGCAGCAGCTAAACGGATCAACATAACCAGCTATCGAGAATGCAGATGCACTGGTGGTGTTAGCCAGCGTTAGCGACCATCCATCCGAACTTGTCGCTCTTACAGCGGCAGAACCTGCCAACCCCAGAATATCATTTGTTGTGCCGAATCCAAGACCGGCTGGAATACCTTGATCTGGGTCAAGACCAACGCCCCATTGAACACCGGTAGCATCAACTCCAGTGTTGTTGGTCAGATTGATGGTAACTGCAACATGACCACTAGTAGCACCCGATGTTGGAATACTAACTGTTTCGGTCAATGACCAGCCACCGCCGCCGCCGCCGAGATTGGTAACGACTGATATGCTACCAGCGATCGGTCCAAAAGCTACGGTAGCTAATGGGTTGTTACCCAATACTTCATCGGCAACCGCAACCGATCCGCCATTGGCATTGAGCGACCAGTTAGATGCAAATGTACCGTGGTTAACAAACTCCCGTCCTGCGAAACTTAAACCAACAGGACCGCCGGAATAGAAATAGCCTGCATCGTCAATGGTAGCAGAAGTCAGACCATTGGTAATCGTGGTTGGTGCAGCTTGAGCTGCAGTTGCCAATGCGCCGCAAAAAGCCAGTGCCACAGCTTTTGTAATATGGTTTTTTAATTCAAATTTCATAATTATTACTCCTTATTTTTAAATTCTAAGACCACTAAATTTAATTAATTTTTCATATATATACATATATCCCCCTTTTTTAGGGGTATGCATATTTTGTCGATAAAATGTCCTTATTGCAATAAGGATTTTGCTTATATTTCAAATTTTTTTTATTGCCCAATAATCTGACAGCAGAAACCACACAGAAGTGATTATTTTTCATTGGGTTATAAATAATTTTAAAAAGATATTGCAAATAAAGGTATTTCAAAATGTCTGACAAAAATTCTATTAAAAATTTTTTATTTTCACTTTCTTAAAATCTCTTTTTTTAAATTTACCCGGCAATCTTGATTGGTCATAACAGCAAATAACACCGGCTATCCGCTTCTTATTGCCGCTTGGCACACTGTCATTCATTCATAGAATAACAATCACAAATAAGCCTTAATCGGCAGCGGGTTCAAATCGGTCGCAAAATCTCCTTAATCCCACTTCATGGCTATGACAAAACAATATAAGAATCAGTATGACGGATAGATTGCATCATAAAGTTCGTGTGCTTGTCGCAGAAAATTTTGATCTTATTCGCATAGGTTTACGCGCTTTATTCAAGGATCACACTTCCGTGCATCTGGTCGCCGAGACCGGCGACATAGCCAATCTTTTTGCGCTGGTAGCAGAGCATCGCCCCGATGTGGCGCTCATTGATTGGCAGTTAAGTGAATGTGTCGATACTGAGCACATTTGCAAATTAACGCGCTTGCACCCTCAAACCAAGGTGCTGGCATTTTCTGATTGCATCAGCGAATCGATCAATTTACTTGCATTCCATTCCGGCGCATCGGGCATTATCAGCAAACACCACTCCTCCCAAGTGCTACTGAGTGCCATCCATGCCATTCATGCGGGAGAAACCTGGTTTAGCCGTGACACCGCAGAACCCGAGCAACAGCAAGCGCGATCCGATCCACAGGCAGAAATACGCTGCAATGACAACATTTGGGCTCATCCTAAATTCAGCAATTGCGAACGCCGCATTGCTTTTCTGGCAACCCAAGGTTTATCCGCCAAAGAAATAAGTATACGGCTGGATATCACGGAAAAAACTGTTCGTAACCAATTATCCGCAATCTATCGAAAAACCGGTGTCAAAAAACAAATTGAATTATGTCTTATAGCTTCTCAATTTGATCTCTTCAAATAATCCTACACAGTAGGGATATTTTTTCTGATAAATTCCCGATAATGACATTTTCATAGGGACAAATGCCATCTATTTATCAACATGTAAATTTGATAAAATCCACTGCCAAATTAGACAGATAGAATAATTTATCTTTATAATCTATATATTACATAATATATCTCGAACGAATACGAGATTTAGTGTAATTTGGGCACGACTCCTGCAAATAAATCAGCCCTTCCTTTTCAGGGCTACATATAATTTAAAATACTAAAAAGCATGGTCGAGGAGTCTCATACAAAAATACGTCTCTTGGTAGCTGAAAGTTTTGAGCTCGTGCGTATTGGCTTGCGTTCACTGTTTGAAAATAACCATTCCATTCACCTCGTTGCAGAGGCCAGCTCAATCGAAGACCTATTCAAGCTGGCAGCACAGCATAAGCCGGATATCGTTCTTATGGATTTACAGCTCAGCGGTGGCAACTATGCCGAACATATCACCAAATTGTTGCATGCTTGTCCGCAAAGCAAGGTACTGGCTTTTTCTCACCAGAATAGCGAACGAACGCACCTAGAAACCTTTCGCTCCGGAGCAATGGGCATTATCAGCAAACATCACTCTTCCGATTTGCTGTTAAAAGCGATCCATGCCATTCATGCGGGTCAAATCTGGTTCGATCGCAACGTTACCAAACTGCTCTGGCAAGCGCAGTTTGATTCCAATCCACCGGTAGAAATAAAAACCGATAAACGCTCATCGCAGCAACCCAAATTAAGTGATAGTGAGCGCCATATTGCCTATCTGGCATGCAAAGGCTTATCGGCGAAAGAAATCAGCGCGCAATTACTGGTCACGGAAAAAACGGTTAGAAACCAACTCTCTGTTATTTATAGGAAAATTGGTGTAAAGAAACAGATCGGGCTGTGCCTGAAAGCACCGTTGTATAACTACTTCAAAGAATCCTACCTTTTTGGGACATTCTTCCCACAAGATCACGAAAAATAGCATCATCTTAAGGACAAATGACTTCTATTTTGCAGAAGTTATGTTTGTTAAAATCCCTCTCTGATTAAATAGATAGCAAATTTCCAACTCTGCTATCCATTTCTCAAATCGTAGGCTTCACGCGAATCGTAGATCTCATTCAAAGAAAGTACCCGCACGCACTAACCGCGATGTATTTTCCCCTCACGGTTCGCGGGTTACGAATTTTTTTCACCTTAGGAGGGAACCTAAAAATGTCGTTTCAAGTTAATCAATCGAGTTGTGACATGCCGCTCTCGCAGAGCGCCATCGAAACAGCAAAGATTCCATACCGCTCGTTCTGCGCACGAGCCGCCGCCGGCTTTGCTCTGGCAATGTCGATATCCTTTATCGGCGCGGATAAAAGTTATGCCGCCGAACATGTGATCGAAATGACTGCCAAGGATATTGCAGACGATGGTTTTGGCAATAAACTGCTGGCATACCAAATGCTCAGCCATAGGATCGATGGCCTGGATGTTACGGACAGATACAGTAATGCCCCAACCATCCCGGGACCGATTATCGAGCTAACCGAAGGCGACAAGGTTAAGTTAACCCTTTTAAACACGATTGACCCTGCCTATCCCGTATCAGGAACCAGCAAGCAAGTCAGCGTGCATGTTCATGGCGTTCATTACAAAATCCTGAGCGATGGCACACTCAGGGTCATCAATAGAAAACTGGACGAGGGCGCCGGAGAAGGCCCTGAAGATACCTTCGCATCGTATGAATACGAATGGGATGTTGCGCCTGGCACCGCCGGAACATGGCCATACCACGATCACAATTACGAAAACCATAACGGATCGGAACACAAGGGCTTGTTTGGCGCAATCATCGTCAATCCGGCAGCAACACCCAGACCGCAGAATGCTTATAAGTTTTCAAAAGAATATGTGCTCTATCTCGGAGACGATGCCTTTTGGGGTGTTGAAATCGATAGTACAACCAAAAAGCAAACCAAGCATGGCGTCAATCCAACGCTCAACGCACCTAAAAACACCGATGTCCGGTTTCATCTCATCGCTTTAGGTACGGATCTCCACAATTTCAGCCTGAATAACTACAAATGGTTTGATCCGGGCACACATAATCTTATCAATCAAGTTGCAATCGGCCCCCTGGAAAAACATGTATTCGTTATCCGGTCCAAAAATAGCACGCAATACGTGGATAACAATTTTTCAAACAAATTACTGGGCATGAAAGGCCGCTTCATTGTTGATTAATAAGCAATATGCATCCCAATATTAAGGATCACGTCATGAAAGAACAGATTATAAAATTCAATAAACACATTGCGGCAATGGCAGTTGTTATGCTATTTGCCGTCGCATTCTTGTCATCATCGATGGCAATGGCCGCAGTTCATAGCTTTAATTTCACAGCCAAAACTTTGCCTAACGGTCAATTAGGCTATGCGACGGGTGGCGCCGATGCGGAAGCCGTCATTCCCGGTCCGGCCTTATTTGTCAAACAAGGCGATACCATCCAAATCACGTTGACCAATAACACCGCAGCCGACGTCGGCTTCAGTGTCCCAGGGTTGGTGAATAGCAATAGCGCAAAGGCCACACCAGGTCAAACACAAAACTACACATTACATGCCAATAAAACCGGCACCTATGTTTATCACGGCGATAACAATGGCAAAGAGTTGCTAGGGCTTTTCGGCGCCATCATCGTCGACAAAAAGAACGGTCCGATCGATAGTTTCGTCAACGGCGATGGCAGCATCGTTCCAGTCACACAGGCCGATCTCGACAAACAATTTGTGCTGTTTATGGTCGGCTCGACGTTCTGGGGTACCGAAATATCCGCGGATGGCGTACAAAAACCGCTTTGGGCGGCACCGGATTTAGGTGCAGTTGAAAACGATCTGGTACGTTTCCATGTGCTGGCGATAGGACCTGGCCACACGTTCCACTTGCATGCGCACCGCTGGCTCAAAACTGATACCACAACGATCATCGACACCAAACTGCTGAATGACGGTACCGATACTCACAGCTTTACCATTAAAGCCGGTAGCGGCGTTGGTCCGGGCGATTGGCAATTCCATTGCCACTTGATCGCGCATATGGAAGCAGGTATGCATGGCAGTTTCCGCGTTGATCCGGTGGGTGGAGACGGACACAGTGTTGTCGGTGCATCGCCTTATGGCAATATCTTGTTAGGCACGCGTCCATCCGAACCGGGCCTCGTAACGCTGGAAGTTAGCGATGAACCAGCCAGCTGGTTTAGAAGCCCGCGTGGAGACGCCATCGTCGGATTGCCTTTCGACATTAAAACCAAATCACTGGAAGTTATGTATCCAGGCAGCAGCGTAAACTTCATCATGTCCGATACCAATGGCGTACATACCATCAGCTCGCTGTTATGGCCTAGCGGCGCGCATCACATGCCATTTAACCAAAGTGCCGCCTACCGTGGCGGTGGTATCGTCAAACTGACGACACCAGGACTGTATGTGTTTACTTGTAAAGTACATCCATACATGTTCGGCGCGGTGATTGTCGATGATCCGGAAACCGAAGGACTCGATTTAGGTAATCCGGCAATGGATTATAAGATCGACTTGGTTACCGGCATCGCTGGATTACCTACCAGCAGCGATCTGGCCGTTCGTTTATTAAGAACGTTCTTCGTGGCTACCTCACCCAGCAATTGGCAGGATTATTCTACCGGTATCTGGAACTTAAGATTTCCAACTTTGCCGGTTAGAATTTCCGGTGCACCGTTTGGAAACATTGAAGACGGCGGTTTAGCCTTAGCGTTATCCGCGCTGAATGTGATCGATGCGCCTTTAGCCGTTGGCGCCGCACCCGAAAAACCTGGTGTTGGAGAAGTGTGGGTTAACACGCAATTTGAAAAAACTGCCGGAAAATACAAACCCGGCACCACGACAGTGGTAGATACCACCAACTGGACGGTTAAACGCAAGGTTGCATTGCCGGAAATCAACAACAACAATCCGCATAACATGTGGACCAATCGCGACCAATCGGTGATTTATCAAACCCAGTGGTTCGATACCAAGTTATCGATGATTAACCGTGAAACGGGCGCCTTGATCAAAAACATCACCGTTGGCAATACGCCATCGCATGTGGTGACGCTGCCTTCCAACGATGATCTGACCATCGCGATCAACGGCGAGAACGGTGTTGCGATCATTCCTGCCGGCACCACCACTGTCAGCAAAATGTTGCCGACTCAGGCACATGGCCATACTTCAGCCAATCCGCATGGTCATTGGGTAAGCGCTGACGGCACCAAAATTGTGACACCGAACATCAACACCAATGATATCGGTATTTATGGTGCTACCGGTGGAATCCATGCACGTACCCCAACGGGAAATAATGCCCCGGGCGCTCATCCGATCGCCATCGGTATGATGCCGGACTCCAGTAAAATCTACGCAGCAAACCTGTTGCATCATTCGCTATCAGTTGTTGATGGCGCAAGCGGCGCGTTGTTGAAAACCATCAATTTGATTGCGGATTACAATCCTATCGATGGCAGCTTTGCCGACAATGATGGCAACGGCGCAATAGCAGTCGGTGTTCTGCCGATTCAATCACCGGTCTCTCCAGATGGTAAGGCCGTCGTGATCGCCGCTACTGGCGGACAAATTGTCATCGTCGATACGAAGACTGACAAAATCGTCAAAATGCTGCCTTGCGATCCAGGTTGCCATGGCGCGAACTTTGGCGCGAAAGAGGGTGGCGGTTACTACGCTTACGTCACCACCAAATTCGGTAACCGGCTGACGGTTGTTGATATCGATCCGGACAATAACGGTGATATCAGCGATGCGCATATTGCGGGCTATGTTTCTCTGGTGGATACTGCAAGCACCGCTAAAGATGACACTGTGAGCAGCTTGCCGGGATTCGGCGGACAGGGAGTTCTGGCTGTACCGAATGTCTACAACGGCTGGGTGCAAAACCTGCCGGATGTATGGAAAAGCGGTTTAACAGCTGCACAACGGAATCCAATAGGGCATTAATCTTAATCGTAACCATAAAAACGCAACTGCCAGCTTAAGCTGGCAGTTGCGTTTTATCAGCTCGATATAAAAGAAATGTATCCAAAAGCTATGAATCATGCGTCAGCGCAGTGCTTGCCAACCGGATCGAACGGAATCGACTGGCAGCAAGCCTCCTGGTGATGTTTCCGTCAATACATCAGTATGTTGAGGCATAACTGCATGCAAGCTCCCCCGGAAATGCGCATAAAAAAACACCCCGCTAAAC
Organism: Nitrosomonas oligotropha; assembly: GCA_008015635.1. Taxonomy (GTDB): domain Bacteria; phylum Pseudomonadota; class Gammaproteobacteria; order Burkholderiales; family Nitrosomonadaceae; genus Nitrosomonas; species Nitrosomonas oligotropha_B. Next base: position 32,830 of record SSFX01000024.1, read on the forward strand.
GAATAGCGAGGTGCCAAGGCTTCGTTACGCGCTGAAATCTTCTGGCTGCTGCGTACGGAGCAATAAAAAGAAAGATGAATTTATGCTTTAAAAGCCGATTCCAACATAACCACCCGCAGTCATGCCGCTCAAATTAACACCATCCGATCTGCCGGCAACCAACTGATAGCGGCCCTCAACGCCGACAAAGAAGTCCTTCCAAATGTTGTAGTCAATACCTGCGCCAAATTGAACGCCTGGTACGATATATGTAATCGAATTGGATGGCGGACTCATGACGTGAACTGATAAACCTGCAGGAATAATCCAAGGTCTAATTTTTGAACCTTCAAAAAATTTGATCTTAGGAGACGCTGATACTGTAAATTGACTGACTGTTACATTAATCGGATTTACTGCACCGCCCGCTAACATACTGGGCACATTACCTACCGCACCGTTACCCAGAACATGAGCACCGAATTGTTTGTACTCGAACATCAGTTCTGCAAAAACCGTTGTTTTTGGCATGACCCCCCACATATCTCTGGTCAGCCCCCAATCAAGGCCTGCACCCACATACCAGCCTTGTTTATCCGCTTGATCTTGCGCACCAATCGGCAATACCGGATTTTGTATGGTGACGCCTTCGCGGTGATTCATCATGTGTGCAAAACCACCACGAAAATGCAGCATACGAGTTTTTTCTGTGATATCTGAACCGATCCGTTGTGTTATTGGGTCTACCCTTTCTAACAGCGCTGCCTTTCTCTCTTCAAGACTATTTATTTTCTGTTCTGTCTGAGTAGCGGTTTGTTCTATACTTTTAACCTTTTGTGCAGCCTGAGCGGATTCAGATTTCATTCTTTGTAATTCAACTTGAATGGCCTGCAAGCTTTGTTCTAATTGCTTAATACGCTCTGCAGCTGCATCACCTGCCACGGCTTGAGGTGCAGCAAACGCAATAGCAGCTAAAAGCGAACCGCCGATAAAATTGGCGGCTAATTTTTCCTTTTGTAAAAAATACTTCATATACTTCTCCTTTAGAGGGTTGGTTTTTTATTAGCAACTGATTTCAACTGCGACAGCATAAAAAAAAAGATTTGTAACAACATTGATCTGCGTCAACATGATTGAAGAACGCAGTTAGTACTCGTTGCTTACAGCAGGAGTACTTAATTTCAAACAATCTCACAAAACGGGACATTTATCCATAAATAACAGGGCATTTACCCATAAAAAATTCACATAAAAACATTTATTTCGGGATAAATGACACTATTTCCCTAAGTAGCAGCTTGATAAAATCATCGATGAATTAAACAGATATTCCCAGCATGAGCTCCTTTACACCGTTTCCACCAGTTGAGAACGCACTTACCGAACCCAACGGCTTATTGGCTGTGGGAGGGGATTTATCACCACAACGCTTGCTTGCGGCTTATTACAAAGGCATTTTTCCTTGGTTCAATGAAGACGATCCAATCCTTTGGTGGAGTCCGGATCCGCGAATGGTGCTGTTTCCTGCCGAATTAAAAATTTCCCGGTCATTACGCAAGACGCTGAAAAAAGACCACTACCACATATGCACGGACCGCAGTTTTACGCAGGTCATGCAAGCTTGCGCCGCGCCGCGCAAAGGACAAGCAGGAACTTGGATACACCCGCAAATGATTGCGGCTTATAGCGCTCTGCATGAAATGGGGCTGGCGCATTCGGTCGAAACCTGGATTGATGGCGAACTTGCTGGCGGGCTTTATGGTGTGTCGTTGGGAAAAGTGTTTTTCGGCGAATCGATGTTTTCCCGCCAGCCGGACGCATCAAAAATCGCCTTCGTGCACTTGGTAAAGCAGCTACAATGTTGGGAATATGGTTTGATTGATTGCCAGGTTAGAACCGGCCATCTGGCATCGCTGGGTGCACGGGAAATTTCGAGAGCGGAATTCGGTCAAAAACTCGATGCTTTAATAACTCGAATCGAACCCGGCGGAAAATGGAATTTTGATCGCATTCCAATCGAATAATGAAAGATACCCGTGCTTAAATTTCACACCACCAATCCTTATTCATGCAGTTACTTGCCCGGCAAGCTCGCTTGCTCTGAGGTCGTCACGCCGGAACATCATATCGATGCGCAAGCTTATGGAAAATTAGTACAAGCCGGTTTCCGCCGCAGCGGCCATTATACTTACCGTCCGTGCTGCGAACATTGCCATGCCTGTCTTTCCGTGCGGGTCGACGTCAATGCTTTTACGCCGAAGCGCGCGCAGCGGCGCGTCTGGAAACAACACCAGCATTTAACCGCAACCGTGCATCCGCTGCATTACAAACCGGCGCATTACGCGCTTTATCAACGCTATCAGACAAAACGCCATTTTGGCGGCGGCATGGATAATGATTGCCGCGAGCAATATCACAATTTTCTATTACAAAGCCATGTGAATTCCAAATTGGTCGAGTTTCATGAAGGAGAGCAGTTGCGCATGGTCAGTATTATCGATGTGCTGCCGGACGGGCTTTCATCGGTTTATACTTTTTACGATGCGGAACTTGCGCACGCGAGTTTCGGCACTTACAACATTCTCTGGCAGATTGCGCAATGCCGGAAATTCGCTTTAGATTATCTCTATCTCGGCTATTGGATCAAAGAAAACCGGAAAATGCGCTATAAAGCTAATTTCCAGCCGCTCGAAGTCTTAATTAACAATCAATGGGTATTGCTGGATAACAGCATTTTTTCGTGAAACCGATTCAAATTGGCTACCCGTTCAGGATAAAATTCCCGCATGCTTTATACACTCATTCGTCCGCTGCTTTTTAAGCTTGATCCCGAATCCGCTCATCGCATCACTTTCAGTGCAATTGAACAGGCCAGGAAGCTCGGTTTATTAAAAAAAACTTCGCTTGCTTGCCAGCCGCGCAACGTCATGGGATTGAATTTTCCCAATCCTGTCGGACTTGCTGCCGGATTGGATAAAAACGGTGAATATCTCGATGCGCTGGCGGCGCTGGGATTCGGTTTTCTCGAAATCGGCACCGTCACACCACGGCCCCAGCCGGGTAATCCGGCGCCGCGTATTTTTCGTATTCCCGAGGCCGGCGCAATCATCAACCGGCTGGGTTTCAATAATCATGGCGTGGATCAACTGGTGGAGAATGTCAAACGCTCGGCTTATCAAGGCATACTGGGCATTAATATCGGTAAGAATTTCGATACCCCGCTGGAAAAGGCGGCCGATGACTACCTAACCGGTTTGCAGAAAGTTTACCGCTATGCCAGTTACGTGACCGTCAATATCTCGTCGCCGAACACTCAAAATCTGCGGCAATTGCAAGCCGCCGATGCGCTCGATCAGTTACTCGGCCGATTAAAATCCGAGCAAGCAAAGCTGGCGCAAACTCATGGAAAATATGTGCCGATGGCAGTCAAAATCGCGCCCGATCTCGATGAGACACAAATCAAATCGATTGCCGGATTACTGATAAAACACCGGATCGATGGCGTAATCGCCACCAACACGACCATTTCACGAGCAGGCATTGAGCACTTACCGGTCGCGCAGGAAAGCGGCGGATTGAGCGGCGCGCCATTGACGCAACGCGCCACGGCAGTCATCCAGCTACTGCATCGTGCGTTGCAAGACGCCATCCCCATTATCGGCGCCGGCGGCATTATGTCGGCGGACGACGCGCAAGACAAGCTGGCAGCCGGCGCCAGCCTGCTTCAACTCTATACCGGTTTGATTTATCGCGGCCCGGATTTGGTCAAGGAAGTCGCACGAGTGGTTTGTGCCGATTACGCAAAATAAAAACCGGATAAAAATGAATCGGCTTTTGATAGAACAAATAGACGCGCTATTGCCGCAAACGCAATGCGGAAAATGCGGTTTTTCCGGATGCAAACCTTACGCGGAAGCGATTGCGGAAGGCCGCGCGGACATCAATCAATGTCCACCCGGCGATCAGGAAGGTATCCGAGAATTAGCGGAATTATTGGGTGTGCCGCCCAAACCATTGAATACATCGCATGGTTTTCCACGGGCCGTCAGCGTTGTTGCCAGGATTGATGAGCAGCTGTGTATCGGTTGCACGTTCTGCACCCAAGCTTGTCCTGTCGATGCCATCGCCGGGGCAGGCAAACAAATGCACACCGTCATCGCCGCGGAATGCACTGGCTGTGAGTTATGTATCGCACCTTGCCCCATGGATTGTATTAGCCTGGTACCCGCCGATGAGAGAATAGGCGATGCAGACAGCAAGAAGCAAGCTGCCGATCATTTACGCGCCCGTTATCAATTCAGATTGCAACGTCTGGGGCGGGAAAAACAAGTTCGCAAAAAAATACTCAAGCAAAAAACCGTTGTACAGACAGAAATAACACAAACAACCGCAGAGGAACGCAAGAAAGCCATTGTGCAAGCGGCGATAAAACGTGCCATCGCCGCGCGAACCAGCTCAATCAACAATAATTCGCCCATAACCGAATGAACTCAGCTAAGCGCCATGACATTTTTGCTCGCCTGCAATCAGAAAATCCGCACCCGACTACCGAATTGAAGTATAGCTCTCCTTTTGAATTACTGGTTGCGGTTATTCTTTCGGCACAAGCCACCGACAAAAGCGTAAATCTGGCAACGCAAAAATTATTTCCCCAAGCCAATACACCGGAGAAAATTCTTGCTTTGGGTGAAGCGGGTTTGCTTGAATGTATCAAAAGCATCGGGTTATATAAAACCAAGGCGAAAAATATTCTGGCAACCTGCCAATTGCTTATACAACAGCATCATAGCGAAGTACCACGTACGCGCGAACAACTGGAAGCATTGCCCGGGGTCGGACGTAAAACTGCCAATGTCATTCTGAATACCGCGTTTGGCGAACCTACGATTGCAGTGGATACGCATATTTTCCGGGTTGCCAATCGCACCGGATTAGCACCCGGCAAAAATGTGCTGGAAGTCGAATTAAAGCTGCTCAAGGCAGTACCGAAGGAATTTCGCCATGATGCACACCATTGGCTGATCCTACATGGCCGGTATGTTTGCAAAGCCAGAAAACCGGCCTGTGCAATTTGCACGATCAATCATTTATGTGAATTCAAAGACAAAAATTTAGCACTCTAATTACACTATTTATGTTTAAACCATCGAGAGAACAAGCGCGGCAATTATTTTTCGACACGTGGCGTAAGTACCGCCAGCGGGAAATATTATCCGGCATCGAAACGATCGCACTTGAGGTTATTCTGTTGCACCCGGAATACCATGACATTCTTAGCGACCCCGAGCGCTATTTGGATAAAGATTACTTACCGGAAATAGGTGACACGAATCCATTTCTGCACATGAGCATGCACGTAGCGATTAAAGAACAGCTATCCATTAATCAACCGGTTGGAATTTGCGAGCGATTTGCTCGTCTACAGAAGAAGTGCGGAAGTGAACACGTTGCCGCACATCAGACGATGGAGTGTCTGGCAGAAATGATATGGCAAGCGCAGCGCGCGCAATCCGCGCCGGATGCCAGCATCTACTTCGATTGTTTGGATAAGCAGCTAGGTTCGGTCAATTAAAATGAAAGCGGGATAAAACCATCAACTGGTATTTATCCCGCTTTTGAATTCGCGTTGTCAGCTCAAATAAATATTATTTGTTTGAATTCAGACTACCTGCCTGACTGGAATAATAGAAAGCCAGGTTTTCAATATCGGCCGGAGTCAAATTGGCAGTCATTCCCGCCATAATCGGGTCATTCCGGGTGCCGGATTTGTAATCTTTCAATGCTTTTGCTATGTAAGTTCTGTATTGTCCGCCAATTTTTGGGAAATTTGGTGCCGGGCTATTACCGTCAACACCATGACAGGAAGCACAAACTTCAGCTGCTTTACTTTTACCTGCTTCAATATCTGCAGCCATTACTTGACTTGATAATATCAACGCTGCTCCGCTTAGTGCGGCAATTAAATAATTCTTCATAATTCGTTCCTTGCGTGAATGACTCAGTTAATTTTTAGAATAGTATGCAGCAAGATCTTCTATATCTTGTTGAGACAATGTCTTAGCTAAGGCCGTCATGGTAGGATGGCTGCGTGAACCATTTTTGTAACCTTCCAACGCTTTAATGATATATTCTGCATGTTGTCCGCCCAGTTTTGGAACATGATAAGCGCTAGGAAAAGCGGTTTTATAACCTACGATTCCATGACAACCTTCACACATTGATAACTTGTCTTTTGCTGCCGCTGCGTCTCCAGCTGCTTGAGTTGCTCCCGAAAATGCCAAGAACATGCCCAAGGCAAGTAGTAAATTCATAATCGATTTTTGTTTCATGTAAGCCTCCTTCTCTCAAAAGTTGAACTTTAAACGATGCGCCCGATTTGGTCAATGAATAAGTGTAAGCATGTCCATGTTGTTTATGGGGAAATTTGTTACCGGAGCTACGTTTTTGCAATAGATTTCGACTCCAATTCTTCCCATTTTGCAAGGCAGTCTGTCAATTCTTTTTCAATCGCCGCTAAGCGTGTTTGTAATGCTTTTACTTCGTCTGGGTAATCACGATAAATTGCTGGTTCGTTCAGGCGTAAAGTAATATTGGCCTGCTCCCGTTCCAACATATCAATTTTACCAGGTAATGCTTCAAGTTCACGTGTTTCCTGATAACTTAGTTTTTTAGTCCGAGCAAGTTTTGGCGCTGTAGAACCACTGTTTGGTGAGGTTTCCGGCTGCTTTGATAATATTTTTTGCTGATTGCTATTATCTTCAAACTGTTTTGCACGTATCCAATCTTCATAACCGCCAATATATTCACATAATTTTCCATTTCCTTCAAATGCAATTACTTGTGTAACGACATTATCCAGAAATTCCCGGTCATGACTGACCAAAAACAACGTACCGGAATAATCTTGCAACAACGCTTCCAGCAATTCCAGCGTTTCGATATCCAGATCGTTGGTGGGCTCGTCCAATACCAGCACATTGGCAGGGCGGGTAAATAATCGCGCCAGCAACAAACGATTGCGTTCGCCGCCTGAAAGTGATTTGACGGGCGATCGAGCGCGTTCCGGGGGAAACAAGAAATCCTCCAGATAACTGATAACATGCTTACGCTTACCGTTAATCTCAACAAAATCCGAACCAGGGCTGATGGTATCCGTCAGAACCATTTCTTCATTGAGCTGCTCGCGCATCTGATCGAAATAAGCAACCGACACTTTGGTGCCTTGCTGAATGTTGCCGGAATCCGGTTGTAATTCGCCCAAAATCAATTTTAATAACGTCGATTTTCCAGCGCCATTCGGACCCAGCAATCCCACCCGGTCACCGCGCATAATGCGGCAGGAGAAATCCGTGATAATCGCTTTGTCACCGTAGCTTTTACTAACATGCTCCAGTTCAGCAACCAACTTGCCTGAACGTTCACCCGCGTCGACACTGATATTGGCCTTTCCAACCTTGTCCCGGCGCGCCGCGCGTTCCAAACGCAATGATTCCAGCCTTCGCACTCTGCCTTCGTTACGTGTGCGCCGCGCTTCGATTCCTTTGCGTATCCAAACTTCTTCCTGCGCCAGGAATTTATCGAATTTCCGGTTATGTATCGCTTCGACTTCCAGCATTTCCGCTTTCTGGCGCTGGTAATCGGAGAAATTGCCGGAAAAAGTCTGCAAATTTCCGCGATCCAGCTCAATAATTCTGGTCGCTACATTATCGAGAAAACGGCGGTCATGCGTGATAAACAAAACGCTACCGGAAAAATCCCGCAGCAATCCCTCCAGCCATTCAATGGAAGAAAAATCCAGGTGATTGGTAGGTTCATCCAGTAACAGCACATCCGGCGATATCACCAGCGCACGCGCCAGCGCCACACGCTTTTTTAACCCTCCGGAGAGATGATCAATCAGAGTATCCGCAGGCAAATTCAGCTTATCGATCACAGTTTCTATTTTTGCTTGCAGGTTCCATCCACCGTCGACTTCCAAAGCACCTTGCAAATCTTGCAGACGGATCAGCAACGCTTCGGTATTTTCCGGTGTTTCGCCTAATTCATGCGAGATAGCGTGATACTCCAGCAATATCCGGCTGATATTGCCCAGTCCCGTGGAAACTTCTTGATATACCGTGTTGGCGGGATTCAGAAGCGGTTCTTGCGGCACATACGCCAGCTTTAAATTGGGTGCACGCCAGAGCCGACCGTCATCGAGTTTAATCTCGCCAGCCAATGATCGCAGTAAGCTTGATTTACCACCACCGTTTCTGCCGATCAAACCGACACGCTCGCCTGGGTCGAGTTGCAAGTTGGCATGATCAAGCAAAGCATGGTGGCCAAAAGCCAGGCAGGCGTTTTCCAGTGTAATGAGCGGCATCAGTGAAGTTTAATGTGGATAAAATCGATTGCGGGATTAATCAAGTTATTGATTTTTCATTTCCCAATAAACCAAAGGGAGGCAATTTTGTCATGCTTTGGCCCGCTTGGCAAAAGTAGGGGTAATAAAAATGGAGCCCGAAGGCTCCATTTCGCATGGTTGCGCGTCAAAAAGACTGCATTATTCAGCCGCAGTGACGCTAATTTTCTTCGGTTGCACCGCTTCACGCTTCGGTATAACCACCTCCAGCACACCGTGTTTTGATGATGCGGAAATCGCTTCAGCGTTAGCGGTATCCGGCAGACTGAAGCGGCGGTAGAAAGAGCCGTACGTACGCTCAACGCGTTTGTAGCCCTCTTTTTCGGTTTTACTTTCCGATTTTTTCTCACCTTTGATGGTGAGTACGCCATCTTCCATGCTGATATCGATTTCTTCCGGCTTTACCCCCGGAATATCCGCATGAATAACAAATTTATCCGCTTCTTCCCTAATATCCACCGCGGGAGACCACTCCGCTGTTGCGGTAGAGCCTTCGGCAACACTGCGTTCCAATTCTCTTTGCAGTTGACTCAACAATCCCCAAGGTTCATAACGTGTAATAGCCATACTCAATTTCTCCTTATCAATTAAAAAAGCACATTGTGTAAGTTCAACATCAACGCCTCATTCAATCTCAAATTGCTCTAGGTTTAATGCAGCGTTCTCACAGTTACAAAAAATACACTTTCAAACCTGATATAAGGATCAATTATTTTTTTTCAAGCATCCCGGAAAAGTCACTCAATACACTTATTATAATTCTCAATACAAATCAGATAGGTAGCTAACGCGCGTAACGCCGCCGTAAACCATAAAAGGCCGCTACAAGTACCGCTAGCAGCAAAGCAACCCAGACTCCATTCCGCTTCATCCACTCCGACAGATTCGCTTGGACGGAAAAATTCGCTTCGGCGAGACCCAGCGCTTTAGTGTCTGCCTGTGCATTATCTTGCGTCACTATATGTAGCTGAAACTTCAAAACCTGCTCCCCGGATGATTCCGGCGTCACGCGCCAGCGCCATTTAGCTGTACCGCCATAATCCGAAACCGGATCCTGCGCGCCCAATCTGTCAATTTCAAAACCATCGCCAGCGATCTCAGCCTTCATATTGGGCGACACAACACCGCGAATTCCCTGTATCGAAGTCCCTTCGGACGCCGTCGCTACAATCTCATTCAAGAACTTGGCAAGATGTTTTGTTTCCAGATTGACCGCCACCTCAAACGGTTCATATTGTTTGACCTCGGACGGAATCGTAATCACCGTGCTATCCAGCGGCAATTTCATGATCACCGGGTTGTGTATCCTTTTAGCCGACAACATATGCAACACCGCGTTGATCGAAAAAGGCACCAGCAATAAAACAGCCAACATGGCAATTGGCACGATGAAATTAAAATTCAAACCGGATTGAGGTTCTGAGTCACGCATGATTTCTCCAGCGATGGGTTCATATTCAAGAGCAAATCATAACATTGTTGCAGGACAAGCTGAGCAAATCTCGGGTATAGCGAACGCTACTTGCGATGCTCCATCTATCGGAACGATTCACTGGCGTTAATCAGCTCAATTGCTAAAAGTGGCCCAATATCCAGCGAAAATAAACACGCGGTTACGGGTTTATCCGGTAATTTCCTGTAAAACGCCATGCTTACGCAATGGTATTGTGATTTACCTTGCGGCACGGTAGAGAAGCATCCACTGCGAGTGATGCGCTTCACTGCGCTCAGCACATCCTACGACCCTATGACTGATCTTTGATTTACTCTGCGCAATGATATTGTGGTTTATCTTGCAGATCCTTTATCTTTGCTTTATTAATATCCTCTTCAACTACTTTGTAAAAATCATCTGGATGTTCGAATGCGCCTTGTTTTTTCCAATAGTTGTAACCGTCCACGAGAATTGGGTATACCTTTAGATTGACCACAACTCCTGGACGAATTCGATCATTCCACATTTCTTTAGGGATAAGCTTTTTCTCGTATAACCAGTACTCTTCGGAATAGAGATCAAAATATTGCCGTATCCAAATTCTTATTTCTTGATCTTTAGAGTCAATTGAGTGGCTATCTAAACATATTTTCTTAGGCATTTTACTAAGCAAGTTTGCGTAACGAACATTCATTTCATTGAAGTTCTGCCACTGTCTTTGATCCTGCAACAGCACCAATTGCTGCTCTGCCAGGCAATAGCTAAAAATAACGATAATGAGGGTACAAATCGTAGCCCAATAAGCCAGTAACTCACTAAAACACCAGATAATCTTACATCTCATATCCTTTAGCATTTCAAACATATTATTCTCCAATAAAAGCATATCGAACGCACCAGGAATTCATATCGCAGAAAAACCCAACCCAAGGTTGTATTAACAAGAGTCATTATTAGCCATAACCTTTAAGCACTTTACGAATGATTCGATAATTTAGTTCTAAAAGATGATGCAGCATGAAAGCCATCGTAGCGATTCAATGATCAGCGCAGGTTTAAGGCATTTACCGGCGCGAAACTTTGCCGGTGTATTTTGCAAGCGCCATATTCTTGCAATGCGGCCAAATGCGCTTTGGTTCCATAGCCTTTGTGCTTATCAAAGCCATAACATGGATAAAGCTGGTGCAATCGCTTCATTTCTGCGTCACGTGCAGTTTTGGCTAAAATAGAAGCAGCTGAAATGGCGGGTATCAGACTGTCACCCCGGATGATGGTGCGCACCGGGCACGGCAAGCGCGGGCTTTGATTTCCATCGACGAGTGCGATATCAGGCACAAACGATAAGCTTCTCACGGCACGTTGCATAGCCAGTAAGCTTGCTTGCAGGATGTTGAGCTGATTGATTTCTTCGACTGTAGCCGCTGCCACAGCCCATGCGGCAGCATGTTGTTTGATCATGATTGCAAGCGTGTCGCGCTTGCTTTCACTGAGCTTTTTAGAATCAGCCAATCCAGTAATCGGGTGATCGGCATTCAGTACCACACAGGCTGCATAAACGGGCCCGGCGAGGGGTCCCCGGCCAGCTTCATCGACGCCGCAAATCAGTTCATTGGCGGCATGGCGTGACGATACCTCAGCTCCGCTACCAGTCACTATTTCAATCGATAGGATTGGATCCTAGACACTTCTGGCGGTACACATCAGTTGAGCTTCAGTCACCAGATGTCCATCGACTTCCGCACGCGCCGAATATTTCCACAGCCCTTTGATTTGCCGTTCGATGGCGACTTTGAGAATTAACTGATCACCGGCGATGACCGGTCTCTTGAAACGGACACCGTCGATACCGACAAAATAGTAAACCGTGTCTTCTTTGTTAACCGTATCTTCGGTTCTCAGCGTCAGAATCGCGGCAGCTTGCGCTAATGCTTCGACAATCAAAACACCCGGCATGACGGGATGATGGGGAAAATGTCCGGAAAAAAACGGTTCATTAATGGAAACATTTTTCAATGCGACGATATCTTTACCCGCTTCATATGAAATGACCCGGTCTACCAGTAAAATCGGGTAGCGGTGCGGTAAGTATTTTAAGATTTCGTGAATATTCATAGTGCTCATTTTATTTTCCTTTCTAGCCCTAGGGACGCCATCAACATTGATGGAATTGTGACTTGTTATTCTTTATCGAGCGTTTTAATCACTTTATCCGTGATATCGATGCGCTGGCTTCTATACACCGAGTCTTGCAATTGCAATATCAGATCATAGTTTTCCGCTTCAGCGATTTTGCTGATAGCACGATTAGTGCGCTCCAGGATGACGCTGTATTCTTCGTTTTGACGCACGCTCAGATCTTCGCGCATTTGGCGCTGCGCGCGTTGATATTCCCGGCTCAGATTGGCGAGGTTTCTTTCCAGGTTGCGCCGTTCGGTTTCTTCCATCTTTATGCTGTTTTTTTCCAGCTTATCTTGCAGACTCTTGGCTTCCAAAGCCATTTTCTTGATATCTTCGTCACGCGGCACGAATTCCTGCTCGATTTTTTTCTGCGCTTGGATCGCCGGTGCGGATTCGCGCAGAATTTTTTCGGTATTCACCACGCCGATTTTGATACCGCCAGCAAAGGCAACCGTGAATCCACAGGCAAAGATAGCGGCAGTTACCGCCATAACCAGATTGCGCCGCTGTTGATTGATTTGTTGTTGCAACATATACACTACCGGAGTCTCAACTAAATCAGAATTGTTGCCCGAACATGAACTGGAATCTTTGCAAATTATCGCCGGGTTGATCATTTAATGGTTCTGCAATACTGACCTTTAATGGTCCCATCGGCGAGACCCAGGTAAGCGCCAGTCCGGCCGAGTAACGCATAAAATTATTCAGATCGCCGAATTTATTGAATGTGGTACCGCCGTCCAGGAATGTGCTCAGGCGCAACGATCGATCGTCTTTCATAAAGGGAACCGGGAACATCAGTTCGATATTACCCACAACACGCTTGCTGGCGCCAACAGCGAACAAGATTGAATTGCTGTTTGAAGTATTTGTAAACTGATCACGAGGACCCAAGGAGTTCAAATTATACCCCCGCACGGAATTATTACCGCCAGCAAAAAAGTTTTTGAAGAACGGCAATGTATTTCCGGTATAACCGTCACCGTAACCGGCTTCGCCATTTAGCATCAAAGTGAAGAAATCGGTAATGGGAAAATACCATTTTTGATTGTAACTGACTTTGTAGTAATTCAAATCCCCGCCCGGCACACTGACTTCACCGAACAATCGATGCGTCGTACCGGAAGTGGGCCAGATGGCGCTGTCACGGCGGTCTCGAGCCCAGCTGACGGTAAATGGAAAATTATTAGTGGATTCGCCGAATTTATCAACAAACTCCAGGTAACGCCTCGGACTATCTGAAAAGGTACCGATATGCGTATTTTCCGCAGCCAATCCGAAAGAAACGATATCGCCTTCGGCAATCGGTATACCCAACCGTACGCCAGCCCCGACAGTTTCCGTTTTAAATGCACCCACCTGCGTCAAAGGCCGGGTATTCAAATCCCGCTTGTAAACATCGAAACCGAGACTGACACCATCCACGGTAAAATAGGGATTGGTGAATGAAGCGGCATAGGTTTTATTGATAAGACCGGTATTAACATCCAGACTGAAAAAATTACCGGTGCCAAAAATATTGTTCTGAGAAACCGAGCCATTCAGAATAATACCTTGCTGTTGCGAATAACCGGCACCGAACATGATGGAGCCGGTCGGTCTTTCTTCCACCTTGACATTGATGTCCACCTGGTCCGTTTTATTGGGTACGGCGGGCGTTTCGACATTGACGCTATTGAAGAAAAATAAGCGGTCCACACGCACTTTGGAGAGATTGATATTTTTCGTGGAATACCAAGCGCCTTCCATTTGCCGGAACTCGCGCCGGATCACTTCATCACGTGTGCGGTCGTTACCTGTGATGTTAATTTTCCGGATATAAACCCGGCGGCCTGGATCAACAAAGAATGTAAATCCAGCTTGCCGTTTTTCATGATCGATTTCCGGCGATGCATTGATATTGGCAAAGGCATATCCATCGTCACCCAAGCGGTCGGTCATGGATTTGATCGACTCGGTCAGCTTTTGCCGGGCGAATACCGCGCCGCTTTTGAGTAAAATCAGTTTGCGCAATTCTTCTTCCGGCACAATGGTGTCACCAGCCACTTTGATATCGGAGACGGTATATTGAGCGCCCTCGGTCACGTTGACGGTGATATAGATGTCGCGTAAGTCCGGTGTAATCGATACTTGCGTTGATTCAATATTGAATTCAAGATAGCCGCGATCCAAATAATAAGAGCGCAGCGTTTCCAAATCGGCAGCTAGTTTCTGCTTTGAATATTGGTCATTTTTGGTGAACCAGCTCAGTAAATCAGGTTTTCTGAGAACCAATATGCCACGCAACTCTTTATCGGGAAATTTTTCATTACCGACAAAGCTTATTTTTTTAATTCTGGCTGTGCGGCCTTCCTTGATGTCAAAATTAATCGCCACACGGTTACGTTCAAGAGGCGTTGTGGTTGTGGTAATTTTGACAGCATATTTGCCACGGCTGATGTACTGACGCTTCAATTCCAGCTCCGCTCTTTCCAGCAACGAACGGCTGAAAATCCGCGATTCCGATATGCCCGCCTGTTTTAATCCTTCGAGCAGTTTGTCTTTCTCGAATTCCTTCGCACCATTGATACTGATTTGCGCAATTGCCGGCCGCTCTACAACTTCCACGATCAAGATGTTGTTTTCGGATTTTAATTTTACATCTTTGAAAAAACCGGTTGCATAAAGCGCCTTGATCGCCTCGGTGGCTTTGTCTTCATTCATAGCATCGCCGACTTTAATCGGCAGATAGCTGAATACCGTGCCGGCTTCGGTACGTTGTATGCCTTCCACACGGATATCTTTGACAATGAAAGAATCGCTGGCCCAACAGGAGAATGCATAAAAAAAGCTGACAAGTGCAACGGCAAAATGCTGGAATTTCATTATCTAGCCAGTAATAAGCCGGTTAATATCGTTATAGATGGCAAATGTCATCAGGGTAAACAACATGGCCATGCCAATCTTCTGCCCAATGATGATGGCTTTGTCAGGAAGCGGATTGCCTCTGATGATTTCAATCAGATAATACATGAGGTGCCCGCCATCCAGAATCGGGATCGGTAATAAGTTTAAAACACCGATGCTGACACTGATCAATGCCAGAAAAGCGAGATAAGATACCAGCCCCATCTGCGCGGATTGACCGGCATAATCGGCGATCGAGATCGGCCCGCTGACATTTTTCAGAGAAACGTCGCCCGTGATCATTTTGGTTAGCATTTGCAATGTCAGTATGGTCGTTTCCCAAGTCTTCTCGATGGCTTTCTGGAATGCTTTGCCGGGAGAATAACTGACGGTGACGAGCAATTCGTCAAACTCAGCCTGATTGATAACTGGCGCCACACCGATTTTGCCGACTTGCTTGCCATTTTCAACCATTGTTTCCGGCGTAACAGTCAGCGCGATCATTTCGCCGCTGCGCAAAATTTCCAGCTCCAGTGTCCGTCCGGCGCTCGAGCGTATTTCTTTGACAAAATCCATCCAAGTATGGATTTCCGTATCATAGACAGCGATGATTTCATCGCCTGCTTGCAGTCCAGCTTTGTTGCCAACTCCATCGGCTATGACCTGTCCGATGACTGGCTTGATGATGGGTTGATAACTGGTGAGTCCAATAATGCCTGGAAAATTTTCATTGAGCTTATCCGGATCGACACGGCTTAGATCTAGTTTGCGCAAATTGATTTCGCCATTTTTATTAACGGTTTGTATCGTTACGTTCGCGGATTGATCGATTGCGTATCGTAATAAAGCCCAACGCGCATCCTGCCAACTGGCGACCGGCTCGCTTTCGATGCTGACAATGGTCTCACCTTCTACAAATTGTGCATGAGCGGCAGCCGTAGCAGGTTCAACCGGCCCCACCACAGGCTTCATGCCATTAACACCGAGAATAAAAAGCAGCCAATATAAAACAATCGCTAACAAAAAATTGGCTATAGGTCCGGCAGCTACGATAGCGAAACGCCGGGCGACCGGCTGACGGTTGAATGCGCGCGGTAAATCCTTCGCTGCAACGCTGCCTTCATTTTCATCCAGCATCTTGACATAGCCGCCCAGTGGAATTGCGGCAATCACCCATTCTGTCTGGTCTTTTCCCCAGCGTTTACGGAAAATGGGTTGACCGAATCCAATGCAAAACCGCAGCACTTTCACACCATTCCAGCGTGCCACCAGATAATGGCCAAACTCATGAAATGTAATCAATATACCCAGGGCCAGTATGAACGAAATGATAGTATAGGTTATTGACATAGTGGATTATTACGTAAGAGATGCAGGTAGAGGGGGGGTTGTGACCGTACGATACTTATCATTTCACTGCTGATACTGATTGAATAATACGCGATACTATCATTAATTTAAGAAAATAGAATCTAGTCACTGTAACAATTTTCTTACGTGGATTATTGCAGGTTTGCAAGCCAATTCCGCGCGACATCACGGGCCAGTGTGTCTGTTTCCAATACGTCATCCAATGTCACCATTTCTTCTTGCCGCACTGTTTCCATGGCATGCGCAATCATGGCCGGGATGGCGGTAAACGGCATACGTCTTTTAAGAAACGATTCCACTGCGATCTCATTGGCAGCATTCAGCACTGCGGGCATATTTCCGCCTGCGGCGAGTGCTTGATAGGCTAATTTCAAACACGGGAATTTTTTAAAATCAGGCTCTTCAAAATCCAGGTGAGCAACCTTGAACATATCCAAAGCGGATACTCCGCTTTCTATCCGCTCGGGAAAGCCCATCGCATGGGCAATGGGTGTGCGCATATCCGGATTCCCCAATTGCGCAATGACCGAGCCATCGACATAAGCAACCATGGAATGAATGACACTTTGCGGATGAATCACCACTTGGATTTTCTCCGGCGGCGCCTCAAACAGCCAATGCGCCTCAATCACTTCCAATCCTTTATTCATCATGGTGGCGGAATCCACCGAAATTTTTTGCCCCATGTCCCAATTCGGATGCGCACAGGCTTGCTCCGGCGTCACGCTCGCAAGTGATTCCAACGGTGCGCGACGGAACGGCCCGCCCGAAGCGGTTAGTAGAATGCGGCTGATACCCGCTGCCGCCAAATTGCCATTGAAATGATGTGGCAATGACTGGTAGGTGGCGTTATGCTCGCTGTCGATCGGTAATAATGTGGCATTGTGCTGTTTGACCAAATCCATAAAAATACGCCCGGCCATGACCAACGTTTCTTTATTGGCGAGCAGCACCAGTTTTCCGGTTCGTGCTGCCGCAAACGTCGGGCGGATACCGGCTGCGCCCACAATGGCAGCCATCACGGCATCGACTTCGGGAAGCGAGGCAACCATTTCTAGTGATTCGATACCGGCCAGAACTTCCGTCCGGATCCCGGCTGCTTTAATTGCATCAGCCAGTTGCCCGGCACTGGCCGTATCCAGCATGACCGCAAATCGCGGCTGAAAGCGCTGGCACTGTGCGAGCATTTTTTCGACACTGTGATTGGCCGTTAATGCAAAAGCCTGAAAACGGTCCGGATGCCGTGCGATAACATCCAGCGTGCTCTCCCCGATGCTGCCGGTAGAGCCAAGAACAGTGATTTGACGGATAGTTTTCATAGTGCTGGGGAATAAAAAATAAGTAAGGCTAAAATGGCAAATGGCAGCGAAGCGGTCAAAGCGTCGATTCGATCTAAAATACCGCCATGACCCGGCAGAATATTTCCACTATCCTTAACACCAGCCTGACGTTTCATCAGCGATTCGTATAAATCGCCGATGATACCCAATATCGCCATCAGCAACAGTAACGGTATTAATTTAGCCGCCAAAGATTCTTCAATAAACCAAAAATCCCAAGCCAAGCCATAAATGAATACTGCGATAAGAGCTCCAAATACACCTTCCCAGGTTTTATTCGGGCTGATCTGACTGGCGAGTTTTCGCTTACCCAAAGATCTTCCGGTGAAATACGCCGCAGTATCGGAAATCCAGATAGTTGCCATGAAGCCCAGTAAAAGCGCTGGACTGATAGCGCGCAATTGATACAGCGCGAGACATGTGGGTAACAAAAGCATCCAGCCAGCCAACATCAGGAGTAGCGGATTTTTAATAGTGTAAAGCTGATTCAGATAGGGTGGCACACTGATGATCCAAAAAGCGGCCGATACAATATAAACCCAGATCAAATCTGAAGAGTAAACGTTGGTTTTTAACGATTCACTCATTTGAAACAACAATTCTCCCCCGATGAATGTAGTCAGGAGCATAAAAATGATGGTATTTCTTACCGAAAATCCGGCTAACCGGCTCCATTCGCGCGACCCGATCACTGTCAGTGACAGTAACACAATAGCCCAAAAGATATCCTGCAAGAAAAACAATGCCGACAAGAACAAAGGAAGAATGATAATTGCAGTCAGGATGCGGGTTTTAAGCATAAAAAGGCTACTTTTACCCTTCAGCGGACAAGTAACATTTGCAGTTGCTCGCTGGTACGGCCAAAGCGGCGCTCACGCTGCTGGTAAGACTGTAGGGCCAATTCAAGTTCATGCTCGTCAAAATCCGGCCATAAGGTATTGGTGAAATATAATTCGGTGTAGGCCAGTTGCCATAATAAAAAATTACTGACGCGATATTCACCGCCGGTACGGATGAACAAGTCCGGCTCTGGCGCATAACTCATGGATAGATATTGCGCCAAACTTTCTTCTTCAAAGTTTAGCGGCAGATCTTTTGATTGTGCCATCATCTTGCGCATGGCCTGCATGATATCCCAGCGGCCGCCATAATTGGCCGCAATCGTAAATGTGAGACGTGTATTATTGGCAGTGAGTTGCTCGCCAAGGTGAATGAATTCTACGATTTTAGGATCGAGTTTTGATATATCGCCAATGACTTTAAAACGGATGCCATTTTCATGCAATTTTTTGATTTCTTGCTCTAATGCGCCAAGAAACAGTTGCATCAGAGACGTAACTTCATCCGTAGGCCGCCGCCAGTTTTCGCTGCTGAAAGCAAATAGTGTGAGGAAGGCAACACCGCGTTCCATACAGGCTTTAATAACGCCGCGAACTGTTTCGACACCTTGCTTATGACCGGCAATCCGAGGCATGTAACGGCTTTGCGCCCAACGGCCGTTACCATCCATAATAATAGCGATGTGTTTGGGTATTGAACCTGTTTCAGGTATTTCTGGGGTTGAACTCGGGCCTTGAGGCATATCAAACCGCCATCAGTTCGGCTTCCTTAACCTGTAAAACCTTATCAATTTCTAAGATATACCGATCGGTTAACTTTTGAATTTCGTCTTGACCCCGGCGTTCCTCGTCTTCTGATATATCTTTAGACTTTAATAAGTCTTTCAAATGCGTATTCGCATCCCGGCGAATATTACGCATAGCCACTCGAACTGCTTCCGCTTCATGCTTAACCACTTTGATCAGGTCACGGCGGCGTTCTTCAGTAAGCGCCGGCATGGGCACACGAATCGTTTCACCTACCGGCATCGGATTTAAACCCAGATCAGATTCGCGAATGGCTTTCTCAATGGCGTTAGCCATTTTCTTTTCCCAAGGAATAACTCCGATCGTCCGCGCGTCTATGAGGTTGATATTGGCGACTTGGTTGATCGGCGTTTGCGTGCCATAATAATCAACAGTGACATGGTCCAGTAAACCAGTGTGTGCTCGCCCGCTTCTAACTTTACTCAAATCCACTTTCAATGCTTCCAGGCTTTTTTGCATTTTTTGTTCAGCGGATTTTTTTACATCGGCAATCATAATATCCTATCCCTCTTGAATCTATTCCAGAAGACCCTACTATCGTAGCATCAGACCGTCACCAACGTTCCTTCATCTTCTCCTGTGATTATACGTTTAAGAGCGCCAGTCTTGAAAATACTGAATACATTAAGCGGTAATTTTTGATCTCGGCATAACGTCAGTGCTGTTGCATCCATTACCTGTAAATTCTTCGTGATCGCTTCATCAAAAGATAACTGGTGAAAGCGCGTCGCATCCGGATTAATTTTCGGATCACTGGTATAAATGCCATCCACCTTGGTCGCTTTAAGCATGATATCTGCATTCATTTCCATGCCCCGCAAAGCGGCTGCGGTATCAGTAGTAAAAAAAGGATTGCCCGTTCCTGCCGCAAAAATTACCACCCTGCCGTCTTTCAGATAACGAATGGCACGTCCGCGAATATAAGGTTCCACAACTTGTTCGATGCGTAAAGCAGATTGTATTCGTGGCACCAAGCCGACGAGCTTCATTGCGTCTTGCAGGGCCAGGGCATTCATTACCGTAGCTAACATGCCCATATAATCCGCGGTAACGCGCTCAAGCCCGTCATTGGCGGACTTCATGCCACGAAAAATGTTTCCGCCGCCAACCACAATGGCAATTTCAACACCTAATTTACTGACCTCTTGAATCTCAGCAACAATTCTGCCCATCACTGCATGATTGATCCCATACTTATCTTCACCCATCAGGGCTTCGCCGGATAGCTTCAGTAAAATACGTTTATAGGCAACAGCAGTCATTGATCGTTAATTGGAGATGATGATAACTCGTGCTACTTTGCTTGTTCCATCTGGGCTTTCACTTCTTCCGCAAAATTCTCGGATTTCTTTTCTATCCCTTCTCCAACCACAAACATCGTAAATCCGTTTACTTTGGCGGATTTTTTAGCCAGTAATTTTTCTACGGTTTGTTCCGGATCCTTGACAAAAGGCTGACCTAATAAGGTAATTTCAGCCAGGTACTTTGCAATACGGCCATCGACCATTTTTTCAATGATATTTGCCGGTTTGCCGCTATCAGCTGCTTGCGCCGTGAAGATCTGCCGCTCATGCGCCAAAACATCCGCAGATACTTGCTCTTTGGAAACGCACATGGGTTTACTTGCAGCGATGTGCATAGCCAGATCTTTGCCCAGCACTTCATCACCGCCGGTATAATCGATCATTACACCAATTTTAGTGCCATGAAGATAATAAGCCAGTTGGCCTTGTGTTTCATGACGTCCGCAGCGGCGGATGCTGATATTTTCACCCAGCTTCATGATCAATGCTTTACGAACGGTTTCAACAGTTTCACCGCTCGGCAGCGCCGCTTCGCTTAATACTGCAACATCCGTAATATTCTTTGTGGCTATCAATCCGGCCAAGTTTTTGGCAAAACTGATAATATCTTCATTTCTAGCCACAAAATCCGTTTCACAGTTAACTTCAACCAGTGCACCGCATTTGCTGTCAGTCGAAACATATGCGCCAATGACACCTTCAGCAGCGATTCGCCCTGCTGCCTTACTTGCTTTGGCACCGCTTTTAATTCTTAACAGATCTTCTGCCGCTTTCATATCACCGTCAGTCTCTGCCAGTGCTTTTTTACATTCCATCATGCCAAGACCGGTCATTTCACGCAATTCTTTGACCATACTCGCGGTAATTTCCGCCATATTTACTCCAGTTACAAAATTAATTTATGAATGAAATAGATTTTAATCAAGATAAGATTAAAATTTACTTAACATTCAATGGCAAATTAAACAAACTTCAAATCCGCCACAGGTTGATAAGCCTTACCTTGAAACAGTTAAATGGTATTCAATACCCAGCGTAGCTACGCGCAATGCGGCAGCTATCAAGAAATGCAAATTTCTTAACTTTGCTCAGCCTCTGCACTCATTTGAACGATTTCTTGAATAGATTGATTACGTCCTTCCAGAATAGCATCGGCTACACCGCGCGCATATAGGCGTATCGCCCGGCTCGAATCGTCATTTCCAGGAATAATGTACTGTAAATTATCGGGGTTATGATTAGTATCAACGACACCAATAACTGGAATACCAAGCTTTCTGGCTTCTGTAATAGCGCCTTTTTGATAACCTACATCGATGACAAACAGCGCATCCGGCAATCCTTTCATATCCTTAATACCACCCAAGCTGCTATTGAGCTTATCCAATTCGCGTTGAAGATCAAGCGCTTCTTTTTTCACAAGCTTATCCAGCGTTCCATCTTGTGTCATTACTTCCATTTCTTGTAAACGCTTAATTGATTGCTTGATAGTCTTGAAATTAGTCAGCATTCCGCCTAACCAGCGTTGATCTACGTAAGGTGATCCGCAGCGCTGGGCTTCCTCGCGCACAATGTCGCGCGCCTGACGTTTAGTACCGACAAATAAAACAACACCCTTGTTTGCTGATAATTGACGCACATATTTCATGGCTTCTTCATACATCACCAAAGTTTTTTCGAGATTGATGATGTGAATTTTATTGCGATGGCCGAAGATATAAGGGGCCATTTTGGGATTCCAGAAGCGGGTTTGATGACCAAAGTGAACACCTGCTTCCAGCATTTGACGCATAGTTACTGACATAAATTCTCCTTAAGGATTGAGCCTCCATTCGCTTTAATGATTCAAAATTAAGAGCGAATGTGTGTATTTAATTCAACTTGGATTTCATGCGCTACCGCATGGACCGTTAAATTATGGCCGTATTATATAGCATTTTCCTTGGCTTACTCAAGCTGACAGAAGAACAGAATAACGCAGGTAATTTATACGGATGTGCAACAAGCGTTTTCTAGCGTGGCGCTATGATAATAATCGTTGAAGATTTAAGGCTTTTTAGCAACTATTAAAACTTTTAAGTGATACAGGACGAGTTTCCCATTTTTAATCTTAAGCGGGCAATATCATTTATTTGAATGTGTTTATTATCCACAGCGATGATATTCTCGTCTTGCAGTTTTGAAAACGCACGGCTGACAGTCTCTAATTTAAGTCCAAGATAGCTTCCAATTTCCTCGCGCGTCATGCGGAGATTGAACTCAGACTCGGAGTAACCGCGCATTAAAAAGCGGCGCGACAAATTGAGCAGAAATGATGCCAAGCGCTCTTCGGCCTTCATACTGCCAAGTAGCAGCATTACGCCATGGTCCCGGACAATTTCACGGCTCATGATTTTATGAAAATGACGCATGAGAGAGGGGATGGTGCGGCTAATCTCTTCCAGCTTAGCGAAGGGAATTTCACACACTTCGCTATCTTCAAGCGCTATCGCATCGCACGTATGAGTGTCCGTACTAATGGCATCCAAACCCAGCAGCTCTCCCGTCATATGAAAACCGGTCACTTGCTGACGTCCATCTTCCTCAAGCACACAGGTCTTTAAAAATCCGCTGCGAATGGCAAACAAGGATTGAAAGTTCGAACCAGTACGATGCAGGTAGCCGCCTCGCTGAATTTTCCGTTTATGGCTGACGACATCACCCAGCACCTGAATTTCCTGATCATTAAGACCGACAGGCAAACAAAGCTCGCGCAAACTGCAAGTAGCACAGCTGGATCGAATATGCGAGATATCGAGATGATGTAGCGATGTATCGTTAAGCAAAGTGTTTTCCAAATAGGGAATTACATTTCAACGCTTTAATTGATCTGAATCAAAATTAACATTTCAAACCCGCAACATAATTCTACGATATTGGCGGGAGGAGTGGATATTCTTTTTTAAATCGGTCGCATTCAACACCACACGTTTGGCCATGAAAACCAGTAAATGATGGCATATCAATGCAGATTTCTTTGGGTAAAATTCTTTACAAAATGAGATTCCCAGTGCATCCACTAAGATTTTCCGATTCATCTACTGATTTGCTTCAAATCAGCTCCGAACTTATTCGCCGGTTCGGTGTTTACAATGCTGATTATCGCTTGTACCCGGAGACAGATTACTTTGCCGAAACATTTGATGCGCGCACCTATTCCACATGGTTGAATAATTGCAAATCAGGGCACTTCCGCCGGCCAATCTCATTATATGTGCACATTCCATTTTGCCGTTCTCTATGTTTTTACTGTCAATTTAATCAGATTATCGCTGACAAAAACGACAGCATATCGACCTATCTCGATTACTTATCACGTGAAATAAGACTACAAGCGCAGTTTTTCAGAGAAGCCCCGAAGCTAGAACAGCTATATTTCGGAGGGGGCACACCGACGCTGCTTAATGATACTCAGTTAAGCGGTATCTTAAAAGAAATCCAACAAAATTTTAACCTGATAAAAGACGGTGAATTCTCAATCGAAATCGATTCACGGCAAATGCCTGATCTATCCATGCAGGCTTTGAAAGAAATAGGTTTTAATTGCGCGATTATCGGTGTTCAGGATTTCGATGATCATGTGCAACAATCCGTCCATCGCGTTCAGACAGAAAATGCCACGCTGCTTGCTATCCGTGACGCTCAACAAGCCGACTTTAAAACAATAAGAACAGAATTGATTTATGGGTTACCCAAGCAAACTGTAAAAAAGTTTGAATACACGCTGGGAAAAATCATAGCCGCCGACCCGGATCAAATTAACTTATTGAATTTCCAGCACCTGCCAGAAAAATTTAAACCGCAGCAAAATATAAATCCGGAAGATTTGCCTGATATAGAAACCGGATTAGAAATGCTGTTGCTTGCTATTGCCCGTTTAACGGCAGCAGGATACCTGCACATCGGCATGAATCTATTCGCTAAACACGATGATCAACTGATCATTGCACAACGTCAAGGCCGGCTCTACTACGGTTTGCAAGGTTATTCGATCTATCCTGATAGCTATCGCGTCGCATTGGGAGTATCGGGAATCGGAAGCATTGGCCCGGCTTTAAGCCAAAATGATTGCGACCTGCTGCAGTATTACAGCAAACTGGAACACAATATTCTGCCGATCAAACGCGGTATCGAATTAAGTCCCGACGATTTAATCCGGCGCTCTGTCATGCAAGCGCTTATTTGTCATTCCGTGCTGTCATTTGAGTCAGTGGAAGCGTATTTTCCCATTGAATTCAAAGACTATTTTGCTAAGGAATTGGCAGAACTCACGGTTTATGAACAAGCTGGTCTGGTCACGCTAAATGATCAGGAAATTACGGTGACGCCCAAGGGGCAATTATTGATGAGCAGTATTTGCGCGGTTTTTGATAAGTATCTGCGCGCTGTGCAGCAACGTAAAAACCACTCGATACCCATTTGAATTTTACCTGAGAATCGCTGGATTCCCAGGTAATTTGGAACTATTTGACTTGGCTATTCGTTAAAATATATTCAGCCAAACGGTCGGCAGATTCACCCTGAATATTCTTAAATGCCGGCATTCTCATACTGCCCGACTGAAATTTCTTAATAATTGCATCCTTATTCGCCACCTTTTCGCTTAATACCATTGCCACATTAGCGCTTAAAGGCTTGTGACATTCTGTGCAAGCAGAGCTAAAAATTGTTTCTCCGGATGCATCTGCTGGCGGAGTATAGTCTTTGCTTGCGCCACAGCCGGCTAAAATGAATAGCGCCGATATCGTTAATGCAAAATTTAATTTTTTCATTCCCTGACTCCAGTTTATTTACTTCAATAAAAATACCGGGAGTAATCCCGATCCATACTTGGTTGCTTATAAAATTTATCAGCTCCGCGCTTTAGAAGACCAACCATACCCAATATCATAACAGCTTGCCAAACAAATGTTTTAAGACAGTTTCCCGGCATCCCGGGGTCATCCGGTGTAAATAAGAGCACTTAGCATTACTTACAAATCCAACACAATCAATGGAATAACACATACTTTTCGAAGCTGCCAAGCTGACTGAGATCTCCGTTTCAATAGCATTGTTGGCGTTAAGTGTAGTTCTTAACAATTTCTTAACATTTACTATGCTACTGTGCGCAGCACTGTAGTAAAAAGAACGACAAAAATTCTTTTTCTACAAAAAAATCAAGTGTTACGCTAAAAAAATGAAGTTAGCAACCCGCTATCATCAATATAATTGAAGCAGTTGCATGCAGTAGAGTTTTTTTGTATTGGTAACAAAACATTAACCAACAGTTTAGTAAAATCACATTGCATTAATAGGGAGATTGCATGTTTAAAAAGATAAGTACTATTATTTTGTTGTCTGCACTTGGTTTGTCGCTGAGCAATCCAGCTGCTGCTGACGCTACGGCGGAAGATTTTGAAGTGTGGGGAGGTATTTTCTCACAGGGTAATTTCGGTTTCGTAAACCCACAAAACCCCGAATTGAAAAAATTCAGATGGTGGATGGAAGGACAAGGCCGGTTTGGTAATGATGCTACGCAATTTTCGCAATCGTTAGTTCGTCCGGGCTTAGGTTATGCGGTAACCGATAAAATTGTTGTGTGGGCAGGTTATGCTTGGGCACCGACTGCTGAACCTTTAGCACTAAAGTCAGGACATCCATTCAACGAACACCGGATTTGGGAGCAAATAACCTGGGCGGATAATTTTTCATTCGGCAGATTATCAGCACGCAGCCGTTTCGAGCAACGCTTCTTTGATCATAATGCACCGCTTCCAGGTGCAAATGATGTAGCACATCGGTTCCGTCAATTGGTCAAATTGGCTGTTCCATTGCCCCAAGTCAATCCGAATTTAAGCTTCATCGTTCAAAGTGAGTTGTTTATTGCCATGACAACCATTGATAACAATCCTGGCTTTATTTCCCGCGGTTACGATCAGAACCGGGCATTCGTTGGATTGGGTTACAAAATCAATCAGTATGCGACCGTTGAAATGGGTTACATGAACCAATTCATCAACAGACCGCATAGCAGACGTCCGGATCAAATGATGCATAACTTTGTAGCCAGTTTATTCCTGAACTTCTAAGACACACTATGTGATGCTAAGCAGTTAACACCTAGTTTGTGTTTCAAATAGCCGGTTAACTTCCTAATCTTAGGAAATTAACCGGCTAATTTTTTTCCACAATCGCTAGATTGTATTCACGGATACAAAAATCCGGCTCTTCGTTTTCGATTTTCTGCATTGAATATCAGCAGACACAAGAAATAGTAACTTTTTCTTCGCATTCTATTACTATACTGCTCCTTTTCGACCACTCACAAAGTAACACATGCAAGATTTTAAACCAGGCCAGTGTTGGATCTGCGATGTCGATCTGCAACTGGGATTAGGCACGGTGCAAACCGTCGAACACCGGATCGTCACCATTCTGTTTAAAGCAACCGGTGAAACCCGTTCATACGCCAAGCAATCGGCGCCACTAACGCGGGTAATCTTTAAACCAGGCGATACCGTCAGCGCTCAGGATGGCGCTGCCATCAAAGTCACCGGCGTGATCGAACGCGATGGATTGATTGTTTATACCGGCACCCGCGCAGACGGCAGCCGGATTGAGCTGGCGGAAGACCGGCTAGCGCCGCAGGTACAATTGAACCGCCCGTCCGAGCGCCTATTCACCGGCCAATTCGACCAGGACAAATGGTTTCGCATCCGCTATCAAACACTGCTGATCCGCAACCAGCTGGCAATCGCCCCGCTGTATGGACTGGTGGGCACGCGCACCAGCCTGATTCCGCACCAACTCTATATTGCCCGTGAAGTCGGCCGCCGTTTTGCGCCGCGCGTGCTGCTGGCCGACGAAGTCGGATTGGGCAAAACCATCGAAGCCGGTCTGATTTTGCACCAGCAATTGCTCACCGAGCGCGCCAAGCGTGTGCTCATCCTGGTTCCGGAAACTTTGATCCATCAATGGCTGGTAGAAATGCTGCGGCGATTTAATTTGCAATTCAGTATTTTTGACGAAGAGCGCTGTTTGTCGCTGGAAGCAAGCGATGAAGATGAAGACGAGGAAATCGAAAAAGATCAGCAAGACGAGAATCCTTTTCACAGCGAGCAACTGGTGCTGTGCAGCCTGCATTTTCTGCGACAGCATCCAAAACGGTTTGAACAAGCGCTGGAAGGCCGCTGGGATTTGCTAGTGGTCGACGAAGCGCATCATTTGCACTGGTCACCGCAAACCGCCAGCCCGCAATACGCCATGATCGAGCAGTTGGCGGCACGCACCCCAGGTGTGCTGTTACTGACCGCGACACCGGAACAATTGGGTAAAGCCAGCCACTACGCCCGCCTGCGCCTGCTCGACCCGCACCGTTTCAATAGTTTTTCCGGATTTGTCACCGAAGAACAATCGTACGAACCCATCGCCCGTGCCGTCGAAGCATTGCTCGAAGGGAAAGATTTGACCGGAGACACATGCCAATTGATCGCGGACACGCTTGACCCGGCCCAAGCCCAAGCACTGCTGGCGGAACTACAAGACCAGCAAGCCCGGAATAAACTCGCGGAATCATTACTCGACCGGCATGGCACCGGGCGCATTCTGTTCCGCAACACGCGCGCGGCGGTCAAAGGGTTTCCCGCTCGCCAGCTGGTCGCCAGTCCGCTGCCGCTACCGGCGGAATACCTGCCATTCCTGGTGACGTTTGAAACCACGCCACTGTCCAAGCCGCAATTGCTGCTATGCCCGGAACTCATCTACCAGGTGCGATGCGAAGACGATCAGCCGTACTGGAGTGAAATCGACCCGCGCGTGAATTGGTTGATCGCGACGCTCAAGCGGGTGAAACCGGAGAAGGTGCTGGTCATCGCTGCCAATGCGCAAACCGCGCGCGATCTGGCGCAAGCGCTGAAAGAAACCACTGGGCAATTCATTCCGGTATTCCACGAAAGTATGAGTCTGATCGAGCGCGACCGTGCCGCGGCGTTCTTTGCCGACAAGGAAACCGGCGGGCAAGTGCTGATCTGCTCGGAAATTGGCAGCGAAGGGCGCAATTTCCAGTTTGCCCATCATCTGGTGCTGTTCGATTTGCCGCTGAATCCCGATCTGCTTGAGCAGCGCATTGGCCGCCTGGATCGTATCGGCCAGACCGACACTATCCAAATCCATGTGCCCTATTTGGAAAACAGCGCGCTGGCGGTGATGTTCCATTGGTACCACGAAGGCTTGAATGCGTTCGAGAAAACTTGCCCGGCCGGTCAAACGGTGTTTGTCAAAGTCGAAGAACAGCTCATCGCTGCGCTACATCAGCGTCAGACTCAGGCCGAAGCATTGGCCGGATTGATCGGCGTCACGCAAACGGCGCACCGGGAATTGAACGAAGCGCTCGACCGCGGGCGCGACAAGCTGCTGGAATACAACTCGTTCCGGCCGATCGCAGCGGAACAGCTCACACATGCCGCACGTGCGCAGGATAACGACCCGCTGCTACCGCAATATATGGAAACGGTATTCGATTGCTGCGGCGTACATATCGAAGACCACCGCAGCGGTAGCTTTCTGATCGAACCGAGCGAACACATGAGCATGCCGTTTCCCGGCTTGCAGGACGAAGGCTCGGTCATCACCTACGCGCGCGAAGTGGCACTGGCCAACGAGGACATGCACTTCCTGACGTGGGAACACCCGATGGTCACGCACGCGATGGAACGGATTCTAAGCCACGAAAACGGCAACGCCGTGGTGGCCATGATGAAACACAAACAGGTGCAGCCTGGCACCTTGCTGCTGGAAACCCTGTTTGTGCTCGAAGCCAGCGGACACAACGTGCAACAAAGCAACCGCTACCTGCCGCCCGCCGTAATCCGCATTGTGCTCGACGAACACGGTAGCGGCGACTACCCGTTCCTGGATCACGACTCAGTCAATCAACACCTGCAACCGGTCGCGACCGGCATCGCCAAGCAAGTGATCCAACTGAAAGAAGACGCCATCCGCGAGCTATTAACCGCCAGCGAACAACAAGCCAGCGCGCAAGCCCCGCAACTCATCGCCGCCGCCGAAACCCGCATCCGGAAAAATTTCGCTCCGGAAATCGAACGCCTCAAAGCGCTGCAACAAGTCAACCCGAACGTGCGCGACGAGGAAATTCAGTTCTTTGAGCAACAATTACAACAACTGACTAGTGCGCTGAAATCAAGCAATTTGCGGCTCGATGCTGTAAGGGTGATTGTGGCGACTTAAAACAGACAACGATAAGATATTAAACCGGAAGTTGGGGGGATGTAGAATTACATAGTAATTCTACATTTTCTATCTTAGTTTGTACCCGATTCTATGATTTCTTCCACCACATTATATATGTTACTACTGGTAAGCCCGAGCCAGATGCATCAGAAGCAAACAGATCTGCCCCAGGACAGCACTGACAATTAGCATCATTGAAATGGCTGCTTCCGGCTAATAGCGGACATTTAGGCGCAGCGGCTTCTGTTTATTAAAGCTTAAATTCAGGGAGGGCTTTAAGGGCAAAATCTCCTACCATTGAAGAAAATAGTTCAAGAATCTCGATTTTTGATTTTCCTGCAGCTGTTACTTCAATAATCTCATTAAACGATAGATCAACAACATAATTCTTACGTGGATTAAGGAGCGTTACACTTTTCCATTCGAGAGTATTCTGCTCAATAGCGGAAGCATAGCTAAGCAACCAATACATTAAGACTTGCCTATAATCGGCAGATCCAAAATTACTACTTGAACATTTTACTTCAATAAGAGTTTGCCCTAGTGAAAAATCACCTTCTCCAGATGCAATCCATTGATATCCAGGTACCCTAGGAGAATGGATTAACTCATATTCAGGAGCGTTTAATTTCATATAGTGAAGCATGGCAGCAAGATTGTTTGCGACATGTTCAGCAATCTTTCTATCGGTTGGTAAAATTTCATCAGGTAATTGTGCATCAAAATGACGACGCTGCCTTCGAATGGCGACACGTAAACAGTCATCCCAATCTGCTTCAGAAAATCCATTCAGAATTTGTTCGCTTCTTGCAAAAGCAATCTCGAATAACATAGCTTTTTGAAGTGTGCTGGACTGCACATCGTCTTCAGAGAGGACTTTTAAATCAGAAAAAATTACTGCTTTTTTGTTGAAATAAGCAACAGTGCCCGTTGTCAATTGAGGAAATATGACATCAAAAATTCCCGGAATGTCGCGTGCAACAGTGCGTGGGTCTTTCATCGGAAAGCGGCTATATCCCATTTACATTTACAGCCCATTCTTCATAGAGTTTGCAAAAAGTAAGCTTGTTATCTTGTTCAATTCCTAATGCCCAAGCTTTCAGTAATGATAATTTAACTTGAGAACGAGAGTGTCGACCTTCATCCCCTAAATCTGCAAAAGCTAGCCATATCATGCGCTGCTCCTCTGTGCCAAGGGTATGCCATCGATTTCTAAGAGTAATAAACTGTGGACGATCCTTCCAGATACGCCAGCAATCTATGCATGCTCGTTTAACAGATTCCGATTTTGTAGAATCGTAAGTTCCAAGTACAAATTGCGCTCTTTTTTCAGTTCGCTTAAATCTGATAGTCTTGAGGTAGTGAAGACAATTTGATTCAGCCTGTAAAAGATGAGAGGAATGAATGGGAATCTGATCGAGCATTTCATCCAGCTCATTAAAGATAATATCGTTGTCATTATCAGAGCGAACGGCAGCAACGCCACGCATGATCGTCGACCAAGAAGCTCTGAATGAATGTAAGTTTTTTGAGTTTAGTAATGTTGCACAAAGTTGAATCGCAATATTGGGAAAGTGAAATTTTAATGTCCGCCCAATTTGAGCCACCAAAAATGTGTCGGGCTGGGCCTTTTTCAGCTCTAAGTTCAGCAAAGTTTGAATATCCAAACTTTTTACAGTTTCCTGAAGCGCATTGTAATTTTCATCAGGAGAATCAGAATATGGGTCAAAGTGTAAGTCAATCTCTCTTAAGGCTTTACTTTCATCATCAGCTCCTCCTAGCTGAGTATTGATGTAGTCGTTATAGTGCTTAGCACTCAAAATAGTTGTTTTCGATCTATTCAATGATAATCCATAGTCGGCTAATGCATGAGATAAGATAGATAGAGCACGGTATGCATCTTCCTGTGATTCTGTAATAAGTACAAAATCATCAACATAACGATGCCATGTTATCCCTTTAGCACTTAGTATTTGATCGACTGATGTCATTAGCAATTCTGCAAGTATTCTTGCGCATTGGCCACCAACAGGAAGACCAAAAGAACGACCAGAGGCAAACTTACTCAAAAGTCGGTCAATTTGAACAGCAACCGTTGAGTTTTCAGAGAATAAATCATTGATACAATTTTCAAGGCGGTGATGATAAATATGTTCATAGAAACTAGAAATATCAGTTTGGACAATAACAGCACCATCTTTTTTTAATGCTCCGTCGGCAAGTGTAGCCTCTCTGTAAGCACGCCATGACTTATTACGATCAAATAGCCCCTCTTCATCTTGAATGTAACGATAGGAATGAGCGCGATAACTACGAGATGGCTCATGCTTCTCTGCTATAGCCACACCAAGGCCATTAAAATATACATTCCAGAAGGGATGAAGTTTTGTCGTGATGCGAAATCCAGCAGAGCCTGTAGGAACAAGCAATCGCTCAGAAAAAATTTGCAAGGCATTAATTATTTTTGCCGCATCTTTACGATCTTTACTGTTTACTTCACAGAAATACTCATATGCCACTTTAGCAAGATCATCTTGTTTATCTTTAATAAAGCGATTGTCCATATCGAATGGAAGCGTATCATTATCACCGTGGGCGCCTATATCTGCTGCTGCGCGCTTAAAATGATCTAAACTAACATCAGGCATATAAATTTATTTCCCTCACGATGATTTTCCTTGAGCATTTCTGTACGAACACTCCACAGACATTCAGTCAATCAATGCCAGATTAAATGGAAGCTATTTCGAGTAGTTCTTTGAGTGCGGACATATCATACATTTGCCATTATGAATAGGATGTCACGGCATTGTCATCCCGCGTCAGTAAATACATCAGCTTGGGATGAATAAAGAGTTTTTCGCGCCCGATGGTTCTTTCCTCAAGCACGCCGATGTCTGCTAGTTGTTTAAGATAGCGTGAAGCGGCTTGGCGTCCGGCGATGTTTTTTTCAACCAGGTTCTGAATCCGGCAGTAAGGCAGATCGAAAATCAGATCGACCAGTTCGCGGCTGTAGATTTTCGGTGCCGCTTGTTTCACATGATCAATCGTTAATCCTGACAGGCTGCGGATTGCGGCAATCTTGGCGGTAGTCCAGCGTGCCGTGTCTTCGATGCCTTGCAGCAAGTAGACAATCCAGGATTCCCATGCCTGATTGCGCGTGACATCAAGCAGCAGGCGGTAATACTCGGTTTTGTTCTTGATGATGTAGCGGCTCAGATACAAAATCGGCAGCGTCAGTAAGTCTTCCTGGATCAGAAACAGGCTATTCAGCACGCGTCCGGTGCGGCCATTGCCGTCGGTGAACGGATGAATCGCCTCGAATTGGTAATGCCCGGCTGCCATACGAATCAGCGGGTCGACATCGCGCGCTTCGTGCAAGTAACGTTCCCAGTTAGCTAATTGGGTGCGCAGGAGATCTTCCCCAATGGGCGGCGTATAGATCACTTCGCCGGTCGCTTGATTGGCGAGCGCTGTTCCGGGTACCCGCCGCACTTGCATGTCCGTGCCCTTGATGCGTGTACATACTTGTTCCGCAATGCGGGTGTTCAGCGGGTGCTGTTGCAATGTTTGGAACCCTTCGAGCAAAGCGCTGCTGTAGCGCAAGGCTTCTCGCGTGGCCGGGTCGGCGTACTCGTTCGCGTTTTGAAACTGAAACAGCCGGTCTGTGGTGGTAACGACATTCTCGATTTCCGAGCTGGCTTGGGCTTCAAGCAGCGGCAGGGTATTGATCAGAACGCCCTGATTGGGAATGAGTTCGGCAGCTTGCTTAAGTTCCGCTAGTGCTGTTCGAGCGGCGATGCACTGCTTGAGTACGGTGCGTGTCTCCAGTTCAATTGCCGGAGGTAAAAGAGGGAGATCGTTATAAGGCTGATCCGGACGCCAAGAGGTCATGGTTTAATTTCTGCATTTTTGCGACACGTTGTCAGTTTATGTCGTTTGCAGCGACAGGTCAATTGAACATGTTGCAAATTTTAGGTTTCTGCGACATATTCAATCAAGAAACTTAGACATTAAACCGGAAGTGCATCACGTCACCATCCTTGACGATGTATTCCTTGCCTTCGAGACGCATTTTTCCGGCTTCCTTGGCGCCTTGTTCGCCGTTGTAGGCGATGAAGTCGTCGTAGCTGATGACTTCGGCGCGGATGAAGCCTTTTTCGAAATCGGTGTGGATGACGGCGGCGGCTTGCGGGGCGGTGTCGCCTTTGTGGATGGTCCAGGCGCGGACTTCTTTGACACCGGCGGTGAAGTACGTTTGCAGTCCAAGCAATTCGTAACCCGCGCGCACCAGGCGGTTAAGGCCAGGCTCTTCGAGATTCAGGTCGGCGAGGAAGATTTTCTTGTCTTCGTCGGACAGTTCCGCGATTTCAGCTTCGAGTGCCGCGCAGATGGCGACGACCGGCGCGCCTTCCTGGGCGGCATATTCTTGCACGCGGGTCAGCAGTGGGTTGTTTTCAAAGCCGTGATCGTCGACATTGGCGACGTAAATGGCCGGTTTGGCGGTCAGTAAGCAGAGCGGCTGCAATAAGAGTTTTTGCTCTTTATCCAAGTCCATTGTTCTGGCGGGTTTGCCTTGGTCAAGATGCGCTTGCACTTGTTCCAGCAAGGCACACAATTTGATCGCATCCTTGTTGCCGGATTTGGCGACCTTGGATTCGCGCAGCAATGTTTTTTCGACTGTGGCGAGATCGGCCAAGGACAATTCGGTTTGAATGACTTCGATATCGGAGATCGGATCGACTTTACCGGCGACGTGCACGACGTTGTCATCGTTGAAGCAGCGCACCATGTTGACGATGCCGTCGGTCTCGCGGATGTTGGCGAGGAATTTGTTTCCCAATCCTTCGCCTTTGGATGCGCCAGCGACCAGTCCGGCGATATCGACGAATTCGACGATGGCCGGTTGTATTTTTTGCGGTTTGACGATGCCGCTGAGTTTTTGCAGGCGCGGATCAGGTACTTCGACAATGCCGACATTCGGATCGATAGTGCAAAAAGGATAGTTTTCCGCCGCGATGCCTGCTTTGGTCAAAGCATTAAACAAGGTGGATTTGCCGACATTGGGTAGACCCACGATTCCACATTTCAGACTCATGACCGGTTTCTCATTAAAAAGGGTTAAATAACAATGTGATGAATTATTGCTGGAATTTATGCTTTCGTGTGCAGTTTCAGCATGGCCGCTTCGCACGCGCCTTGCGCGATGAGCGGCCAGACTTCCAGACTTTTTTGAATGGCTTCATCGATCAGCGGCGCTTCTTCTTTTCTCGCCGGGTGCAACACATAACTGGCCACGGCGTTGCGGTCACCGGGATGACCGATGCCGATGCGCAGCCGCCAGAAATCCTGCGTGCCCAACTTTGCCGCGATATCCTTGAGGCCGTTATGCCCGCCCAAACCGCCGCCTTTTTTCAGCTTGGCGATACCTGGGAGTAAATCCAGTTCATCGTGTACCACGATGATTTCATCCGGCAAGATTTTGTAAAACTGGCACAATGCAGCGACCGATTGACCGCTTCGATTCATAAAGGTTTGCGGTTCCAGCAGCCACAAGTCGGTATCTCTCTCCCGCACCTGCGCGCACAATCCATGAAACCGGGCTTCCGGTCTTAGCGTAGCGTGCAGCGTATGCGCTAACCGGTCAACCCACTCAAAACCGGCATTATGGCGCGTATCGGCATACTCTCTGCCGGGATTACCCAATCCAACGACAAGCTTCATGAAATGATGTCAGGCTTCAGTGAAAATTTATCGGGTTGCGAGAGCACACCCAGAAACGAAAAATCTGCCGGTGTATATTGCAACCCCGGCAGATTTGTCCAATTTCCAGAACAGCTCAGTGCTTTGTCACTCAGCTTACTTTTTCTCAGCGCCCGATCCCTCGGCACCGGCTTCTTCAGACAATACCGAGCGTGGAATGACGATTGTGGCTACCGGCAGATTTTCACCTTTGCTCAGTGCCACGGTTTCTACGCCTTTAGGCATGACCAAGTCGCTCAAATGCAGTGTGTGTCCGGCAGTGAGTTCGGCCAGATCGACCGAAATAAATTCAGGCAGATCATCGGGCAGACAGCTGATGTCCACTTCCGTCAGGATATGAGAAACGATACCGCCAGAGGTTTTTACACCCGGTGCAACTTCGGCATTGATAAAGTGCAACGGCACTTTCATGTGTATTTTCTTGTTCTTGTCGACGCGTTGAAAATCCACGTGCAGCACTTGCTGTTTGTAAGGATGCATTTGAATGTCGCGCAGCAGTACGGGCTCTTTTTTCCCTGCGACAGCTAACGTCAACACGGAAGCGTGAAAAGCTTCCAGCTTGAGTTTGTGATACAGATCGTTGTGATCCATCTCAATCGATTGCGCTTCTTGATCACCACCATAAATGATTGCCGGAACTTTACCGGAACCACGCAGGCGGCGGCTCGCACCCTTTCCCTGCAACGTGCGCTTATCGGCGCTGATTTCTATTTTCATTGTGATACTCCATAAAGATGGTTTGCTCGCGACCAAACAAACCGGTTAAAAAAACTTAATCTATTCCATGAATAATGAGCTTAAAGAGCTTTCATTGCTGATACGCAACATGGTCTCCGCCAGCAGATTGGCGATGCTCAACTGACAAATGCGGTCACACGCCTGCGCGTCCTCGCGCAATGGGATGGTATCCGTCACCACCAGCTTATCCAACGCCGAGTTCTGGATGCGTTCCACCGCATTGCCGGATAATACCGCGTGCGTGGAATACGCTATCACGGCTTTCGCGCCGTGCTCTTTTAATGCATTGGCTGCCTGACACAGCGTATTGGCGGTATCCACCATATCATCAATAATCACACAGGTGCGGTCTTTGACCTCACCGATGATGTTCATGACTTTTGCTTCATTGGGTTTGGGGCGGCGTTTGTCGATGATGGCCAGATCGCATTCCAAGCGCTTTGCCAGATGGCGGGCGCGAACTACGCCGCCGACATCCGGCGATACCACGATTAGATTCTGGTAATTATGTTTCCAGATATCGCCGAGCAAAATGGGCATGCCATATATATTATCAACCGGCATATCGAAAAAACCCTGGATTTGATCCGAATGCAAATCCATCGTGAGCAGCCGGTCAATACCCACGGTGCTCAGCATATTGGCGACCACTTTGGCGGTAATCGGGACGCGCGCCGAGCGCGGCCGTCTATCCTGACGGGCATAACCGAAATAGGGGATTGCAGCGGTAATACGGCTGGCTGATGCGCGTTTCAACGCATCCACCATGACCATTATCTCCATCAAGCTGTCATTGGTGGGCGCACAAGTGGATTGCAATACAAACACATCCTTACCGCGCACATTCTCGAGAATTTCCACCATGACTTCACCGTCGCTGAAGCGTCCGACAGTAGCGCGTCCCAGATGGATATTGAGATGCTTCACGGCATCCTCCGCCAATTTGGGATTCGCAGTTCCGGTAAAGACCATCAAACTGTCATAAGCCATGATATTTCTTTGCGCTAGCTAGCCTGGATAAGGGAGTACAGGTTTCTCTGGTTAAATAAGCAGCTGTGATGATCACAGTTTTGTTTAATTCCGCATCCATTCTCAATCGGAATGAATGAATAGTCTCCTCTCCGGAGTTACTGCCATGCCAAGATACTGGCTGGGGAGGTAGGGATCGAACCTACGAATGCCGGAATCAAAATCCGGTGCCTTACCACTTGGCGACTCCCCAAAATCTTCAATTCAGGGTTTTATGCATCGGATGGCAATCCAATCCTTTTGCGACAAAGCCTTTCATATCATCTGGAATCTGTTCAAAAGCAGCTCGCGCGGCCCGTTCTGTGGCAAATTCTGCAAATACACACGCGCCTGAACCGCTCATCGCCGCTATTGTAGTATTTTCTAGCCGCTTTAGCCACTCCAAGCATCTTGCCACTTCAGGATACGCCCGGCAAACGACTAATTCTAAATCGTTATGCCCTTGCCAGACAGAAAAGGGCGGTATTGTGATGGGTATCGTGTTGCGTGTCAATTCCTTACTGGTAAAAATCTCCGCGGTCGATACTTGCACCGGTGGTACTAGAACCAGGTACCAAGCGGGTGGCAGTTCAATAGCGGCGAGTTTTTCACCGACTCCTTCAGCGAAGGCATTTTGTCCAAAAATAAATACCGGCACATCGGAACCCAGTTGAAGCCCTAACTCGAGCAATTGCTCTGGATTTAAATTCACTTTCCACAAGTGATTCAGCGCCAGCAATGTGGTGGCGGCATCAGAACTGCCACCGCCCAGACCACCGCCCATCGGGATTTGTTTTTGCATAAAGATATCCACACCCTGCGTGGTCCCGGTTTTCTGTTGCAGCAGTTTGGCGGCACGGACGCATAAATCTTTTTCTTCCGGCACACCGGCAATCGGATTATGCAACCTGACGATACCATCTGGGCGTACTGCAAAACTGAGTTGATCGGAAAAATCGAGAAACCGGAAAACCGTTTGCAGCAAATGATAACCATCTTGTCTGCGGCCAACGACATGTAAAAAAAGATTCAGCTTGGCAGGAGCGGGGAATGTGAACATAGAAATAAGGATCGAGCGCTTATGCTTTAACGGCAGTAACGGTTATTCAACTTTCCAATCATCCACAACCAGGCGGATTTTCAGCTTCTGATAGACTAAATTCAGTACCCGGGGAAGCGCTGCGGCGTTGGGTTGTGCCGCCGTGAAGCCCTGATAATGAATATCCCAGCCATCTTGCCGGATCGCGATAATCTGATTTTTATTATCGAAATCCTTTTGTGACGCGTTTGCGGGCGAATGCATGCCCTGTATCCAGAATTGCAACCCATTGAGCGGCAGTCGCCAGCCGAGAATTTCTTCCGTCAAACTTTCCACATCGTTGGCATAAAAAGCTTCCAATTTAGAGGTGATCAGCCGCACGCCTTCATGATCTTTGGAAATTTCCGCAACCGCTTGACCTAACGGTGTGAATAGCAAAATTTCATCACTGGCGGCCAGATGCTGCCAGCGGAAGCTGCCGGAAAAACTTTGATTCTCGTCTTGAATCGCTATTCTGCCCAGGATGTTGAAATCAGGAGCAACTGCGTTATGCGCACCCGCAACAGGCTCTGTTTGGATGGTCGTGACGGCCGCTTCGGGTTGCGTTTGAACAGGTAATAGCTGGCAGCCGGAAAATAACGGAAAAATACAACTGGACAGAATTCCCAGAATAATTTTCCACGGTTGAATTCTGAACTTGTTTGCTGGTAATTCAATATAAAAACGGGCCGATATCAATTGCGCGATTACCAACGGATTATGGAGTGTGCTTCGTTAACTATTGATCGTCTTGTTCGTTTGCTGAAAATCAGGCAATACGATATTGAGTTCCAGTGTTTCCTGATTCTCGTCTTGTTCAAAGTTAACCGATATCGCATCCTGATCAACGTTCACGTACTTCCGGATAACCTCTAACAGCTCTTTCTGCAGTTGTGGCAGGTACGAAGGTTGATTACGGTAGCTGCGCTCATGCGCAACCAGAATCTGTAATCGTTCTTTCGCCAGCGAAGCGGTTTTGGGTTTGGATGATCTGAAATAGTCCAGTAAACTCATTTTCTTCCTCCGAATAGCCTTCTGAGAAACCCTTGTTTACCATCGATAAACCGATGCGGCAGCTTTTCTCCCAAGTAACGCGCAACAACATCGGCGTATGCCTGACCGGCTTCACTCTTCTCATCGAGAATGACCGGCATACCAGCGTTTGATGCGGATAAAACCGATTTCGATTCGGGAATAATGCCCAATAATTCCAGCGACAGGATTTCCTGCACATCCTCCAGACTCAGCATCTCACCCAGCTTAACCCTGTCGGCATCATACCGGGTCAGTAATAAATATTCTTTAATGGGCTCTTCATTTCTTTCGGCCCGGCGTGATTTACTGGACAGAATCCCCAGCATGCGATCCGAATCGCGGACGGAAGAAATTTCCGGGTTGGTAACGACAAATGCATCGTCGGCAAAATAAAGCGCCAGATTGGCGCCTTTCTCAATACCGGCGGGAGAGTCGCACACAATATACTCAAAATCCTTGGATAATTCGTCTAAAACCTTGCCCACACCTTCCTGCGTCAGCGCGTCTTTGTCGCGTGTTTGCGATGCCGGCAGGATATACAGCAGATTGCAGTTCTTATCGCGGATGAGCGCTTGATTGAGACTGGCTTCGCCATTGATCACATTGATAAAATCATAAACAACCCGGCGTTCGCAGCCGAGAATCAAATCCAGGTTCCGCAGGCCCACATCAAAATCGATGACCGCTGTTTTATGCCCTTTTTTCGCCAGCCCCATGGCGATCGCTGCGCTTGTGGTTGTTTTACCAACGCCGCCCTTGCCTGATGTCACGACTATAATTCTTGCCAATTGAGCCTCCTTTGCTGTTTGGTCTTAAGCAATCTCTTTAATGATCAACGCATGATTCTGCAAATAGATCTGCACGGGATGATTGTATGTCTGCTTATTCAAATCCTCGCTGGTTTTATAATCGCCCGCGATGGAAATAAGCTCTGCCTGTAAATCGAAACAAAATATCCGGGCAGCTGTATTGCCATGCACGCCTGCCAAAGCACGCCCTCTTAACGTATTATAGACGTGTATATTGCCTTCGGCCATAATTTCGGCGCCAGCGCTAACCTGTGACAAAATGATCAAATCGCCGGCTGCGTAAATCCGTTGCCCAGAGCGGATCGGCTGCGTCACTAAGGTTGCCGTTGCGGCAACCGGCGGAATCGGAACAGGCCGGATGGATGGCTCTTTGACCGTCACTGTTTCAGGTTGCGCGGCAGGCTGTTGAGCCGCTTCCTGTTTCTGCGGTTCCCCAATGATGATGGAACTGCCTTGCTCGCGCACCGTATCGATTGGAATGAATAAAGCGCGCGCCTGTTTATTCTGGCTCTCATTACCGCCGCGGATACCGACTGGAAAAAAACTGACTCTGCGCAACAGCTGGATGATCTGCGTGAAATCGATATCCAGATTCTGTTTGTTTAATTCGCGCAAATCGATAATCAGCGGAGAATCTTTGAAGAATTCCGGCGCCAGGTTGATTTTTTCATGCAGTGTCTGTTCGATTGCAGCCAGATCGTTGGTGTAAAGAATCAAGATGGGCGCGAAAAAAGTGCTGCTTTTGAATTCCAGTGCTGGAGTGGTGTTTAGCATTTTAATTGTTTGACAGGCTCACAGAGATTCATCGCAGGATCAATAGCACTGTTTAATGATGTTTGAAAAGGAACCGGTTACGTCCATGAAACCGATTTAATCAATCGCTTTCTTTTTTGTTAACCGTTGCAATGTTTCCAGCAGGATTTCGTTATCCGGATCTTTTTCCAAGGCAGTACGCCATATATTCTTGGCATCGTCTTTAGCGCCTTGTACCCAAAGCACTTCACCCAAGTGCGCCGCAATTTCCGCATCCGGGCGAGCGGCGAATGCCAAATTCAGGAAATTCAA
This sequence comes from Nitrosomonas oligotropha, assembly GCA_008015635.1. Taxonomy (GTDB): domain Bacteria; phylum Pseudomonadota; class Gammaproteobacteria; order Burkholderiales; family Nitrosomonadaceae; genus Nitrosomonas; species Nitrosomonas oligotropha_B. The sequence continues at coordinate 74,136 of SSFX01000024.1, forward strand.
TCCTTCCACGAAATTACCCATGCGGTAGTATACCCAACCCAAGCTATCCATAATATAGGGATCCTCCGGAGAGAGCTCAACGGCTTTCCTGATCAATTTCAACGCTTCCGGTAAATGCATACCGCGCTCAGCGAAGCTGTAACCCAGGGCATTATAGGCATGCGCATTTTCCGGTTTTAGCTTGATCAATTTGCGCAAATCCTGCTCCAGGATTTTAAATTTACCCAGCTTGTCGGCTGCTAAGGCGCGATCATAAAGCAGCTCGGGATAATCCGGCAGTTTCTTTAATCCTTCATCGAGCAAATCGTAGACTTCTTGGTGAGCCTTGGAACGCCGCAGAATCTGCGCTTCCGCCAATATCAAATGCGCAGCCTGCTGATCATTGGCAGCGGGCTGCTTTTGCAGGTGTGTGCGTGCTTCCTGCAAATGACCTTTTAATGCCAATAAATCCGCGTAACGGATTTGCGCCGGTAAATAACGTCCCCCGCTTTTTACCTGCTGATACGCTTCCATGGCTAAATCGGGACGATTGGTTTCCTCATAAATCTGCGCCAAGTGGAAGTGCACCGCATTGGTATCTTTGTATCCCAAGGTCAGTGCCTTTTTGAAGCTGGCTTCCGTAACATCAAAATCACCCATCTCCGTGGCCAATAATCCGGCTGCTAGGGTGATTTCGGCGTCTTCGGGATTTTTATCCAATAACCATTGCACTTGCTCGCGCGCCTGTTCAATCTCGCTTGCACCGATCAATACCCGGGTATAAGCCACTCTGACTTCGTTGGATGCCGGATATTTTTCGAGATAGCTGCGGTAGAATTCGCTCGCATCGTCAGCGGAAACGCGTTGCAATATTCTGCCGTTATGAACGGCGGCGATTTCCCATTCAGGGCGCAAAGCCAGCGCGCGCTGCATCTCATCCAATGCCAGCTGATGCTGATTGGCAAACCATGCTGCCTGGGAAATGGCGAAATGAACTTCCGGAACATCCTTATACGGTTGCGAAAGCTGCTGTATCAATTGCAATGTCGCGGTTTTTTCCGGATTGCGTGACAACAATTGGTTGAGTTGCATGAAAGCATTGCCGACGCCTTCTTTTTCCGTAGCCAGCAGTTTTTCGAGATGGGGCCGCGCGGCATCCAGCTTACCAAGATTGACTAGCAGTGCGGCGATGGTTTGGCGCGCATCGACGGAATCAGGCTCGAGTCCAACCCACAGAGCGGCTGCTTGTTCCGCCGCAAAGGGGTTGCCGGCATGCAGGGAAATTTCCGTTGCGCGTTTGGCGATGCGGGGATCACGCGTCGTTTTGGCCAGCTTGACATAGCGGTTCACCGCAATATCCAAGCTACCTCGCTGCAATGCGGTTTCACCGACTAAAAAATCAAACAGAATGGGCGCAGTCAACTCCTGCTTGGGCAAATTCAGTTGACTGACTTCATCCGGATCGGTGGATTCCCCTGTTTTTTCTGCCTCCTTGTTGGAAGGAAGCTGCGCGCAGGCAGTAAGTCCGGACAGCAATAACACGCATAGAATTTTAAATTTCATGAGAAATCCGATTGATTTTCAAATATAAGATAAAACGTACAACTTCTGTGCAGCATTCGCAGGATTCATTAAATCATTTAGCATTCAGTCATTTTTCGTGCGGCCGTGCGCTGGATTCAAGACCGGATGTTACGCAAAACAGTGCACATATTCTACTTTTATACCAGCAATAAAGTGAATAAATAATTATTTAGCATAAGTCGTAGGGAATGTCACCCGGAAAAGTAAGATTAAAATTGTACGCAAAGATGCCTCGGGTTAATTTATGATAAAGCAAATGCTGAGAACACCATTAAAATATGAAAGTTCAGTGCAGTTTCTAGGGTATCCGGTAATTTCCGGCGGCTAACCGTTTTTCCCATCTTCATCGCTAATTGGACTCGATTGAAAAATCCTTTGTTACAACTGATTATTGTTTTTCTGCTGGGTATGCTGACCGTCCTCGGTTTTGCGCCTTTCTATCTTTTTCCGGTGCCGGTCATCACCGTGGCTGTATTGCTGGGATTGTGCCACAAAAGCCAAAGCCCGCTGAAAAATGCCGCATTGGGATTCGGTTTCGGCATGGGATTGTTTAGCGCCGGGGTCACCTGGATTTACGTCAGCTTGCACGATTTTGGCGCAATGCCGATGCCCATCGCGGTGGTTGCATTGATCGTACTCTGCGCTTACTTGTCGCTGTTTCCGGCTTTGGGTTTTTGGCTTCTGACCCGATCCCGCCTAACTTCGCCTTTTTTTTGGGCAGCGCTGGCTGCGGCCTTATGGATGCTGTCGGAATGGTTGCGCGGCACGTTGTTCACCGGTTTTCCCTGGCTGGCGCTGGGCTATTCGCAAGCACCGTTGAGTCCCTTGGCGGGTTTTGCACCGGTCTTCGGTGTGTATGGCATTTCGTTTTTACTGATCTTCAGTGCCGCATGGCTTTTTTTCTGGGTCGATAAAGGGATTAAAAAATGGCGTTACGCATTGCCTTTGCTGCTGATATGGTGCGGCGGGTATGGCTTGCAGTTGATCAACTGGGTTAAACCGGAGGGAGAGCCTGTTAGCGTGAGTTTACTGCAAGGTAATATTCCGCAAGACATGAAATGGCGTGAAGATCACCTGGAAAGCACCATGCAAACATACGCCAAGCTGATCGTGGAAAGCGATAGCCGCTTGATCGTGACGCCGGAAATTTCCATTCCGTTGTTCAGCGATACCGTTCCGCCACGGTATTTGTCGTATCTGGCCGAGCATGCCAGGAATAATAACGGCGACGTGTTGATCGGCCTAGCCGAGCGTACTGGCCGCGAGGGCAACGAATATTACAACACCATGTTTAGCTTCGGTACCGCGCCGGAACAGAGTTACCGCAAGCATCATCTGGTTCCCTTCGGAGAATACATCCCGTTCAAGCCGCTTTTTGGCTGGGTGATTCAAGTACTGCAAATCCCGCTGTCCGATTTTTCGCGCGGCGGTTTGGATCAGCAGCCGATGGACTTAGCCGGGCAGCGGGTGGCGATCAATATCTGTTATGAGGATGTATTTGGCGAGGAAATTATCTATCAATTGCCGCAAGCCACGATGCTGGTCAACGTCAGCAATGATGCCTGGTTCGGGCGCTCGATCGGACCGCAGCAACACTTGCAGATTTCGCAAATGCGCGCCTTGGAAACCGGACGCTATATGCTGCGCGCCACGAATACCGGTGTGACCGCAATCATCGACGAGCGTGGCCGGGTGTTGCAAAGCATCGAAATTTTCACCACCGCGGCGCTGCGTGGATTAGCGCAAGGCTTTACCGGCGCGACACCGTATGTACGCATGGGAAATTACCCGGTGCTAGGGCTGGCCGGGTTGTTATTGTGCATCGGTTTACTATCCGCCTTTCGCGCGGCATGGAAAACCCGGTAAAATCCGCATAATTTTTCTTTTAATGGCGATAAAACTCGACTTTTCATGCCGACATTGACCTTCCAGGAAATAATCCTGACCTTGCAGCAATATTGGAACGAGCAGGGATGCGCGATTTTGCAGCCGTACGACATGGAAGTGGGCGCGGGCACCAGTCATACCGCCACTTTTCTACGCGCCATCGGCCCCGAGCCGTGGAAAGCCGCTTATGTGCAACCGGCGCGCCGTCCCAAAGACGGTCGCTACGGCGACAACCCCAATCGCTTGCAACATTATTATCAATTTCAGGTGGTGCTGAAACCGGCACCAAAGAATATCCTGGATTTGTATCTCGATTCGCTGCGCTTACTGGGGTTTGATTTGACGCAAAACGACGTGCGCTTGGTCGAGGACGATTGGGAAAATCCGACGCTGGGCGCGTGGGGATTGGGCTGGGAAACTTGGCTGAACGGCATGGAAGTCACGCAATTCACCTATTTCCAGCAAGTCGGCGGCATTGACTGTAAACCGATCACCGGCGAAATCACCTACGGACTGGAGCGTCTGGCGATGTATTTGCAAGGCGTGGAAAGCGTGTTCGATCTAACCTGGACCAAAGGTTTGACGTACCGCGACGTGTACCATCAAAACGAAGTCGAGCAATCTAAATATAACTTTGAACACAGCGATACCGAATTTCTGTTTCTGGCGTTCGGCAAACACGAAGCGCAAGCCAATCATCTCATCGAACAGCAATTGGCGTTGCCAGCCTACGAGCAAGTGTTGAAAGCGGCGCATACGTTCAATCTGCTCGATGCGCGCGGCGCTATTTCAGTGACCGAGCGTGCCGCCTATATCGGCCGCATCCGCAATCTATCGCGCCAAGTCGCCAAAGCCTATTACGACAGCCGTAAAAACCTCAATCCGCCGTTCCCGATGGCGCCGCGCGAATGGGTCGCACAAATGCCCGACATGCAGGAATCCGCATCATGAGCAAGAATCTGCTGGTTGAATTATTAGTCGAGGAATTGCCGCCCAAATCGCTGAAGCAACTGGGCGCCAGTTTTGCGCAATTGCTGGCTGACAGCTTGAAAGCGCAGGGTTTGATCACGAACGACGCAACCATCACGCCGTACGCCACCCCCAGACGATTGGCGGTGCATATCGCCAACGTCGCAGCGCAAGCTGCCGATCAAGCGGTCACGCAAAAATTGATGCCAGTGAAAGTCGGACTGGACGCGCAAGGCCAGGCTACGCCGCCGTTATTGAAAAAACTGGCTAGCCTGGGCGCGGATGCCTCGGTCGTACCGCAGCTCAAGCGTGCATTGGATGGCAAAACCGAAACGTTGTTTTGGGATACCACCGTGACAGGCATAGCGCTGACCGATGGACTGCAAAAAGCGTTAGAGGAAGCGATTGAACAATTACCGATCCCCAAAGTGATGACATACCAGTTAGCCGATGGCTGGAACAGCGTCAACTTTGTGCGTCCCGCGCACGCGCTGACGGCATTGCACGGCGCGGACGTCGTGCCGGTCAGCGTGCTTGGCCTCCAAGCCGGACGCGAAACGCAGGGTCATCGTTTTGAGGCAAAAGTGAATCCCATCGTGCTGCACAACGTCGACAGTTACGCGCAACAACTGCAAACCGAGGGTGCCGTGCTTGCCAGTTTTGCCGAGCGCCGCACCGAAATCACGCGCCAGCTCGCCGTTGCGGCGGCGCATGAACACCTGACACCGGTCGATGACGACGCGCTACTCGATGAAGTCACCGCGCTGGTCGAACATCCGAATGTGCTGATTGGCCAATTTGACGCCGAATTCCTGCAAGTACCGCAGGAATGCCTGATTCTGACCATGAAAGCGAACCAGAAATATTTTCCATTGCTTGATGCCAACGGAAAACTGGCCAACAAATTCCTGCTGGTTTCCAACATCCGGCCCACGGATCCTGGTTTGGTCATCGGCGGGAATGAACGGGTGGTTCGTTCGCGCCTGGCTGATGCCAAGTTTTTCTTTGATCAGGATCGCAAAAAAAAGTTGGAATCGCGTGTGTCCGAGCTGGATAAGGTTGTTTATCACAACAAATTAGGTTCTCAGGGTCTGCGTATGCAGTATGTCCGAGAAATCGCAAGCATGATTGGACAGCAATTAGGCGGTGACGAACTGGCTAAGCAGGTTTATGAAGCCGCCTCATTGGCCAAAGCGGATTTGCTCACCGGTATGGTCGGTGAATTCCCGGAACTGCAAGGCATCATGGGGCGTTATTATGCGCAACATGAAGGCTTGGGAGACGATATTGCATTTGCCATTGAGGATCATTACAAACCGCGATTTGCCGGTGATGCATTGCCGCGTAACCTGGTGGGTGTTTGTCTGGCGCTGGCGGACAAACTGGAAACATTGATAAATATGTTTGGCATTGGCGAAATTCCTACAGGTGATAAGGATCCGTTTGCATTGCGACGCCATGCCTTAGGCGTTATTCGCATTTTGATTGAGAAAGACTTGCTGTTGGATCTGGATACATTGGTTCAGCGGATTGTTGAAATAATCGAAGATAAAGAAATTATTGAGCAGAATTTTGATAATAAAAAAAGACCAGCGGAACTTGTTTCACTCAAAGATTTTGGTGATTTTGTAAGTGGCCTTTTTCGACAAATTTCAGAAAAATCAACTGAGCAATTGCTTAAGTTTATATACGAACGGCTCGCTGTCAGTTTACGCGAGCAAGGCTACACCGCTCAGGAAGTCGACGCCGTGCTCAGTTTGAATCCTCAGCATTTAAGCGATATCCCGAAACGTCTTGCTGCCGTGCGGGCGTTTACCACATTACCGGAAGCAATCAGTCTCGCGGCTGCCAACAAGCGCGTCGGCAATATTCTTAAAAAGACCGAAAGCGCTATCGCTGATGTTGTGAATCCTGATTGGTTGCCGGAGGCCGATGAGCAAGCGCTTTATCAAGCGTTGCAAGACATTGAGCCACAAACCAAGAAAGCTTTTGCCACCGGAGATTACACCGCTTCGCTGCAACTGCTGGCAACGTTGAAAGCCCCAGTCGATACCTTTTTCGATCACGTGATGGTGAACGTGGACGATGAGAAATTGCGCAACAACCGTCTTGCTTTGCTGAAGCAACTGCATCAGACGATGAATCAAATTGCCGACCTTTCCAAGCTGGCCGCCTGATATGAAGCTGATCATCTTCGACCAAACCGGTGTGATTAATCAGAGCAGCGGCACGTTTATCAAAACGCCGGACGAATGGATTGCGATTCCCGGTAGCCTGGAAGCGATCGCCCGCTTGACGCACGCCGGGTATCGCGTGGTGATCGCCACCAACCAATCGGGCATCGGGCGCGGGCTGCTCGATATGGCGACTTACAACGCCATCAATGACAAAATGTACAAAGCGGTCAATCATGCAGGCGGGCGCATCGATGCGATATTCTTCTGCCCGCACACCAATGCGGATAAGTGTACCTGCCGCAAACCGGCGACCGGGTTGTTCGATGAAATCATGCAGCGTTACGGCGTCAATCTGAAAAATGTCATGGTAGTCGGCGATTCGTTGAAGGATTTGCAAGCGGCGGCGGCGGTCAGTGCAATACCGGTGCTGGTGCTGACCGGTAATGGAGAAACAACGCGCGCCACTCAGGAAATTCCGGCGCATACACAGATTTTCGACAATCTCACCGCCGTGGCCGATGCCTTGGTTGGAGAAGAATAATAGTGGCCATTTTCCGTTCGGCGCTGTACATGCTGCTGCAAATCATCATCACACCGCCGTATGCCATTTTTACGCTGGCGTGTTTTCCGCTGTCGCCGCATAACCGCTACCGCGTGACCTCGAGCTGGACGCGCATCATGCTGTTTCTGTTGTGGCACTTGTGCGGCATCCGCTATCGCATCATCGGCGCGGAAAATATCCCAAAAACCCCGAGCATCGTGCTCTCCAAACATCAATCGGCGTGGGAAACACTGGCTTTCCAGGAAATTTTTCCACCGCAGGTGTGGGTGCTGAAAAAAGAACTGCTGCGCATTCCATTTTTCGGTTGGGGCTTGGCGATGACCAGCCCGATTGCTATCGACCGCAGCGCTCGTAAAAAAGCCTTGGAGCAAATCGTCGAACAAGGCAAGGATCGTTTGCAACAAGGCTTCTGGATCGTGATCTTTCCCGAAGGCACGCGCATCCCGCCGGGTCAACGCGGCAAATACCGCATCGGCGGCGCATGGCTAGCGACGCACACCAATGTGCCGGTGGTGCCGGTCGCGCACAATGCCGGTGAGTTGTGGGGAAGAAATTCTTTCGTCAAACACCCCGGCACCATCACCGTCAGCATCGGCCAGCCGATCGATCCCACCGGCATGGAAGCCGGGGAATTGAACGCGCAAGTGGAAGCCTGGATCGAGGCTGAAATGCTGCGCATCGGCCGGAAAAACCTGCAAGAACCCTAACGTGCTCGTGCAAGCCACTACGACGCTCAACGGCCGGGAAATTACCTACACACTCAAACGTTGTCAGCGCAAATCGATCGGTTTACAAATTGATCACCACGGTTTGCGCATCAGCGCGCCGCTGCAAACCGCGCTCCCGCACATCGATACCATTCTGCGGGAAAAAGCCGGTTGGATCACGAAAAAGCTCGATCAATGGCAAGCCAAAAAAAACCTCGCATTAACGTGGACGCATGATGCGGCCTATCCGTTGCTCGGCGAGCCGTGGCGCATCGCACTGAAACCATCCGGCGAGATCGGCATGGCGCGGCAATTTACCTGTGAAGCAGCGAAGCAATCCCTAGCACAACTCAATCCCCGCCAAATCGAGCAATTCGTCATGGCCTGGTACGGCCAGCAAGCGGTTGCCTGCTTCAAAGAACGCATTGCAATCTACGCCCCGGCATTGAATGTACCCCCGCCGCCATTTCGCCTGTCACGCGCCAAAACCCGCTGGGGCAGCTGCAACAGCCGTGGTCTTGTCACGCTCAACTGGCGCTTGATCCAACTCCCGCTGCATTTGATCGACTACGTCGTTGCGCATGAACTGGCGCATTTGATTGAAATGAATCACTCGAAGGCATTTTGGGAGGTGGTTGAGACGATTTACCCCGATTATCAGGTTGCCCGGAAAATGCTCAAAAACTATGGTTGATCTCTTGTTTTGCAGGAAAAAAATAGCTTTATGCGTATAATGGGCACCTATTCAATATAAGTTTTAGTAACCAATAATCATCTTGATTATTAGAAGTTTTTTAATTTTGCAATTACCAAAGCGAGGATAAACATAACATGCGCGTTTTAAAAGATACCGTGGTCTCACTCAACTATGAATTGTCGGACGCTTCGGGAAAAATTCTGGAAAAAACAGATACACCGATCAGTTATTTACACGGTGGCTATGGCGGTATTTTTCCCTTGGTTGAAGAAGCGTTGCATGAAAAGGAGGTTGGTCATTCCTGCACGGTTTCGATGGAGCCGGAAGATACTTTCGGTGAGTATGACGCTGAATTAATCCGCGTGGAACCGCGCAATTCATTCCCCGATAATGTGTCAATCGGCATGCACTTCGAAGGCGGCGCGGAAGATTCCGATGATTTTATTCTCTACAAAGTCACTGACGTCACGGAAGACTCGGTTATTGTCGACGGTAACCATCCATTTGCCGGGATGCGGTTGAATTTTGCCTGCACCGTGACGGATGTACGTCCGGCCACTGAGGAAGAAATCGCGCACGAGCATGTTCACGGCGCGCATGGGCATGGGCATGAGCATTAATGCAGCAAAAATTGCGCTGGGGCGATAAAAGCTAGCTGTTATCCGCAGTACCCAGGGCTTCTTTCAATACATAGAGTTGTTCCAATGCTTGCCGGGGATTCAATTCGTCCGGCGAAAGCTTTTGCAGCATGGTAATGACGGGATGCTCTTGCACGCTTTCCTCTTGCGGTCCGGCAATCGAAACAGAAAACAGATCCAATTGCGGTTCTTGTTTTACACTTTCTTGTTCCAGCTTAATCAAGTGTTTTTTCGCCAGCTTGATCACCGCATCGGGAACGCCTGCGAGTGCAGCCACTTGCAGGCCATAACTTTGACTGGCCGGTCCCTCGGCAACCTTGTGCAGAAAAACAATACGGTGCTTATACTCGACCGCATCCAAATGCACGTTTTGGAGTTGTTTGAATTCTTCCGCAAGCTTGGTCAATTCAAAATAATGCGTGGCAAAAAGGGTAAAACTGCGGTTCTTGACCAGTAGATGACGCGCAATGGCAAACGCCAAAGCCAAACCGTCAAATGTCGATGTACCACGTCCGACTTCGTCCATCAACACCAGGCTGTGCGCCGTGGCGTTATGCAGAATGTTCGCGGTTTCCGTCATTTCCACCATAAACGTCGAGCGTCCGCTGGCCAAATCATCGGCCGCACCGATACGGGTAAAGATTTGATCCAAGATTCCAATTTGTACAACTTTAGCCGGTACATAACTGCCGCAATGGGCCAGCAAGGCAATCAACGCAATTTGCCGCATGTAAGTTGATTTACCGCCCATGTTGGGACCGGTAATCATCAGCATGCGCGGTTTTCCGCTATGTTCGGCGCCCAGCTGCACATCATTGGCGACAAAGTTTTCCACCTGCTGCTCCACCACCGGATGGCGGCCGGTATCGATGATAAACACATCCTCACCGGCTAACTGCGGAGCAGCATAATCGAGCGCTTGGGCACGTTCGGCAAATGCGCACAGAACGTCGATTTCCGCGACGCTCGCGGCGATTTTTTGCAGCGCATGAATATACTGGGCAAGCGCATTCAACAGTCCCTCGTACAAATATTTTTCCCGCGCCAGTGCCCGGTCTTGCGCGGATAAGGCTTTATCTTCGAAGGTCTTCAGTTCCGGCGTAATGTAGCGCTCGGCATTCTTTAGCGTTTGTCTGCGGCGGTAATCGGCGGGGATTTTCTCGCTGTGCGCATGCGTGACTTCGATATAAAAACCATGCACACGGTTATATTCCACCTTCAGGTTAGGAATGCCGGTGCGTTCCTTTTCGCGCATTTCCAGTTGCAACAAAAATTCACCGCAATTGTTTTGCAGCGCACGCAACTCATCGAGCTCGGCATCGAAACCATCGGCAATGACATTACCTTCGCGCAACACCACGCCCGGCTCCGGCAACAAGGCTTTGCTCAGTAACTCAACCACCGCGGGTTCAATCTGCATGACGTGAAGCAATTGGCCGATGCGCTCACTGTTACAGTGGGCGGTAGCCAGGATGACTTGCGGCAGCAGTTTCAAACTGTCACGCAAACCCGATAAATCCCTTGGCCGCGCCGATTTCAGCGCAATACGCGCGGTTATCCGTTCGATATCGGCACATTGCCGCAGCAGAACGCGCACGGCCGCAAAATGATGCTGCCCGTTTTCTCCGATCAGGGCCGCCACGCTATCGAGCCGCTGTTGTATGACGGTGCGATCACGCAGCGGATGATGCAGCCAGAATTGCAGCAAGCGGCTGCCCATATTGGTGGTGCAGGTGTCGAGCAACGACAGCAACGTCGGCGATCGTTCGGCGCGTATCGTTTCGGAAATTTCTAAATTGCGGCGCGTTGCGGCATCCATGCGCACATAAATGCTTTCCCGCTCCGCTTGCAACGACGAAATATGGGGTGCGGCGGATCCTTGCGTCAGGCGCGTGTACTCCAATAATGCCCCGGCGGCGCACAGCGCAGTGGACAAATCCTCGCAACCGAAACCGCTGAGATCATGGGTTGCAAATTGCCGCGTCAACGTATTGCGCGTACTGTCATGATCGAACTGCCACTGCGGCAAACGCTTCAATGCCCAGTTTCTTCCTTGTATCTCAGGCAATTTCAATGATTCGGGTAAAAGAATCTCCGCCGGTTGCAAACGCTCCAGTTCGCTGAGCAGATTATGCGGCACAGTTTCCAGCACGCGTAACTGCCCCGCCGCGAGATTCAACCAAGCCAATCCCAAGATCGATTCCTGTATTGACAACGCCAATAAGATGCAATCACGCTTATCTTCCAGCAATGCCGCATCGGTCAGCGTTCCCGGCGTGATAATGCGCGTCACTTCCCGGGCTACTGGCCCCTTACTGGTCGCCGGATCACCGACCTGCTCGCAGATCGCAATGGATTCACCCGCCTTGACTAGCTTTGCCAAATACTGCTCGGCCGCATGGTAGGGCACACCCGCCATTTTGATCGGTTCCCCGGCGGAAGCGCCGCGTTGTGTCAGCGTGATCCCCAGCAGCTTTGCCGCTTTTTCCGCATCGTCAAAAAATAACTCATAAAAATCCCCCATGCGATAAAACATCAGCATGTCCGGATGCTGCGCCTTGATGCGCAAATATTGCTGCATCATCGGCGTATGCTGTTCTTTTTGGGTTTTCATTTATTCACGCAAGATTATTTTTGCATTGGAAAATGCATCATTTGTTTAAAATCTTTCCGCCCACACGAATCTTTTGATGTCTCACGATTCTCTTTAAACGCTGCATTGATTCAAAATAGGATAAACCTGGACCGGGTGGATGACTGGCATAGAACGGCGATTGATGCTACTTCAGTATTCGCACGGTATTATAGGCAAATTATTTGGATAATTCCGGGAAATTGATTTGCGCGGATAGAAACAAATGAATTAGGGAAACGCCGATTAATTCGGCGAACGAGATGAAGCACGAGGCGGACGGAACACAGCAACCGAGACATATCTACAAGATAGGCAAGGGAGCGAGTACCGCGCAACGAAGTGATTCGCTCGTGTAGTCAATTAATCAGCGTTTCCTTAGAAATTAAGTGATGCGCCATCGCGTTGCAGGCGTGTAGAATGGAAAATACTGAACAAACCGGGGAATTAACTGACGCTGCTTTGCAGCGTGAAAAACACACGGTTATTCTTCTTTTGAATAGGCCTTATACCATGCGAACAATTCTTTTTTTTCTAGCACTGACTCTTTCCCTCATGGTTTGGGCTGATGAGGATAAGGGTACGACGGATACGGAAAAACAATCACGTCAGCTGGAAAAAGCGTTAGCTCGCATACAGCAAGAATCTCAATCCATTCAACAGCAATTCATGATGATTCAAGAATTACGCCGCAATGATATCGCTGAGCCTCCCATGAATATACCGTTGCCGAGCACACCTGGGCAAAGTATTCCGGTGCCTAATTACAATAATTTAATGCAGCAGAAACAAGAAAGGGATCAACGGATTGAAAAATATACAGCCGACTTAAACCGGCTGTATGCACGTTTCACAGAACTGGAAAATAAAAAACAGGATATCCTGGAACAAATAAAATCACTGGAACAAAAAACGGAAGAATGACGATCATCAGCGGTGCTACTGCTACTTTCCTTCAAAATTCTTGAACCAGATGTCATAAATTTCGTCCGACCATAGGGATTTTATCCAGACGATCACATCATCCACCTGCTGTTCGGTCAGCTTACCCTCCCATGCGGGCATGGAGCCAATTTCAGGCGGTGTTCCTTTGAGTATTGTTTTTTTCAAAACATCGGTCGAATGATGCCAGGCATGCGCGGTGCTATCCAATGGCGGTGGCGGATATTTTCCATCCGCGCCAGGTTTGCGCCATTCCGGGGTCGCTTCACCGTTAGGTCCGTGGCAGCCAATGCAATTGGCATTATAGACACTTTCGCCGCGCTTGATTTGCGCCTGATCCAAATTCCGCTTTATTAAGCCTGTCTTGCTATCAACCTGATGCTGGCCGGAAGAAACGCCGGGCGGCGCAGAATTACCGCAGCCCAGCATCGTTGCAGCCAATATGCACAGCAAAAAATTACGCATCGTCATGAAAAAATGATGACTACTTCAAGCGCATCACAGAACTGCTTTTCTCCGGCTCAGCATTAGCCGGTTCCGTTTCTTGCACGGCTTTCTTTGCATAAGGGTCATAACGGTGATAAATCTTCGTATCCTTGCGCGCCTGATCCCGTTCTTCGATCAGCAGAACATTATATGGATCGACTCGTCCGCTGCCTTCCATGCCCGGCGTGCCGTGCGGCATATCAGGAACAGATAATCCTACCGCCTTCGGTTTTTCTTTCAATAAGCGGATGATGTCCGGCGCCGGTACATGCCCTTCAATCGCATAACCGTTGATCAACGCGGTATGGCAAGAGCCCAGGGATTCGGAAATACCTGATTTTTTGCGGATTTCCTTATTGCCTACATCGTGCGTTTTTACGGTAAAACCGTGATCACGCATGTGATCAACCCATTTAGCGCAGCACCCGCAGGTCGGGCTTTTATAAACATCAACCGTCGTTGTAGCGGCTGCTTGCGCAGCAACACCTAACAATCCAGCTGCCAGTATCGCACCTATTCGTAATTTCATTTTTTCTCCACAATGATTGTTCCATGCATTTTCTTAAAATGGCCCGGCAACGGGCAGGCAAAATCAATTGTCCCTGCGTGCGTGAATTGCCAGATCAGTTCTTTTTGCTCGCCCGGCTCCAGTTGCAGCAGATGAGCTTCGGAATGCTCCTTATCAGGATACATGCGCCGCATATTAGCAACTTTTTTCAACTCTGCCATCGAACCCAGCAACATTTCATGCGGGTGATTGCCGCCATTTTTCACCACAAACCGGATCGTTTCGCCTTCATTTACTTTGACTTCAGCCGGTAAAAACATATTATCCACTTGTGTCAGCTTGATGATACGCGATACTTTGTTCGCATCACCCGGCCTGCCAATATCAACTTCAACATTGGAATAGTTAGTATTCGAGTAACTACTGGTTGAAAACAAGACCAAGACCACAAATGGTATAATCCCGTTCATAGAATGCTCCTGAAATAATTCCCGAACCTGTTTATCCGTCTTGATTAGAATCCGGCTATGCTAAATTGTTCCACTTTGTTTGTCTAATATTCCGCCACCTGTATCGTGCATTTTACCGGGTTAGAAAGGTCATTTTCATCCACTGGAATCTCATAAAGTATGCAACAAAAACAACAATATAATACCAATAAGCTGCAAAAACGCCTGCGGCGGCTGGCTGGTACTGCGATTGCTGATTTCAATATGATCGAGGCCGGCGACCGGATAATGGTCTGTTTGTCCGGCGGCAAGGATAGTTATGCTTTATTGGATATCCTGCGCAATCTGCAAGCGCATGCGCCATTGGAATTTGAGCTGATCGCGGTCAATCTGGATCAAAAGCAACCCGGTTTTCCTGAGCAGGTACTGCCCAGCTACCTAACGGAAATCGGCATGCCTTTCCGTATCGTCGAACAAGATACTTATAGTGTTGTAAAACGCGTCATCGCGGAAGGGAAAACCACGTGCAGTCTTTGCTCGCGTTTACGCCGCGGCGTGCTTTACCGAGTTGCCAGCGAATTGGGCGCCACCAAAATCGCGCTGGGCCATCATCGCGACGACATCCTGGAAACCCTGTTTCTGAATATGTTTTATGGCGGAAAATTGAAAGCGATGCCGCCCAAGCTGGTCAGCGATAATGGCATGCACATCGTTATCCGTCCGCTGGCTTACTGCAAGGAAAAGGATTTGGCAGCGTACGCCGCCATTGCAAATTTTCCAATCATTCCCTGCAACTTATGTGGATCGCAGCCTAACTTGCAACGCCAGGTCATCAAAGAAATGTTGCAACAATGGGATAAAAAATTCCCCGGCCGGCTGGAAACTATGTTTCGCGCCTTACAAAACGTTCAACCATCGCATCTGGCCGATACTTCCCGCTATGATTTCTTCAACCTAAAAGCGCAAGATCAACCCTTCATCGACGGGGACACGGCGTTCGATGAAGAAACTTTCGAACCCAATATCGAAGAAATGCTAACCCCGGGCGCGGAAGAAACGGATGATCATTCACTCGTTTCATCATCATGACCGGCGATTTCCGCGCACCGGCGGCACCCATTTGAAAGTCATCGCGACCAAACCGGAAAACACAATATAAATCGCTGTCAACACGCCTTCCGGTGCATCGTAAAACATGATGCGATGAAGCCAATGCTGAATAAAACTGCCGCCGGTTTCAACCTGGCGCAAGCTATTTTCCCATGCTGTCAACGGGCAAACGACGCCCATCAAAGATTCCATCACGACCAATACAATCGCGCCAAGATGTAAATAACGAAACCATGGATTCCTGACAAAGCTCAGCTTAAACCACGCACCCAGCCAAATGACGGGCAGGCTTCCAACCACAAACAGCACATACAAAAAATGGACGATCAGTACAATGTCAGCCAATGGCGTGTTTGATTGGGTAATTTTGCATTAACGATGACCGGCGCAACAACTCATCGCGCCATTGAGGCAGGAATGAATTGCAAGTTTTTTTCCATACAACTTGCAATTCATCGGTACAAACAAAATTAATAATCACCGGTTCCTTGGGTACGCATATCATTCTTGATGAATCTTATACCATTGATACTGCGTGCAACGGCCATGGCTTTATCGATATCATCCCGTGAATTAACGGTGCCGCTAAGTTCGACCACACCCTTCACGGTTCTGACATTGATTTCGAAAGGCCGCAAGGAGAGCTCATCGATAATGGCTTCGTGAACCTTGGTGGTAATGACAATATCATCGTATTGCTCTGCACTTCCCTCATACTTAGGCACCGATGTGCAGGCCGGGAAGAAGGCCATTTGCGCAATCAAAAAGAAAACAACGAAACGACTATTGCGATCAAGTTTTACCATGATGAGGTTCTCCTAAATGAATATTGGAAAAATATCCCTCGTCACATTTAGATTAAAGACCCTTGCGTTACTGCCTTCTAAAATTGATTCAATTCAAAATTAACAGTGTTATTGAATTTCCGGTAAGTATTCGCAAAATCAGAATGCGAGGTTTTTTATGGACAGAGTAGCTCGCGTGCATACCAGTATAAAAAGCATTCTATTCCTGCAATAAATATTACCTGAATATCACGCAGTGCAATTGTTTATTTGGAATACTTGCGCAATAGATCTCACTATAATTTTGCAGCTTTAGCGCTTAAGGCTAAGAAAAATTTCAACAGATAAATACAGCTTACGATCCTGAAGAAATCGGCACTATTAGCTGGTTTTTTCTGACGGCTGCGCTGGTAAAGTTTCCTTGAGCAATGGAAGAACCAATTTTTCCAGTTTTTTCAGATTGACCCGGCCTACATAGGTTTCCGCAATTTCACCGGAACGGTTAATGACCACGGTATACGGCAATACTGACATGCGATTGCCAGCCGCCGCAGCCAGCGACCACGCGTCCATGCTGCCGACCAGTACGGGATAGTTGATGCCGAATTCCTGGCTGAATATTTTCACTTTGTCTGCTTGATCCAGCGCAATACCTACAAACACCAATCCTTGCTCGCGGTATTTTTCCTGCGCCTCGACAAACTCAGGGATTTCCTCTTGGCAAGGTGTGCACCAAGTAGCCCAGAAATTCACCACCAGGACTTTTCCAGACCACTGCGAAACGGCCTGATTTTCGCCGTGAATATCCGGTAAATTGGCTTCGAGAATCGCTTTTGCACCTTGTTGGCTTTCTGCACTGGATAATTCAACCTGATACGACTCCGTCAATACGGATCGCAGAAATGAGCCTGCTCCCAGTGCAAATAATGCGACACAAACATATAAAAAAATCTGCTTAAATTTTGACATCACGAAATCCTTTGATAGTTTTCCAGCTTGAAGAAACTTGATATTGGGTTTTAGTGCGCGCAAATACAACGCAAGAAGTTTAGATTTTGGCATCGCTACTTCACTTCCTTAGATAATTTTCAATCTGCAGAAACCTGCTGCCAGGTTTAATGCATGCCTAAATCAAAACGGCGTTCAGCACAGTTAAGAAATCATTTTTATTCAGAAAACCGATCACTTTGATATCAGGCACATCGTTGCCCTGGCGATCGATAAATAGAATGCCCGGCGGGCCGAATAGCTTAAACCGCTTCAATAAAGCCGCATCATCCGGTGTACCGTCGGTCACATCGATTTGCAGCAGCACGACATCCTTCAAACGCGATTGCACTTTGGCATCGGACAACGTAAAACGATCCATTTCCTTGCAGGAAACACACCAATCCGCATGAAACCTGACCATAACGTGCTTGCCTTTGGATTGGCGGATTTGCTCATCCAATTCCGCAACGGTTTTTACCCCCTGAAAAGGTAAAGCCGGATAACTGGAAACTGCTGCTTCTTGACCGCTTGCCGCATCCGCTGCCAAGTTTAGTTTTGATAATGGCTGCAACACATCGCGGCTGCCGGATAACACGCCGATTAATAATGCCACGCCCACCAGCAAAGCGATAACACCGATTCCTTTGAGAAATTTCTGCAAACCTGAAGCGCGTTCCGGCAGCGGATCAATCGCATGTAGATAAATAGCCGAGATAATCAGCAACGCCGCCCACAACAGCATATGCACCACGTCGTTAATAACCGGAGAGATCAACCAGATAGCGACGCCGAGCAGTAATACGCCAAAGAACCGCTTGATCGATTCCATCCATGCTCCGGCTTTTGGCAACAACGCACCGGCGGATGTGCCCAGCAACAGTAAAGGCACGCCCATCCCCAGCGCCATGACGAACAGCGCCGAGCCGCCCAGGATCACATCGCGGGTCTGACTGATATACAGTAAAGCACCGGCCAAAGGCGCCGCGACGCAAGGGCCGACGATCAATGCCGACAGTGCGCCCATGCCGAACACACTGGTCAAATGCCCGCCTTTTAGGTGACCGGCTTCTTCGGATAATTTGGTCTGCATAGCGCCGGGTAATTGCAGCTCATAAAAACCGAACATGGAAAAAGACAGCAGCACAAAAATCACTGCAAACGAACCCAGCACCCAGGCATTCTGCAATGCGGCCGACAGCATTGAGCCCGACAACCCAGCCGCCACACCGGCAATGGCATACGTAATCGCCATGCCCAGCACATACGCCAATGCCAGGATAAATCCATGACTTTTAGTCACGTGTTTGCCGCGATTGGCAATAATTCCCGACAAAATCGGAAACATCGGAAACACACAAGGGGTAAGCGACAGCAGCAAGCCAATGCCGAAAAATCCGGTCAGGATCAACCAGAAATCACCGGTTTGAAACATTTGGTCAATTTTGTACGCCTCGGTTTCAATGGCAGGCGCTTTGGATGGCATGCGGAACAATTCCGCAGTTGCATCCACCCCGGCCGCAGCCGCCGGGTTGCTCACGGCGTTAGCAACCGCGCCGATAGCGGCTTTCACCGCCGGTAACGTCAGATCGATGGCTTTATGAATCGGCGCGTAACAAACACCGACCGGCTCATTGCAACCCTGGTAAGTCGCCGATAACGTCAGCGGTTGCTCGCTTGCGGAATCCACGCGTTTGAGCGAAATGATGGCTTGTACCGGGCTGTAATAGACTTCCGTTTGACCAAACGTTGCGTCTTCTTTCATTTTGCCCGGCGGCAACGTCACTTTTTCAATCACCATGCCGTCTTGCTTTGGCTCAAAAACGATTTTGTCGCGATACAGATAATAATCCTTGGCCGGAGTCAGGTTCGCGATCAGCGTGTTGCCATCGCGCACTTCCACCGATAGCTTAAATGCTTCATCCGGCGGCAAAAGTTCTTGTGGATTGCTTTGCCCCAGATTGATACCCAGCCCCTGCAGTTTCTGGAACAAGCTGAAAGACCCGCTTTCCTGAGCGGAAACAGCGGTACTGGCCAAACATAAAATCAGTAACAAAAAGTGGATTGATCGCATCGGTATTCAGTCGTGTTTAATCGGAATCGGATAGTGGTGTTGTGTCGGTGATCCACTGCAAATAAGCAGGCAGCCCACCGGTTATAGGAACCATAATCACTTCAGGAAGTTCATAAGGATGCATCATCTTGATCAACTGTTCAACCCGGTCGTAGTGCTGTTTCCGGGTTTTGATCAAAACCGGAACTTCTCCGGCCGATTCGATTTTACCTTGCCAGCGATAGATCGAAACACAGGGACTCAGCACATTGACGCACGCCGCCAAGCGCTGCTCCATTAAAGCTTCGGCCAGTAGCGTAGCTGTTTTTTGATCGGGGAAGTTGGAGATGATCAGTACCGCTTCCATTGGCGTTATCAGTTAATACACAATTACTAATTTTACCTCGCTTAGCGCTGCAATGGACAGTTGTGATAGCAAATGCGCGCGCTGGGCATGCCGCGCCAATACGCATATACTTAAAAAATAATTAATCGCAAGGAGTAGAGCAAATGAAAGGACTATTTAACTTGGTTATAGCGCTATCGATCATTACCCCGGTCACGGTATTTTTTGGCTATATCCTCATGGATGAAGGCGATCAATTCACGACCGAGCATTATATGGTGACAGGATTAAGCACAGTTCCCTTCATTTTCGCGCTGCTCGTCAAATTTCTGATGTCAGGCGTCGAGAAAGAATAACAAACCCTTCGCAAAAAAGCCCTGATAAACTCGAATTTTAAACCGCCGCCCGTAATCTGTTTATTAACCAAACAACCTCATTTTCTTTAATCCCCGGCCAACGTGCCTTGTGAACATTCACAGGCGCGCTGGTAAGCCAACCCGGCAACCGCCAGATCCCCCAGCGCCAATCCCCGGAACACAAACGCAGTGCGCTCATCAGCCGTGCAGCGCCCAGCTGCATCGCCCGTCACCAATCCGGTCAGATCGCCGTGCACCAGCGCCGGATCAACCAGCGGTTTGGCCATGCTGGCTTCCTGTTCCAAGTCATCGACGATAATCCGGTCAAATGCCGCCATGCTTTCTTTCAGCCACGGTGCGGCCAGATCGGTCATGGTGACAAAAACACCGGGTTTCAACCAGCGCGCATCTAGAAAAGAAACGAGTTGCGGCGATAAGGTTACCGATGTGACAATCAAATCCGCATCGTGCATCGCTTCTCGCGCAGTTTCGCTGGCAACCGCCGTCAGTCCCATTTTTTCCGCGCTGTGGCAGACCTATCCCGGCTCGTTGTCCCGCGCCCAAACGCGCGAATCTCTGTGAGCGGAAACAACGCAGCCAGCGCCTGCAAATGGCTATGCGCTTGCACGCCGCAACCGATAAACGCAGCAACGGAAGCATCTGGCCGTGCCAGCCGCTTGGCCGCAACGGCGCTCAACCCGGCAGTGCGCACCGCCGTCACCCAGTTGCCGTCGAGCACCGCGAGCGGCAATCCGCTGCGGCTATCGAGCAAAGTCACCAGCGAATTAATACTGGCCAAGCCGTTTTTAGGGTTATCCGGATTCAACACCAAGGCTTTGACGGCAAGAAAAGGCGGATCATCGGCTGCCGCCAGCGTAGCCATCATATATCGGCCATCCGGCGGCGTAATGACTGCTTTGGGCGAATTCCAAACTTGCTTCTGCTTACGGCCGAGCAACAGATGCTCAATACTGAGCGCAATTTCCTGCGGCGTTAATTGCAGAGATTGCAATAAATCCCAAGATAAATACCGGATGTTAGAACTTTGCCGCACGGAACGTTGTCTCTGAAGATTCTATTAAGTTAATGGAAAATTAGCCATTTTCACGCTACGGCTGCTATAATACCGCCCCCGCCGCAACAACTAAAAGCTTATTTTTTGAGGAATTATTTATGTCTCGCCCGATCCGCAATATCGCCATCATCGCTCACGTTGACCATGGCAAAACCACGATGGTTGACAAACTGTTGCATCAAGCCGGCACCTTTGCCGCACATCAGCAAATTTCTGACCGTGTGATGGATTCCAACGATATTGAACGCGAGCGCGGTATTACCATTTTAGCCAAGAATTGTGCCATCGACTATGAAGGGGTTCACATCAATATTGTCGACACTCCCGGCCATGCGGACTTCGGCGGTGAAGTCGAGCGTGTGTTGTCGATGGTCGACGGTGTTTTGCTGTTGGTCGACGCCGTAGAAGGCCCGATGCCGCAAACCCGTTTTGTCACCAAAAAAGCGCTGGCGTTGGGATTGCGTCCGATTGTCGTGATCAACAAGATTGACCGCCCCGGCGCGCGTGCCGATTGGGTGGTCGATCAAACATTCGATTTGTTCGACAAACTGGGCGCCAGTGACGAGCAGCTTGATTTCCCGGTCGTGTATGCTTCAGCGTTGAATGGTTTTGCCACGCTGAATATTGAAAAACCCAGCACGGACATGCGTCCGTTGTTTGACACCATCCTCAGCTATGTCCCCGCTCCCGATGAAAATCCCGATGAGCCCTTGCAACTACAAATCAGCGCGCTGGATTATTCCAGTTTCGTCGGCCGTATCGGCATTGGCCGTATCCGCCGCGGTAAACTGAGACCCGGCCAGGAAGTCATGGTGTTAATGGGCGATAAGCCGCCGAAAAAAGCCAAAGTCAATCAAGTGCTCGGTTTCCAGGGTCTGGAACGGATACAAATGAAAGAAGCCTTGGCCGGTGACATCGTGCTGATCAACGGCGTAGACGAACTCAGTATCGGCGCCACACTGGCCGATGTCGACAAACCCGAAGCGCTGCCGGTTCTCGCTGTTGATGAACCGACCCTGACCATGACGTTCCAGGTCAACACCTCACCATTCGCCGGCCAGGAAGGCAAATTCGTCACCAGCCGCCAATTACGCGAACGCCTGGAAAAAGAATTGCTGACCAACGTCGCGCTGCGCATGGAAGAAACCAACGAGACCGATTCGTTCCTGATTTCCGGACGCGGCGAATTGCACCTGACCATTCTGCTGGAAAATATGCGCCGCGAAGGTTACGAACTCGCCGTCTCGCGCCCGCACGTGGTGATCCGTGAAATCGACGGCGTCAAATGCGAACCGTTTGAAATGCTCACCGTCGACGTCGACGAAGCCAATCAAGGTGCGGTGATGGAAGCCCTGGGTGCACGCCGCGGCGACTTGCAAGACATGGTGTCGGATGCCAAAGGCCGTGTACGGCTGGATTACCGTATTCCTGCGCGCGGCCTGATCGGTTTTCAATCCGAATTCATGACCATGACGCGCGGCACCGGCTTGAT
This sequence comes from Nitrosomonas oligotropha, assembly GCA_008015635.1. Classification (GTDB taxonomy): domain Bacteria; phylum Pseudomonadota; class Gammaproteobacteria; order Burkholderiales; family Nitrosomonadaceae; genus Nitrosomonas; species Nitrosomonas oligotropha_B. The sequence continues at coordinate 96,557 of SSFX01000024.1, forward strand.
GAGCCATGTGTTTGACGAATTCGCCCCGATGCGCCCGGAAATCCCGCCGCGCAGAAACGGCGTGCTGATTTCCGCCGAACTGGGGGAAGCCGTCGCCTATGCGTTATGGAAACTGCAAGACCGCGGCCGCATGTTCGTCAGCCCCGGCGACCGCCTGTACGAAGGCATGGTGATCGGCATTCACACCCGCGATAACGACCTGGTCGTCAATCCGATCAAAGGCAAGCAATTGACCAACATCCGCGCCTCCGGCACCGACGAAGCCGTGACGTTAATCCCACCGATTCAGCTGACGTTGGAATCCGCGATTGAGTTCATCGCCGACGACGAGCTGGTGGAAATTACGCCGCAAACCATCCGCATCCGTAAACGCTTTTTACTCGAGCATGAACGCAAACGTGCTTCACGCGCGGCTGCTTAATAGCTGATCTTAAACAATCGCGCCGGTCTTGATCACACCGGCGCATTTCATTCTTTCCGTTACAACAATCAATCAATTCGCTTTAGTTGCACCGCTTTTCAGCAAATTGGGCGGCGGGCCGATCGGCTCAAAGTCCTTCAGCAGCGGCACATCGCTTTTATTAATCGAGCGGAGATCCATGTCGTACGTGCCGTGCGGCCCCCAGCTGCCGGTGAATTGTTTGCCATCTGGCGTGAACGTCCAGCACATATCCTCGCCGCCGGTGTTGACCGCATCACCGAGATTCACTGGCTCCTGCCATTCGCCATTGGCATTTTGCCGGGCAATCCACTCATCATGACCGCCGTGCGAACCCAAATCGGTGCGCATGCTGGTGATGATCAAGCTTTTACCGTCCTTCGATAACCCCGTCCAATGCATATGGTCGCGCTGCGGTGAATTGATCTTCGCCCCCAGACTTTCGGGCTTCTGCCACACACCGGCTTTCTTCTCGACCTTCCAAATATCGCTGTCCTGCGTCACGCCCGGCTGGTGATAACTGAAATAAATCAGGCTGTCGGACGCGATGATCGGGCAATGTTCCTCGCCTGTCGAAGTATTGATGCTCGGCAATTCCGGCACGTCGTTCCAATTTCTGGCCGATTGCCACACGCCATCGACTTTCTGCACCACGTACAAATCGCCGGACAACATATTGCCCGCTTCGTAGCGGGTAAAATAAATCACGTTGCCGTCATCGGAAAAGCTCGGCTCCAGCTCCCACGCCGAAGTATTAATGTTCGGTCCCACCTTCGGATCGATCCCCGGCCCCAAATGAACCGGCTCCTGCCACTCGCCATCGACCCGATGCGACATCCAGATATCGAAACTGTAATGACCGCCGGGCGACTGAACACTACCCTCGCGCGTGGACACAAAAATCGCCGTCTTGCCGTCGGCGCTATAAGTAATCTCCATCTCCGAACCAGACGTATTGATTTTCCCGCCGATGCTGTTTGAAACGCGCGGATGCTCCGTCGCTGCGCCATTGCCGGAATCGTGCATGCCGGGCATGGCGTGGGAAACGTTGTATGTCAAAACGAGTGCCAGCGGCACGGATAAAAGTTTTAGATTAATAAATTGCTTTTTCATTAATTGACCTCCTGTTTCAGCAAATATTGCGATCCGATTTATTGCCGATAGTATGGCAACTTTTTATGGCGCAATAAAAATTATTGCGCCATAAAATCAGCTTTATTGGCGCGATTTGTCAAAGTTTATATCAATCATTCGTGATCAAATTTATCGCCAATGATGAATTAGTAGAAATTATGCCGCGACTCAGGTTACTCCCAAGCACGGGTGACAAAGGTCAATTACTATTGAATTAATTTTTATTTTCTCAGAAGTATTTTCCAAAGCACATTGATCAGCATTTTCGCGAAGCTTTTCAATTGGACTATGAGATTTACCAAACCAGCCTACGAGATATATGCCGCAAGTTCTGGATTCGCCATCAAGATATTTTCCAACCAATTGGTCTGGAATATCCTTATGAGGCTTGGCTTTATTATCAGGCTTTACTTCAATTACTACACGAGGATGCGATTGATCAATATTGCCATCGGCCGAGATTGCTTGAACCAATAAATCGGTTCTTTCGCCAATACCGAAGTCATGTAAATTTTTAATTTCTACTTCTCTATTGATGATGATTCGACCACCTCGCCATTCTCTTTCCAAATAAAACTTCAGAAAATCCGACAGTCGTTGCTCAGAAAATGGCTTTTTCTGCCCTTCGTTCCAAAGAAAAGTAACTAAGGGTGGTGAGCCGTGTTGAGCCTCATGGGCGAAACGTTGTAACGCCTCCTTGATGACATTCATCAATTCCAGACTGTTCCGAACCACCGAAGCATGGGTATCCGACAATAACCGGATAGATTCAGCAAACGATAATCGAGTCCGCTCCTGCTGCCAAAGGTTCTTACAGGCATCAGCTTTTGCTCGGATTAACCAAGTGGTATCCGGGTACGCCTTGCAAATTCGATCCAGTTCTTTAATTGCTGATGGAGTTGCTAATGATACAAGTCGTTCGATTATATTATTTCGGAAATTAGCGACATCATGTCTGCGCGTCGGAGAAAACGGATGATTTGGAATTGGCGGGTCTTCTTTCGGAGGAAATAAACCCCTGGTTTTATCGTACAACCAACCTAATTGCTCAGTATCCAATTTTGCATAGATTGCAGTTCCATGCCTTACATTATCCGCAACTGCCAGTATGACTTCTCGGGCAAGTTCGATCTCGTCGGTTAAAAGCTTTTGAAGAGTGGGCCAACCTTGTGCAAATACGTTTGAAAATATTGATACGGATACTGCACAGCGATTGTTTGAATCTGATTCGGTTGTCAACCAATCAATAAGCTGCTCTAAAACACCATCAACTTCTTTGCGGATTAATAATTCGGCTAACCGTAGCCGACAATAAAAAGGCCAGTCCGGAGAATTTAATCGATTAACCGCCAAATGCTGTAAAAAGCTGGGGTGCCAGATTTCTTCGCATGACTCAAGAAAGTGAATATTTCCTTCTTTTGCATCCCGATCGGCACGTTTCAATACCGCAATATCAAATGCCTCTGGAATTATTGATCTGATCTGGCGAAAAATTCGTTGTTGGATTTCAAGTTCGAAAAAATGGGTAACAACCACCAAACACCAACGACTCAAATGTTCATTACTTAGTCGCTGCAAATTGTCAGTGTCAGCGACAATAGCAACCGCAAGTCCGCAGGCTGCTTGGGCAAATGTACGGGAATTTTGTAACAACACTTCATCGTTTGGCGGCACAGCACTTTCCAGATAATTTACCGCCACGGAGGCAATTCGATTTCTAAGCGTGTTATCGGCATTTTTCCAGCCCGGCAACGAATTAGGATCCCGCGCAAATACTAAAGTACCATTCTCTTGCATCGCTAATACTTCAATCAAATATAAACAGCGATTAAAGTCTCCGGCTTCACAAGCTGCAAGATTAATTTGGATATAGAATTCTGGGGGATTAGGGAGAATATCTGATTGTAAAAGCTGCTTTTTCTTTCTTGTATTAGTAAGAGACTGTAGTTCCCAATATTGGTTTTTTGTATGAATGGTTTTTTCATTGGATAAATCCATAGGAATTATTATCGAAGCTAAATGCTCCTTTAATATCGGATCGGGATTGTTAACTTCTACACCGGCTCTGTTTAATGCCTCTTCAACTGCGTCGCGGTTCATGTGACGCCAAATAAGAAGTTCAATAATAGTGGCAATAACACGTCGCTCAGAAACTAAAGACAAACTATCCAGCTGAGCAAATAACCACAAACAATCTTCTTCCCGGAAACAATTTAAACTAATAAATTTCCAAATATCGCTTGCATCAACCTGGCTTATCAGCTCAGTAAGAACAATGCGCCGATTGATGGTATTGTCGAATAAATTCTGTGGGTTGTTTTTTTCTAAGCCATCAAACAAAAAATCGTAGTGAGAACAAAGTGCTATCATTGTTTCAACTAGTGCCTCAACGACGCCATTTGTATCCAAATGATCAAAGGCTTTGGCTATTAATCGGCATTTCAGTCGGTTCGGCGTGAATTGATCATGACTAATCGGTGCGTGTTTAGCAATCCATCGTAAGCCAATAATTAAGTCTTTTGTGTCCAGCTTATCCAAAAACGAATCATCATCGATGAGATTACGAAGTTCATACGACCCTGTATCAATATATTCTGGCGATATTTCTCTGAAAAAATCCTGAGCACCCATTAAACTTGTTCCTAGCACAGATAAAGCCATGGCTTTTAGCGACAAATCGTGCTCGGAAACAGCCAAAGGGATTAAACGTTTTTTTGCACTGTCATCCGTATTTTCCATGCAAGACACAGCCAATTTACGCAGCTCAAAATCTTCCCGATCATTTAATGCCAAATCGGCTAACTCTGTACCCAGGGATTGCAACTCGCAGGCCTCGGCAATTCTGATAGCTAAGGCCCTAGCAGAAAATGCTGCGGAATTGTCCGCTATTACAGCAGATAGTTTGCTTTCAAGACCGGGATACTTTAGCCTCACAAGCCTTTGTGCGGCATAAAAATAACGTTGTTCTTCCACCGCCAAACGCAACAGTCCATCTACCAAAACCGGCAAATCAACTTGCGCCAGCGTTGCGAAGTCTGCTTCCAGAGCGGCTTCCGGTTCGTGGTTAACCAACCAAGCTCTAAAACCGGTGTCGAGAGCAGCCAACCACGCCGCCGTTTCGCGCAGATCTGGAATCAGACGTTGGCTATCAGGGTGCAACAGCACTTTTAACTTTTGCTGAGTTGGCACAGTACTTTTTGCAATGTACCAAGCAGCCAGGAATTCAGCGAAGGTACGACTGGCGAACTGAAACCGCTTACCGTCAAGCCGGGCAAAGATTCCAGTCAATTCAAGGGTTTCCTTGACAGCATTATCATTAATTTCTTGACCAGCTTTTTTGCTAGTAACTTCATTGGCATCGAATAGTCCACTCGGACACTGAACACGAGATCCGAGCCAAATGCTGTTACAGCCTTGCAAGATATATCCTAGCGCGATTTTGGCAGCAACTTGAAATCGGTCACCTGTAGGAATTTGGCTTTTGATACCTGACGCTTCTCGATCTGGACTATCGTTGCAGAGCAGCTCTAGTCCTTGCTCAAAAATCTCGGTTCGCAATTGAGGCAATCGCTTTTCTTGAAAAAGAATGAGCATGAAACGTAGCGTAACCGGTAATGCTGCTAACTGTTCAGCATTACGTTCTGCTACCGTATTTAAAAAATCTTCGGCATCAATTTGGCTGGTGTTAGCTGCTATACGGATATCGTCTTGGCGCAGCGGGCATAAGCGCCATAATTCCACAGGTGACTTGACCACTGAATGCCAACGTTCTAAAAAGGCTTTTTCCAACTTTTCCGGCCAATGCGATGGTCGGCAAGTAATTCGGACAAATACCCGCTCGGGATTGTTGATTTTGTTAATAAAATTGCTGATTAACCAATCACCAGAGGCTGGAAGCGTACATTCATCTAACCCATCGAGAAGTATCCACAGTCGGCAGCCTTGTTCAACAAGCTTAAATTTGTTGGCATCCAATAATCGTTGCTCGGAACCTGAAACGAAGGTTTTCAGATCCTCGAAGATGACTAAATCTTCAGTTTGCTCTTTTTCGAGTCGCTGCTTTTCATCCTCTAAAGCCTGGCTTTTGCCATAACCAGGCTCACCTAACAGAATCAATACTGGAGTCTGAGTCAATTCTGAAAGTTGTTTAGGAATGGCAGGATAATAGTGACTATATTCTGAAGAAGGTAAGGTTAAATAACCGTCTTGAACAAATGTATTGTCCTTATCTCCCTCTGGAAACCAATATCGAAGCCATGGGAAAGTACATTTGTTGTCGGACATTTTTAGAATTAATTTGGAAAACTAATTAAGAAGACAACTTTGTGAACATTAAGAATCAGGTGATTGTACCTATTCAAATTCGTAACGGGAAAATCGACTTGACCAGGTAAACTGCACAATTTACCTGGTCACTAAGCGGTGCTAAATCATGAAATGATTGAACAAAAACTGCCAAATTTTTATTGCTTGTGTTACTGGCCTTTCAGAAACTTGTTACTCGATAGTTTAAATATCAATATTCGTAGCCCTCAGCGCATTCTTCTCAATAAACGCCCGCCGCGGTTCCACGACATCACCCATCAACGTGGTGAAGATTTCGTCGGTGAGGATGCTGTCTTCGATTTGCGCGCGCAGCAGGCGGCGGTTTTGCGGGTCCATGGTGGTTTCCCAGAGCTGGCTGGGGTTCATTTCACCCAGGCCTTTGTAGCGTTGCACGTTCAGGCCTTTTTTCGCTTCTTCCAGTAGCCATTCCAGCGCGTGCTTGAATTCACCGGCCGCTTGCTTGCGTTCGCCGCGCTGAATGTAAGCGCCTTGACTCAGCAAGCCTTCAAACACTAGCGCGGTTTTCTGGATTTGCGCGTAGTCGCCGCTGTCGAGAAAATCATTATCCAGGTAGCTGGTCAGCACATTGCCGTGCGATAGGCGCATGATTTTGAGGCGGTAGCGTTCGTGCAGATCGTCGTATTCGGCGGCGATTTCCACGTCTTTGACGCGCGCCGCCAGGCGGGATGCGCTGTCCGCGGCTGCTTGCCCGCTGCTCAAATCAACATCGGGTTTGCGCAGCAGCGCGTGCATGACATGGCTGTCGATCGCTTGAGTCATGCGCTCGATCACGGCTTCGGCCAGAATGTATTCATTGGCGATTTTTTCCAGCGTTTCGCCGGTCAACGAAGGTTTGCCGTCGCCGGTATGCAGTTCCGCGCCATCCAGCGCCAGGCTCAGCATGTATTGCTTTAATTCGTGATCGTCCTTGACGTAGCGTTCCTTTTTGCCGTGCTTGATTTTATACAGCGGCGGTTGCGCGATATAAATGTGGCCGCGCTCGATCAATTCGGGCATTTGCCGGTAGAAGAATGTCAGCAACAGTGTGCGGATATGCGAACCGTCCACGTCCGCGTCAGTCATGATGATGATGCGGTGATAGCGCAGTTTGTCCGGATTGTATTCGTCCTTGCCGATGCCGGTGCCGAGCGCGGTGATCAACGAAATGATTTCCTGCGACGAGATCAATTTGTCAAAACGCGCTTTTTCCACGTTCAGGATTTTGCCCTTGAGCGGCATAATGGCTTGGAATTTACGATCACGCCCTTGCTTCGCTGAACCGCCTGCGGAATCACCCTCGACCAGATACAGTTCGCACAATGCCGGATTTTTTTCCTGGCAATCGGCCAGTTTTCCCGGCAGTCCCATGCTGTCGAGCACGCCTTTCCGGCGCGTCAATTCGCGGGCCTTGCGCGCTGCTTCGCGGGCTCTGGCGGCATCGATGATTTTGTTGCAAATCGTTTTGGCGTCAATGGGATTTTCCAGCAAATACTCGGTCAGTTTTTGCGACACGACTTCTTCCACCACCGGGCGCACTTCGGACGACACCAGTTTTTCCTTGGTTTGCGATGAAAACTTGGGTTCGAACAATTTTACTGACAACACGCACGACAAGCCTTCGCGCATATCGTCGCCGGAGGTTTCCACCTTGGCTTTTTTGGCCAGCTCGTTTTTTTCGATGTAATTGTTGAGCGTGCGCGTCATCGCCGCGCGTAGGCCGGTCAAATGCGTGCCGCCGTCTTTTTGCGGAATATTGTTGGTGAAGCACAGCACCTGTTCGGTGTAACTGTCGTTCCATTGCATCGAAACCTCGACAGCAATGTTGTCCTTCACCCCGGTTGTATAAAAAATACTGGGGTGCAGCACGGTTTTGCTACGGTTGATGTATTCGACGAAGTTTTTGATACCGCCGGTGAAAGCGAACCTTTCATCCTTGCCAGTACGTTGGTCGATCAGATGGATTTTTACGCCGTTATTGAGGAACGACAGTTCGCGCAAACGTTTGGCGAAAATGTCGTAGTGGTATTCGACGTTGCCGAAAATTTCCTTGCTGGCGAGAAAATGCACTTCGGTACCGTGCCGCTCGCTTTCTCCGGTAGCTTCCAGCGGCTTGACCGGAACACCCATGCGAAATTCCATCTGATGCATTTTGCCGTCGCGGCGGATAGTGAGTTTTAACCATTCCGACAACGCATTGACCACCGATACACCGACACCGTGCAAACCGCCGGAAACCTTGTACGAATTGTCGTCAAATTTTCCCCCGGCATGCAGTTCAGTCATGACGATCTCCGCAGCGGAGCGCTTCATTTCGTCGTCATGCTTAATGCCAGTCGGAATGCCACGGCCGTTGTCCAGCACACTGATGGAATTATCCGGATGGATGGTGACGGTGATGTCGTCGCAATGACCCGCCAGCGCCTCATCGATGGCGTTATCAACGACTTCGAACACCATGTGATGCAAGCCGGTACCGTCGCTGGTATCGCCGATATACATGCCGGGCCGTTTACGCACGGCGTCCAGGCCTTTCAGGATTTTGATGCTTTCGGAACCGTAATCGCTCGAACTGTCTTTAGGTACGTTGGGGTTTTGATCGCTCATGGGTCAGGATTTTCAGGGTTATGTACGTTGCAGGGAATGACTTAGATAGTTGCGGATTTTGCTGAGTTCTTGCTCACATGCGGTTAAATTCTCATTGGCATGACGATATATTTAAACGCATCGTTCCCAGGTATTGTGATTAGCACGCTGCTATTGGCATTTTCGAACGCGCATTGTACGGTTTCGCTATCGATATTGTTCAATAAATCGAGCAGATAGGTGATGTTCAAGCTGATATCCACTGCTTCTTCAGTGTAGTTGATTTCCAGTTCTTCTTCGGCTTCTTCCTGTTCGTTGTTTTTGCAAACGATACGCAGGTTATTTTCACTGACGATCAAGCGCACGCCACGGAATTTTTCGCTTTGATTAGACAATATCGATACGCGTTGCAACGCTTGCAAGAAGGTTTGGCGGCTAATTTCAAACTGTTTGTTGTTCCGGGTCGGGATAACGCGGTTGTAGTCGGGAAACTTACCGTCGATGACTTTGGACGTCAGGACAATGCCAGAAAAGGAAAACCGTACTTTGTTCTGGAAGTATTCAATGGTCACCGGCTCTTCGCTGTCTTCGAGCAGTTTGGACAGTTCATACACAGCTTTGCGTGGCAGGATGACTTCCTGTTTTTTCTGTGCTTTATCCAGTGCCGCCTCGATGTAAGCTAAACGATGCCCATCGGTACCAACGCTGATGAATTGCTTGTTATCCGTCAATAACAACAGACCGTTCAGGTAATAACGGATGTCTTGTTGCGC
>SSFX01000010.1:0-40022 GCA_008015635.1 Nitrosomonas oligotropha
AAAGGTACGCCGGGGATAACAGGCTGATTCCTCCCAAGAGTTCATATCGACGGGGGAGTTTGGCACCTCGATGTCGGCTCATCACATCCTGGGGCTGTAGCCGGTCCCAAGGGTATGGCTGTTCGCCATTTAAAGTGGTACGTGAGCTGGGTTTAAAACGTCGTGAGACAGTTTGGTCCCTATCTGCCGTGGGCGTTGGAAGTTTGAGAGGACCTGCTCCTAGTACGAGAGGACCGGAGTGGACGCACCTCTGGTGTACCGGTTATGACGCCAGTCGTATCGCCGGGTAGCTATGTGCGGACGAGATAACCGCTGAAAGCATCTAAGCGGGAAACTCTCCTCAAGATAAGACTTCCCGAGGGTATAACCCTCCTAAAGGTTCGTCGAAGACTACGACGTTGATAGGTCGGGTGTGGAAGCATAGTAATATGTTAAGCTAACCGATACTAATTGACCGTGAGGCTTGATCCTATAACTTTGATAATTTATGTTATTGATATATTCTGATCCATTTTACTTTTTCCTTTTTGAATAATATTTATTTAATATTATTCAGTGTCAAGTTACGCTTGGCGGCCATAGCACTTTGGACCCACCTCTTCCCATCCCGAACAGAACCGTGAAACGAAGCTGCGCCGATGATAGTGTGCATTCGCATGTGAAAGTAGGTTACCGCCAGGCACTCTTTTTTAGAAACCTCTCATCAAATTCAATCTTGATGAGAGGTTTTCTAGTTTTTGCTTCCCTGATTTGTAAAACTGCAAAATTTCTTCAATATTCTCGTTGCTGATAATAATCGGCAAGAATTTCATTAGAATCAAATTGTAATATTTTCAATAATATTCATTTCTAATTTGAGTGGATGGCTATGAGTGAATCTGAAGTTAAAAAAGATGATTGGGAAAGAGATCTAATTGAAAATCTTGCTCTGGCATCTCTCCGTGAGCAGCGTCGCACGCGCAATTGGGGAATATTTTTTAAGCTAATTACTTTTTTATATCTATTCATTTTATTATTTATTGCCTTAGGCTGGATAGAAGACGGCAGAGTTCGAATTGCCGAGAAGCATACAGCGCTGATTGATTTACGCGGTATGATTACTCCCGATAGTATGAGTAATGCCGATAAAGTTAATGCCAGCCTACGCTCAGCGTTTCAAGATAAAAATACCAAGGGTGTAGTATTACGTATAAACAGCCCTGGAGGAAGCCCTGTTCAAGCTGGATATATCAATGATGAAATACGCCGCTTGCGAACCAAATATCCGGATATACCGCTTTATGCAGTGGTTGGAGACATTTGTGCTTCGGGTGGATATTATGTGGCTGTGGCTGCTGATAAAATTTTTGTTGATAAAGCCAGCTTGATTGGTTCAATTGGTGTGCTGATAGATGGCTTCGGCTTTACCGGCACCTTAGAAAAACTAGGCATTGAAAGGCGATTGCTTACTGCTGGCGAGAATAAAAATTTCCTGGATCCTTTTGCACCTTTAGATCCTATACAAAAGGAACATGCGACACATCTGCTGCGCGAAATTCACGAGCAATTCATTCAAGTAGTAAAACAAGGTCGAGGTGAACGTTTAAAAGATGCTCCGGAAATATTCAGCGGAATTGTATGGACAGGTCAAAAAAGCATTGATTTAGGGCTAGCGGATGAAATGGGCAATGCCGAATATGTTGCGCGGGAGATTATTCAGGCAGAGGTCCTGGTTGATTTTTCGCCGCATGAAGGTTTGTCGGACTTGTTCAGCAAACGATTTGGTCAAATCGTTTTTAATATGCTTTCCGACTATGTAATGACAATGCGCTAAGAGCACATATTTTTGCTTGATCCTATTTTTCAAACTACTCACTGAGCATCTCTGTTAGCGTTCGTGTTGTTCCGGTTTGCCATGATGGCAAAATAAGACCAAATGTTTTTGTCAGTTTTTCAGTATTGAGACAAGAATTGAACGGACGCTTTGCAGGCAGAGGAAAATCACTGCTTGGGATCGGTTGCAATGCAGCGGGTTGGATTTTGAGCTGGTAGTTCATGCGTTCTGCATTTTCCAGGATAAATTTAGCAAACCCATACCATGAAGTGCTCCCACCGGCAGTTAAGTGATATAAACCGGAAATCTCGAGTTTTTGCTTAACCATGCGTAATGCATGAGCGGTGATATCCGCAATTAGCTCTGCTCCGGTTGGTGAGCCGACTTGATCATCCACGATGGTCAATTTATCGCGCTGCTGCGCCAAGCGGAGTATCGTTTTTATGAAATTATTCCCATGAGCGGCATAGACCCAGCTGGTACGAAAAATCAAATGCGAGCAGCCGGAAGTGAGGATGTTTTTCTCACCTTCTAATTTAGAATTACCATAGACGTTGAGCGGATCGCAATCATCAGTTTCAAGATAGGGTTGACTGCTATGTCCATTGAAGACGTAATCGGTTGAGTAGTGGATGAGCCATGCATTGAGTCTTCTTGCCTCTTGTGCCAGCACAACAGGTGCTTGAGCATTGAGCGCATAAGCCCGTTCAGGCTCACTTTCAGCTTTGTCGACGGCAGTATAAGCTGCTGCATTGACGATAATATCGGGCGAGATTTGCCGCAGGGTCTGTTGTATACCGGCGAAATCGGTCAAATCACCACAAAATTCTTCACTGTTTGAACTTAATGCGATTAATTCACCCAGCGGCGCAAGACTGCGCTGTAATTCCCACCCGACTTGGCCGTTTTTGCCGAATAATAGAATTTTCATGACTGCAATCCGGCGTAATGCGTTTTGATCCATTCCTGGTAAGCACCGGTTTGCACATCAGTTACCCATTGCCGGTTGTTCAAGTACCACTGGATCGTTTTTCGTATGCCGGTAGCGAATGTTTCGACTGGTCTCCAGCCGAGCTCGCGTTCGATTTTCGTTGCATCGATGGCATAGCGTCTGTCGTGTCCTGGCCGATCCTGAACGTACGTGATGAGGTTATGATAATTTGTGCCGGGATAAGATTCTTCTAGCAGACTGCAGATGGTCTGCACAATTTCAATATTAGGCTTTTCGTTCCAGCCGCCTATATTATAAGTTTCACCGGGAGTGCCGTGCTCCAATACACGCCGGATCGCGCTGCAATGATCGGCAACATAGAGCCAGTCTCGCACTTGTTGACCATCTCCATATACCGGTAAGGATTTTCCTGCCAACGCATTCACGATCATTAAGGGAATCAATTTTTCCGGAAACTGGAACGGGCCATAATTGTTAGAACAATTGGTGGTCAGTATGGGTAACCCATAAGTATGGTGATAGGCGCGCACTAAGTGATCGCTGGCTGCTTTGCTGGCTGAATAGGGGCTGTTGGGTTCATAACGATGTGCTTCGGTAAATGCGGGTTCGTTTTTTCTCAATGAGCCGTAAACCTCATCGGTTGAAACATGAAGAAAACGGAAACTTTGTTTTGCAGCGGATTCCAGCTCGTGCCAATAGGCATGTGTTGCTTCCAATAAGCGAAACGTACCCAGGATATTGGTTTGAATAAAATCTTCCGGCCCGAGAATGGAGCGGTCGACATGACTTTCAGCTGCCAGGTTAAGGATTGCGCGCGGCTGGTACTGAGTCAGCAATTGTGAAACCAATTGGGTATCACCGATATCGCCTTTTACAAATATATGCCGGGAATCTTGAGACAATGGCGCTAGATTTTGTAAATTCCCGGCATAAGTCAATTTATCAAGATTAATGACCTGTTCATCCGATTCTGCCAACCAATCGAGAACAAAATTACTGCCAATAAATCCTGCGCCTCCCGTGACTAAAATCATGCAATTTTCCAGTTGAGTAAATCGGTAATCTGAATTCCGGTCTTGTTCATGCTGAATCCCACAGCGGTAGAATCCCTGTTTCTCCTGATTTTACTTGAAATTCACAATCGATGCCGATTCCCGGAACCCATACCAGCTGTTCGCCGCAGAACAGTAGCGGTAGGGTATTGCGTTGCCAGGGAGGGATGGATGCTTCTTGTAATAAGTTTTTCAAACTTCTGCGCGGGCGATTGCAAGCCGGCATGAAACGTTCGCCGCCCTTCCGGGAACGGACGGTTACCGGTGCATCTGATAATTTATGTTGGTTGATACCTTGATCCTTTACGTGTGTAAAGCGGATACTGCCGCTCAGATGCCGCAGCGCTAAACACGGTTCTCCCTGCCATGTGCATTGTTCCGGATTTTGCGGTGGAGATTGCTTAAGCAGGATATGAACGGCGCCTTTGAAACAACGAATTTCGCTATGACCAAAAATGATGTGGAGGCGGTTGTCCCTATTCGCGGACAAAAGCTGACTCACAATATCTTCCAGTTTTGCTGTGCTGGGAAGTAGCGCACCCTGTTGCGACAACCTATAGCGTAGGAGATTTTTTGCACGCGCAAAACTGAGCTTGCGTATGCACTCGACTTGCAGCAAGCCGGAGATAACGCAATTTTCACTGTCCATAGCAGCCAGTTCGTCCAGTAATAACGATGCCTCAGACAAGTGGCGGCTGGTGCGCAGCAGTGTTTTGGGATAACTGGGATAGCGTTTTTTTAGTAAGGGCAGAATCTCGTGGCGCAGGAAATTCCGATTGAAACCAGTGTCGTCATTGCTTTCGTCGTTGATCCAGGTTAATTGATTTTTATGAGCGTAGGCTTCGATTCTACTACGGGAAATTTCCAATAGCGGGCGAAGAATTTGCGGCGCGGTATCGGAATCTTGCTTTCTGATCAGCGGCATCGCGCTCAACCCGCGGATTCCGGCACCGCGAAATAATTGCAGTAACAGTGTTTCGGCTTGATCGTCCAGGTGTTGCGCAACAACCACGTAATCCGCATGCATACGGCTGAAGATGCGATAACGTTCTTCCCGGGCAATGGCTTCAAGGCTAACACCGGCTTCTTTTTTTATTTGCAGAGAAGCGATGTGGATTGAAACACCATAAGCTGCGCAGAGATTGCTGCAGAAATTGCTCCAATCGGCTGCATTGCGGCTGATGCCATGATTCACATGCACAGCGGAAAGCGTAAAGGGTATCTGTTGGGATAATTGAGCGAGTATATCCAGTAACACGACTGAGTCGATACCGCCACTCAGTGCTATGGTGAGATGATCGCCTGGTTTGATATGCGCAAGTAATACTGCTTCAGCGTCACCTAGCAGGCTATTCGATTTTGACTTCCTTGAATGAGCCATATGCCATAAGCCGGTCCAGACGTTTTGCCAGAAGCGTTTCACTGGAATGATCCTGAGATTTACGCAGCGATTCCTGCAACACGGCTTTTACCGATTGCATGATGGCCGGGTAATCCCGGTGAGCGCCTCCGATCGGTTCCGTAATGATGCTGTCGATCAAATTCATTGCCTTCAAGCGGTCGGCCGTAATACCCATGATTTCTGCAGCTTCCGGTGCTTTGTCGGCGCTTTTCCACAAAATGGAAGCGCAGCCTTCCGGTGATATGACGGAATAGGTGGCATACTGCAGCATGTGTATCACATCACCAACGGCAACAGCTAAAGCACCGCCGGAACCGCCTTCACCGATCACGATGCAGATAACGGGAATTCTTAATTCCGCCAGAACATAAAGATTTCTACCGATGGCTTCGGATTGTCCGCGCTCTTCCGCATCAATGCCGGGATATGCACCGGGTGTATCGATAAAAGTAATCAGTGGAATCGAGAATTTTTCCGCCAAGCGCATTAAGCGCAATGCCTTGCGATAACCTTCCGGTTTCGGCATACCAAAGTTGCGGTAGATTTTCTCCCGGGTGTCGCGCCCTTTCTGATGGCCGACCACCATAACGGTCTGGCCGTTAAATCGCGCCAAGCCGCCGACAATCGCATGATCATCCGAGAAATTCCGGTCGCCATGCAGTTCTTCGAAGTCGGTAAATAGATGTTCTATGTAGTCCAATGTATAGGGACGTTGCGGATGGCGGGCCACTTGCGAGATTTGCCAGGGTGTCAGTTTTGCGTATACATTTTTTGTCAGGGATTGGCTTTTTGCTTGTAAGCGTGCAATTTCAGCAGAGATATCCAAGGCCGAATCATCTTGCGCAAAGCGTAATTCCTCAATTTTTGATTCAAATTCTGCGATATTTTGCTCAAATTCCAGAAAAGTGATTTTCATGTGGGCTAAGATATAATCCTAAAAACGAAATGATACAGGATTTGCGGCTAAATCTGCACCGCCGGATGCAGCAAAATCTTAGTTAGCGGGACCTGAGCATTGTACGTTTTAATTCAAACTTGTCTGTTCAATGGACATTTTTTTTCGATGTAATAGGGCCGACGGGCCGCTTGGATGATATGAGGGTTTTTTATGAACCGGCGCATCTTTCTGCGACGAATGAGCGTATTGGCGGCGTTACCTGCCGTTTCGCTGATGTGGCCGTTGCGGCTCGCAGCAACAGGTATCAGTCCGGCGATTGTGCCACTTAATAAGCCGCACGAAGCATGGCGCGGATTAGTGGCTCCGGATGCTTACCGGATTTTGTTTGAAGAACAAACCGAAGAACCCGGCAGTAGTGCATTAAATGGCGAAGAGCGAGACGGGACATTTATTTGTGCCGCCTGTTACTTACCGTTGTTTGAGAGCCGGAATAAATATGAAAGTGGAAGCGGCTGGCCAAGTTTTACGCAACCGATTGCCGGACATGTTGACACCAAACCGGATTATCAGTTGATTTTTCTGCGCACCGAGTATCATTGCGCGCGTTGCGGGGGGCATCAAGGACATGTTTTTAAAGATGGCCCGCCGCCCAGAGGGGAGCGCTGGTGCAATAACGGATTGGCGCTGCAATTCGTACTGCACACAGAATCATTGCCGGCATTGAGAAACTGAGAAATGGAAAGGGAATTGAACATCAATAAGATAAAAACTATTTCCTTGGGTAATGTGACCCCGAAGAATTTTTTGCGTGATTACTGGCAGAAGCAGCCTCTACTGGTGAGAAATGCTTTACCGGGCTTTAATGGCTTATTGACACGTGAGGAATTGATGGCCTTGGCGTGTGATGAAGATGCGCAATCCCGTCTTGTCATACAAAGAAACGGCAAATGGCATCTCACGCATGGTCCGTTAAGTGAACATGATTTGGCAAAGCTGCCTAAAAAACAATGGACATTGCTCGTGCAAGATGTGAATCATTTTCTTGCTCCGGCGCGTGACTTGTTGTCAAAATTCTGCTTCATACCGCACACCCGGCTGGATGATTTGATGGTGAGTTATGCCCCTAAGGGCGGCGGGATCGGCCCGCATTTCGATTCCTATGACGTGTTTTTACTGCAAGGTATGGGTTCCAGGCGATGGCAGATATCCGCGCAACTGGATGATGAATTTATCGCCGATGCGCCGCTCAGGATTTTGAAGAATTTTCAACCCGAGCAGGAATGGGTGCTAAACTCCGGTGATATGCTCTACTTGCCGCCCAAATACGCGCATAACGGTATTGCCGTAGATGATTGCATGACATATTCCATTGGTTTCCGTGCTCCCAGTCAGCAAGAATTAATAACGCAATTTCTCGTTCATTTGCAGGATACTATTTTAACGGATGGCTGGTATTCCGATCCTGATTTGCAATGGCAATCGCACCCTTCAAAAATTAGTGCTGCAATGCAATCACAGGTTAATTCAATTTTGAAGCAGATTAACTGGGGGCGTGATGACATCGAGGATTTTCTGGGTATTTATCTCTCGGAACCTAAATCACATGTTTTCTTTGCGCAGCCCGCTAAACCATCGTCATTGCGTGCTTTTCTCAAGCGAATTAAAGAAAATGGAGTGCAGCTGGATTTAAAAAGCAGAATGTTAAGCGGCCGTGATAAATTTTTTATTAACGGTGAGACTGTTCAAGTCGGCGCTGATGCATACAAGATATTGATTGAGTTGGCTGATAATTATGAATTGCCACCCGCTTGCGAAATGGATAAAGAAACTGAGGAAATTCTTTTTCAGTGGTATGTCAGTGGTTATATTCGAGATAAAAACTAAGCGCTGTCTAAAGTAAAGTTTTTGTTCAATCGAGTCGCTGGCTAATCTTCTCTGTGGTCACTTATTACTGCACTGTATTAATTGAATAATGCAAGGAAATGAAGCAGAATTTTTTGAATCAAATTTGTATAATCGGATGAGTTCGATTATCCTATCGCACGCAAATCAAAACGAAGAAAATGGGAGATTGAATGTTTAGATTTTCACTGGTAGTAATCGCTTTTGCTATATTGACATTAAGTGCTTGTGAAGGAAAGAAAAGTCTTGATGGTTATCCAATGGATAAACCACCTCCATCCGCTTATGGACCTAGAGATTCTGAACCTCAAGAATCAAAATAAAAAGGATTAGCAAATAGCAGAGTTATTGCGAAAATATGATCGCAGTAATCTTCAAAAAGCTGTATAGAAACGCGCTACTTGAGTCACAGATTTTCGCAAGAAAATTTGTGACTTGCTGATTGATTATAAAAAAATAAATTTACTGGATTTTGTTGGCGGTTTGTTTTTTTGTACATCAATCAAAATCTCTGGTTTCCATTTTCTCACTGCTATACTCAAGTAACAGGAAATGGATTTGCAGAAAGCAGGGATCATTTAGATGTTTTTATTGTCCGGATGATTAAAACCTGAATGGCAGATATGAATGGATTACTTTCGGCTCAGTAAAGAGCTTGAAAGATGAGTTAAATTTGTTATATACTGCGTTGTTTATTTTAAGAACTTTTTATAAGGAAAATCATATGAAATATGCTCTTCTGGCTGCATTTTTACTATCTTTAACTTTGTCAGCATGTGGTGGAAAACCTAGCCAAGCACTGCCCGAAACTGAAAAAGCAAACTACGAAAAAGTTATGAGTGGTGGAGAACCAGATAGTAAAAAATAATTCTTCTGTTTGGAAGGATTAAAAAAACCGCCTTCGGGCGGTTTTTTATTTGTAAACTTGTTTCTATTTTTTGTGCTCTTCTTTTGTTACTTTGATAAGAACAGCTAAAAAAACTAACTCTTCAAGAATATGATCTGGGCTTCATTGCTCTTGCTATTTAAGCTGCTCATGCAATAGTTTCAAAATGCGGCTTGCAGTGGCAGAGCCTACGGCTGTTCCATCATCATTCAGCAAAGTGACATTACTGGTGTTTGTACCGGTGTTGTGTACCTGGATACGGTATTTCTCGGCTTTAGCGCTATCTTTATCCCCGCTACGCCAGAACATAATATTGGAAAGAATACCTTCGTCATCACCCTTTTTCTTACTGTCTTTGTCAGGGCTAACGTAACGTACAAAATAGATGCCTTGCTCCCGATTGCGATCCTCAACAGTAAAGCCAATTCGATCCAGCGCTAAGCCGACTCGCCGCCATGACCGGTCAAATGCTTCGTTAACGATCAGCGAAGTACCCTCTGAGTTGATGAATGCGCGTTCCGTGGTCGAGCTTCTGCCGGTGGTTAACTCCAGCTTTGCTTTTTGTTCTTCGACACCGAAGCGCATCATCAAGCGGGATAGCATTTCGGCTTCCAAATCAGGATCGGCCGGGCGTGGTTGCCAGACTGTGCGGTTGAGACTGCCGCCTTCCAGTACTTCAGTCATACCGCGATGGCTGATATAGACCTCAGTGCTGGTGTCGTTGCGTTCCAGCCGGGTACGGAATTTGTCGCGCTCAGCGGTTGAATAAATACTATCCAGAAAGGTGGAGAGAAAAGTACGAATAATATCTTGTGGAATCTTGGCGCGATTCTCAGCCCAATCGGTTTCCATAATACCGGCTTCAGGGACTTCCATTTTGATCAGGAAACCCAGCTCTTGCCAGAATTCCTTAACCACCGGCCAAACGGCTTCGGGAGGCTGAGGAATGACCAGCCAGCGTTGTGTTCCGGCGCGTTCAATATGCACATTCTGAATGGATAGCGGTATTAAGGAGGAACTGGCAGTTTTTTGTTGTCCGCCGCGTTCGTTGTTGTAGCTGGAGAAAGTGGTGCTGCCGGATGAACTCGCCTCGGGAATTGCGTAACGCTCATCAATAGCCGGCTGAATCAGATCGGGCGGAATTTCCAAAGGCGGCAGTTTTCCTGCTGACTTGTAATCGATGGTTTTAGTTTCCGGGAACAGGTCGATCATTTTACAACCTGTACTTGCCAATGAAAGCGTCAATACCAGAGACGGTATGGTGACTTTCCGCCATTTCATTTTTGACATCTTACCTCTTCAAATCGTGGATATTGGCTGATTGCATTGCTACGCGAATAAGTTGGTGGTACTGGCTGGATAAAGGCGTGAGCGGCAGTCGGATTCCGGGGCCGATGAGTCCCATTTGCTCGACAGCCCATTTTACCGGGATAGGATTGGCTTCAACGAACAGATCAATGTGTAAACGCAAAAGCTTATTATTGAGCGCACGCGCGGTATTGAGGTCGCCTGTAAATGCTGCAACGCACATGTCGTGCATCATCCGGGGCGCTACATTGGCCGTGACTGAAATCACACCATGCCCGCCCAGCAGCAAAAATGCCAGCCCACTGACATCATCTCCGCTATAAATGAAGAAATCGGACGGTGCGCGTTGTAACAGATCGGAGCCGCGCCCGATATCGCCGGTGGCGTCTTTAATACCGACGATGTTGGGAATCTGCGCTAAACGTAACGCCGTATCGTTGCGGATATCCGCCACAGTCCGGCCTGGAACGTTATATAAAATATGCGGGATATCAACAGCCTCGGCGATTGCTTTGAAGTGTTGATACAGTCCTTCCTGCGTCGGCTTGTTGTAATAAGGCGCAACTGAGAGGCAAGCATCGACCCCCGCATTCTTGGCGTAAACCGATAAATCGATCGCTTCTCGTGTTGAATTGGCACCCGTACCGGCAATCACCGGTATGCGTCCGGCCACATGATCAACCGCGGTACGCATCAACAGATGATGTTCCTCAAAATCTACTGTTGGGGATTCGCCTGTCGTACCAACGATGACGACACCGTCGGTACCTTGGTCTATGTGGAAATCGAGCAGAGCGCGGAA
The DNA here is from genome assembly GCA_008015635.1 of Nitrosomonas oligotropha. Lineage (GTDB taxonomy): Bacteria > Pseudomonadota > Gammaproteobacteria > Burkholderiales > Nitrosomonadaceae > Nitrosomonas > Nitrosomonas oligotropha_B. The sequence goes on from SSFX01000010.1 coordinate 11,016, forward strand.
GCGATCCAGATCCAATCCGCCTTCTTCGTCCATCGGGGTGACGATAGCAACCAAGCTACCTTTGAACATGACAATCTATCCGGTAAAAAGAATACATTTTACCCGAATCTCGTCGCGTTTAAGTATATTCACCACGTCTCCCGGTCTATTTTTTCTGGCTGTTCATTTCCAATCGTATTTCGGAATGTATTGACATCATGCGGCTATCCGCTCACGCGCGTGAAACGGATCGTTTCATCGCTCAAATCAACCTTAATTGTATCTTTTGCAACAAATTTTCCTTCTAGAATCTCTTTGGCGAGCGGGTTCTCGATTTGCGTCTGGATCGCGCGTTTTAGAGGTCGTGCACCAAATACCGGATCAAAACCTGCTTGCGAAATAGAAGACAATGCCGCATCGCTGACTTCAAGCTTCATTTCCAGCTTGGCCAGTCTTGCTTCAAGGTACTGCAATTGAATCTTGGCAATCGACTGAATATGTCTCTGATCAAGCGCATGGAATACGACCACTTCATCAATGCGATTAATGAATTCAGGCCGGAAATATGTTTTCACCTCACCCATAACAGCCTGCTTAATAACTTGATACTCGTTCCCGGACATTTCCTGAATCATTTGCGACCCTAAATTGGATGTCATGACGATCACGGTATTCTTAAAATCAACCGTGCGTCCTTGACCATCGGTCATGCGTCCATCATCGAGTACTTGCAGCAGCACATTAAACACATCCGGATGCGCTTTCTCCACTTCATCCAGCAAGATGACCGCATACGGTTTTCTGCGCACCAGTTCGGTTAAGTAACCGCCTTCCTCGTAGCCGACATAGCCCGGTGGCGCGCCGATCAGACGTGCGACCGAATGTTTTTCCATGAATTCGGACATATCGACGCGGATTAAGTGATCTTCCGAGTCGAACAAGAACCCGGCCAAGGCTTTGCACAGCTCAGTCTTGCCCACGCCGGTCGGGCCCAGGAACAGGAACGATCCGTAAGGCCGGTTGGGATCGGACAGCCCGGCGCGGGAACGCCGGATCGCATCCGATACCAGCCGCACGGCCTCATCCTGTCCGACCACGCGATCATGCAGCTTTTGTTCCATCAGCAGCAGTTTTTCACGTTCTCCCTGCATCATTTTCGATACCGGAATGCCGGTCGCGCGCGACACGACTTCGGCAATTTCTTCCGCGCCAACTTGCGTGCGCAATAACTTAGGCGCGTTTGCAGCACCTGATTCAGCGCTTTCACTCTGTTGTTTCAGCTGGGATTGCAATTGCGCTTCCAGTTGAGGAAGCCGTCCATACTGCAATTCCGAAACTTTTTGCCAATCCCCTTTGCGGGTGGCCGCTTCGATTTCCAGCTTGATTTTTTCCATTTCTTCTTTGACTTGCTTGGAACCTTGCACCTGGAATTTTTCAGTTTTCCAGATTTCCTCTAAATCGGCGTATTCGCGTTCTCTTTGCTTGATTTCATCTTCGAGCAATTGCAAGCGCTTTTGCGACGCTTCGTCTTTCTCTTTTTTCATTGCTTCGCGTTCGATTTTTAATTGAATCAAACGGCGGTCCAGCTTATCCAGTGCTTCGGGTTTGGAGTCGATTTCCATTTTGATCCTGGCTGCGGCTTCATCGATCAGGTCGATTGCCTTATCCGGAAGAAAACGATCGGTAATGTAACGGTTGGATAATTCCGCAGCTGCGACGATAGCGGGATCGGTGATATCCACGCCATGATGCACTTCGTATTTTTCCTGTAAGCCGCGCAGGATCGCAATGGTGGCTTCCACACTCGGTTCTTCCACCAAGACTTTTTGGAAGCGCCGTTCCAGCGCAGCGTCTTTTTCAATGTATTTGCGGTATTCATCCAAGGTTGTTGCGCCGACACAGTGCAATTCTCCACGCGCCAACGCCGGTTTCAACATATTGCCCGCATCCATCGCACCTTCGGCTTTACCGGCACCTACCATGGTATGCAGTTCGTCGATGAAGACAATGGTTTTTCCTTCGTCTTGCGCGAGTTCTTTGAGTACCGATTTGAGGCGTTCCTCGAACTCACCGCGATACTTGGCACCGGCCAGCAGGGCGGCCATATCCAAAGCGAGAACGCGTTTGTCTTTCAAACTTTCCGGCACTTCCCCGTTCACTATGCGCTGCGCCAAGCCTTCAACGATGGCGGTTTTGCCCACACCTGGCTCACCGATCAGCACCGGATTGTTTTTGGTGCGTCGTTGCAACACTTGGACTGCCCGGCGGATTTCATCATCGCGGCCGATGACCGGATCCAGTTTGCCTTGGCGTGCCCGTTCGGTAAGGTCCAGGGTATATTTCTTTAACGCTTCGCGGCTGCTTTCCGCTTCCGCGCTGCTGACTTGTTCGCCGCCACGGATGGCGTTGATGGCGCGTTCCAGTGCCGCGGCATTGGCGCCGTGTTGCTTGAGCAGTGCGCTGATCTCGCCTTTGTCCTGCAAACAAGCGAGCAGGAACATTTCTGAAGCGATAAATTGATCATTGCGTTTTTGCGCTTCCTTATCTGCCAGATTGAGCAGATTATTCAGGGGGCGTGAGATATTGACTTCCCCGCCTGCGTTTTCAACTTTCGGCAGACGCTGCACGTTCTGTTTGACGCTCTCCAGCAGCGGCGTGGTATTGACACCGGAGCGTTGCAGTAAAGAAACGGTACTGCCATCATCTTGTTGCAGTAACGCCAACAGAAGATGCTGTGGTTCGATGGCCGGATTATCCTGACCGACGGCGATACTTTGCGCATCCGCGAAGGCTTGTTGAAACTTAGTGGTTAGTTTGTCAAAACGCATTAAATTCTCCCATCGTAGGTTGTTATTGCCTACGTGGGGGAAATGTGTGAAATTTCAAGAGTGGATTAACCGGCCGAACGGATGGCGTGAATCTTTCTATGGCGTGATGCGGGTTTAATGAGCATGTGTTCGATTTCAGCGGCGGTGACCGGCTTGCTGAAATAATAGCCTTGATAGTGATTGCAATGCTGAGCACGCAAAAGATTGAGTTGTTCCTCTGTTTCTATGCCTTCTGCGATGACATCCATTTCCAGGCTATGTGCCATCGCGATGATCGTTGCAACAATGGTGTGATCGCTTCTGTCGGTGACGATGTCGCGCACAAAGGTGCGGTCGATTTTGAGGGTGTGAATCGGAAAACGCTTCAGATAACTGAGACTTGAATAGCCGGTGCCGAAATCATCAATTGAGATACGAATGCCCATGGCATTGAGACAATTGAGTGTTTCCACGACTTTCTCAATATTATCGATCAGCATACTTTCTGTGATTTCCAGCGTGATGTGATGGGCTGCTACGCCGGTTTCATCCAAGATACCCGCAATATTATTGATTAACTCCTTATCACGGAATTGCCGCGCGGATAGGTTAATGGCTACTTTGGGGATGCGGTAGCCTTGCGCCTGCCAGGCGTTGATTTGTTCGCACACCGTTTTTACCACCCATTCACCGATCGGAATAATTAAACCAGTTTCTTCCGCCAGGTTAATGAATTTATCCGGTGCGATCAGCTTGTGTTGCGGATGCCGCCAGCGCAACAACGCTTCGACACTGTGCAACTGATGATCCGGCATATCCATGATCGGCTGGTAATGTAAAACTAACTCATTGCGTTCTAGCGCGTAGCGTAAATCGAGGCTGAGTGTGTGTCTTTCATGAGCGGATTTGTTGAGCTCATCAGTAAAAAACTGATAATTGTTCCGGCCGTTCTCTTTGGCGTGATACATGGCCGCATCCCCGTTTTTTAACAATGTTTCGGCATTGACGCCATCCTCGGGGAAAACTGCAATGCCGATACTGCCGCAGATATGCAGTTCATGTTTGTGGATATAGTAGGGGTGCACTAAGGCATCGAGAATTTTCTGCGCGACTTTGGCCGCATCCAGAGATTCCGCAATGGAATTGAGTACCACGATAAACTCGTCCCCGCCTTGGCGGGCGACGGTATCTTCGCTGCGCACGCAAGTCAGCAATCTCTCTGCGACCGCTTGCAGCAGAAGATCGCCAATATCGTGACCGAGCGAGTCATTGATGGTTTTGAAATGATCCAGATCGATAAATAACACCGCCATTTGTTTTTGACTGCGTGTATCGTGAACCAGCGCCTGTTCGATGCGATCTTGCAGCAGATGCCGGTTGGGCAGGCCGGTTAGTGCATCGTGCGTGGCCATTTCGATGATGCGCTTTTCGGCTTCTTTACGCTCGTACCAGCGGCTCAGATCATGCGCGATCGTGTCAATAAGATTCTGCTCATAAGGTAAGGCGAATGGAATATCCTGCGTATAGGCTACTTCCAATCGTCCGCATGCTTCTCCATTAGCGATGATCGCGGCGTTTATCGTATGGGTAAGACTGTCTTGATATCCAGCAGTGGCGAACTGTCTGCTGCCAAGTGTAATCGCAGCGGCGGCGATGTCAGGAAATTGCAGTGCCTGTATTAATGATCTTAATATGCTTTGGCAGGTTTTTTCGGTATCTTGATCCTGCTCCAGATAATTACGCACCACATGCAAGCAATTACTTTCTTTCAGCCTTTCGCTTAAGTCAAGGTCATTTTGCTTGCGTGCGGTAATATCCTCCCGTACGGAAAGGTAGCGATCGATTTTTCCATGGGCATTGACAAGCGGTACGATGGTTGAGTCAACCCAGTAGAGTTTGCCTGATTTATCGCGATTACAGATTTCTTGGTGCCAGGTTTGACCTTTTACGATAGTGGCCCACATTTCGTCGAAAAATGATTTTGGATGCGTGCATGAGTTCAGAATACGATGATTCTCGCCAATCAATTCTTCCTGCGTATAGCCGCTGACCTCGCAAAATTTTTCGTTGACTTGAATAATGTTGCCTTTGCTATCCGTGATTGAGATTAAGGCGAGTTTGCCTATAGCATTTAGATAAGCGGTTAGCTCCGATGAAATTTTCTCAGCGTTGTTTTTTGCGTATAGCAATTCCTTATGCGCTTTGATTGAGGCATTTTTCGATTTTATCGTTTTGTGAATGAGCGGTTTGGTTAACCAATAAACAACCGCCATGCCGGCCAGAACAAGCAAAGCCAGGTAAAATAAAATCGTTCTGATTTGCTCGGAGAAATTGCCATAAAGTTCTTTTTCATCAATTTTGAGTACGGCGCCTAAGCCGTAGGTCACTGGCGAATGCGCCGCGACGACATCCATTTGCCGGTAATCCTTAGTAAATTTAACGCCGTTTTGTCCTTCAAACGCAAAGTGTACCGGTAATGGTTTGTTGTGCATGATGCGTTGCATGCGTTTAAATTGGCTTCCATCCAACCCGCGCACGAAGCAATTCATATCGAGATTACTTTCTTGGACCGGCGCGCAAAGAAGAAAATCGCCGGTTCTACCGATCAAAACGGCTTCTTTGAATATCCTCGTAAGATCGGGTATGTGTTCTTCGGTTGTGATCCGGCCAATGACGTGATTCTTGTCATTCAGTACCGGAAGGGAATTACGGATAATGAACTGTTCTTGCCAAAATAATACCGTGTGGATACCGGGAGCGGTGCTCAGTTCGATACCCGGATGCGCGTGACCGGAATTGATGCCCGCGTCTACTATGAGATTGTCTTCAGAGTCATAGATTTTGATGCCGGAGAAAGACGGGGGCAGTATTTTTTCCGTGGTTTTCAGCAGTACGGCTATGTCTTCGTTTCCGGATTCAGCGGCATTAAGCTTTTCCAAGCTTTCAATCAGAGCGGTATTAACGGATATTGCCCGGCTATTTGCCAGGGAGTGCGAGATCTCATTTTCGATCAGTCTAACGGTATTCTCTAAAGTGGCACGGAGTCCTGAAGTGGCCATGGCTTCGGTTTGCGGCTGCATGACGCTGTAAACGGAGAAACCTGCTGACAAGATCAGGATACTCAGTGTCAGTCCGCTGATAACACGAATCTTTTTGTCGTCCTGATTGATGAAAAAACGAAACATGTTTTGTCGTATGGCTATTGGCCGGTCAGTGGGTGTGGTTTCAGCGTAAGGCATGTATTATCGGTGGACTGACAATAGACTTAAGTCTTATTTAAAGGGCATTTTTACCCCTTATTTTCAGTATGATGAGGCGGGATTTAGTCGGGCCTTAATTCTTTAAGGCTGGCGCTAACGCTCGATAAACAGCAGGCCGGCCGGAAAATGATCAGCGGATTTGTGAGTCTATATTTTTTTCTTGCTGGGCTCCGGGTAAGGATAAAGGATATTCAGCGCTACGCTTTTGCCCGCCGTTTCGACGATACGCACATGTTCACGTTTAAATTGCCGCGCGTGGCGCAAACCGCACGAATGGGCGATCATGTTGATTTCTTTATTGACATTCCGGGCGTAGTTCGCAACCCGCAGATATTTTTCTTCCACCACCAATCCGTTTTGCAGCCGTTCATCATGCGTTGTAATACCGGTCGGGCAGGTATTCAGATGGCAGCGCATCGCCTGGATGCACCCGAGTGAAAACATAAAGCCGCGCGCGGTGTTGACAAAATCGGCACCGGCGCACAGCGCCCACGCGCCTTCCGCCGAAGTGACCAGTTTCCCGGCTGCAATGACATAAATGCGCTTCTTCAGATCGGATTGCAATAAAGCATCGACAACGCGCGGCAGGGCTTCCGCAATCGGCAGACTGACATGATCCATCAAGGTCTGCGGTGCCGCGCCGCTGCCGCCTTCGCCGCCGTCGATGGTCAAAAAGTCCGGCGCATATTCGAGTCCGCGGCGATTGATACTGTCGCACAGCTCATTGATGAAATTCCACCCGCCGATCGCTGTTTTGATACCAACCGGGCGGCCGGTCAGTTCACGGATGTAATGGATTTTGTCGAGCAGCTCGTCGATGTTGTTAATGTCTTTGTGGCGGTTCGGGCTGATCGAGTCCTGATTGACCGGAATACCGCGGATCGAAGCGATTTCTTCATGCACTTTACCGGCTGGCAGCAATCCGCCCTTGCCGGGTTTTGCGCCTTGCGATAGTTTGATCTCGAAGGCTTTGACGACCTTGCTGAGCTCTTTCGCGCGCTGCGCTGAGAAATTGCCGTGCTCATCGCGGATACCGTACTTGGCGGTGCCGATTTGCATGATTACATCGCAATCGCCTTCCAAATGATACGGCGCTAACCCGCCTTCACCGGTATTCAACCAGCAACCCGCCTGTGCCGCGCCCAGCGACAGGGCACGGATCGCCGGTTTGGAAATGGCGCCGTAGCTCATGCCGCTGATATTGATGATCGATTTCGCCTCGAACGGCTGCTCGCAATAACCTTCGCCGATTCGCAGCGACGGCGTCGGCAACTGGTCTTCTTCCTGAATCGGAAAGGCAGCATTGACGAAAATGATCGAACCCGGCTGGCGTAAATCGTTGGTTGAACCGAAGCCGACCAGACTGCCCTTATTTTTGGAATTCTTGTAAATCCAGCCGCGCGTGGCGCGATTGAACGGCATCTCGTCGCGGTCGTTGGCGAAAAAATATTGCCGGAAGTATTTGCCCTGGATTTCGAAAAAATAACGCAACCGCCCGATCACCGGATAATTGCGCAGGATCGAATGCTTTTTCTGCGTGACGTCCTGGATGAACCAGATGGCGATCAAACCGACAGCGGCTACGCCCAGCATTGCGGCAATACTGAAAAAGATCAAGTCAAAAGCGCTGGACATATGCTCTCCTTATTTCGCAGGCCAATCGCTATACTAGCTGTTCGATTGGCGGAAGTGAACCACTTGTGTGCACTATAATGCCTGGCTTAATGGCGGTTGAGGATAAAAATGCTGGATTTACACGATGAAATTCGCGCTAATGTGCAACGCGCGTTGCAAGAGGATATCGGCAGCGGTGATTTGACGGCGTCGCTGATTCCCAGCGGCAAAGTTCTGGCAGCGACGGTGATCAGCCGGGAAGTTGCGGTTTTGTGCGGTATGCAGTGGTTTGAGGCGTGCTTTGTGTCGCTGGCGGCGGATACAGAGATCGAATGGTTCGCCAAAGATGGCGATGCGGTGCAAGCCGGGCAAGAATTGTGCAAGATCCACGGCAATGCCCGTGCGCTGCTGACGGCGGAACGTTCGGCGTTGAATTTTCTGCAATTGCTATCCGCTGTGGCGACGCAAACCAAACGGTATGCCGATGCCGTCGCCGGTACCCGGGCGGTGATTGTCGATACGCGCAAAACGCTGCCGGGGTTGCGGCTGGCGCAGAAATACGCGGTGACGTGTGGCGGCGGGGTGAATCATCGCATCGGGTTGTACGACGGGATTCTGATCAAGGAGAACCACATCATCGCCGCCGGAGGGATTCAACCGGCTTTAAGCAGGGCGCGCGAAATCGCGCCGCCGGGTGTGTTTATCCAAATCGAAGTGGAGTCGTTGCAAGAATTGCAGGAGGCATTGGCAGCGGGTGCTCACATGGTGTTGCTGGACAATTTCACGTTGAATCAGCTAGCGGATGCGGTGAGGTTGACTCGCAAGCAAGCGGGTGCAGCTGTCATATTGGAGGCATCCGGTAACATTACCTTGGATAACGTGCGTCAGGTGGCAGAAACGGGCGTGGATCGAATCTCGATTGGCAGCTTGACCAAGAATATCCAGGCGATTGATTTGTCGATGCGTTTTGCCGATCCGGAATAAAACGGTCGAGCCGGGCGGGATTGTTATTCGGCTGATGGTTTTTCTAGTTGATCCAATGCCAGGAAGTGCGCCTGCGTATTTTCCGCATCCGAAGCCGGTTCGAACCAGGCGAGATTCTGATGCAACTTAACGACTTGCCCGACGATGATTAGGGTCGGCGGAGTCAAATGAGCGGCTTCTGCCAGATCCGGCAATGTTTGCAGGGCGCCGGTCACAATTCTTTGTTTTTGCGTGGTGCCTTGCTGAATAATGGCGGCAGGTGTGCTGTCCGGCAGGCCGTGCGCGATCAATTGCCGGCATAGCTCGGTCAGGCCGAGCAATCCCATGTAGATTACGATAGTCTGGTTGGGACGGGCAAGATGGGGCCAGTCGAGATCGATACTGTTATTTTTCAGGTGGCCGGTGACAAAAATGCACGATTGCGCGTAATCCCGGTGCGTCAATGGAATACCGGCGTAAGCGGCAACACCCGATGCGGCGGTAATGCCGGGCACGACTTGAAAAGGAATTCGATGCGCAGCCAGGGTTTCGATTTCTTCGCCGCCGCGGCCGAAAATAAACGGGTCGCCGCCTTTCAGCCGCAACACGCGTTTACCTTCCTGCGCCAACCGCACCAGTAGCTGGTTGATCGATTCCTGCTGCAAAGTATGACGGTTGCGTTCTTTGCCAGCATAAATTCGTTCGGCGTCGCGGCGCACCATGTCCAGAATCGCGTGTGAAACCAAGCGGTCATAAACCACCACGTCGGCTTGCTGCATCAGACGCATGGCGCGGAACGTCAGTAAGTCGGGATTTCCCGGCCCGGCACCGACGAGATAAACCTCGCCTTGCGGTGGCTGCTCTTTTTCCTGCTGCAAGGACTGCAACAAATAATCCTGCGCAGCTTCGTCTTGTCCCGCCAGTGCCATTTCGCTGAACCGGCCTTGCAGTGTTTTTTCCCAGAAAATCCGCCGCTTTTCCGGGTGTGTGAAATGTTGTTTAACGTGCTCGCGGAATTTTCCCGCCATCGCGGCGAGGTGCCCGTAAGCGGCCGGTATCATGGTTTCCAGTTGCGCGCGCAAAAGTCTCGCCAGAACGGGCGATTGCCCACCGCTGGAGATGGCGATCAGCAGCGGTGAACGGTCAACGATGGAGGGCATGATAAACGTGCAAAGATCGGGATTATCGACCACATTGACGGGAATCTGCCGCTGCTGCGCGGCTGAGGAAACTTGCCGGTTGGTATCGCGATCGTCGGTGGCGGCAATGACTAAAACGATATCTTCCAGATGTCCGGACTGAAAAAATTCAGCATGGTGTTTGATTTTGCCTTGTGCGTGGAATTCATTTAATGCGCTACTCAGCTTTGGCGATACCACCGAAACATGTGCTCCGGTCTGAAGCAAAAGCATAACCTTGCGCGTGGCGACTTCGCCGCCGCCGACGACCAGGCAAGCTTTGTTTCTGATGTTGAGGAAGACCGGTAAAAAATCCATGATGCTTCGACGAGTTCTTTAATCCCAATAATAAAGGAAGCGCTGATCAATTCTAAGCCAAATACCGGCTTATGCGTTAATCAGCGCTTCCTTGCGTTGCGGCTATTTTCTACAGCGATATCCGTGTAGAAGTTTTTACCGGATGAAGGCTATAAACTGGATTCTAGTTTAAGTATATCTTCCAGCTTGATGTTCGTTCCGGTTCCTTTGAACACAGTGCCTACTTTCTTCTTGTTCAGATGCTCGATGTTGAGGTTATAGACTTCTTTTGAGAGCGGGAAATATTTGACTTCCGTCACCAGCGCCGCGGCATTCTGCATGTAGAAATTAACAAATTCCTGAATTTCGGGTTTTTCGGTGGACTTGGCGTTAATGTAGATGAATATCGGGCGCGATAACGGTTTATAGCTATTATTTTCAACCGTTGCAGCGGATGGCAGCACGCCGCCGTTGCCGTTGTCGATCGCGACGGCGCTGATTTTTTTACTATTTTCGACGTAATACGCGAAACCGAAGAATCCTAGCGCGTAAATGTCGCTGGCGACACCTTGCACCAGCACGTTGTCATCTTCAGAAGCGGTGAAATCGCCGCGGCTTGATTTGGCTTTGCCGACGACGGCTTCGGTGAAGTACTCAAATGTGCCAGAATCCGCGCCTGGACCGTAGAGTTTAATTTTTTTATCCGGCCATTCGGGATTGATTTGATTCCAGTTGGTGATTTTGCTTTGCGCGCCGGGTTCCCAGATTTTTTTCAGTTCCTCGACGGTGATGGTTTTGCTCCAGGTATTTTTGGGATTAACAACGACGGTCAGAGCATCAAATGCGATCGGCATTTCAATATATTGCACACCTGTTTGCTTACAGGCTTCCATTTCCAATTCAGTGATGGGGCGCGAGGCATTGACGATATCAATTTCATTACGGCAGAATTTTTTGAATCCGCCACCGGTTCCGGAGATACCGACAGTGACACGAACCGCGCCGCGCTTGGCGATCTGGAAGTCTTCGGCAACCGCTTCGGTAATCGGGAAAACCGTGCTGGAGCCGTCAATCTTTACGATCGGACTGGCGATTGCTGTTGTAATAGCGGACGCGCTCAACAGTGTAGCCGCTAGGAATGTTCTGAAGTTAAACGAGGTCAACATGAATATGTTCTCCAGGTGAGTCAATAAAATGGTCATGAAAGATTGTGCAACCGGTGCGGTATCTTATTTCAGAATTGTTACAGGATTATGACAATGCTTTTTTTATCTTAAGGCCGATGCGCGTATGTTGATTTTTTGCGAATGTTTGTAAAAAATCTGCCGGTAAAAATGACGCCTGTATCAAGAATTGCTGACCGTCTGTATAGTTGTAGCGATGAGCTCGGCCCAGTGGTTGATTTTATGCTTCGATTCACCTTCCACCATGACGCGGATCAGCGGTTCCGTGCCCGATGCGCGAATCAGCACGCGTCCTTTGTCATTCAGATCGGTTTCGGCTTCTTCGCGCACGGCTTGGATCGCTTTATTGGCGCTGAAATTAAACGGTCTGGGAGTTTTCACGTTGATCAAGCGTTGCGGGTAAAGCGAGACGCCGCGCAGGAACTCGGCCAGAGTTTTATTCGTATCGCGTAACGCATACAGCACTTGCAGAGCGGAAATAATGCCGTCGCCCGTGGTATGTTTGTCCATGCAGATGATATGTCCGGAATTCTCGCCGCCGAGCTGCCATCCTTTTTCTTGTAATGCCTCCAACACGTAGCGGTCACCGACATTGGCGCGAAGAAATGGAATATTCATTTTTTTGAATTGCGCTTCGATCGCCAGATTAGTCATCAAAGTACCGGCAACCCCGCCGGTCAGCATTTTATTCTGCTGGCGGTGCTTGGCGATAATATAAATCAATTGATCGCCATCATAAATCCGGCCATTTTTGTCGACCATCATGAGCCGGTCGCCGTCGCCATCCAACGCAATCCCTAAGTCGGCGTGGTGCTGTTTGACAGCTTTTTGCAACGTCGCGCAATGCGTCGCGCCGCACTCCAGGTTGATATTCAGTCCATTGGGCTGCACACCAATGGTGACGACGTCTGCACCCAATTCGTGCATGACGTGACCGGCGATATGATAAGCGGCGCCATGCGCGCAATCGACGACGATACGTAGTCCGCGCAGGTCAAGGTGATAAGGGAAAGTACTTTTGCAAAATTCGATATAACGTCCGGCGGCATCGTCAATACGCTGTACTTTTCCTAATTGCGCGGAAGGTTTGGTTTCGATCGGCGCATGGATGCCGCTTTCGATTTTATGCTCTATTTCGTCAGGCAGTTTTCTACCTTCGGCAGAAAAGAATTTGACGCCGTTATCCTCGAATAGATTATGCGAAGCTGAAATGACGATCCCGGCTTGCAGCCGCAAGGCGCGAATCAGGTACGCGATGGCCGGGGTCGGCATCGGACCGGATAGAATGACATCCACACCGGCGGCGCATAATCCTGCTTCCAAGGCGGATTCCAGCATATAACCCGATACCCGGGTATCCTTGCCGATCAGAACGGTCGGGCGTTTGCCTTGCATCAGATGCCAATCGGCAGCAGCGAGAACTTTGCCGGCGGAATAGCCTAGATGCAGAATAAAATCCGGCGTGATGGGTTCTTTGCCGACACGCCCGCGGATACCATCTGTTCCAAAATATTTTTTAGTCAATTTGAGCGGTGTTGTCAGTTGCGATTCGACGCGGTTAAGTTGATTTCCTGTGCAGCACAATTTTTCATGGCATTGTAGATCGCAAGCGCTTCCTTGCTTGCTTTGACATCGTGCACACGTACAATTTTGGCACCTTTAGTTACTGCTAGCAAGGCTGCCGCGATACTTTCATGAATGCGGTGATCTACGTTGTTTCCGGTAATCGCTCCGAGCATGGATTTGCGCGATAAGCCTGCTAACAATGGAACACCAAGTGTAGTCAATTGGTCCAGCTGGTTTAACAGGGTGAAGTTATGGTGCAGCGTTTTGCCAAAGCCGAAACCCGGATCGATAACCAGCCGGTCTTGCGATATACCGGCTGCTGCCGCTGCCTGGATGCGTTGATGCAAGAAATCTTTCACTTCATCAACAATATTGTGGTATTGCGGGTTTGCTTGCATCATCTGTGGCGTGCCTTGCATATGCATTAAGCAAAGCTGAACATGATTGCTTTGTGCGACGGCTTCCAATGCGCCGGGGCTGCGTAACGCATTCACGTCATTGATCATGAAAGCGCCTGCAGCTATGGCGTGTTTCATCACTTCGGGCTTTGAAGTATCGATCGATATAGGAATTCCAGTATCGGCAAGCGCTTCCAGCACAGGGATAACACGCTTTAACTCTTCTTCGGTACTGACTTGCTGACTTCCCGGGCGCGTTGATTCTCCACCGATATCCAGGATGTCGGCGCCTTCATCGATCAGATTCCTGGCATGAGCAATGGCTTGCTGCGTTGATAAATACAATCCGCCATCCGAGAAAGAGTCCGGCGTTACGTTGATGATGCCCATGATTAACGGGCGGCTGCTTGAGAGAATAAGGTTTTGCTGTAATGAAGACACAATGCGTTAAGGAATTGTAGAAGTGAAAACGGGATACGATTTTATGGTCGTATCCCGTTGATTTGAATTGCAGATGATTAGTCTGCTTCTTTAGCTATTTCTTGCGGTGCTGCGGGTTCCTTGGGTTCATCCGTTTTTACCGCAGTAGATGGTCCTTCGGTTGCCACTGTGGAAGACATTGATTGAGGCGGTTTGGGTGGACGTGGTGGACGGCCGTCCATAATATCGTTGATTTGATCGCTATCAATCGTTTCCCATTCCAGCAATGCTTGTGTCATTGCTTCAATCTTGTCTTTGTTTTCTTCAATGAGTTTACGAGCAATCGCATACTGTTCATCCACAATGCGACGAACTTCCGCATCAACAGTTTGCATCGTTTTTTCACTCATATTTTTATGCGTGGTTACTGAACGGCCGAGAAAAACCTCGCCTTCATTTTCACCATAAACCATCGGTCCAAGTACGTCAGACATCCCCCACTGGGTGACCATTTGCCGCGCCAATTCGGTAGCACGCTCAAAGTCATTGGATGCGCCGGTGGTCATTTGATGCATGAAAACTTCCTCAGCAATACGGCCACCAAACATCACGGAAATTCTTTGCAGAATTTCTTCACGTTCCATACTGAAACGGTCTTCCGTTGGCAATTGCATCGTGACACCCAATGCGCGGCCACGCGGAATAATCGTCACTTTGTGTACCGGATCGGTTTTCGGCAGCAATTGAGCCACTACCGCATGTCCTGATTCATGGTAAGCGGTATTCCGGCGTTCGTGCTCCGGCATAACCACCGAGCGGCGTTCCGCGCCCATGAAAATCTTGTCTTTGGCGCGTTCAAAGTCTTCCATATCGACCAGCCGCTTGTTACTGCGTGCGGCAAACAACGCTGCTTCATTGACCAGATTGGCCAAGTCAGCGCCCGACATACCGGGAGTACCACGCGCCAGAATATCCGCTTTGACATCGGGTGAAAGCGGTACTTTGCGCATATGCACATGCAGAATTTGTTCCCGTCCACGAATGTCCGGTAGTGGTACCGTAACTTGACGGTCAAAACGGCCAGGACGTAACAATGCAGGATCCAATACATCAGGACGGTTCGTTGCTGCGATTACGATCACGCCCATAGCACCTTCAAAACCGTCCATTTCCACCAGCAATTGGTTGAGCGTTTGTTCGCGTTCATCGTTTCCGCCACCCAGTCCGGCACCGCGTTGACGGCCAACCGCATCAATCTCGTCAATGAAGATAATGCAGGGTGCATGTTTTTTAGCTTGCTCGAACATGTCACGCACACGGGATGCGCCCACACCGACAAACATTTCAACGAAATCCGAACCGGAAATGCTGAAGAAAGGTACTCCCGCTTCTCCTGCGATGGCTCGCGCCAGCAATGTTTTACCAGTACCTGGGCTGCCTACCATCAAAACGCCGCGTGGGATGCGTCCGCCAAGTTTCTGGAATTTTGAAGGATCACGCAGGAATTCAACCAGCTCCGCTACTTCTTCCTTTGCTTCCTCGCAACCTGCGACGTCGTTGAAAGTCACTGTGTTGGCTGATTTATCTAACATGCGCGCTTTGCTTTTACCAAACGAG
Source organism: Nitrosomonas oligotropha (assembly GCA_008015635.1). Lineage (GTDB taxonomy): Bacteria > Pseudomonadota > Gammaproteobacteria > Burkholderiales > Nitrosomonadaceae > Nitrosomonas > Nitrosomonas oligotropha_B. The sequence goes on from SSFX01000010.1 coordinate 26,299, forward strand.
AATGCGCCGCCATTACGGCCGCCACCTTGCATTTGCCGCATGAAGAAAATCCATACTGCAATCAGTAATAGCATTGGGAACCAAGAGATGAAAATACTCATCAGCATAGATGGTTCTTCTTCTGGCTTAGCTTCGACAATGACGCCAGCTTTGAGTAAATCACTGACCATCCATGGATCAGATGGTGCATAGGTTGTAAAGCGTCTGCCATCGGATTTCGTACCTTTCAGGGTACGGCCTTCAATGACAACTTTGGCAATTCTGCCTTGATTCAATTCAGAAATGAATTGAGAATATTCCATCGGTACTTGCGTCGGTTGACGTACGCTGAATTGGTTAAATACGGTCATCAACACAAGTGCAATTACCAGCCAAATGGCCATGTTTTTAATTAAGTTATTCAAGATAGCTCCTTGGTTTGCACCTTAAAAATCATTGATTGGACATTCTAACTCTATTTTGTCAAATAGAACAGAACAGTTCATGTTATAGAAATTTGCTATCAAACTATCATCCTACTCTTTACATTTGTCTTAATCACTGGGGGGATCCATTCATTTCTCAGCGATTTCCGGTGTTACTTTTTTCCGAGTCCTAATAAATATAATTCGTTGCTGCGATCACGTGAGGCTTCCGGTTTTCGTACCACAACGCTTTTAAATCCGGTGCGCATGTCGCGATGAAACTGCTCAAAATCCCTGCCTTGAAAAACTTTGACTAGGAAATTTCCGCCATAGTTCAGTTGTTCCATCGAGAATGCCAGTGCCAGTTCAGCCAAGTACATACTTCTGGCTTGATCGCTGACTACAATACCACTCATATTGGGCGCCATGTCTGAAATGACAAGATCCGGCTGCCGCTCCTCCAGATGTTTTCTTAATTCAAACAGAGCGCGTTCTTCTCTAAAATCATCCTGAATAAATGCCACACCGGGCAAAGGCGCCATTTCCAGGATATCCAATGCAATTACTTTTCCTTTCTGGCCTACTTTCTGGCTGGCGACTTGCGACCAGCTGCCGGGCGCAGCACCTAAATCGACAACAATCATACCGGATTTAAATAGATGATCCCGTTCGGCGATCTCAAGCAGCTTGTAAGCGGCGCGAGAACGATAACCTTCTTTCTTGGATTGCTTGACGAAAAAATCATTAACATGTTCTTTCATCCAAGCTTTGCTGGTTTTAGCCCGTTTCATCAAGTAAAATAATACGTTTAAAGAGAATTTATGTTAACACTAACAATTGCTCAACGGCGCGAATTGAAAGCGCAAGCACACGCGCTCAATCCGGTCGTAATGATTGGGAAGTCGGGGTTGTCGGTCACAGTCATCGAAGAATTGGAGCGCGGGCTTACAAGTCATGAACTGATTAAGGTTAAGGTTCAAGTCGACGATCGGATCGCCAGGAATACGCTATTTGAAGAAATTTGTGAGAAGCTGAGTGCCGCACCGGTGCAGCATATTGGGAAAACTTTTGTTATTTACCGACCCAAGCCGGAAGAGGCCGATAAAAAATCCGCGCGTCCTTCCCAGAAAAAGAAACGTGAACCTTTCCGTACCAAACGCAGTTATCAGAATTGAACTGTAGCGGCATCAAATGTATTTAACATCCAATATTTCGTATTCACGTATTCCGCCGGGTGCCTGAACTTCGGCGATATCGCCCGCATATTTTCCGATTAAGGCGCGTGAAATGGGGGAGCTGATGGAAATTTTTCCATTTTTGATGTTGGCTTCGTCGTCACCGACGATTTGATAGGTGACCGTATCACCGCTTTGCAAATCTTCCAGTTCAACAGTGGCGCCGAAAACACAAGCACCGTCGGCGTTAATCAGTGCGGGATTAATGATCTGAGCGCTGGAGAGTTTGCTTTCCAGCTCGGCAATACGGCCTTCAATAAACCCTTGTTTTTCCTTAGCAGCATCATATTCGGCATTTTCGGACAGATCGCCGTGCGAACGCGCTTCTGCAATAGCCGCGATGACTGCGGGGCGATGTACGGTTTTCATTTCGTGTAATTCTTTGCGTAGCGCTTCCGCTCCGGCTACTGTTAAAGGGATTGTGCTCATTGTGGTTGTTTGCCTTTCATTTTCACTCTGTTTCTTAATAATCAAGAAAAGTTAATTGCTTATGCCTTAAGTTGTACATGCAATTTCTGCAGATTATACGCTTGCAGTTCGCGTCTGTTGGTAATGCCGACACAGGCCGCACGCGCTCCCGCTAGCGTCGTATAGTAAGTCACTTTCGCCTGAAGCGCGGCGCGGCGGATCGAATACGAATCCTTTATTGCGCTGCTTTGATTCTTTACGGTATTGATGATTAGGTTAATTTCCCCATTTTTGATCATATCGACGATATGCGGACGGCCTTCCGCTACTTTATTAACGATGATAACGTCGATTCCCGCTTCGGTTATGGCGGCGGCAGTGCCGCGCGTAGCATAAAGGGTGAAGCCGAGTCCGGCCAGGTTGCGTGCGATTTCAATCGCGTGTGGTTTGTCGGATTGCCGCACACTGATAAAAATTTTACCCGATTCAGGTAAGCGGACATCGGTTGCCAATTGAGATTTAATAAACGCCTCGGCGAAAGTGGCGCCCATTCCCATGACTTCGCCGGTCGACTTCATTTCCGGTCCCAGTATCGTATCCACACCGGGAAGTTTGATGAAGGGGAAAACCGCTTCTTTGACCGAATAATACGCCGGTATCACTTCTTCGGTAATATTCTGAGCAATCAGACTATTACCCGTCATGCAGCGCGCTGCAATTTTGGCCAGCTGCAGACCGGTTGCCTTGGAAATGAAAGGCACCGTGCGGGATGCCCGCGGGTTGACTTCGAGGACGTACACCGTATCGTCCTGAATCGCGAACTGTACGTTCATCAGTCCGACGACATGCAGCGCTCGCGCCATATCGGCGGTTTGACGCCGCAGCTCATCCAGGGTTTCCGGTGATAAATTGAAAGTCGGTAGCGAACACGCGGAATCACCCGAATGCACACCAGCCTGTTCAATATGTTCCATGATGCCGCCAATCAGCACGGTTTCTCCGTCGTAAATGGCATCGACATCCACTTCCGTGGCATTGGTCAGAAAATGGTCCAGTAATACCGGGGAATCGTTGGAAACTTTAACCGCTTCACGCATGTAACGTTCCAGATCGGCTTTTTCATGCACGATCTCCATCGCGCGGCCGCCCAATACGTAGCTGGGCCGTACTACTAGCGGATAGCCGATTTCCTCGGCGGCGATCAGGGCGGCTTCCGGATTGCGTGCGGTGCGATTGGGCGGTTGCCGCAATCCCAGTTGTTGCAGCATTTGCTGAAAGCGTTCGCGATCTTCCGCGCAATCGATCATATCCGGGCTGGTGCCGATAATCGGCACACCGTTGGCTTCCAGATCGCGTGCAAGTTTAAGCGGTGTTTGCCCGCCATACTGTACGATTACGCCATCGGGTTTTTCTACCGCGACGATTTCGAGTACGTCTTCCAGTGTCAGCGGTTCAAAATATAAGCGATCCGATGTGTCGTAGTCGGTCGAAACCGTTTCCGGGTTGCAATTTACCATGATGGTTTCAAAACCATCTTCGCGCAGCGCCAGAGCCGCATGCACACAACAATAATCGAACTCGATGCCTTGCCCGATGCGATTAGGACCGCCGCCCAGCACCATGACCTTCTTTTTGCCGGTTGGACGGGACTCACACTCATCTTCATAAGTGGAGTACATGTACGCCGTACTGGTCGCGAACTCGGCTGCGCAGGTGTCGACACGTTTATAGACCGGGTGCAGATTGAATTGATGGCGGCGCGAACGGACTGCGGTTTGTCCGGTATTGAGCAGTTTGGCCAAGCGCCGGTCGGAAAAGCCGCTGCGTTTCAATTTCCGCAGCGCCAGATAATCCAGCGTTTCAAGCGCCGTACCGGTTAATGCTTGTTCCTGTTTGACCAAATCTTCGATTTGCGCCAAAAACCAGAGATCGATGTGTGTCAACTGATGCACTTCGTCCAGCGACAAATGGCAGCGGAACGCATCGGCGATAAACCAGATCCGCTCGGGGCCGGGATTGGCCAGCTCAGTGTGGATGGTTTCCAGGTTGTCGGTTTTTTCGTCCAGGCCGTCAACCCCCGTTTCCAGTCCGCGCAGTGCTTTTTGCAGGGATTCCTGGAATGTGCGGCCGATTGCCATCACTTCACCAACCGATTTCATCTGTGTGGTCAGGCGGTCATTGGTTTGCGGAAACTTTTCAAAAGCAAACCGCGGCACTTTGGTGACGACATAATCAATGGTGGGCTCAAAGGAGGCCGGGGTAATGCCGCCGGTAATATCGTTACCCAGCTCGTTCAGCGTGTAACCGACGGCCAGCTTGGCGGCGATTTTGGCGATGGGAAAACCGGTCGCTTTCGACGCCAGTGCAGAAGAGCGCGACACGCGCGGATTCATCTCGATCACCAGCATGCGGCCGTCGTCCGGATTAATGGCAAACTGCACATTGGAGCCGCCGGTTTCCACGCCGATTTCCCGCAACACTGCGATCGATGCGTTACGCATCAATTGATATTCTTTGTCGGTGAGCGTTTGCGCCGGTGCGACGGTAATCGAATCGCCGGTATGCACGCCCATCGGGTCGAGATTTTCGATCGAACAGACAATGATGCAATTGTCGTTTTTATCGCGCACCACTTCCATTTCATACTCTTTCCAGCCGATCACGGATTCTTCGATCAGCAATTCCTTGGTGGGAGAAGTTTTCAATCCGCGCTCGCAGATATCCAGAAACTCTTCACGATTGTAGGCAATGCCGCCGCCGCTGCCACCCATGGTGAACGAAGGGCGGATAATGGCCGGATAACCCAGCATCGCTTGAACCTGCATGGCTTCTTCCAGGCTGTGCGCAACTGCGGAGCGTGCCGAGCCTAAGCCAATACGGGTCATTGCCTGTTTGAATTTTTCCCGGTCTTCGGCCATGTCGATGGCTTCGCGCGAAGCGCCGATGAGTTCGACGCCGTATTTTTCCAGCACGCCGTGTTTGACCAGATCGAGCGCGCAGTTCAACGCCGTTTGTCCGCCCATCGTGGGCAGTAGCGCTTGCGGCCGTTCGATCGCGATGATTTTCTCAATCATGGTCCAGGTAATCGGCTCGATATAGGTGGCATCGGCCATTTCCGGATCGGTCATGATGGTGGCGGGATTCGAATTCACCAGAATGATGCGATAGCCTTCTTCACGTAAGGCCTTACAGGCTTGCACGCCGGAATAATCAAACTCACAGGCTTGGCCGATAATGATCGGGCCGGCGCCGATGATGAGAATGGACTGAATGTCGGTACGTTTAGGCATACTCTCTAGCGGATGAACATGGCGTAATTATTGGGAGTGCTGGCTTTTATAGTGCTGCATCATGGCGATGAATTTATCAAACAAATAATCCGCTTCATGCGGCCCTGGGCTTGCTTCCGGGTGACCCTGAAAACAAAAGGCCGGTTTATCGGTTAACTCGAATCCTTGCAGACTTCCGTCGAAAAGCGAGACATGCGTGATCCGCGCGGTCGCGGGCAATGTATCGATATCGACGGCGAAACCGTGATTCTGGCTGGTAATAATCACCTTGCCATTGGCCACATCCTGCACTGGATGGTTGGCGCCATGATGACCGAATTTCATTTTAATGGTGCGTGCGCCGCTGGCTAAACCGAGCAATTGATGGCCAAGGCAAATGCCGAATAGCGGGATATTTTTTTGTAGCAAAGCTTGCGTGGCGGAAATTGCATAGTTGCACGGCTCCGGATCACCGGGGCCATTGGACAGAAAGATGCCATCAGGTTGTGCCTTCAGAATCTCCTCGGCCGGGGTTTGCGCCGGGAATACCGTCACCTTGCAGCCGCGCTGCGCCAGTTTGCGCAAAATCGTGCGTTTGATGCCGAAATCAAAAGCGGCGACGTGAAATCTGGGATTGTCCTGAGTCCGGAAACCGGATTCGAGCGACCATTCGCCTTCCGTCCAAGTATACGGCTGGCGGCAGCTCACCACTTTGGCGAGATCCATTCCGGCTAGTCCGGGGAATGCCCGGGCAGTTTGCAATGCTTTTTCCTCGTCGATATCGCCTGCCATGATGCAACCGGCTTGCGCACCTTTTTCGCGCAAAATCCGCGTCAATTTACGTGTATCGATTTCGGCAATGGCGACGACATTCTGCTCTTGGAGAAATTCCGGTAATGTGCGGGTTTTACGAAAACTGCTGGCCATGAGCGGCAAATCACGGATCACTAATCCGGCGGCGTACACTTTATTGATGTTACCGGATTCAAAATCTTCCGGATTGGTGCCGGTGTTGCCAATATGCGGATAAGTCAGCGTGATGATTTGCTGGCAATACGACGGATCGGTCAAGATTTCCTGATAACCGGTCATTGCCGTATTGAACGCCACTTCGCCGGTATTGATGCCTTCAATGCCAATAGACACGCCACGAAAAATTGTTCCATCGGCAAGTGCGAGGATGGCGTGCGGTCGTTGTGACACAAAAAACTCCTTGGAAACTGACAAGATCTGGAAAAAGAACCGGAAACCATCGTTGAAATGCCCCGGCTTATTGAAGTCGGAATTATACGTGAAAAAGGTTTATTTTTGTATGTGCGCGGTTTCGCATGCTACAAAGTTGTTCATACATTCCGGATAATCAGGTGGGTGGGTTGCGCATTTAATGCTGGCAGGGTGAAAGTAAGTTCCGGTTTCCTGGCGTTTGTTTGCATTGATCATCAATGCAGCGATCGTCACTCGGGCATTTTAAAGTAATGGTGCTGCAAGTTTTGTTTTTAAAACGATAATAGGGCAAAATTTGCCCGTTTTTCCTGGTTGGTATTTTTGTAGTGCTGCGATCAAAACCAAACAGGTTTTGTGCGTTTCATCGAATCAATATTTTAAGAACGAATAATCATGCATGTCTTCAAGTCTAAAATCGATAACTGGGTACTGGTTTGTTTGTTGCTATCCGTCTCCGCCTGTTTGCTGGGCGCATCTGTCCCGCTGACGGTAGGCGGAATAGCCAATTATGTGTTTGCAGCAATTATATTGATTGCGGGTGCTGGCTTCCCGATTTGGATCTATGTTTCGACCCGGTATATCGTCAGTGGCGATGATCTCAAGATCATCAGCGGTCCGTTTACATGGAATATCCCCATTCAATCGATCGTATCCCTAGAGGAAACTCAGGTTGCGGCGACAAGCCCGGCTTTGTCGTTCGATCGTCTGCAAATAACCTACGGAGAAGATAAAGTCATTATCGTATCGCCGGTCGATAAAGAAAAATTCATACAGAAATTGGGTAAGGAGAAATTAATCGGTAGCGCTCAGCGGAACGGAACAAAAACCGCTGCTAAGGATTCCAGAAAAAGGGCTAAGAAAAACAAAATAAACCGGAACAATCCATAGGTCATGATGGCAAGCAGAAAGGACTCAATGGCAGAGTGCCGTCATACTTTTTTTCCGGGATCATGCCTATCCAGCATCACTTGCAAAATCCTAATTTAGATGGTTATCTTTGCATATTGATTTATCATTGAGGTAACCATGGGTAATACCAAGCAAACCAAGTCTCAACTACTGGAAGAACTGCAGCGATTGCGTTCCGAATTGGCTGCTGTCGAGTTGATGACCGAGAAACGTACCCATGAGCTTTATGTCAGTGAGGAGCGGTTTTCGTTAGCGATGCGCGGTGCCAACGATGGATTGTGGGACTGGAATCTGGAAACGGATGAAGTGTATTACTCGCCGCGCTGGAAAAGCATGCTGGGTTATGCGGAGAATGAGCTGGCGAATCAAGTAAGCACCTGGGAGAACCTGGTTAATCCCGATGACAAAATCATCGCACTGGAGAGAGTGCAGGATTACTTTGATGGCCGCAAGGATTCGTTTGAAGTTGAAATGCGCATGCGGCATAAGGATGGCCACGAGGTTTTTGTGCTATCGCGCGCATTTCTGGTCACGCGCGCGTTGGACAATAAGCCGTTGCGTCTCATTGGTACTCATGTCGATATTACCGAACGCAAAAAAGCCGAAACCTTTGATAATCAATACGCCGAAATACTCGAGATGATTGCGAGAGGGCGTCCTGCGCCGGATATTTACGATGCGATTGCACTCATGTACGAAGCCCGCCACCCCGGCATGCGCTGCTCGATGCTCGAATTGAGCGGTAATAAACTGCTGCACGGTGGTGCGCCCAGTTTGCCGCAGGCTTATTGCGAAGCCGTGCACGGCCTAGAAAACGGGCCGAGTGTCGGTTCCTGCGGGGCATCCACTTTTACCGGGCAACGGGTGCTGGTGGAAAACATCGAAACCGACCCGAAGTGGGCGGAAATCAAACATATTGCGTTACCGCACGGTATGCGGTGTTGCTGGTCTGAGCCGATCAAAAGCTCCAGCGGAAAAGTCTTGGGTGCGTTCGGCATGTACTACAATCACCCCGCACTGCCGGACGAGAAAGAGTTAAAAGATCTGATATCCGCTGCCCGGCTGACGGGGATCGTCATGGAACGGGATCAAGCGCAAAAACGCATCCGCACGCTGGCGTATACTGACGAACTGACAGGATTGGCCAGCCGCGCCTCGTTTATGCAGCACATGGAAGAAATCACCAAATCCTCCAGCCGGCACGGCCGCCGCTTCGGGTTGCTGTACATTGATCTGGATAACTTCAAATACATTAACGATAGCCTGGGACACGACGCTGGCGATTTGTTGCTCAAAACCATTGCAACGCGATTAATCCACACCTGCCGCGACATAGACTTCATTGCCCGGCTGGGTGGCGATGAGTTCTGTATCCTCATTGAAGAAGTCGAAGCGGATTACGCCGCCAATGTCGCGAAACGCTGTCTTGAGGCCATATCCCAACCGATCGGGATTTATTCCAGAAAAATTGCTCCGGCTTGCAGTATTGGCATTGCCTATTACCCCGATGATGGCGAAACTCTTTCCGCTTTACTCAAAGCGGGTGATATCTCGCTGTACACCGCCAAGGAAAATGGGAAAAATCAGTATGCATTTTATAAAGCCGAGCTGACTCACAAAGCGGAGTATCGTTTTCAAATCGAGCAAAACCTGCGGGAAGCCATCGAAAAACAGCAACTGTCTCTGGTGTATCAACCGCAAATCAATATCAAGGGCGGGGAAATTTTTGGCGTCGAAGCGCTATCGCGGTGGTATCACCCGCAATTAGGACAAGTCCCGCCCAACGATTTTATCACCACCGCTGAAAGAATCGGCATGATCAAACCGCTCACCGAATGGGTGTTACGCACCGCGTGCAGCCAGCTGGTGGCTTGGAAGCAAGAAGGTTTCCGCACGCTGCGCATGGCCGTCAATATTTCCCCTAGTCTTTTTCTGGACAAAGGATTTGTGTTGCTGGTTAAACGTATCATCGATGAAGTCGGCATCGCGCCAGCCGAATTGGAACTCGAAGTAACGGAAGGCATCGTGCAAACCGATCCGCGCAATCTGACTATTTTTCAAGACTTGAAAGACCTGGGTGTGTTACTGTCCATCGACGATTTCGGCACCGGTTATTCTTCTTTCGCATCGCTTAAGCACCTGAAAGCGGATTACCTGAAAATCGACAAATATTTCATCGACGATATGCTGACTGACCAGAAAACCCTCACCTTGGTCAGCTCTATGATAGAAATGGGGCAGAAACTCGGTTACGGCATCATTGCCGAAGGCGTGGAAACGTCAGAACAATTGGATATTCTCAAGAACCTTGACTGTGAAATGGTGCAAGGCTATCTGTTCAGTAAACCGGTCGCTTCCGCCAGCATTTCAGAATTTCTGAACAATCAAGCGCACAAGGCGATTCTTGCCCAAGGCCGGGTAGATGAGACCGCGTAGTTGACTATGCTTTGCGGGTGGAGCTGCTGCTGTCAATTCTTGTAAACTGTAAGGCCTGATGTTTTTTGTGTGCTTATCTTTTTGTTCGACGAATGAATCAACGCTTCCCTAATCGATATTTTTTAATTGGCGTTCTATTGTTGTGGTGTTGGACGTCGTTTGCCGCAGCGAATGAAAAAATTGTTCATGTCATCGATTTTTCCGGTAATTCAAATGGCAGTGCCGTTTCCTGGTTGGAAGAACGAGGATTCGAACTTCAGTTGGATGCAAAAAAGCTGAATCCTAGATTTGAAAATGATGCCCTGGTGATCAGCGCGGACGGTGAGATGGCCGGATTGTTTGGTTTGCAGCTGGGGCAACAGAACTTTATTCACAATGTTAAGCGGGTGGAAATCGTTTGGGGCGTGAATAAGTATCCCCAGGGCGCAAATTGGAATGCGGGAATTAACAGTGTGCCTATCGCCGTGATGTTGTCATTTGGAACCGAAAAGCTCTCCAGCGGCTTGCCGTTGGGCATCTACGCGGCACCCTATTTTTTGAGCGCTTTTATCGGCAAAGCTGAAGAACTGGGCCGCATGTATTTGGGCAAGCTATGGAAAAAGGGCGGGCGATATTTTTGCGTGGCATCCGGCGACCAACCGGGTAAAGTGATTACCACCGATTTTGAAGTCGATGAGAAATTCCGTACCACTTTCAAACACCCCAAAACACCGCCAATTACAGGAATTGCTTTCCAAGCCAATACCAACAATACCCAAGGCGGCGCCGAGGCGTTTATCAAGAAGATTACCTTTTTATCCCGATAGGGAACGCTGATTAATTGACTGCACGAGCGAATCACTTTGTTGCGCGGTACTCGCATCTTCGCCTATCTTGTTGATATGTCTCGGTTGCTGCGTTCCATGCGCCTCGTGCTTCCTCTCGTTCACCGAATTAATCAGCATTTCCCTAGGCGAATGCCGCACGTTCCCGGTGTTTTCTGGGTGCCACCCCGAAGTTGCTTCCATCGCAAGTGAACATTCCCGCTGAATATTGGCTGCACCATGCAGTCTTTTATACCGCGCTGTTTTTAATTCACTATGTTTGTGGATTGCTCGTGATCCATCAAAATGTCAAAGTGAATTACACAAGGAAGATCAATCACTTCGCTTTTTTCTTCCTTCCGACCTTATTGTCTTTGGTGATTGAATACCCTTATAGCGCGGCGGCTTTTTTCATGGATATGGTCTGCGCATTTATCTTCCTGACATTTTTCATAGCGCCCCTGCGCAGCAGGATCGGAGTGCTGAATGTGATGTTTTGCTCGTTCGACCGGCCGGAAGACAGGCCGTTGACGCTGACTTGGCTTTATACCCAGTTTATCGCGAGCTACTTGGTGCTGATTCCGTTGCTTGTTTACTTCGAGAGCCATGCGATGCTGCCGCTCATCATGATCATCATCATTACCAACGGAATCGGCGACGGGCTTGCCGAGCCGGTGGGTATCAAATTCGGGAAAAGAAAATATACGACGTATGCGCTATTTACCAAGCAAAAATACGTGCGCAGCTATATCGGCAGCGCCTGCGTATGGGTGACGGCTTTCATCGCAATCCTTATATTCCAGCAATATTTCAGCACAACGCAACTCATCGCCGCCTTGCTCATCGTGCCGCTTCTAATCACCCTGGCTGAAGCCTTTTCTCCCCATACCTGGGATAGTCCGCTCATCTATGCGGTTGGCGACGTGTCGCTGATCGGGATATTGCATTTTGTGTAATTTACCAATCGATACTTTGTATTCCCAGGGAAAGTCAGACTGAGCGGAGTTCAATGAGAAAGCGCGAGCTTTTAACATGAAGGATGAGCGTTAGGCAAGTGCTGGACGTAAAGCTGATTAGCTACGCCAACATGAACGAGGACAGATTTTAATTTTTTCCTTACTGTGTAAATGTAGAGCTATTGCGCAATCGCATTGTTCTGATCCAGAAAACATTTGTTAATTGAAGGCTCGACCTTATTTTTTATAAGCTTCTACGTGCAATAACTCTAAGAATATCGTTAGTGATATGTAATCAAAATACTTCTCAGCTTTTTAACGATGAATATGTGGTGATTTTAAGTAATAGTTGCAATAAACTTACGCAACAAACAACTTTGTCACTTTCAAATTAAAAGGATTTATCTTATCTATTTCAAACTGTAAGGCCTTAAACTCTAAAGGTATGACAAGTCTTTGCAAATTGCAGATACATGTTTTGTAATTGATTCGGCTTTCCCTAAATTATAAGAACACAGCAACAATTAATTCCGCAGTTCTACGAGCAGTTGATTGCCCTACTCCAGCAGAAGTTAGACCGCTTATCAGTGCTCCAACTACATTCTGTCCAAAAACATCTTCATATTTTAAGAGCTTTTCTAGTGGAGGTATAATGAACTCGTTGATTTTTTTATGAACGCTAGTCGGCAATAAAGATTTTGCTTGCCCTGATCGTAAGGACTTAATAAGATTTTTAAGTGCTTTTTTCGTAATATAACCGTACTTTTTCTGAGCTTCCGTTCTTTTCAATAGAATCAGCTTTTCTGAACTGCTTGATATATCTTCCTCATCAGTTATTGTTAAAACTAATCCATAAATGCCAGATGGCATGTCATATTCATTAATAATCGAATTAATTTCTTCATCACTATATGCATTTCCCCAAAAAGTGCGTTGAAAGTTTCTTGAAATAGAATCTTTTTTTATTTGATATATTGACCATTTCGTTTCAGAGAAATGATTTAGATTGTCTGTTTTTTCTGAAGAAATCAATACTCGATTCGGCTCGTACTCTATTACAATTTCAGGTGGATAAATTATGAAATGTTCACGACTAGGTGTTTCATTTGCGTAAATCTGTTTTGAAGATATAAGTGCAAGTAGAAATATCATTAAAGTGTATCTAAAATTTATCTGAAACATCGCTTTCCCTTTTTTAGTTCATTTTATTTGATGCGTCATCTTGCAATATGGTACGAGAAATATTAGCCAAAAATTTGGCATCGCTATTAAAAATAAGTTCTTTCCAAAAAAATTTCGGAATTTAAGCGTTGATTGGCATAGCGCTAGTTTTACAATATCTTCTTCATTAATGAAAAATGTTAATCCAAGCAGAAGTTGTGTTTTTTGCTTGAACAACCCTATTACGTATACATCATCTACCTTTAAGTTCCGGGATCGGTCTGATGAGTTCACGAGCAGGCGTTGGTTGGTAGATTTCTCCACCCACCATACAACCGGGTAGTTCCAGAACTTCGACGATGCAGGTTTGATTTTCTTTGATCTAGTAAAAACGAGTTCTGATTTAATCAACGATATAATACAAGTTTAGGCTGTTGCGATCTTACCTATTTGCAAAGTATTACCCCACCACAATCTCAATCAACACCTCGTTCGGATTCACCGATTCGCCTTTGACGACGTGCACGGCTTTGACGATGCCGCTGATCGGGGCGGTGATTTCGGTTTCCATTTTCATGGCTTCGGTGATGAGTACCGGCTGCCCGGCGGTGACTTTTTGGTCGATTTTGACCAGTACGTCGAGAATATTGCACGGCATGCTGACAACGACGTCGCCTTCATTTGCGGGGCTGCGGCGTTTGCTGGCGATGGTGCTTTTGACGGCGCCTTGGGTGCCGCCGTCGAGCACGATTTCATCGAGCGTTTCGACGACGATTTCTTCGGGCATGCCGTCGACCATGAAATAGAAATGGCGTAAGGATTCGTTTTTCGGACTGGTGCCGGTGACTTTGACGTGATACGACTCGCCGTGCAACGCGACGTTGAATTCAGTCGGCGCTTTTTGCACGCCGCTACCCGC